>NZ_CP021422.1:3101406-3802813 GCF_002201475.1 Acutalibacter muris | reverse complement strand
GTAATATACCCTCCAGTTTTCATGTTCAGGCAGGAATCGCCTCTGCCTGTCCCCAAGTATAAAAATATTTTACCTGACTAGTATAGCATACCCGGAGCCATTTTTCAAATATTTTTCAACATTCCCCTTGACTTTTCCACCGAAAAGGACTATTGTATTTTTGACAGTAATATTTTTAACAGTAGTTGCTAAATATTACAATATCAGGAGGAATACAATATGAAGCGTTTTGAATATTTTGAGAAGCTATCACTTGCGGCCAGGTGGTTTTTGCCCCGTGAGGAGGCTAAGAGTGTCATTGACGACTATAGGGATATTTTGAGCGAAGTCGGAGGGCAGGAGGAGGCCAGGGAGAGATTCGGGAGGCCATGGGGGCCGGTGATGGAACTTGCTGATAGTAAAAAAGTCAGGCGTTGGCATATGTTTCTAACTATTATGGTTTTTTGCGCTCTTACTCCTCTGCTAACTATCATTTGGGAAAAAATCGGAGGTCCTTACATTTATTTTCTTGAACCTGCCGGAGATATAATACTTTGTGGTATTGTATATATGTTTGGGCTGGAGGCTATTCTAGGCGGCTCAAATAGTAAGATATTAACTTGGGTGTCTGTTACAATACTTTCAGTGGCGGGAATAGTTGCTTTATTTATGCATCCTATTGAACTGCTTGATGCTTTATTCAGCCCAATAGAAAGAATGATTTTTGGGAGAAATTTTCCTAACTATTTTAAGGCGGAGCATTTAATTTTTATTAGTGCAATCATTTCCTTTATATATTTTGGTTTTGGAAAGAAATGGGAACAGCCACTTAAACGATCTTTGATTTTTGGAATTTGTGCCATAGTTTTAGCTATATTGTGTTTGTATGGATTTGTCATATATTGTTTCCATGTGGATTCTGGCCTGATGCTGCATATGTCTATAGTTATTATTATCTATGATATTTCGGCAGTTCTGTTATTTTTTGGAGCTGTGTTAAGCGTTGCAATGGCAAAGATGTTTGATTCAAGATGGAGGGCAGTTTATATTCTGTGTGTCACTGGAATAGTGATCTGCCTTGAGGCAAATAGTATTTTCTGGAATATGTCGCCGTCGATTTGGGCGCATTCTGAAGGGGGTGGTATTATCCCAACAGATGAGTTCGCACAGAGTATTACTACTCTTTTTACTTGGGATTTGGGATATTGGGATTTGGGATATGGATTGGTCCTCGCCGCCGTCGGTCTGCTGTGAGGTGTCGCCATGCTGAAAAAAGATATAATACGTCTATGTATGCTCCACCTGCTGACGGTCAGAGACCGCTACGGCTATGAGATGCTCTCGCTTCTGCACGGCATATTCGCCGACACCCAGGAGAGTGCCATATATGCCCTGCTCAGGGAACTATGCAGGGAAAAATATACGGAGAGTTACGTAGGTGAGACCTCGGGAGGGCCGGCGAGAAAGTATTATAGGATAACGGAATCCGGGAGGGAGGAATACAAGCGGCTTATGGAGATTTGGCGGGGGCTCAAGGAATCGCTGGAGAAATTGGGGATATGATCCCCAAAATATCCTATATTTTGGATTTTTTCTTTCTCTATGAGATCCTTGAAAATTTTATGTTGACATATGGGGGGCATTTGGGTTATAATTTGAAAATGCAAGGGTTAAGCCCGAAAGGAGGGACTTTTTATGCTGAGAACTTATCAGCCCAAGAAGCTCCACAGAAAAAAGGAGCACGGCTTCCGCAAGCGGATGTCCGACCGGAACGGCCGCAAGGTTCTTGCCCGCCGCCGGGCAAAGGGCAGGGCGCGTCTTACCTATTGATCGACTGCGCTTTCTGTTTGCATAGGAACGGGCGCAAGGTACTTGCATGTGGCCGGGCAAATGGAGCGTTTCTATCGATCCGGCGCTTAAAGGTCACCTAGCGTGACCTTTATTTGTTGTACCCTGCTTTGGAGGGGAGGTGGCGCTGCTTTGGGACAGCTTGTTTCGTTGTGCAAAAACCATGAGTTTCGGCGTGCCTATGCCAAGGGGAAAAATTATGTTTCGCCGGTTGTTGTGGCTTATGTGATTAAAAACAGATGTCATTCTGTGCGGGTAGGTATTACTACCAGCAAAAAAATAGGAAACGCCGTAGAGCGCAACCGGGCAAGGCGGGTCATCAGAGAAGCCTTCAGAGAGCTTTCCGCTCAGGTAAAACCAGGTTATGATGTGGTTTTTGTGGCAAGGGGACGCACTCCTTTTGTGAAAAGCACAGAGGTGCGCCAGCATATGATACAGCAGCTAAAGTCGGCGGGGATATTGGCTGGGAAACGGAATATATGAAATACATCTTGATTAAGCTTATTGAGTTTTATCGAAAGTTTATCTCACCCTTGACGCCGCCGTCCTGTAAGTATACGCCTACATGCTCACAGTATGGGCTGGAGGCTATTGAGCGGTTCGGGGCATTAAAGGGCGGTGCGCTGACTCTATGGAGGTTTCTTCGCTGTAACCCGTGGAGCAGAGGTGGGTATGACCCGGTACCCGAAAAGAGGAATACTCTTTTAAAGTAATGGTTAAATTCAAGAAGGATTTATAAAATTTGAGAGGCGTGGAGTTCATACATCGCTAGAAGGGGAGATAGGGACCTTATCATGGCTATTTTTAACTTTTTCGGCAGCTTACTCGGCTATCTGCTCTGGGCTCTTTACACCGTGTTCAGAAACTACGGTGTGGCTATCATTTTGTTTACGGTTATACTGAAGGTGGTAATGTTCCCCCTCTCTGTAAAACAGCAGAAGAGTATGTCTGCTCAGACAAAGCTGGCGGACAAGCAGAAGGAGCTGCAAAAGCGTTACGCTAATAACCAGCAGAAGTATAACGACGAGCTTATGAAGCTCTATGAAAAAGAGGGTGTGAATCCGGGCAGCGGCTGCCTGACAACGCTGTTGCCTTTCCCGATAATGCTGGGCATTTTCTACAGCGTTATAATGCCCCTGTCAAATACGCTGCACATTGCCGGTGAAACTGTGGCTAAAGCTACAGATTACATTTCAAGGATTCCGGGCGTGGCTTCGGCAAGCGGGCTGGGGCTTTATCAGGAATTACAGATCATAAAGCATTTTGACGTGTTAAAGCCAAATCTTACTATGTTTTCGGCCGCCGATATTGATAAGATAGAATTTTTCTCAAAGGGTTTCCGGTTTTTAGGGCTTGATCTTCTGGCGTCGCCGCAGGGCTCGGGGTTCCTTACCTTCCTATGGATAATTCCAATATTGTCTCTGGTTTTTAGCTTTGGGACTCAATTTTATACTACAAAAGCTATGGGAAGCAGTACACAGACTGGCTGTACAAAAGTGATGATGTACGTATTCCCTCTCATCAGCGTGTACTGGGCGTTCATCATGCCTGCGGCTGTCGGTATGTATAATATTGTCTCGATTTTGACCAGCTTCTTACAGACCGTGGTTATGAACAAGTATTTCAGCGCAGAGCAGCTTGCGGTGAGGAAGGAGGCCAGCAGGGCTTTGGCGCTAGAGTTGGCAGAGGGAAATGTGCGCCCCTTGACCGCCGCGCAGCAGAAAAAGATAGCGGATAAGCTTGCGGCTGTTCCGCAGCAGAAGCAGGTTAAGGAAACAGCGAAACAGAAGACAAAAAAGAAAAAATCCGGCTCTGTTTCGGGGGATACTGCCAGCTATATGGGCAGTAAAAAGTGATAATTCTGTAAAAGTGGAGGTTATATAATGATAAAAGAAGCTATCGCAACCGGTGAAAATGTGGAAGCTGCCTTTGCCAGTGCTTGTAAGCAGCTTGGCGTTGAGACTATTGACGCCAGCTGTGATGTGCTGGAGCTGCCACAGAAGAAGACTCTTGGTCTTTTTGGAGGACGTCCGGCGAAGGTGCGCGCGTATATTGAAGTACCAGAGGAGGTAAAACCCAATAGAATTGAAGAAGGGCCTATTGTGACGCCCGTAGAAAAGACGAATTCGGAGCCGGTAAAGCCTGTTGAAAAGCCGCAGGTGCCTGTGGGCTCTGATGTTGAGCCGGTAAAGAAGGCTGCTGAGTATGTTAAGACTATACTCAGCTATATGGGTCTGCCGGGAGCCAAGGTCGATATCCAGCCTAACGAATCCGGCGCTGCTCTAGTGCTTAGTGGCGAGGACGTAGGGTTTGTGATAGGTCATCGCGGCGAGACCCTTGACGCGCTGCAATATCTGGCTTCACTTGTAGCAAATCATACTGACGGCGCGTATTTCCGTTTGACCTTGGACGTAGGAAATTACCGTGAGAAGCGCAAGGAAACTCTTGAGGCCTTGGGAAGAAAGATGGCGTACAGGGCTGTTAAGACTGGACGCAACTCCTCCCTGGAGCCTATGAACCCATACGAACGCAGAATTATCCATACGGCTGTCCAGGAGGTTGAGGGCGCAAAATCCTGGAGCGAGGGAGTGGACCAGGCAAGACATGTGGTTATTGGCCCGGAGGGCGGCGAGCGGTACCAGTCCCGCAACAATAATCGCAGGGGCCGTGGAGGTTATAGCGGCAATAAGGGCGGTTATGACCGTAGAAATGGCGGCAGGTCCCAAAAGAATCAGCAGCACCATGGTGCCCCAAGGGCTGACGGACCAAAATCAGATGATCCTGGCGCTCCAATTTATGGGAAGATAGAGGCAAAAAAGTAGTAGAGAGCGGGATGGCGGAGGCTGTCCCGCTTTTTGAATTTGGGAGGTATTTTCTTTGAATAAGACGATCGCGGCGATTTCTACGGGACAAGCTCCGGGAGGCATTGGGGTCATACGTGTTTCCGGGCCGGAGGCCTTTTCAATATGTGAGAGGGTGTTTAGGCCAAAGCTTGGAAGAAAATTATCGGAAATGTCCGGGTATACTGCTGCTCTTGGGGAGGTTTGGAGCGGGACAAAATTGGATGACTGTGTGGCATTGGTATTCCGTGGGCCGAAAAGTTATACCGGCGAGGATGTGGTTGAACTTTCCTGCCATGGGGGGTTGTATGTGACCCGTCAGGTATTGGCGGAGGTATTAAAATGCGGCGCTGCACCTGCCGGTCCCGGAGAGTTTACGAAGCGGGCGTTTTTTAACGGGAAGCTGGACCTGGCGCAGGCTGAGTCTGTAATGGAGATAATCAGCGCGCAGGGGAGAAATTCAATGCTTGCTGCTCAGGCAGCTGGGTCGGGTATGCTGAGCAAACGTATCGTCAATATTAGCGAACGTCTGGAGGGGCTTGCGGCGCACCTGGCTGCATGGTCGGATTTTCCTGAGGAGGTTGACCTTATTGATATTGGAGAGGTAGCCATATCGCTTGGGATATGCAAGGAGGAATTATCACAGCTTTTGAAGGGATTTGACCAGGGAAAGATATTTAGAGAGGGGCTTCGCACTGTTATAACAGGGCGGCCGAATGTGGGAAAATCTACATTGATGAATTTATTGGCCGGGAGGGAACGCTCTATTGTAACGCCGTATCCTGGTACCACCAGAGATGTGGTGGAGGAGTTGGTCTCATTAGCTGGGGTACCGCTTATGCTGGCTGATACCGCTGGTCTCAGGCATACAGAAGACCCGGTTGAGTGTATTGGGGTTGAATCCGCGCGGAGATGTTTGAAAAATGCGGAATTGGTACTGGCAGTGTTTGACTGGTCTAATGAACTTATGGAGGAGGATTTTAAGCTGATAGAGTCGATTAGGGAACTGCCCGTTATCGCGATAGTAAATAAGTGCGATCTGGAGCAGCGGATCGATTTAGATTTTATTGTGAGTAATTTCAGGTATTATGTTACAATTTCTGCTTCGCGTAATATAGGCTTTGATAGTCTTGAGTTAGCTTTCAACAAGTTTATCGGTGCGGAAAATTTTGATGCCGGTCAGGCGGAGCTTTTTACAGAAAGGCAGCGGGCAGCGGCGCTGGCGGCCAAATCGGCAGTTGAACAGGGAAGGGAGGCTATAAAGCAAGGGCTGACTCTTGACGCGGTAACGGTTTGTATTGAAGACGCCCTGAACGCCCTGTTTCAGCTGACAGGACGGAGGGTTTCTGATGAAATAATTGACCAGGTATTTGAAAGGTTCTGCGTTGGAAAATAGAGGAGAGGGATATGACTTATTTTGCACAGGAAATTGATGTTGCCGTCATAGGCGCTGGTCATGCAGGTATTGAGGCTGGATTGGCGGCCGCTAGACTGGGGTGCCGAACAGTGGTGTTTACTATTAACCTAGACGCGGTGGGAAACTGTCCATGTAATCCAAGCATAGGAGGTACTGCAAAGGGGCATCTGGTCAGGGAGATAGATGCTCTGGGGGGCGAGATGGGTAAAACTGCGGATGAGTGTACGATACAGAGCAGGATGCTTAATCTCGGCAAGGGACCGGCTGTGCATTCCTTGAGAGCCCAGATAGACCGCAGCTTGTATGCACGGGTGATGAAGCATAAGCTGGAGCTTTGTGACAACCTTGAATTGCGGCAGGCGGAGATTATAGATTTGAAGCCTATAGATGGCCGCTGGGAGGTAACCACTCGTCTGGGGGCTGTCTACAGAGCTGCTGCGGTAATCTTATGTACAGGGACATTCCTGGGAGGTAAGATTTTTGTTGGCGAGGTATCTTTCGAAAGCGGGCCTGATGGTATGTTTCCTTCGGCTTTTTTGCCGGACAGGCTGCGGGAATTGGGAATATCCCTGAGACGGTTTAAGACTGGGACTCCTGCCAGGGTGCTCAGGGCTTCTATCGATTATGCAAATCTTGAGGTGCAGCAGGGCGACGAGCCGGTAATACCTTTTTCTTATGACACTGAGGAGGAACTGACAAATAAAGAGGTATGTTATATCAGCTGGACAAATGCTGAAACTCACCGGGTTATCCGGGATAATATAAGCCGGTCTCCGCTCTATTCCGGGCTTATTGAGGGTGTGGGTCCGAGGTATTGCCCCAGCATTGAGGATAAGGTGATCCGTTTCCCGGATAAGGACAGGCATCAGCTGTTTATTGAGCCCTGCGGCTTAGAGACTGAAGAGATGTACCTCCAGGGCATGAGCTCATCGCTGCCGGAGGAGGTACAGGTGAAATTCTATCGGACAATACCGGGATTGGAGCATGTGCAGCTTATGCGCAGTGCTTATGCTATTGAGTATGATTGTTGTGACCCGTTGCAGCTGGACGCCGCTTTGGAATTTCGTGATTTTCCCGGACTTTATGGAGCTGGCCAATTTAATGGAAGCTCCGGGTATGAGGAGGCTGCCGCACAGGGGCTGGTCGCCGGAATTAACGCCGCGCGGAGAGTGCAGGGAAAAAAGCGGCTGATACTGGACAGGGCAGGGTCATATATTGGCACACTGATTGATGATCTGGTTACAAAGGGAGTTACTGATCCATACCGCATGATGACTTCGCGTTCTGAGTACCGGCTGATACTCAGACAGGATAATGCTGACGAGCGGCTTACGCCTATAGGCCGGGAAATTGGGTTGATATCGGACGGCAGATGGGAGAAGTTCCGGAAAAAGCAATCTGAAAAGGCAGCAGAGCTGAGGAGAGTGTCTGGGACCACCTTACCCCCAACCGAAGCGTTGAATAATGTGCTTGTTTCACGTGGAACAACCCCGGTCAGCACAGGTATAAAGCTTAGTGAGTTACTTAAACGTCCACAAATCTCTTATGCCGATTTGACAGAGGTCGATTCCCATCGTCCTGAATTGAGCCAGGCTGTACAGGAAAGCGTTGAGATACAGCTTAAGTATGAGGGGTATATTAAGCGGCAGCTGGCTGACATAGAGGAGATGCGCAGAGTAGAGAGAAAAGTATTGCCGAAGAATATCGACTATAGAGAAATTAGAGGGCTCAGATTGGAGGCAGCCGAAAAGCTTGAACTGGTGCGGCCGGAAAATCTTGGACAGGCCGGGAGGGTTTCCGGTGTCAGTCCTGCTGATATATCAGTGTTGATGATATGGCTGGCCTCAAAAGAAGAGAGGGGGACTTAACTTAATGGAGGATATTCGACAGAAGCTTATAAGCCAGGCAAAAACTTTGGGGATAAAGGTTACGGCAGAGCAGTCGGAAAAGTTCCAGGTCTATATGGAGACACTGCTGGAGTGGAACGAAAAGCTTAACCTTACGGCCATAACAGAGCCTGACGAAGTGGTGGAGAAGCATTTTCTTGACAGTCTGGCACTGCTGCTGGCGTGCAAGCCCAAAGAAGGGGGAAAGCTGCTGGATATAGGGACAGGAGCGGGATTCCCCGGAGTCCCGCTTAAAATTGTAAGACCTGACCTTCAGGTTACACTTTTGGACGGTTCAAACAAGCGTCTGAATTTTTTAGGCGAGCTATGCGGCAGGCTTGGTATTGAAGGCAAGCGTGTTCATAAGCGCGCTGAGGAGGCTGGACTGGATAGGAGTATGAGGGAGAGCTACGATATTGTTACCGCCAGAGCGGTGGCACAGTTAAGAGTGCTCTGCGAATACTGTTTGCCTTTGGTGAAGATGAAGGGTATATTTGTAGCGATGAAAGGACCAAACGTAAACGATGAGCTCGCTGAAGCAGAGAAGGCGTTAAAAATTTTGGGCGGAGATAAAGTTGAACTCAAGCAAATCCAACTGCCTGCTGCGGGAGAAAGAAATCTGGTAGTCGTCCGCAAGCTGAGTTTTACGCCAAAGGGTTATCCGCGCCACGGTGGGACCATAAAAAAGCATCCCTTGTGATTTGACTTAATGAAGGAGAGACTCGGAATGAATATTGTTATGAGGAAAGCCAAGGTTGGAGATATAGCCGGGTTAGATAAGGTAATGCAGGTTATCAGTGACGGCCCTGGCGACAGAGAGAAAATGGCCCTGCTTATAGAAAATATATTAAGAGATGAAAACAAATACCTCTTAGTTGCGGTCAATGAAGATAATGGAGAGATAGCCGGCAGTCTTTTGGGAGTAGCCTTTGAGGATATCTGCGGCGATTGCCGTCCTATCCTCCTGGTGGAGAACGTAGCTGTATTGGACAAGTATCAGGGCTATGGTATAGGCAGAAGGATGTTCGATGAAATTGAGCAATGGGGGAGAAGGAGGAACTGCCATTATGAGATGCTGGTCTCCGGCCTGGAGCGGACGGGTGCCCATAGGTTCTATAAGAAGATTGGGTTTATGGAGGTAAAGGGCTTCAAAAAATATTTTTAGATGGCTCTTGGTGAAGAACGACAGCCTTTCGAGCTCGACAGAGCCTCAGTATGCACAGGTGGTAAAGGCTGTTATCATATGGCGGGGCAACTCATATATAAGCTTACAGTGGGAGGAGACTTTTTAGCAGCATTGTGCAATTATTCTCAGCCGTCATTGCACAATACTCCGATAATGCTCCCCCCACTCTTTCCTTGTATCCAAATGCATTACCGCTGAACAGTATTCTGATTTTCTGCTGCGCCAATCAGAAGGCCGCATACGTTTGCATCAATCTACAATAATATATTTTTTCCACCGACAGGATACAACAAACTATGCATATACGGTGTAGTACAATAGTAGCTGTTAAGGGGGCGTGGCAGGATGTTTATGAAGGACAAGCTGAAGTTGGTAAGGTTACCGGTTATGAAAATCATGCCCAATCCTTCACAGCCAAGAAAGATATTCCAAGAGGAGGAACTTAGAAGCCTAGCCCAAAGCATTACTGAGAACGGATTGCTTCAGCCGGTAACTGTGCGCAGGGAAAACGGAATATATTACCTGGTTGCCGGGGAGCGAAGGCTGCGGGCGTGTAAACTGGCGGGGCTCAAGGACATACCGGCAATTATATCCGATTGTGAGCCGGAGGACAGCGCGGTGCTGGCCTTACTGGAAAATGTACAGCGCCGCGACCTGCATATGTTTGAGCAGGCAAACGCAATAGTCAATCTTTTGCGGGAGTGGCAGATAACCCAGGAGGAGGCCGCCAGGCGGCTGGGCATGAGTCAATCATACCTGGCAAACAAGGTCCGGCTGCTGAAGCTTAGCTCGGAGGAGCAATCTGAAATAATTAAGCATAAGCTTTCAGAGAGACATGCAAGGGCATTGCTGCGTGTGGACGATATTGAACTTCGGCAGAAGATCCTGCAGACCGTAATAGCAAGAGGCCTGAACGTGGCAAATACTGAGGAGCTGATAGCAGGCTCTCTCAAGCCAAAGGAGCCTGTACGAAAGGGTCGGAGGACTTTTGTGGCAAAGGATATTCGGCTATTTATAAATACTATTGACCATGCGGTGGACGCTATGAAAACCGCTGGCATACAGGCACAGACAGAAAAAAAGGAAACTGAAGAATATATAGAGTGCGTCGTGCGCATTCCAAAACAACACAGAGTACAAGTTTAACCCATTCCCTTATTCATTTCCCACAGAAGGCGGTCGGAGCGTAAAAGCTCCGGCCGTCAGCTTTTTGTTTCATGTGAAACACTGCAATGTAGGATAATCATGCCGAAAGCAAGAAAAATTTTAGAAAAAATGCGGTTTTCCTTGGGAAAGGTATTTTACACTGGTAAAATGACGCCGGCTGTGGTATAATGTACTTTGTTAATTTGATAGGAGGAACAGAGCAAGAAAATGGCAAAGACAATCGCAGTCGCAAACCAAAAGGGCGGGGTTGGGAAGACTACCACAGCTGTGAACCTAGCCGCGGTTTTTGGAAGTATGGACGAAAAGGTGCTGCTGGTAGACGCCGACCCACAGGGGAACGCCACCAGCGGCCTGGGAGTTGACAAACGCCAATGCCCGGTAACAGTATACGAGGTGATGATAGGCGGCGAGGCGGCCAGTAAAGCTATCTGCCATACCCAATACAAAAACCTGGACCTGCTGGCGGCCAGCATAGATATGGCTGGCGGAGAGATAGAGATGGCGAGTATGGAAAGACGCGAGGACAGGCTGAAAATTCCGTTGCAGGAGGTCAAGGACAATTACGACTACATTATAATCGACTGCCCTCCGTCTTTAGGACTGATAACCACGAATTCACTTAACGCGTCGGACTCCATACTGATACCGATCCAGTGCGAGTTTTATGCTCTTGAGGGACTTAGCCAGCTTATAAATACTGTACGTAGGGTAAAGCGCCAATATAACAGTATGCTGGAGTTGGAGGGCGTTCTGCTTACTATGTATGACGGACGGCTGAACTTAACACAGCAGGTGGTGACGGAAGTTAAAAAGTTTTTCCCAAGAAAGGTGTACAGTACAGTTATCCCCAGGGCTGTAAGGCTGTCAGAGGCCCCGGGTTTTGGCCAGCCGGTGGAATACTACGATCATTATTCCAAAGGGGCAAGGGCGTACAGAGAGCTGGCAAGAGAAATACTTAAAAAGAAAGGATAAGCTATGAGCGCAAAAAAGCGTGGGCTGGGCCGCGGACTGGACGCTATATTCGCGGAAAATTCCAGCCTTGAGGGAGAGGGCACTGTAACGGTGCGCATAGATGACATAGAGCCCAACCGCGACCAGCCGAGAAAGGAATTCAATAGCGCCGCCCTCGCTGAGCTGGCGGAGTCGATTGCACAGCACGGAGTGCTTCAGCCACTTTTGCTGCGGCCGATGGTAAGCGGGGGATATAGGATAGTCGCAGGAGAAAGGCGCTGGCGGGCCTCAAGAATGGCGGGACTACAGGAGGTCCCTGCGGTGGTAAGGGAGATGACCGATGGGGAGGAGATGCTTTTTGCCCTCATTGAGAATCTACAGAGGGAGGATTTAAACCCACTGGAGGAAGCGAAGGGCTACCAGCAGCTGATAGACGTACAGGGCATGACCCAGGAGGAGGCGGCAGCGGCGGTGGGTAAATCGCGCCCTGCGGTGGCAAACGCCCTGCGGCTGTTGAACCTGCCCGAGGATATTCAAGCTATGGTGGAGAAGGGGGAGATCTCCGCAGGCCACGCGAGGACGCTGCTCAGCTTCAAATCGGAGGAGGAGATGCGGCTTGCCGCTGAGAGGGCAAAAGCAGGCGTATCCGTCCGAATTCTGGAGAAGATGGCAAAAGGGGTCGACCAGGGAGGCCGTCTCGTTGTAAAAGTATCTCCGCAGGAGGAGGTCCCGCGATCTATGGGGCCCAGCCAGTTTTATGCCGAGACCCAGCTGGCTGTCAGCGACTTTCTGGGCCGGAGGGTAAAGGTGGCGGGCACTAAGAAAAAGGGCACGTTGCAGATAGAATTCTATGGCGAAGAGGACCTTCAAAATCTACTGAAGGATTTAAAATTACAGGATAAGGAGAGCTGAATATGTTAGATATCAAACTGGTGAGGACAAACCCCGAGCTTGTAAAGGAGAATATCAAGAAGAAGTTTCAGGACGAGAAGCTGGCGCTGGTGGACGAGGTGCTGGACCTGGACGCGAAATTCCGCGCTAGTAAGGCTCGGGGTGACGAACTCCGTCAGCAAAGGAATGCCGTCAGCAAGGAAATTGGCAGGCTGATGAAAGAGGGCAAAAAAGACGAAGCCGAGGAAACGAAGAAAAAGGTTGCCGACATTGCTGAAGAGCTGGCGGAGATGGAGCGCAGGGAGGGGGAGATGACCGACGAGATAAAGAAGCGCATGATGGTCCTCCCCAATATAATAGACAAGTCTGTGCCCATCGGCCGGGACGACAGCGAGAATGTAGAGATAGAGCGCTTCGGGGAGCCCCTTGTGCCGGATTTTGAGGTGCCATATCACACGGACATCATGGAGCGCCTGAAAGGCATAGACCTGGACAGCGCCCGGCGCACCAGCGGCAACGGTTTCTACTACCTTATGGGCGATATTGCCAGACTGCATGAGGCTATCATGGCCTTTGCCAGAGATTTCATGATAGACAAGGGCTTCACCTACTGTATTCCTCCCTTCATGATACGCAGTGAGGTCGTCACCGGCGTCATGAGCTTTGCAGAGATGGAAAATATGATGTACAAGATAGAGGGAGAGGACCTGTACCTTATTGGCACCAGCGAGCATTCCATGATCGGGAAGTATGCCGGAAATCTACTGACCGAGGAGCAGCTGCCACAGACCATGACCAGCTACTCCCCGTGCTTCCGTAAGGAGGTAGGGGCCCATGGCATCGAGGAGCGCGGCGTGTACCGCATCCATCAGTTCGAGAAGCAGGAGATGATAGTTGTCTGTAAGCCTGAGGAAAGCATGGACTGGTACAATAAAATGTGGCAGTATTCCGTAGAGTTTTTCCGGGCCTTGGACATTCCTGTGCGCACCTTGGAGTGCTGCTCCGGCGACCTTGCGGACCTAAAGGTAAAGAGCTGCGATGTTGAGGCCTGGTCTCCCCGACAGAAGAAATACTTTGAGGTGGGGAGCTGCTCCAACATGGGCGACGCCCAGGCAAGGCGGCTTGGCATACGCGTCAAGAGCGCCGACGGCAACTACTTTCCCCACACCCTCAACAACACCGTGGTGGCCCCGCCCCGGATGCTGATAGCATACCTTGAGAACAACCTCCAGGCCGACGGAACGGTAAAGGTACCCGAAGCCCTGAGAAGGTATATGGGGGACAAGGAGGTCATCGGCTGAGGTGAAAAGGTCCACGCTTATTGCCCTTGCGGTGCAGACAGGGGTGCTGTTCGCCCTGCCCGGTATGGCTCAGCTTGTGGGGAGAGGCGATGTAAACTTTATCCTTACCCTCTTGATACTGATGGCCCTCCACCCCTTATGCTGCCTGGGGACAGGCATCTTCGCCGGACTGGATATCAAGGCACGGTGGTGGCTGGTTTTGACCGGCCCGGTCCTAGCCCTGTGCGGGGACCTTATCTTCTATGACATGGAGGCCGATTTCCTGTTCTACGCCTGGGTAAACCTCCTGTCGGGCGTACTTGGCCTGGGAATAACGGCGCTCATAAAGCAGCTAAGTAAAAGATACAGATAAACCAACAAAAAGGCCGCCCGGTAACTCCGAGCGGCCTTTACCTGTCTATTTATTTCCCGTCCCCAGGCGTAAAGGCATTGAACAGCTCCAGGACCTTATCCCTATGGGCCGCGTTGGCCTCGTCATTATCGCCGTCCGTATACACCATCAGGTATTTCCCGTTGAGCACCGCCGGGGCCTCGTTGCCCAGCACCGTAAAGGACCCCTTCTCCTTCACCGAGCTCACGCACTCCTTGCCCTTCTCGTCCAGGTTATCCAGGTCAAACTCATAGAACTCCGTCTGCACAGTGCTGCCATCGAACTTGAACCGATACCTGCAGCCCTCCACAGCGCCGATCTCCTTATAGGACATATAATCCTTCTCCCCGGCCACAGCTTTATTGGTCTCCATATACTTGCAGAGCCCGTCCAAACTGTCGTCAAAGCTTTCCGCCTCGGTGGGAGCCCAATCTATCCCTGAGGAAACCGGCTCCAGCTCGGTCAGCTGCTCCATCTGCCCTCCGCAGGCCGAAAGTGAAAGAGCAATAACCGCCGCGCCAGCCAGCGCTAATACTTTTTTAATCATATAGTCAATACCATACCTTTCTTGTTTACAGTAAAAAACATAAAAGAAAAAACGCCGTAGCAACCGCCCGACGCCCTTCCTTCATCATGCCTGTCCGGGCCCCGGCTTTCCGAAACCCGCCATATTGGTGACCCGGACGAGAATCGAACTCGTGTTACCGCCGTGAAAGGGCGGTGTCTTAGCCGCTTGACCACCGGGCCATTTGGTAGCGGTAAATGGACTTGAACCATCGACACTTCGGGTATGAACCGAATGCTCTAGCCAGCTGAGCTATACCGCCATATATGCGTCCCAAGTCAATGGGACGCTAATTATTATAATGGATAGAAAAGAGAATGTCAATACCTTTTTAAGGAAAATTCCGGGAAATCACACATTAATGGAGTAATTGGGGGCTTCCTTGGTTATCTGGATGTCATGGGGATGGCTTTCCTTAAGCCCCGCGCCGGTAATTCGGACAAACTGAGCTTTCTCATGAAGCTCCTCTATCGTCCTGCACCCAGTATATCCCATGCCGGAGCGCAAGCCGCCCAAAAGCTGGAAAATGGTATCCGCCAGTGGTCCCTTATAGGGCACCCGGCCCTCCACGCCCTCGGGCACAAATTTTTTCTGCTCACCCTGGAAGTACCTGTCGCTGCTGCCCTTGCCCATAGCGCCAAGACTCCCCATACCCCTGTATACCTTGAACTGCCTGCCCTGATAAAGCTCATAATCGCCTGGGGCCTCCTTGCAGCCTGCTACCATAGAACCCAGCATGACCGCATTAGCTCCTGCCGCCAGCGCCTTGACAATGTCCCCGCTGTATTTAATGCCGCCGTCCGCTATCACAGGTATGTTGTGCTTTGCCGCTTCACAGGCCGCGTCGAATACTGCCGTGATCTGCGGAACGCCGATGCCCGCCACCACTCGGGTGGTGCATATAGAGCCGGGGCCAATGCCCACCTTCACGCAGTCCGCGCCAGCGTCTATCAAAGCTTTAGCGCCCTCGGCAGTGGCCACGTTCCCCGCGATAACCGGCAGGTCAGGGTATGCTTTCTTGACTCTGCTCACAGCCTTTATAACGCCGTCGTTATGACCGTGGGCAGAATCGAGGGCCACCAGGTCGACCTGGGCCTCCACAAGTGCCGCCACTCTGTCAAGCACATCCGCAGTCGCGCCTATTGCCGCGCCACAAAGCAGACGGCCGCTCTGGTCTCTGGCGGAATTGGGATAACGCACGGCCTTTTCAATGTCTTTAATGGTGATAAGTCCCTTCAGACGCATCTTATCGTCTACAAGAGGGAGCTTCTCTATGCGGTGCCGGCGTAGTATCTCCTGGGCCTCCTTTAAGGTAGTGCCCACTGGGGCGGTCACCAGGTTATCCTTAGTCATGACGTTCTTTACCGGCTGGTTAAATTCGTCACCCTCCATAAAGCGCATATCCCGGTTGGTGATGATGCCCACCAGCACGCCGTCCTCGCAGATAGGCACGCCGGAAATTTTAAAGCGCCCCATCAGCTCCTCCGCCTCGCTTACCAGGCTGTCCGGGGCCAGGAAGAAGGGATTCGCTATAACGCCGTTTTCAGAGCGCTTCACACGGTCCACCTGATCGGCCTGACGCTCGATGGTCATGTTCTTATGGATAATGCCCACTCCGCCCTCTCTGGCGATGGCAATGGCCATGTCGGACTCCGTCACCGTGTCCATGGCGGCAGTAAGGATAGGGGCGTTGAGCCAGATGTTTTTAGTGAGCTGGGTGGAAAAGTCCGCTTCGCTGGGCAGCACATGGGATTCGGCGGGGATCAGCAGCACATCGTCAAAGGTCAGGCCCTCTTTTGAAAACTTCTGTTGGTAATCCATTTTCAGCATAGTCACACTCTCTTTCCTCAATAATTTTAACATTATCCCCCCAAGAGGTACGAGGGATATTATTAATCGAAAATTATAGCATAAGGCAAAGCATTTTTCAACCCCGCTTTGGGCACGATGCAGAGAAAAAATAATCCACATTTTTTGTTGACCTCCGTCGATTATGTGAGCTTGCTTTGCGGGTGCATAGCTGGTATAATGAGCGCAGCAAGGGGAAGGAGAAGAAAAATATGGAAAAGCTGATTATCATAAGAGGAAATTCCGGCAGCGGAAAGACCGCCGCCGCAGGTATGCTGCAAAAGAAGCTGGGGCCGAATACCATGCGAATATCCCATGATATGGTGCGCATGGAGATACTGCATGTGTGGGGCAAGGAGGGGGCAGAGCGTTCGCTGCCGCTTATGACAGAGCTTATGAGGTATGGCCGCAGAAATTCCGAGTTTACAATTATAGAGGGTATACTGCCATATTCAGACTATAATCCTCTGTTTGAGGCGGCGTTAGGTGAATATGGCAGGGAGAATATCTTTGCCTACTACTATGATATCTCCTTCGAGGAGACTCTGCGCCGCCATATGACAAAGCCCAACCGTGATGAATTCGGCGAGGAGGATATGCGCAGATGGTGGCAGGAAAAGGACTATCTCAAAAATATAGAGGAGACGATTTTTGTGGAGGAGATCAGCCTTGAGGAGGCGGTCGAAAAAATATACAGCGATGTATTTTCGGGAAACCCTTGACAAGAAAAATAAATGGGATATAATCAACCGTAGCCAGACCGTCTTTTCAATAATAAAGGAGCAAGCTATAGATGAAAAAACTCTTTTCCCGGATGAATACAAATGACAGGCAGGCTATAGTCCTGGTGGGTGTAAACGGCTTCTTCTGGTTTGCCTGGGCCTTTGGGTGCTATCAGGCTGTGTACCTCCAGGGGGTGGGCTTCTCGGCCTCTTCAATGGGCGTGGTCAACGCCCTGAGCTCTGTGGTGGGTATCGCCTCGGTATCCTTCTGGGGCATGGCCAGCGACAGGATGGGCTCCCTTCGCAAGGTGCTTATCACCGTGCTGATTGGCGGTTCGCTGATGTATGCCCTGATACCGCTGGTGCCGGTAGAGTTCCGCGGCTCGCCGATTCTGCTGATGTGCTATATTCCAGCAGTATGCTTTTTCCGCTCGTCCATGTCGCCATATGCCGAGAATCTCTTGGTGCGTAACTGCAATGAGCTACGCCTGAACTTCGGAGTTCTGCGCAGTCTCGGCTCGTTCCTTTTCACCATCGGCAGCCTGATAATAGCCGCGTGGCTCCCAAGCCTTGGGGTGCGGAACACCTTCTGGGTCACCGGACTTTTTATGCTTATACCCATAATAATGACCTTTTTTGCCCGGGAGCCTGCCGCAAGAGTCCCGGCCAAGAAGGGGGAAAAGCGCTCTATGAACCTGGGGGAGCTGTTTAAAAACAAGGCATATATGGCCTTTTTGGGCTTCGGCTTCATCTTCTACATAGCCGTGGCCTGTGAAGGCAATTTTCTGCCGTACTATATGGCCAGCATCGGCGTTGACTCGAAACAGTACGGAATAATTCTGGCACTTCGCGCCACCATGGAAATACCCTTCCTGCTTTTCATGATACGGCTTAGAAGGAGGTTTCCGCTGCGGGTGCTGATACTGGGCTCGTCTCTGCTTATGGGAATAGAGTGCATAGGGCTGGGGCTTCTGGCAAACTCCCTTCCCACAATGATGCTGTTCTGTATGTTCTTCGGCCTTGGCAACGGCCTGTTTATCGGCTCGTCCCTGAACTATGTATATGAGCTGGCCCCCAGCCACTTGAAAGCCAGCGCTCAGGCCTTCTTTACTTCTATGTCGTCAGTGGCGGGCATACTCGGAAATCTGGCGGGCGGAGCTGTTTTTGACGCGATAGGCGCCAAGACCTTCTATCTGACGGTCTCAGCGCTGTTTGTGCTGAGCGCGGGAGTATTCCTGCTGTCCTTTAAAGGCAAAAGGGAAAATGCGGAGGTTCCCGGACAAAACTGAGCCGAAAAAGAACGGATTTTTAACAGAAAAAGAGCTATAATGGGGCATAAAGAGAGCAAAAAGGAGGTGGAAAATGGATTGGCTGACAAGCCTGCGGGGGGCCATCGAGTATATGGAGGAGCATCTGCTGGAGCCCGTGACACCGGAGGATATCGGAAAGGCGGTGAACATTTCACCCTTCTACCTGCAGAAAGGCTTTCAGATCATGACGGGCTACGGCCTGGGGGAGTATATACGCTGCCGCAGGCTTTATATGGCCGCCATGGACCTGCTGGCGGGCGATGAAAAGGTCATAGAAATAGCGTATAAATACTGCTATCAGACACCGGAGAGCTTCGCTAAGGCCTTCTCGAGGTTCCACGGATTTCCGCCGTCCCAGGTGAAGCGTCAGCGCAGGAGGATAAAGATATTTTTGCCGCTGAAGATAACTATTACTATACAAGGAGGACATAATGTGGACTACAAAATTGAGAAGATGGACAGCTTCAAGGTCATCGGCTTTGAGGAGGACATCCCTATGGAGCGGGGATATGAGCTCTGCCCCAAAATGTGGGACAGGCTGACGAAAAAATATTTTAGCGCCCTCTGGCAGGGAAAGACCCCGGAGACGGACCTTGAGAGGGCAATCGTGGAAAACGGCGTGGGCGCTTTTGGCGTGTGCGTGGAGGGCGGAGGAGATACCTTTGCATATATGGTGGGAGGCGCGTATAAGGGCGGGCCCGTGCCGGAGGGCATGAAGGTGCGGGAGATACCGGCCGCAGCCTGGGCCAAATTCTGCAGCGCCGGTCCTATGCCAGAGGGGATGCATTCTCTGTATACCCAGATATTTCAGGAGTGGCTGCCGGGGAACAGGGAGTACGACCTGGCGCACCCTATCGATATAGAGTATTATGAGTGTATCGGTGACGGCATGGATTATGAAATCTGGCTGCCTGTCACCGAGAAGGGAAAAGGCTGAGATAAAGGCGGGGCCCGGGGTCAGGGCTCCGCTTTATTATATAGCGAAGTTATGCGCGCCTATAACGGCGACTACCTGCCGGGACCATATCCATTTATTTGTGGTCTTAGCCGGGTTGTAATAGTATATGGCTCCGCCTGTGGGGTCAGAGCCGTTAATGGCCTCACGGGCCGCCTGATACGCGGAATCTGCCACGGCGGCGTTTACTCCGCCGTCATACAGGCAGGAAAAGGCACCCTCCTGGTAAATGACCCCGGAGAGCGTGTTGGGAAAGGAGGGATGGGCAATACGGTTCATTATAACTGCGCCCACCGCCACCTGTCCCTGGTACGGCTCACCCCGGGATTCGGCCGATATTATCTTTGCAAGCAGCTGTATATCGCTTTCAGAAAATCCTCCATAGTTTCCACCGCCGGAACCTCCGCCCCCCGATAGGCCCAGGGCCTCAAGAGTTTTGGGGCCGGCGATGCCGTCGTCGGAAAGACCATAATCCCGCTGAAAGGAAATAACCGCGTTTTTGGTACGTGTTCCGTAGATACCGTCAGCTGTGCCGGGGTCATAGCCAAGCTCCTGAAGGCGCTGCTGTATCTGAGTGACCTCACTGCCGGTAGAGCCGTATTTAGAGAGCGCCTTGGCTCCGCCGCTGTTCAGCAGCATTGCCATTATCATTAGATTTACAAGGATAATAACTCCTGTGCGCCAGAACATTACAAAAATTTTTTTCTTTTCCGTTTTCATAAAGATACACCCCTTTATAGAATAATTTTATGAGGGACAAGCAAAAGTATGCCTGGAAACCAAAGGATACCGCTCTATATATTGGAAAAAAATGTAAAAAAACGTCAAGATATAGAAAAATGAAAAAAGTCGAAAAAAATTTAAAAAAAGGTGTTGACAAACGGGGAGTAGTGTGGTAAGATAGTCAAGCGCTCGAGAGAGCGGCCCGAAAAAAGGCGAACGAGAGCGAAAGCCGAGCAAGCCGAAAAGGGGAGCGTAGAGCGCAGGAGTTTACCGGTACTTTTCCGCAGGAAAAGGCAGCCGCTTCGCGGCTGAGGGAAACTCCGGGACTTACCGGAGCGTCAGCGAAGGTAATGTCCGAGGACCTTGAAAATTAAACAACGAAGAAGGAAGAACGACCCGTGAATTCTGAGAGTGAATACTCTTGGAGTGAGGAAGCAGAACCTTAGAAATCTGCAGAGAAGCTAGACGCTTCGCAACGAGCTAAATTAAAGCTCTAAGATTGATTTAAGAGTGGAGACGCTTTTAGATACCATATTTTAGAGAGTTTGATCCTGGCTCAGGACGAACGCTGGCGGCGTGCCTAATACATGCAAGTCGAACGGAGATATTCGCTGATGAAGTACTTCGGTAATGAATCTTGGATATCTTAGTGGCGGACGGGTGAGTAACGCGTGAGCAACCTGCCTTTCAGAGGGGGATAACGTTTGGAAACGAACGCTAATACCGCATGACATTATCTTATCGCATGGTAGGATAATCAAAGGAGCAATCCGCTGAAAGATGGGCTCGCGTCCGATTAGGTAGTTGGTGGGGTAACGGCCCACCAAGCCGACGATCGGTAGCCGGACTGAGAGGTTGGACGGCCACATTGGGACTGAGACACGGCCCAGACTCCTACGGGAGGCAGCAGTAAGGGATATTGGTCAATGGGGGAAACCCTGAACCAGCAACGCCGCGTGAGGGAAGACGGTTTTCGGATTGTAAACCTCTGTCCTCTGTGAAGATGATGACGGTAGCAGAGGAGGAAGCTCCGGCTAACTACGTGCCAGCAGCCGCGGTAATACGTAGGGAGCGAGCGTTGTCCGGATTTACTGGGTGTAAAGGGTGCGTAGGCGGCTTGGCAAGTCAGTAGTGAAATCCATGGGCTTAACCCATGAACTGCTATTGAAACTGTCGAGCTTGAGTGAAGTAGAGGTAGGCGGAATTCCCGGTGTAGCGGTGAAATGCGTAGAGATCGGGAGGAACACCAGTGGCGAAGGCGGCCTACTGGGCTTTAACTGACGCTGAGGCACGAAAGCGTGGGTAGCAAACAGGATTAGATACCCTGGTAGTCCACGCTGTAAACGATGATTACTAGGTGTGGGTGGACTGACCCCATCCGTGCCGGAGTTAACACAATAAGTAATCCACCTGGGGAGTACGGCCGCAAGGCTGAAACTCAAAGGAATTGACGGGGGCCCGCACAAGCAGTGGAGTATGTGGATTAATTCGATGCAACGCGAAGAACCTTACCAGGTCTTGACATCCCGCTAACGAGGTAGAGATACGTTAGGTGCCCTTCGGGGAAAGCGGAGACAGGTGGTGCATGGTTGTCGTCAGCTCGTGTCGTGAGATGTTGGGTTAAGTCCCGCAACGAGCGCAACCCTTACTGTTAGTTGCTACGCAAGAGCACTCTAGCAGGACCGCCGTTGACAAAACGGAGGAAGGTGGGGATGATGTCAAATCATCATGCCCCTTATGACCTGGGCCTCACACGTACTACAATGGCCATTAACAGAGGGAGGCAAA
The DNA here is from genome assembly GCF_002201475.1 of Acutalibacter muris. Classification (NCBI taxonomy): domain Bacteria; kingdom Bacillati; phylum Bacillota; class Clostridia; order Eubacteriales; family Acutalibacteraceae; genus Acutalibacter; species Acutalibacter muris. The sequence goes on along the minus strand of NZ_CP021422.1, from coordinate 3,781,066 downwards.
GCCGCGAGGCAGAGCAAAACCCTAAAAATGGTCCCAGTTCGGATCGCAGGCTGCAACCCGCCTGCGTGAAGTTGGAATTGCTAGTAATCGCGGATCAGCATGCCGCGGTGAATACGTTCCCGGGCCTTGTACACACCGCCCGTCACACCATGGAAGTCGGTAATGCCCGAAGTCAGTAGCCTAACCGCAAGGGGGGCGCTGCCGAAGGCAGGATTGATGACTGGGGTGAAGTCGTAACAAGGTAGCCGTATCGGAAGGTGCGGCTGGATCACCTCCTTTCTATGGAGAACTGACTGAGGAATGACTTGGTCTAACATCCTAGGTCGGCACGGAGTCGAGAAACCGGATTCGTTGTTTAATTTTGAAGGCCCTCCGGCATTGGCGCAGAAGCGCCAAGTCGCAGAGAGCTTTCAGGAGAGGAAAGGGAACACCTTTCGAGTATGGGGGTGTAGCTCAGCTGGGAGAGCACCTGCTTTGCAAGCAGGGGGTCATCGGTTCGAACCCGTTCATCTCCACCAGGGCAGAGAGTAGACAAAACCCAAACTTATGGGCTTATAGCTCAGCAGGTTAGAGCACACGCCTGATAAGCGTGAGGTCGGTGGTTCGAGTCCACTTAAGCCCACCAAGGCCGAAAGGCCAAAGGTTTTCCTACAGAGGGAAACTTGACGACTTGACGGAGCGTAAGCGGAGTCAAGTCAGGTGTACCTTGAAAACTGGATAAAGCGAAGAAGACAGAAATCGAGAGTTTTAACTGAGATATAGTCTTTTGAGTTGCTATGCAGCTCATGACTTGTTAAGGTGAGAACTGCAATTTCTAAAGGGTAAAGTAAAGCTTATTCAAAGCGAAACTTTATGAGAACACATGGTCAAGCTACAAAGAGCGCAAGGGGAATGCCTTGGCACCAGGAGCCGAAGAAGGACGCGATTAACTGCGAAAAGCCGCGGGGAGCCGTAAGTAGGCTTTGATCCGCGGATATCCGAATGGAGCAATCCGGCTGGAGTCATGTCCAGTCATCGTATGGTGAATACATAGCCATACGAGGGGAACCGCCTGAACTGAAACATCTAAGTAGGGCGAGGAAGAGAAATCAACCGAGATTCCGCTAGTAGTGGCGAGCGAACGCGGAGGAGGCCAAACCGGGGGTAGTAATATCCCCGGGGTTTGGACAGCTATATGTATCATGGAGCCTAGTTGAACAGCATGGGAAGGCTGACGAGACAGTGTGAGAGTCACGTAGACGAAAGGCAAAGTGAGCTGGCTGTATCCAGAGTACCGCCGGGCACGTGGAACCCGGTGGGAATATGGGGGGACCACCCTCCAAGCCTAAATACTACCTGGTGACCGATAGAGTATAGTACTGTGAAGGAAAGGTGAAAAGTACCCCGGGAGGGGAGTGAAATAGAACCTGAAACCTTGTGCTTACAAGCACCGAGAGCCCGTCAATGGGTGATCGGGTACCTTTTGTAGAATGGTCCGGCGAGTGAATGTAACTGGCGAGGTTAAGAGCTTAAGGCTCGGAGCCGTAGCGAGAGCGAGTCTGAATAGGGCGTATGAAGTCAGTTGTATTCGACCCGAAACCGGGTGACCTACCCATGTCCAGGTTGAAGTGGAGGTAAAACTCCATGGAGGACCGAACCGACTCCCGTTGAAATGGTAGCGGATGAGGTGTGGGTAGCGGAGAAATTCCAATCGAACCCGGAGATAGCTGGTTCTCTCCGAAATAGTTTTAGGACTAGCCTTGTATTAGATTACCGGAGGTAAAGCACTGAATGGCCTAGGGCCCGAGAGGGTACCGAAGCCTATCAAACTCTGAATGCCGGATAATTGATGTACAGGAGTCAGACAGTGGGAGATAAGTTTCATTGTCGAAAGGGAAACAGCCCAGACCCACAGCTAAGGTCCCAAAGTACACTTCAGTGGAAAAGGATGTGGGGTTGCACAGACAACCAGGATGTTGGCTCAGAAGCAGCCACTCATTAAAAGAGTGCGTAATAGCTCACTGGTCGAGTGGCCCTGCGCCGAAAATTTAACGGGGCTAAAGTGTACACCGAAGCTTGGGATTCCGTAAGGAATGGTAGGAGAGCGTCGTATAAGGGGTGAAGTCAGAGCGGAAGCGCTGGTGGACTTTATACGAGTGAGAATGCCGGAATGAGTAGCGAGAAATATGTGAGAATCATATTGGCCGAAAGTCTGAGGTTTTTGGAGGAAGGTTCGTCCGCTCCAAGTTAGCCGGGAGCTAAGGTGAGGCCGAGAGGCGTAGCCGATGCACATACGGTGGAAATTCCGTAGCCGCCGAAGGATTTAAGCAAGAGGACACCCTGGAAGGGCACGACCCGGGCGATGGTTGCCCCGGGCGAAAGGGACCGAAATCAAGTAGGGAAGCGTGCTTAGAAGGGGGCGAGAAAAGTCTTGTGTATATCCAAGGCGCCCGTACCGCAAACCGACACAGGTAGACAGGAAGAGGATTCTAAGGCCAACGGGAGAAGGGTAGTTAAGGAACTCGGCAAATTGATCCCGTAACTTCGGAAGAAGGGATGCCACAGAGATGTGGCCGCAGAGAATAGGCCCAGGCGACTGTTTAGCAAAAACACAGGTCTCTGCTAAATCGAAAGATGACGTATAGGGGCTGACACCTGCCCGGTGCTGGAAGGTTAAGAGGAGATGTGAGAGCATTGAATTGAAGCCCCAGTAAACGGCGGCCGTAACTATAACGGTCCTAAGGTAGCGAAATTCCTTGTCGGGTAAGTTCCGACCCGCACGAATGGTGTAACGATCTGGGCACTGTCTCAATTACCCGCCCGGCGAAATTGTAGTACCGGTGAAGATGCCGGTTACCCGCGACAAGACGGAAAGACCCCATGGAGCTTTACTGCAGCTTAATATTGGGTTTCGATAATTTATGTACAGGATAGGTGGGAGGCTACGAACTACGGGCGCCAGCTTGTAGGGAGCCACCCTTGGGATACCACCCTTAGATTGTTGGAATTCTAACCTGCGGCCGTGAATCCGGCCGGGGGACATTGTTAGGTGGGCAGTTTGACTGGGGCGGTCGCCTCCAAAAGAGTAACGGAGGCGCTCAAAGGTCAGCTCGGCACGGATGGAAACCGTGCTACTGAGTGTAAACGCATAAGCTGGCCTAACTGCGAGGATGACGGTCCGAGCAGTAACGAAAGTTGGAGTTAGTGATCCGGCGGTATGAGAGTGGAATTGCCGTCGCTCAACGGATAAAAGCTACCCTGGGGATAACAGGCTGATCTCCCCCAAGAGTTCACATCGACGGGGAGGTTTGGCACCTCGATGTCGGCTCGTCACATCCTGGGGCTGTATTCGGTCCCAAGGGTTCGGCTGTTCGCCGATTAAAGTGGCACGCGAGCTGGGTTCAGAACGTCGTGAGACAGTTCGGTCCCTATCTGTCGTGGGCGCAGGATATTTGAGGAGAGCTGTCCTTAGTACGAGAGGACCGGGATGGACGCACCTCTGGCGCACCAGTTGTCATGCCAATGGCACGGCTGGGCAGCTATGTGCGGAACGGATAAACGCTGAAAGCATCTAAGCGTGAAGCCGCCTCCAAGATTAGATATCCCACAGCTCAAGCTGGTAAGGCCCCTTGTAGACTACAAGGTTGATAGGCTGCGTGTGTAAGCATGGTAACATGTTCAGCTTGGCAGTACTAATAGGCCGAGGGCTTGACCATATTTGTTCCCACCCTTTTTTCGATTCCTTTCCTAGCTTTATCCAGTTTTTAGGGTATATGAGTTTTACTCTAAAGGTAAAATATGAAAGGTTCAGTCCATCCAGTCGGATGGGCTGTTTTTTCAATATATTGGAGGTGTATGCATTTGATGGGCCATCTTGGATTTTCATATGTGGGCTTGATTTTCCTGCTGATGCTATTTATCCCTAACATCGCATGGACACGAAATATGCCGGAGGGGTATTCCCCGGAGGGAGAGAATAAAATTCTGTTAGCATTTGAGAGGGCTGGGGAGATATTGACAACCACGCTTGCCCTGATATTTGACGACCTCAATTTCCATGGATGGACAAGTTGGACTTGGTGGCTTATCATAGCCTTTGCCTTCATGGCGATGTACATATTGTGGTGGGCAGGGTACTTTAGAAGTAAAAAGGAGCTCCGGGACTTCTATAGCAGTTTCCTGGGTATCCCTGTTGCCGGAGCGACTCTGCCGGTACTTGCTTTCCTGTTTCTTGGGATATATGGGCGGGTTATTTGGTTAGTGCTGGCCGCGCTGGCGCTGGGTATAGGGCATATCGGAATACATATCCAGCATAAAAGGAGCTTAACATTTAAAAATGACGGCAGGAGATGAATTTATATGAGTGTCGTGGCGCACACAATGCAATATATGGGCGGAGAAGTGAATCCTCCCTTCCTGGAGATCCGCAGCTATCTTGATTCAGACTATCCGGCATATAGAGAAATTTATAATGACTGCTTTACAGATATGCGTCAGGCCCTAGGGGTGTACCCTATAGAATGCTGTGATACCAGGGAGAGGCTCCTAAAAAAATCAGAAAATATCTTCCTTCTTGAGATAGATGGCCGACTGGCAGGTTCCATAGCTATCTATAACAATGAGATAGACGACCTGATAGTAGCCAGACAATATAGGCGGAAAGGATATGGTCAGGGGCTGCTGCGCTTTGCAGTGGCCCGTATGCAGCATATGGGCGTCTCGCCCATCATGCTCCATGTTGCGGACTGGAATCGTGGGGCCCTTGAGCTCTATTCCCAAAACGGTTTCCGCGTCATTAAAACAGAGACCGTATAGACTATATCTTATTCTGCGAGGTCAATTATGAATAAAACGGAAGTATTCGATTTCTACGAAAACGGCGCGGAGATAGGCCGTCTTGAGCGCGGCCTGGGAATTATTGAAGCCGCGCGCACCAAGGAACTTATTTCGCGCTTTATCAAGCCAGGCATGACCGTCTATGACGTGGGCGGCGGTATCGGGTATTACTCTGACTGGCTTGCCGCCAAAGGGTGTACGGTTTCACTATATGAGCTTGCACCCTCGGCCGTTCAATATGCTAAGGAGCACCAGACAGCCCACTACTATGCTGCTGCTGCGGACGCACGCGCTCTGCCTGTTCAGGAGGGCTCCTGTGACGCTCTGTTGCTCATGGGACCCTTATACCACCTGATGGATAAAGAGGAGCGGCTCAAGGCCCTCTGTGAAGCGTACCGTGTCCTGCGCCCGGGCGGTCTACTGATTGCCACGGGCATTTCAAAGTTCAGTTCTGCCACGTGGGCCCTCTCTGTCTATCGTACCGCTAATAACTTCATTGACGATGAGGTCTATATGAATATGCTTCGCGGCGAGCTCATTAAAGGCGAGCACCATAGGCTGGAGAAATATCCCAACTTTATTGCCGAGGCGTACTTCCACACGCCGGAGACCTTTGCCGCAGAGCTTTCGGAGAGCGGTTTTAATGTAAGTGAAGTGCTGGCAATCGAGGGTATAATTTGGCCGACCCCGAACCTGAACGCGAAATGGGAAGACCCGACCAGCCGCGAGCGCCTGTTGGAGCTGCTGCGGCTTACGGAATCAGAGCCATCAGTCTTAGGCTATAGCCCGCATTTTATGGCAGTTGCCGTTAAATAATAAAAAGCAGGACAGCTCCTTATTTAAGCTGTCCTGCTTTTATTATGCACAATCTTAGAAAATGCTCTGTAAGCTCTCCACTGCTGATGAACTGCTGGTGGCAATAACATTTGTTAAAAGAATAACATCTGTTGCCCCCGACTCGTTGACGAGCTCCGGCACGCTGTTGCTATAGCGGCTATAGTCCACCACATAAACCTTTTGATAGTGCTGAGTCAGGAAGGGGATAAAATAATTGCCGAAGGAGTCCTGCACTACGACACAGGCAGAGTTGTCGGTTATGTCGCTGTTTTCCAGCACCTTATAGGGCTGGTCACCGGCGGCAAAAATCAGATATAACAGTGAGGAGTCATAGCCATCGCCGTCAGAAATCACCGACCAGTCCTCATATTCGACGCCGTCGCTGTCGGTGAAATTCATGCTGGTGTTTCCACCGGGGAAATAGGCCTCCACCGTGTCGTCATATAGTGCGCCGCTGGTGGACTCGCTGTAGAAACCGCCGGAAAAGCCCTCGTATTCCTGCTTGGTAAAACTGTCCAGCGCGGCGGGCTCGATACCCTTTGCAGAGCAGAAGGAGCGGTAGGCATAGTACGCGCCCAGCTGGGTCCAGGTGCGGTCACTGTGGAAATATATGTATTCGTCGCAGTGCTCCCGGAGTGGAGTAAAAAGGGGTACAGTCTTTACAGAGGAGTTAATAGCGGAAATAGAAGGATAGATATAGTCGTCTATTGCCTTGCGCTGGTCGCTGCTGTTTATACTGTTTTCAGTGAGGTAGCTCTCCTGAAGCATAACGTCCATGCTTGTTGGTATTACCATGCTGTAGAAATTTACAGAAGACGAAAGGCTTTCGGCCGCGTCGCTGACCGCTAGGATATAACTGTTGGTGGTTTCCTCATTAAAGTGGTAATAATCATACCCACATCCCCCGGCTATCATAAAGCTCCCCATGTCGGAGGGCTCGGAATCCGGGTAGAGCTGGTCGGGCAGAGCGGCGGCAGGAGTGGGCGCTGGGGTTTCCAGGGCCGAAGCAGGCTCGTCCTCAAAGGGGGCAGAGACGGCCGAGGAGGGAGCCGGAGAGGAAGACTGGCTATCGCCGTCGTCCTCCGCGTTTCTATTTAGGAAATAGACCAGCGCCGCAACCCCCGCAAGGACAACCAGAGCCAGCAGCAACCATAGGAAGCGCGGCGGGCCATTGTGGCGGCTGGGCCTGCGGACCGGACCGCCGCCGCGCCGGCGGATATATTCACGCTGCTCCATGATAAATGCCCCCTTTCCGGGCGATAGTTAAAGGATTTTGCAGCGCCGTTCAAACGGCGGGCCCATTGGACCCAAGATCGTGTGGCGGCTGCTGGGGATTCAAGGGCTGCGGCTCCTGGGGCTGCTGTACGGCCACCGGCGGGGCATATTGGGGGGCGGCAGGATACACATTCTGCTGGGGATATGGCTGCTGTGGGGGCTGCATAGGCTGCTGAGGAACGCCATAGGCCACGGGATACTGTTGTTGGACAGGCGGAGCCACGGGCTTTGGCTTGCTCTTGCCATAGATGTGGTAGGCAAGCTCAGAGAACAGCGGGAGATTGGCTTCCTCCTCCTTGCGCACTCGGAGGAGGCCAAGAAGGGAGAGCACAATAGCGGCTAGGTAAACCAGCACAAAGGCGATAGTGGCAATCACAGACAGGAAAGCCGAAATATACGGTATGTGCACCAGATTGACCAGGCTCACAGCCTGGTTAAAGAAAAACACCACGACGGAAAGCATACAGGCCTGAAGGGTCTGCCGCCCGGCCCATTCGTCCTTTTCAAGGAAAATGGCAGCCATAGCAAAGAGCAGGCAGATAAGAGGTGAATCGAGAATAACGGCGGCAAAGGCCGCGATGGGATAGAAACATAGAACGATGCCGAACTTACCTTTTTTCATAGAAAAAGCCTCCTTTATATTCAGCCTAATAAAGAATCTATACTCATAGTTTAAGGCATTGCAGGGGGCAAGTCAAGAATTTTATTCTTAACGGTTTCTGACAAAGGGATATGAGCTTATCTTCAGCTAAGATATAACATATATCTAGTGGTTTATATTTATTAGAAAGCCATATAGGCTGCATCAGGAAAATATTTTAAAAATTTTGAAAAAAGGGCTTGCATTTTAAAATCAATTGTGGTATTATATTTAAGCAGTCGGGAAGACCGACAGCGATAAGTTGGTGTTGATTACGACGAGGGTCCACCCGTTCCCATCCCGAACACGGAAGTTAAGCTCGTTCGTGCCGAAGATACTTGGCTGGTGACGGCCCGGGAAAATAGGTTTTCGCCAACACTAAGAGACAGCCTTGATAGAGGCTGTCTCTTTTACTTACCAGAAGGTTTCCCAATAAATTCTACTAGGCTGCCTGCATACAATAGAATGTGGATATAATAAAGCAGACATACAATATATTCATAAAAGGAAAAGAAATTCGGAAAAATTCAAAAAAGGGCTTGCATTTTAAAATCGATTGTGGTATTATATTCAAGCAGTCGGGAAGACCGACAGCAATAAGTTGGTGTTGATTACGACGAGGGTCCACCCGTTCCCATCCCGAACACGGAAGTTAAGCTCGTTCGTGCCGAAGATACTTGGCTGGTGACGGCCCGGGAAAATAGGTTTTCGCCAACATAAAAAGACGGCTTCATTTAGAAGCCGTCTTTTTCATTTTAAAAAAGAACTGGGCGGAGCTCATATGCAAAATGGCAGAAGAGAAAATAAGAGCAAAATAGGCTTAACAGGGAGAAAAAACGAGTTAGTCTGGGAGCCGATTAAAAAATTGGGAAAAGCTGTTGACAGACGGGAGAACTTGTGATATCATCAACAGGTATCAAGAAAGAAGGCAGTGAAAGTTTGGAGGTTTAAGCTATGTCAACTACGATGCCTAAGGCCGGGGAAGTCGAGCGTAAGTGGTACGTTATCGACGCTGCCGGCAAGCCTTTGGGCCGGGTGGCGGCCCAGGCTGCGGTACTGCTCCGCGGCAAGCATAAGGTCACCTTCGCGCCCCATGTGGACTGCGGCGACCACGTCATCATCGTGAACTGCAAGGACGCCGTCCTTACCGGCGGCAAGGCGGAGAAGAAGTATTATTACCGCCACACCGGGTATATCGGCCATCTCAAGGCGACGCGTTATGACGCTTTGATGAAGACCAAGCCGGAGCTCGCAATGCAGCTGGCCGTCAAGGGGATGGTGCCGTCCAACTCCCTTGGGAGAAGCGCCATGTCCCGTCTGCGTCTGTACGCCGGCTCGGACCATAAGCACGCGGCCCAGAAGCCGGAAGCTTGGAATATGTAAAGGAGGATGTTGAGCTATGTATGAAACCGCACCTTATTTCTACGGAACAGGCAGGAGAAAGAGCTCCGTGGCTCGTGTCCGCCTTTACCAGGGCACAGGAAAGGTCACCATCAATGACCGGGATATCGACGATTACTTTGGCCTTGATACTCTGAAGTATATTGTCCGCCAGCCCCTGGCCCTGACCAATACCGACCAGAAATTCGATATCGTTTGCCGGGTAGCCGGCGGCGGCGTTACGGGACAGGCCGGCGCCATCCGTCACGGAGTGGCCCGCGCGTTGTTACAGTTCGACGGCGAGAATCTGCGCCCCACCCTGAAGAAGGCCGGATTCCTGACCCGCGACCCCAGAATGAAGGAACGCAAGAAGTACGGCCTGAAGGCCGCCCGCCGCGCTCCCCAGTTCTCAAAGCGCTGAATTTTGGAAAAGACCCCTGGAAGCCTACGGTTTCCGGGGTTTTACTTTTTAAAATACCTATGCTTTCCAGAAAGCTTTACATTTACGGTCAATTATGATAAGATAGAAAAGCAAAAAGCAGATCAGTTAGGAGAAGAGATGTATTATAAAAAGCAAAAGAGAAAGCTATGCCTGCGGATTGCCGCCCTGGCCGCAGCAGGGGCGCTTGCCCTTGTGCTTATTGCGGCGGCAGTAATGAAAGCCACCGCCTATTCTGTTTCCGGCACTGTACTGGACGGTGAGAGTACATACAGTGTTAAGACGGGAGAGGCGGCTCCTGAATTATTCCTGACCGCTGCCAGACGCCAGGGTATGCCTGAGCTGGGTCCGTCAGATACCACCGAGTTTGATGGAGAGTCCTGCGTTTTGACCGTACTCCGGGGTGTGGAGATGAAGGTGACCGATGCGGGGGAGACGACGGCCTTTACAGCCCGCAAGGGCGCAACGGTCGGGGAAGCGCTTAAAGAGAACGGCATAACCTTGGGGGAGGAGGATATAGTTTCCCCGGACAGGGAGCTGGTGATTGCTGCTGACCTTACAGTGGATATTAAGCGTTGCTGCCATGTTACCGTCGCCTTCGATGGAAATGTTGAGAAGGTTATGCTCTATGGCGGCACGGTCGCGGAGGCGCTCAAAGAAGCCGGACTGAAGTTTACGGAGGATATGGCGTGTAATGAGAGTATAGACGCGTCCCTGACAGACGGGATGGAGATCATCGTCACTCGGCTGACGGCCTTTACGGTCACAGCCGACGGCAAGACCGGCAGCTATAAGGTCTCCTCCGGGACCGTAGGCGAAGCACTAGAAAAATGCGGCTTTGCGCTTGGAGAAGGAGACCGCTTAAATATCCCCAAGGGGCGCAGGCTTACAGCCGGGATGAAGATAGTCATACAGCGGGTGCAGGTCAAGGAGGAAAAAGAGACCCAGGATATAGAATACGGTACCCAGTATGTAACCTCCCGGGAGCTGGCAGAGGGAAAGACCCAGCTGCTCAGCGCCGGACTGAAGGGCGAGAAGGAGCTTTGCTACCGCGCCACCTACGTGGACGGCGAGCTGGAGAGCAGGGAGCTGCTCTCTGAGAGGGTAAAGAGCGAGCCGGTGAAGCAGATAGTCATGCGGGGGACGGGTCTGCCCACCGCCGCCCCCAAGCTGGAGTTTATTGATGACGGCAGCGGGGCTACCCCGGACCCAACGCCCACCGGCGGCAAGAAGCCGTCAGTGTCTGTTTCAGCCCAGGAGGGTGTGCTGACCGACCCCTGGGGCAACGAGGTATCCTACTCAAAGGCCATAACCGGCACCTGCACCGCCTACTGTATCCCAGGGGGCACCACCTCTATAGGGTTGGAGGCTGTGCGGGGCGTTATAGCAGTGGACCCAGAGATCATACCCTACGGCACGAGGATGTATGTGGCTTCGCCGGACGGCAAAATTATCTATGGATACGGCGTGGCGGGCGACACCGGCGGGGCCTGCATGGCCGGGGAGATCATAGCGGACCTCTGCTATGACACGGTGGAGGAGTGCAGTATTATAGGCCGGCGGGAAATGGTGCTGTACATTTTACAATGACAGGGACACGGAGCGGGGAGGCTCCGTGCCCTTTTTTGTGCGCTTTCCCGATTTATGCGGCGCGGGCTTGTAATTGCAGAGGAAAAAGGCTATAATAAGCCGGAGAAAGGGTGTGAAGGGTATATATGGAGCAGTATATGTATGCGGGGCTCTGGATAGCTATAGGCTTAGTCCTGATCTTCTCAATGGCAAAAGAAAACAAGATATTCATCCTGGCAGGAGCCTTTTTTCTGGTACTGGGCGGCTGGTGGCTGGCGAATGCCCTTTTGCCGGAGGTGGATCTGTTTGCCGGCGGATGGGGAATAGCCCTAAAGTGTATTACGGGGGCGGCGCTGCTGATCCTGACGGCGGCGTTCGTAAAAGAGTACAGGAAAAAGTCCGCGGAGGCCCGCAGAGACGATGAGGAGGACAGGCCGTAGAGAAAGCGGCGGGATAAGGGGGGAAGTACATGAGTGCGGTGCTTGAGGTGGTGTCCAAGGTTGCGGTAATACTTATACTTATTCTGGTAGGGTGCTTTATTACAAAAAGGGGAATGCTCACCGAGCGGGGCGCGTCGGAAATAACTACGGTGCTTATAAAACTGGTGACCCCCTGCGTAATCATCAACTCCTTCATCGGCACAGAGGGGGCCCTGGACGCCTCCCTGCTGGCCATGGCTATGGTTTTGCCGGCGCTGTGGTCGATGTTAGGCGTGGGCATGAGCTACCTGGTGTTCAAAAAGGAGCCGCTGGAGCGGCAGAAGGTGCTGAGGTTCTCGCTGATTTTCAGCAACGTGGGCTTTATGGGCATACCGCTGGTCCAGGGTCTCGTGGGGGATAAGGGCGTGATATACGCCTCCTTCGGCGTGGTGGTCTTCAATGTGCTCTGCTGGACCTATGGCTACAGCATGATGAGCGGAGGGGCCAGGCTGAGTTTAAAGACCGTGTTGCTGAACCCCGGGGTGGTGGGCCTTGCCATAGGATTGCCCATATATTTCCTTAAATTACAGCTGCCGGGAATAATAGCTGAGCCACTTGGATATATCGCGGATTTAAACACGCCGCTGGCGATGCTTGTCATCGGCTCATATATCGCAAAGGCCGACCTGCACTCCTTCGTATCGGATTTAAGCGTATATAAGGTGTCGTTCCTGCGGCTGGTGGCGGTGCCGGCAATACTGCTGGGACTGCTGGCGGTGATACGCCCGGAAAAGGACCTGTTCCTGGCCACCATGGTCCAGGCGGCGACCCCTGTGGCGGCCAACGCGGTGCTGTTCGCGGTGCAGTATAAGAGGGACTCGGAGCTGGCCTCAAAGCTGGTGGCGGTATCTACAGTGCTCTCTATAATTACCATCCCGGTGATGACCGTTATAGCCCAGGCAATATGCTAGATAGAAAGCCCGCTTTCTATTATATATATATTTTGGGGAGAGCTTTAGCGCGGGACACAACATAGCGGAGAAAGGGAAATCAGGAGGGAAATATGGTTTATATTGCGCCGTCACTGCTGGCGGCAGACTTCAGCAGGCTGGCGGAGGAGGTCGGGCGGATAGAGAGGGCGGATATGCTCCATGTGGACGTTATGGACGGGCACTTTGTGCCGAACCTCAGCATCGGCCCCGCAGTGGTGGAGGCCCTGAGAAAAAAGACAAAGCTGCCCTTTGACGTGCATCTGATGATGGAGGAACCGCTGGCGTATATAGGCGTGTTCCGGCAGGCGGGGGCGGATATAATCACCTTCCATATAGAATGCCAGGACCAGCCCCAGGCGGTGATTGCGGCTATCAAGGCCAGCGGCGCAAGGGCCGGGGTGGCCATAAGCCCAAAAACTCCAGCCGAGGCCATAGGTCCATGGGGAGAGGACCTGAGCCAAATCACGGTGATGACAGTGGAGCCGGGGTTCGGGGGGCAGAGCATGATGCTGGATATGCTTCCAAAGGTGTATAAGCTGCGGGCAAGGTTCCCACAGGCCCTGGTGGAGGTGGACGGCGGCGTGAACCTGGAGACGGCCCCGCTGTGCAAGGCGGCGGGGGCAAACATACTGGTGGCGGGCACCTCTGTGTTCAGAGCCCAGGACCCGTATCTTGAGATGCGGTGCCTTGCGATGTAAACGCCCCTTCTGGCAGGCGGGTATTTTAAAGGGCACAAAGGGCGCGCCGCGCACATAGTATATGCTAGAAGCAAGGAAAAGGGGGGGCTGCCGGTGAAGTTGAAAAGGCCCCCGCAGCCCCTGGTGTTCATGTTCGACGGGCCCACCGCCCTTTGCGCGGCTGTGTCTGAGCTTTACCGCCGGGAGCCGAAGGCCCCTTCGGCACTGTGCGAGTGGCGCGGGAGATACTACCTGCAGGTGGGCGCGCCCCTTAACGGACGCAGAAGGCTGGCGGGCGTGGGGGAGCGCTGGGGGCGGTGCCTGGGGGCGAGGCCGGTGTTATACGCCTTTTGCAGGGAACACGGCCGCGAGATAAGCCAAAACGCCGTGGCCCAGCTGGGCGGGGCCCTTCTCAGGCAGGGGAAAAGGGGGAAAAAAGGGGAAGAATAGGAGCCCCGGCAGTTGCGCCGGGGCGCGTTTTATGCTATAATTGAAGAAGAGAGGAAAAACCGGGCAGGAGAAATCTGTAAATATGTACAAATATGAGCTTTGGCTTTTGGACAGCACCTCCAGTCCGGCCAGAGTCTTCCATGGGAAAGCCTGGAGGTAGTGTCTAAATATGGAGGGAATTTTAATAGGAAATTGCGTGAAAACCGCATAAATGCAGGGGTTAAGCATAGTCTGCCCTTTTTTAAGACAATTATGTAAATATAAAAAAAGATGAAAAAAAAGCTTGCATTTTTCGTCCCGAGGGATTATTATATAAATAACTTCCACTCGCCGGCAAAAAAGAGCCGGACGAGAATCTAAAATTAAGAGGGTTGAAATCATGAACAAAAGCAAGTTCCTGAAGAGATCACTCGCGGCGCTGTTGGCCATACTGATGGTCGCCACGATGATCCCGAGCGCTTTTGCTGCCGGTGAGGATGCACCAGAGATCTTCGTCGACAACAGACGCGCCACTTGTGATGGTACGAACTACTCCATCACAATCTATGACACGGACGACGTCCTCATCTCTTGGACGCCCATCCCGGGCACCAAGATGCGTGTCGTTACAAAGGACGGCATCGAGAAGGACCTGGACGCCAGGATCTATCTGCCCGAGAACGCCGCGTTTGATGGCAAGGACACCTACACCATCAAGCTGCAGGAGATCGTGGGCAAGAATGCTCCTATCGACCATAACCTGTCCATCACCATCAAGAGCACCAAGCCCACCAATGAATGCCGTCTGGGCGGCGTCCGCGTGGACAAGACCAGCGGCAAGTACAAGCTGGGCTATCTGGGCGACGGCACAAATGATGTCCTTGGCTACAGCAACAAGGTCGAGGATGACGGCATAGAGGCTCACGCCATTGAGGGCGTTGTGAGCGGCAACACTGTCACCGTCACCCTGCCCTTCGGCATGACTCCCGAAGATGTGGGCTTTGACGGGGCCGGCATAGCTAACGACATCACCGCCACCGCCGTTTTCGCCCCCCTGTCCGTTGTCGCCAAGAGCCACTATACTTATAACAGCGCCACCAAGACCGGCTCTGTGCGGGTCACCGCCAAGTCCGGCGCGACCAAGACCTACACAGTCAAGTTCGAGAGCGAACAGGTTTTTGAGAGCTTTGAAGGCGCCACCAACCTGGCCGATTTGGAGAATGTTACAAAAATCGACACCAATAAGGCTACCGCAACCAATGGTTATGTGTACTCCAGGTATACTCTGAAGGTCAACAAGAAGGTTGCTGACCCGACTTCAACAACCGCCACCTATACATGGGTTCCCGAGTTTGTGCCCACCGAGCGTGCACAGCGTATTATGGGCGTTGGCGAGGCGTCCAGGGATACAAGTGCTACTACGCTGAAACTGGAAAAACAAGCCAAGGCAAATGGTGCAGCAAACAGCGGCACAGAAATCGTTAATTTTACGACTAGCGCAGTTACATCACCCGCCAACAGCAGTATGCTTAGACTGGTAACCAGCGGACATGCCAAATGGGATATAAACGCAGGTCAGATGATTACTGGTAGTCCCGACTACGTCTATCTGCTGGTTCGCACCAAGGCCAACCCCTCCGGCGCTTATGTCGAAGTACAGCTAAATCCTGTTCTGAACCCCGCTGCCGGTCCTCGCATCACTGAGATCCAGGCGGCCAACACCCTGAGCAGCGAGAGCGCGGCTTTCGTGGCCGCAGACGCTACCTCCATCGACGTTGTGCTTGACAAAGAATACGGAGACGAGGCTGGCGGTTCTGAGACCCAGGGTGACAAGACCGACATAAGCAAGGTCTATCTGCATGTAAGCACCGACACGAACGCTTATGTGCGCATCCCCTCTCAGGAGGCCAACAATCCTGCTGTGTCCTCCAGCAGCTGGGACAGCCAGACCCCTTCCACCCGTCACCTGCTGAGGAACGTGAACGCCAAGGACGGCTCTGTTACCATCCAGATTACTGACGCAAACGGCAAGAATCCGCGCAACTACCGCGTAAACTTCAGAGTTGCGACCACTAACCATACCGAGCTGGAGCGCGTGGCGCTCTACACAGCTGACGGCGTGAAGGTTGCCGAGTCCATCAAGCAGGCCGATAAGACCGCCCCCAGAGAGCTGGAGGTTCCCTATGAGTATTTCCCCACTGCTGGCGATGTGAGCCAGGATCCCACTGGTACTGTTGCTGGCCATCCTCTTGCCAATCTCTATTTGTGCGTATTCCCCAGTGACGGTGCTGCGGTTGCTCCTGGCAAGTTACCGACTACTATTGATGTTAGCAATGTAGCAATCAATAGCAGCACTAATAGCCAGAATCCCGATCTCTTTGAGAACGGTGTTACTACGGTTGGTGATGTTTGGAACAGCAATTTCGTTGAGGACAGCGCTGGCAATGCTAGTTCTGACTTTGGCGATACACTGTTTGTTACCGTAAGCAACGCTGGCGCTGGCACAGAGGAAGAAACCTATCAGATTGTGCTCAAGCGCAAGCTGCCCAAGACCGAGGCCGAGCTGGATAGCGTTGAGACCAACAAGGCCCTGGACGCTAACTATGTTTACTCTCAGGCCAACACTCTAGGCAGAGAGAAGATGGGCCAGAGCTATGAGCAGCCTGTTGGGACAGCTGCCCCGAATCCGGCGGACATCGGTCAGGCCTACATTGCGGCCAAGGACATAGCTGGCAATGATCTGCCTGCTAGGATTTCTGGTAACGACATTATTGTCACTGTTCCCGCAAATTGGGACGCGAGCACCGATACTTTGTATTTGACTAAGCTGGTGCCGTCTGCCGACACGAAGAAAGTTTATCGGAGCGTCTTTAATGCTATGAGAGAGAGCTCCGCCTCTGGTACATCAATAATTGAGGCCAGCAAGTCGGTTCTCGTACCAACTGAGCAGAAGGATCAGACTCAGAATGATGTGGCCCTTCGCGATTACGGTGGTACGGTAAACCGATTCAAGAACCTTACTGTGGTAGGCGGCGGCGCTGAGGAGCAGAACATCCTGTACGCTGTAAGCGAAAGGGACTACTGGAACAATCCTGGCCTGAACGGTGCTGACCCCGCTGATGTTAATGCACTGAAGACCTACTCCACCCCCTATGAGGTGCACATCGAGTACGCTCCCGACAACAGCGAGGAGCGCGAGCTGAAGGACGTGCAGAGCGCCAATCCCGCTCTGGCTACCGCCAACTTTGACGCCGAGTATGGCCTGATCACCATCTCCGTGCCCGACTCCACCGACTGGTCCGACGGCTACCGCGGCGACCGCAGCAAGAACTTCAAGCTGAACTTCACCGCTTCCGCTGATGCTCTGATCATCGACAAGTATCAGAAGGAACTGAACGACGGCGTTGCCAATGCAAAAGCCGCCTCAGCTAACACCAACAACACTAACTGGGCAGGGGCTGCAACAGGACGCTATGCGATAGCCGGTGCCACCCCCACACCTGATGAGACCAAGGTTCTGAATGAGTACTGGCGGCAGCTTAACGTCCGCGACCAGATCACCAATGACACCGAGTTCTTCGTGCTCAACGGCGAGCTGTACATCTATGACCCGCTGACCGGCTATGAGACCCCTGTCACTGGCGTAGGCGGAAAGTTCACCAACAACAACTGGGCCACCATCAAGAGCAAGCAGGCTGAGATCCAGGTCTATGACGCACAGCAGAACGATAAGATCACCTATCGTCTGGACCTGAAGGTTGGCAGCAGCCAGCCCGTCAGCGGCGATAACACTCTCAGCTCCGTGACCGCTGATGGCCATGCCGCCACCAAGTCCGGCAACGATTACACCGTGTATGTTCCCGAAGGAACCGACATGAGCAAGGCAAAGCTGTCCCTGCTCACCACCGACTCGGGGGCACGCGTTACCTCTGTCGACGGCAAGACCTATACCGACGGCATGGAGGTTGACCTGAGCGAAGGCAAGACCGTGAGCGTGGTGGTAACCGCCGCCAACGGCGCTTCCGCCACCTATACCATCAAGTCCGCGTACGGCAGCGCGCCTGATCCCTGGACCAACCCCTTCACCGACGTGAGTGAGGACGACTGGTACTATAACGCTGTGAAGTATGTGAACCAGAACGGCCTGATGGATGGCACCTCTGCCACCAAGTTCAGCCCCCGCGTCAACCTGACCCGTGCTCAGTTTGCTCAGATTCTGTATAACGCAGAGGGCAACCCCGACGTGACCTGGACCGATAAGTTCAGCGACGTGAAGGAGGGTGCCTGGTACGCCAAGGCGGTTATCTGGGCCGCCGAGAACAACGTCCTCGCCGGTTATGCCAACGGCACCGCCCGTCCCAACAGCATAGTTACACGCGAGGATCTTGTAAGCCTGCTGTGGCGCTACGCGGGCAAGCCCGCTCCCACCGGCACTACTCTGGACTTCTCCGACGCGAGCAAGGTCAGCAGCTATGCTAAGGACGCCCTGCTCTGGGCCGTTGAGAACAAGATCATAAGCGGCAGAGCTAATGGTGAACTTGACCCCAAGGGCAATGCTCAGAGGGCCGAAGCCGCTCAGATGCTGATGCAGTATTTCAGCAATAAATAAGGTTTCAACTCACCTAAATTTTATGATTACCCCATAAAGGCAAAGGGGGCGGAGTTTTCCGCCCTCTTTGCTGTTGGTTTAAAAATTTTCCCGCTGTCACAAATTGCAGTTGCGGGAACAAAAATTTTATGATATAATTTTCTCAAAGGTCAGTTTGAGAGGGCAATATTCAAATTACCACTATTATTAAGGAAGTGTTTTCCATGAGCGTATACAAAATGACCATTGCCGGGTGCCAGCGCCAGCTGCCTATCTGCCCCATCAGCGACAGCCTGGATATTGCAGGGTTTGTCATGTTCGGTGACGTTGAGGTGACAGAGGCCGCCGCCAAAGCCCTGATGGAGAAGTGCCCGGAGCACGATGTGATAGTGACCGCCGAAAGTAAAGGCATCCCCCTGGCCTATGAGATGGCCCGTATTGGGTGCAGGAATTATGTGGTGGCCCGCAAGGGGATCAAAGCCTATATGGAGGAGCCTATACACGTAGAGGTCAAGTCCATCACCACTGACCATGTTCAAAAGCTCTATCTTTCCAAGGCCGACTGTGAAAGCCTCCGGGACAAGCGTATTCTGATAGTGGATGATGTTATCTCCACCGGCGAATCCTTGGCGGCTATTGAGGAGCTGCTCCACTCTGTGGGCGGACAGGTGGTGGGCAAGGCCTGTGTGCTGGCCGAGGGAGACGCCAAGGATCGCACGGACATAATTTATCTGGAGCCCTTGCCGCTGTTCTTTAAGTAAAATGTCCTATCTGCCCTTTGCCTGGATTGGTATAATTGTTTTTACCGCCGCTTCTTTGGCAACTGTGCTGGACCCCCATGTGACCGGGATCATGTCCATGGTCTGTGGGGGCCTGGCTTTTTTCGCGCTTATTCTTGGTGTGCTGCTGGGACGGACAGAGAATCCCAATAAACGCCGCAACCGCAGGTTCGTCTTGTTCCATGGCTCCCTTCTGCTTATGTCTGCGGGGATTATGCTTGCCCTATACGCCAACCGTTACTATACGGAGGTAGCCCATGTCCAAGAGCTGGACCAGGTTACTGCGGGGGTGCGCCTGGAACCTCTTGACTACCCTGACAAGAGATACGGCAAGTTTTATTATCCCGTGAGGATACTGGAGCTGGACGGACAGCCGGTAAAGCCTTTCCAGGTGCGGCTCTCCTGCTCTGAAGCCCTGGAATGTGGGCCCTGCGACCAAGTGGTATGTCAGGTGAAGTTTTATTCCTTTAAAGGTGGCGGGATGTATTCCACATATTCATCACAGCTGGCCGAAGGCAACTTGCTTGGCGCATATCCGGAGGGCTATAACGATTATGAGTACATAGCCAGTGAAGACTCCTTTCCTGCCGGACGGATTCTGCCGCTGCTGCGCAGCTATGTCTCCCGGGGGCTGGACCGGTGCATCTCCGGCGAGGAGGCAGCTCTGCTGAAAACCGTACTGCTGGGTCATGGGTCACAGCTGCCGGAGGAGATATATACAGATTTCCGGCAGATAGGATGTTCCCATATGCTGGCGGTTTCAGGTATGCACATGACCTTGGTGGGTGCGTTTTTGAATCTATTTCTGGCAAGGCTGCCGCTAAACCGACGTCTGCGCAGCCTGTCCAGTGTGGTTCTGTTGTTTTCCTACCTGCTGCTGACCGGCTTCCCGGTCTCTGCTGTGCGGAGCTACCTGATGCTGGTTTTTTGCTCACTGGCGGCCTCCACCTACCAAGTGGGAGACACGCTTAACTCTCTGGGGGCGGCAGTAGTGTTTATCTGCTTTTTAGACCCGTTTGCCGGCGGCAGCGTTGGGTTTGCGCTGTCCGTTCTCGCCACGGCGGGTATTGCGCTGCTTGGACGCCAGTTAGAGGAGACGATAGCCACGAAATCCTCTGGGCCTATCCGAAGGTACGTGGCTGGCACTATATCCACCTCCATATCGGCCACGCTGTTTACAATGCCGGTGCAGGTAGCGGTATTCCATGGACTGCCTATGCTGACCCTTGTATCCAACCTACTGCTTCTGCCAATTTTTGTTACGATGCTCTACTGTGCCCTTCCACTTCTGCTTCTCTCCCTTTTGGAGCCTATGGGAGCGCTTATACAGCCTATAGTTCTGGCCTGCGGTCTGCTTGCCAGAACGCTTTTGAAGCTCAGCCGCTGGATGGCAAGTCTGCCGGGTGTATACGTAAGCTTGACAGACCCGGTACATTTGTCTGCGCTGGCATTGCTTATGACAGCTGTGCTGCTCTGTCTTTCCAAGCGCTTCAGGTTTCGGCCAATTCTCATGATTATTTCCTTGACAATGGCCCTTTTCCTGCCCGTACTGCGCTATGAGTCCAGCCTGGACACAGTGACTTTGGCGGTAAGCGGGGACAGCGAGTCAGCCTGTGTGGTGGTCATGCAGGACCGCCGGGCTGCTGTGCTCAGCATGGGCACCTTTAACAGCGGGCTTGCCCGCCGGATAATAGCGCAGGAAAATATCTTCGAGCTGGACAGTGTTTTAGTGACACGCCAGGATTACCGGGCAAAGGCTATGCTGAGAGATATTTTGTCGAATTACCGTCCTAAAACCCTCTTAATACACGGTAAAACCCGTGGAGGGAAGGACCTGCGCTATCCAGGGATTACACTGGAAACCGCTTCGGACAATTGCCTGTATCAGGTGCTGCCGGGAGTTATGGTAGAGATGGCCGACGGCGGCGCAAAAATGCGCATATGGGCCAACAATAGGAAACTGCTGCTGGCCCTGGACGAGTGCTCCGATGAGACCTGCGACCTGCTTATAACCAGCCGGTCACTTCCACAGGTTAATACAGAGCTTACGCTTTTCATGTGCGAGGAGGGAGACTTGCCTGAGGACGCTGCTATGGGCCTGTATTCAGACTTTTGCCTTATTACGGACCAGGACGTTTCTTATGTGGACATTCCCTTTGATAGAGACGTTAGCCTCCGCAGTTGGTAGCCTGGGAAAAAGAGAGGCTGCCGCATGGAGATGGATAAGAACACTTTAAAAAACTAAATGATGAAACGGCATAGCTGCGGCTATGCCGTTTTCCACAAAAGTACCCTTTATGCCGGTTTACCTTCTCCCGTCCAGCTCACCAAGACTCACCGCTACGGTATGCCGTATGGGTTTCCATTGAGTCCCGCCTGACATGGCCACAGCTAAAGCGGCCATAAAGCTTGCCATGAAGAAGGGGTAGGTGAAGCTGAAAAGTATCTTCCGCGAAGCCCGGCAGGGTATCCTGCGCCACTCGGTTATAAGTGTCAACAGCCCTGTAAAGTACAGTCCAAGGTACGTGCCGCCCAGCGCCAGCAGAGCGGCTATCACCACAGGCCCGGTCTCAAAGCCGGGGGTGCAGAGCCCCACAGCAAACATCACCGTGTTCATCACAAAGCCCAGCCCCATGAGCACTGCCGCCAGGGAGTTTATCAGCAGGTCGTAGCAGGCGAAGCTGCCGGAGCCGAAAAGGGCATGTAAAAGGGAACCGCCGTTTTTGCCCATTATCTGCATGAGCCCCCGCATCCAACGGGCCCGCTGCACTACCGACTGCTTAAAGCCCGTGGGCTGCTCGTCGTACAAAACCGCCGTGCTGCAATAGGAAATTTTCTCTCCCCGGCAGACTAAATCAAGGGTAAACTCCAGGTCCTCAGTAAGGGCGTAATAGTGCCAGCCGCCCACCTTCTCAAGGAGCTTAGCGGAGAACAGGAATCCTGTCCCCGAAACCGCGCAGCTGGTGCCCAGGTAGTCCCGGGGGCGGTTCAGGTACTCGGACTCCCGGAGGAAGTACATGCCGTACCCTGCGGATATCCAGTTATCCCCAAAGTTCTTGGCGTTGCGGTAGCCTGTCACCACCGGGCATCCGTTGGAGAAGACCTTGTTCATCTCGCTTATATAATGGGGGTCAAGAAGGTTATCCGCGTCGAAGACGAAGAAGCCGTCATAGGTCCCCTCGGGTTTGTCCTGTGCTATTTTCGAGAGCAGGAATTCCAGGGCATATCCCTTGCCCACTTGGATCTTATTCCTGCGTTGGTACACCGTTACCTCCCGGGACGCGGCCACCATGGCCGTGCTGTCGGTGCAGTTGTCCGCCACCACGTATATGTCCACCAGCTCCGAGGGGTAGTCCTGAGCCTTTATGCTGTCGATAAGCTGGCCTATCACGGCGGCCTCGTCCCGGGCGGCGATAAGCACCGCGAACCGGCTGAGCGAGCGCTCCTTGAACCGCCGCCCAAGGCCCCGCACCCTTATCAGGGCGAACAGCACCTGATAGCAGCAGCATAGGCCCACCACCACCGCGATGGCTAAATTTATATATGTAAGGGTCTTCATATGCTCTCCGTCCTTTCGCGCATGGGCAGGTAAAGTTAATTTTCCATACCGCCTTTTCCTAACGCTAAAAGAATAATATGAACAGATTAAGTACAACGTGATGAATTTCTTACAAATTTCTTACGACAGAGAAGCGTGCAGGCCAAAGCCCCTTTAATACCCAAAATCCTCCGAAAAAATCAGATTTTTTGTAACCCCCGGCGCGCAAATGCCGATATATAAAGTGAGGGGACCCCACAGGAGGTGCTGGATAATGGAGGACGAGAGGATAGTGGCGCTGTTTCTGCGCCGGGACGAGGCCGCGCTGGGGCTTACAGCCGCCAAGTACGGTCAGAAGCTGCGCGCCCTCGCGGACAACCTGCTGCGGGACAGGGGAGCCGCCGAGGAGTGCGAGAACGACACCTATATGCAGGCGTGGGCCGCCATACCGCCCCACGAGCCCTGGAATTACCTCTTCCCATTCCTGGCGAAGATAACCCGGAGGCTTGCCATAGACGTGGCCCGGGCCCGCTCCCGCCAGAAGCGCAGCGCCCCCATTATGGAGCTTACAAGCGAGCTTGAGCAGTGCATACCGTCCCCAAACGACACCCCGGGGCAGGCGGACGGCACACTTCTTATAGAGCTTGTGGAGAACTTTCTGCGCTCGCTGTCCGAAGAACGGCGAAACATGTTTATACGCAGGTACTGGTACCTGGACCCGGTAAAGGAGGTGGCGGACTTCTTCGGGTGCTCCCAGGGCCGGGTGAAGACCACCCTGTATCGGGTGCGCCGGGACCTGCGGGAATATCTCATCAAGGAGGGATACGATATATGAAAGGCAGCGACCTTTTGGAGAAGCTGGGGAATCTGGACCCAAGGCTTGTGGCCGGAGCGGCGGAGCCCCCAAGAGAAAAAGTCCGCCGCCGGGGTCCCGAGTGGGGCGGGCTCCTGGCCGGGGCGGCCTGCCTTGCGGCCATTGCCCTGCCCCTGCTCCTGACCTACCTGATAAACGGCGTGACCCCCACCATTGAGTACGGACCGGGCTCCCGGAGCGAAAACACCTCCCATGAGGTCGCCTCGGCCGGGGACGAAGGAGGCGAGGGCGGCGATGGCCTTGGCAACACACAGAAGGGAGCCAACCGGGGAGAGGGTGACGGGCCTACGGCCAAATATTCCACAAACCCCGAGCCCCAGGAAAGCATCGTGGGCTATGACGACGATATCGCCTGGACCAGGTACCTCCTGGATGAAAGCTACTGCTCGGCCTACCCGGAGGGGCTTCCGGCGGAGGAGTATTTCAAGTACAATAAGCAGGAGCCGGAGAGCGGAAAAAGGCTGACCTCTGCCGCCTGGAACGACAGCATACTGGACGATTATGTATTCTGCCCTCTCATAACCAGAGCCAGCGCCAAAACAGCTTCCGCGGACGGAACCGCACCAAGCCCGTACGAGGTGATGAACACTTACGCCGAGTATATTTTTAGCTGTCTTCCGAATTGCGTCTGGCCCCCAGAAGTCGAATTCAAATGCACCGAAGACGGCAGCGAGCTGGGTCTTGTCCATATATCCACAGCTTCAGAGCTCAACCTCGACGTAACCGACGACCACCTGCGCGATAGCTGGGACATCTCCCTGACTATCAGCCGGGAACCCCCGCTGACGGAGGAGGTTCTGGCATCGGCAAAGTACGACTATAATGAGACTGTGGTGATATCTTCCGAGGGCGCGGAGCCTATCACAGCTTTGGGAGGGCTCAACACCAGCAGGATGCTCCTGTGCACGCTGCCCAACGGCATGTGGTGCCGGATAGCGGGGAACTTCAACGTGCCCTGTGAGGACATGGTGACGCTTATGAACTCGCTGCTCAAGGACACAAGCGTGCTGGACGAGATAAACGAAAAGCTCAAAAGCGGGGAGCTGGTACCTGTCACCATGGAGGAATTCAATAAGGACCGCTTTTCTTCCGCAAGCCCGGACCCCGATATTGACAGCGCAGGCGTAAAGCTTGAAGCGATCTTATAGGACGGCTATTATGTTGCAAAAAGCCCCCCGCTTTCCGGGGGACTTTCCTATTTCGGGAACACATACGCCCGCAGCAGTTTCTCCAGATCCTCCGGCGTGCGCAGGGTGTGGGCCCCGCCACGGTCGGGAAGGTACACCCAGACGCTCTTGCCCTGCTCTATGAGCGAGGCCATTACGAAATAGGTGCCCATGCTCCTGCCGTCCCAGAGGACCATGCCGCAGTCAGCGGCGGCAGTCATGGCAAGGGTGTTTTGCAGATGGCGGGGAGCCCCGCCCCAGCGGCCCTCTCGGGGCGGGCGTCGGACGGGCCAGCCGTCCAGATTGTGCTGGGGCCGGGGCCGGGCGGTGTATACACGCACCCAGTCGGTGTGCATATCCCGAAGGTACTCCTGCAAAGCCGCGTCCAGCCCCGAGTGGTCGCCCACCAGTATATGCCAGCCCTCGCCGCAGAGCTTTGATATCATCAGCTTCACCCGCCGGTCCGGCTCCGCGATGGTGTGTGAGCCCACTATCATCATTTTCTTTTTCGGATACATGGCCGGACCTCCTTTGGGTTTGCCTTTGAATTATTATAACACAGCGCGCGCAAAGCGTCAACGCAAAAAGCGCCCCTTTCGGAGCGCTTGCGTGCAGAACATTTACTCTGTGACCGCCTTGGCCGTTTTCGCCTCAAAGCTGAAAGCGTCTATGCTGTTGGAGATCTCATTTCCATCGCCGTCGGTATAGGTAATTACGGCCTTGCCGTCTTCGCCCTCTGTGACCACATAGCTGCCAAGGCCGCCCTTGACTACATCGCCGCTGTCAAGATGGTACTCCACTGTTTCGATGTCCTCGCCGTTAAAGGTGCAGGATACAACATAGGCGAACAGTTCCCCGCCGGACGCAGCGTTGGCCCCCATGGCCGTGAGCACCGCCAGGGCCATTATGGCTGCCGTCACCAGCAGATTACGGACTATCCTTCTGGGTTTATGCTTCTCTGTCATTGCGATTACCTCCTGTATTTTTTCCGGGGAGGCTTTCACCCTGGAAAACATTTTTTTATATTTTTCTTCCATTATGAATCCTCCTCTTGCTTTGTAAGCGCCTTTTTTACCCTCTCCCGGGCCCGCTGTAAGCGGGTTTGTACGGTGGACTCCTTGAGCTTACACAGGGCCGCTACCTCTTTTATGGTATAGTCCTCGTAGTAGTAGAGGTAGAGAGGCACCCGGTACTTCTCCGGCAGGGCCATGGCTATGATAAAGAGCTCGCTTTCTTCTGGGCTCTCAAAGTCCACCGTCCCGGCGTATTCCTCCAGGGACGCCCGCCTTTTGAACCACCCGGAGCTTCTGAGTTTCCTGCCCTCGTTCACGGCTACTCGGATAAGCCAGCGCTTCACGTGCTCCTCGCTCTCAAAGTCCGTCTTTTCCCGGTAGAGCTTTAAAAGCACCGTCTGCATAATGTCTTCGGCGTCGGCGGCGTTCTTGCAGCAGTTGAGCGCCACCCGATAGACTGTGTCGCCATACCTTTTCGCGTACCCGGCAAATTCCTCCGCTGTCATTTCGCGCCCCCCTCCGCCGTTCTTCTGAAAAGCTTTTCACCTATAATACCATTTTCGAGGGTGGAATATCTCATTTTGAGAAAAAATTTTTGAAAGCGCTTGACTTGGAGCGGGGTCTATGATATATCATAGTAAATACAAGCTTGGGAGATGGTCCTATGCCAGTTATAATTTTGACGGCGGGCCTCCCACGCGCTTATGGTGTTTGCCCTGTGGAGGTACGCCACCCGCTTCTATCTGTACATACTGGCGCACTTCAAGCACCGGGGGATCCTGACGGGCTCTATAGCCGGTATGCTGCTATCGGCGGCGCTGGCGGTCCTGCTGACGCCTTTGGACAGGTATGTAAGCCTGATATATACTCCCACATGGGCTGGGGCTCGTTTATTATAGGTTTTGCTCTATTGACAGTCTTTTATATTATCGCACTACATAAAACCCAAAAGGAGGACCTGAAATGAAAACCGTGACCCTTGGCCGCACCGGCATAACTGTCTGCAAGAACGGCTTTGGAGCCCTGCCCGTACAGCGCGTCAGCGCGGAGTACGCGGGGAGGCTGTTGAGAAAGGCCTATGATGCCGGGGTGAACTTTTTTGACACCGCCCGCTCCTATACCGACAGCGAGGAGAAGATGGGCCTTGCCCTCTCGGACGTAAGAGAGAAGATATTTATCGCTACCAAGACCCCCTCTACCACTGTGGAGGGCTTCTGGAGGGACCTTGAGACCAGCCTGCGGCTGTTAAAAACTGACTACATAGACATCTACCAGTTCCATAACCCCAGCTTCTGTCCCAAGCCCGGGGACGGCACAGGGCTGTACGAGGCCATGCAGGAGGCGAAGGCTCAGGGTAAGATACGCTTTATAGGCATAACCAACCACCGCCCCCACGTGGCCGAGGAGGCCGTTGAGTCCGGGTTGTACGACACCTTGCAGTTCCCCTTCTGCTATCTTGCCAGCGATAGGGACGTGGCCCTTGTGAACCGCTGTAAGGAGCAGAATATGGGCTTTATCAGCATGAAGGGCCTCTCCGGCGGGCTTATTACCAACTCCGCCGCGGCCTACGCCTGGCAGGACCAATTCGACAATGCCCTGCCCATCTGGGGCGTGCAGAGGGAGAGCGAGTTGGACGAGTTTTTGAGCTACATCGACAATCCCCCCAGCATGGACGACCCAAAGATAAAGGCCGTCATCGAGAAGGACCGCAGGGAGCTGGTGGGCAACTTCTGCCGCTCCTGTGGGTACTGCCTGCCCTGCCCGGCCGGGATAAACATCCCCCAGTGCGCCCGCATGAGCCAGCTGATACGCCGCAGCCCCTCTGCGGGATGGCTTACCGAGGAGTCCCAGAAGATGATGCTGAACATCGAAAACTGCCTTGACTGCGGCCACTGCAAGAGTAAATGCCCCTACGGCCTGGACACGCCGAACCTTTTGAAGGCCAATCTTGCCGACTATAGGGACATACTGGCCGGGAAGGCTGCTGTATAGAATTTGGACCCCAGCGTTTGGGAGACACACCGTAAGGAAGTTGACGCCCGCTGAAAGTGATCGCTTTTCGGCGGGCGCTGCTTTATAATAAACTGACCGGCAGATCGGGACCCTTGCGGGGCTTTTTCTTTACTTTTACGGCACGTTGTGCTATAATATCCCCACAAATCAAAGTATATTGCTTGGAGGGTTTAACTTGGTCACCAGAGTATTTGTAGAGAAGAAGCCCGGCTTTGATATCGAGGCCGGCCATATGCTTGCGGACCTGCGGGACGTGCTGGGCGTTACGGGACTTAAAGGCGTGCGCCTCCTCAACCGTTATGACGTATCGGGACTTACCCCCGAGGATTTCAGGATGGCGGCCAAAACTATTCTCTCGGAGCCCAATCTTGATAATGTCTATCCCGAGGACTATGAATTGGACTGCCGGGCCTTTGCAATGGAATACCTGCCCGGCCAGTACGACCAGCGGGCCGACTCCGCCGCCCAGTGCGTGCAGCTTCTGACTCAGGGTGAGCGGCCCCTTGTTGTCACGGCGAAGGTCATAGGCCTTCTGGGGGACGTGTCTGACGAGGACTTTCGGAGAGTAAAGGCCTACCTTATAAACCCGGTGGAATCCAGGGAGGCCTCCATGGACAAGCCCGAAACTCTCGAACTGACCGCCCCCGCTCCTGCGGACGTACAGCGGGTCACCGGCTTTATTTCCTGGGACAGGGAGAAGATGGCCGAATATTTCCAGTCCATGGGCTTTGCCATGACCCTTGACGATCTGATATTCTGCCAGGAGTATTTTAGAGATGAAGAGCGCCGGGATCCCTCTGTCACGGAGCTTCGGGTGATAGATACCTACTGGAGCGACCACTGCCGCCACACCACCTTCCTGACAAGGCTCAACCATATAGAGATAGAGGACGGACCCCTTAAAGCTGCCGTGGAGCAGGCCCTGAAGGATTACCTTGCCCTGAGGGACGAGATGTATGGGGAGACCGACCGCCCGATATCCCTCATGGACATGGCCACCATAGGCGGCAAGTACCTTAGAAAGAAGGGACTTGTGCCCGACCTGGACGTGAGCGACGAGATAAACGCCTGCTCCATCGAGGCTCCGGTCACTATAGACGGCGAGACCCAGACCTGGCTGATACAGTTCAAGAACGAGACGCATAACCATCCCACGGAGATAGAGCCCTTCGGCGGGGCGGCCACCTGCCTGGGCGGGGCCATCAGGGACCCGCTGTCCGGCCGGGCATATGTGTACCAGGCCATGCGGGTCACCGGCTCTGGGGACCCCACCGTGCCCCTTTCCGAAACCCTCCACGGCAAGCTGCCCAGCCGGAAGATAACCACCGGCGCGGCGGCGGGCTACTCCAGCTATGGCAACCAGGTGGGCCTTGCCACCGGACAGGTCACCGAGCTCTACGACCCCGGCTATGTGGCGAAGCGCCTGGAAATAGGGGCCGTAGTTGGCGCCTCCCCCAAGGAGAACGTGCGCCGGGAGGAGCCCGCCCCCGGGGATATCATAGTGCTCCTTGGCGGGGCAACAGGCCGGGACGGCATCGGCGGAGCCACCGGCTCAAGTATGGCGCATACTGAAAAGTCCGTGGAGGTCTGCGGGGCCCAGGTGCAAAAGGGCAACCCGCCCACCGAGCGTAAGATACAGCGGCTCTTTAGGAACGCGGCCGCCGCAAAGCTCATAAAGCGCTGCAACGACTTCGGCGCGGGGGGCGTATGCGTGGCCATCGGGGAGCTGGCCCCGGGGCTTATGATAGACCTGGACAGCGTGCCCAAGAAGTACGAGGGGTTAGACGGTACCGAGCTTGCCATCTCCGAGTCCCAGGAGCGCATGGCCGTGGTGCTGGCCCCGGAGGACGTGGAAAAATTCAAAGTCCTGGCCGCAAGAGAGAACCTGGACGCCCAGAGTGTGGCCGTGGTGACCGAGAGCCAAAGGCTTAAAATGCAGTGGCGTGGAGACCAGATTGTTGACCTCTCAAGGGCGTTTCTTGATACCAACGGTGTGACCCAGAACGCCGACGCAAGGATAACCGCCCCCCAGGGCCCCTGCGCTATGAAGGAGGTGCCGGAGGCCCTGAAGGGCAAGTCCGGGGCCCAGGCGCTGCTTGCCAATATGGCCCGCTTAGAGGTCTGCTGCCAGAAGGGGCTTGTGGAGCGCTTTGACTCCGTCATAGGCGCGGGCACGGTGCTTATGCCCTTCGGCGGGCTATACCAGCTTACCCCGGAGGAGGCCATGGTGGCGAAGGTGCCCCTGCTCTCCGGCGAGACCGATGACGCCACCGCCATGAGCTACGGCTATGTGCCGAAGGTCTCCCGCTGGTCGCCCTTTATGGGCGCGGCCTACGCGGTGGTGGAGAGCCTTTCAAAGCTTTTGGCCGTGGGCGCGGATCCATTAAAGGCCCGGCTCACCTTCCAGGAGTATTTCCCCCGGCTGCACGCCGTGCCCTCCCGCTGGGGCCAGCCCGCCGCGGCGCTGTTGGGCGCGCTCTCGGCCCAAATAGGGATGGGACTGCCGGCTATTGGCGGCAAGGACAGTATGTCCGGCTCCTTTGAGGATTTAGATGTGCCCCCCACCCTTGTGAGCTTCGCTCTCTCCATGACAAAGGCCAGCCGCACCCTCTCCGCCTGCGTGAAGCATCCGGGGACCAAGCTGGTGCTGATACCTGTGCCCCAGGAGGAAAGCGGTATGCCGGACTGGCCAAGGCTGAAGGAGCTGTACAGTAAAATACTGGCCGCCATGGACTGCGGGGAGATAACCGCCGCCGCCGTGGTGCGGGAGGGCGGCGCGGCCGCCGCGGCCATGCGTATGTGTCTGGGCAATAAGCTGGGCTTTAAGTTCCAGCCCGGGCTCTCCGCCGAGACGCTCTATGCCCCCATGCAAGGCGCGATAGTCGCGGCCCTCTCCCCCGAGGCGGAGCTCCAGGGCGGCATACTGCTGGGGCACACTACCGGCGGGGAGAATGTGCACATAGACGGAGAGAAAGTTCCCGTGGAGGAGCTTATAAAGGCCTGGTCCGGCACCCTCGAGGGGGTATTCCCCAGCTTCGCCGCCCCGGCCCCCATGCCCGCCGACACGCCTCTTTATACTCAGAGGAACAGCTCATCGCCGGTGATAAAGGCCGCAAGGCCCAGGGTGTTCCTCCCGGCCTTCCCCGGCACCAACAGCGAGGTGGACTCCGCCCGAGCCTTTGAGCGGGCCGGGGCCAGGGCCAATGTGCTGGTGGTGCGCAACCTGACCCGCGCCGGTATTGAGGAGACCATAAGGGAGATGGAGAGGAGCATAAGGGAGAGCCAGATCATCATGATACCCGGCGGCTTCTCCGGCGGCGACGAGCCGGAGGGGTCCGGCAAGTTCATCGCCACCACCTTCCGCAACCCCCGCATAGCCGAGGCGGTCATGGACCTTTTAGATAACAGGGACGGACTGATGCTTGGTATCTGCAACGGTTTCCAGGCTCTTATAAAGCTGGGGCTTCTGCCCTATGGAAGGATAACCGAGCCCAGCGAGGACGCCCCCACCCTGACCTTCAACTCTCTGGGGCGGCACGCCTCCAGGCTCGTGTATACCCGGGTAACCAGCGTCAAGTCCCCGTGGCTTAGGGGAACGAACGCCGGGGATATGCACACCATAGCCATCTCCCACGGAGAGGGCAGGTTCGTTGCCAATGACGAGGCCTTGAAGGCCCTCATAGAGGGCGGTCAGATTGCCACCCAGTACGCGGACCCCCAGGGCGCCGTAAGCGGGGATATCCTCTGGAACCCCAACGGCTCCGTTTGCGGCATAGAGGGTATTACCAGCCCCGACGGACGCATACTCGGGAAGATGGGCCATAACGAGCGCTGGACAAAGGGGCTCTTTAAAAACGTACCCGGGCATAAGGATCAGAAGTTGTTCAAGTCCGGGGTAGAATACTTTGCGTAAGGCTCATAAACTATAAGAAAGCGTGATGCCAATGTCCATGCAGTTAAACCGCCAGCTTCCCATGCCCGCCGATTTGAAGGCCCAGCATCCCCTGTCCCCCGCCGTCCTGGAGCGCAAGGCCCAGAGGGACCGGGAGATAAGGGAGGTTTTTGAGGGGAAGTCCGACAAGTTCATAGTTATAATCGGCCCCTGTTCCGCCGACAACCAGGAGGCCCTTCTGGAGTACGTCCACAGGCTTGCGGAGATAAACGAGGCCGTGAAGGACCGGCTCCTGCTGATACCAAGAGTCTACACCAACAAGCCCCGCACCACCGGCCAGGGGTATAAGGGTATGCTCCACCAGCCCTCCCCGGACAAGGCCCCGGACCTTTTGGAGGGCATAATCGCTATAAGGCGTATGCACATCCGGGTCATAGAGGGGACCGGGCTCACCGCTGCGGATGAGATGCTGTACCCGGAGAACCGCAGCTATCTTGACGACGTTCTGAGCTATGAGGCCGTGGGGGCCCGCTCGGTGGAGAACCAGCAGCACAGGCTCACCGCCAGCGGCATGGATATCCCCGTGGGCATGAAAAACCCCACCAGCGGAGATCTGTCCGTTATGCTCAACTCCATCCAGGCCGCCCAGAGCTCCCATAACTTCCTCTACAGGGGCTGGGACGCCACCACCGGCGGCAACCCACTGGCCCACGCCATCCTGCGGGGCGGGGTGGACAAGTACGGCACCTGTGTGCCCAACTACCACTATGAGGACCTTATGCGCCTTTTGGAACTGTACGGCGAGAGGGATCTGCTGAACCCGGCGGTGATAGTGGACGTGAACCACTCCAACTCCGACAAGAAATATAAGGAGCAGATACGCATAACCAGCGAGGTACTCCACAGCCGCAGCCACAGCCGGGAGCTCCATAAGCTGGTAAAGGGCGTTATGATAGAGAGCTATCTGGAGGAGGGCTGCCAGCCTATAGAAGGGGAGCGCACTTATGGGAAGTCCATCACGGACCCCTGTCTCGGCTGGGCGGACACGCGGAGCCTGATATTCAGCATAGCCGAGAGGGCGTAGTCCATGGAGATGATAAGAAACTCCGCAAAGGCCCTGCTGCTCTCCACAGACGGCAGGGTCCTCTTGAACCGCTGCGTGACCAGCTCCGGGGAGGAATACTTCGACCTGCCCGGCGGCGGGCAGCACGTGTATGAGACCATGGAGGAGGCCGTCGTCCGGGAGGTCCTTGAGGAGACCGGCCTTGCGGTGGAGCCGGTGCGCTTCGCGGCCCTCTGCGAAGAGATATTCACAGACCCGGATATGCGCCGGAGATACCCGGAATACTGCCACCGCACTTTGCATATATTCCTGGTCCGCGCGGTCTCCGACAGGGTGCGCGAAAAAACCGAGACGGACTTCCAGCAGACCGGCAGCGTCTGGAGCACGCCGGAGGAGGCGGAAACCCTGCCCCTTGTGCCCCTCCAGCTTCGCGGGCGCGTGCGGGAGGTTTTAAACTCGGCGGGGCCGGTATACCTGGGCTCCGTGCGCCGGGACGAGGTGTGTATGTAATTTTGACTTGACATACGGCTTTATATGTGCTAATATGACCCTACAGACTTCTAAAGAAAGGCGGTGAGCGGCGATGTTACCATATACTTCCCCGGAAAGCAGAGGATCCGCCGCTTGCTGTGCTTTTGTCTGAGCAGCAGAAAAAACGGTAGGACCGGCCCTGTTTTTGGGGCCGGTCCTTTACTTTTGAAAGGAGAGAGGTTTTATGCAAAATTTTGACCATGGCACAAAGAAAAACGAATTCTATCAGGAGGCATTAAATGACAGATATAAAAACCTACGGCTTCCCGGAGGAGCTTATCCCCCCGGAGGGCCCCGCCCTGCCCGCCAGGGTCACGGCGGTATTTAAGGGCCGCTGGCAGCTTATCACGCCCGAGGGCCAGCAGTACGCCACCCTCAAGACCAAGGAGTATATTTATGAGAGCGGCGAGGAGTTTCCCACCACCGGCGACTATGTGCTGGCCCTGCCGGCCCCCGGCGACTGGCAGATAGTGCGCACGCTTCCCAGAAAAAGCTTTTTCTCCCGGCTGGACGGCTGGCACGGCACCGAGCAGGCCGTGGCAGCCAATATGGACGTGGTGTTCGCCGTGCAGAGCCTGAACGAGAATTTCAGCTTGAAGCGGCTGGAGCGATACCTGACCCTTGGCTGGAACAGCGGCGCAAGGCCCGTGGTAGTCCTTACCAAGGCCGACCTGCCCGGGGACCACGGCGAAATGCTCAGGGAGGCCAAGGCCGTTGCCGGGGAGGCCCCGGTGTTTGCCCTGAGCTCTAAGACCGGGGAGGGCATGGAGCAGCTTGCGCCCTATCTCCGCCCCGGGACCACCGCCGCCTTTCTTGGCAGCTCCGGCGTGGGCAAGTCCAGCCTTATCAACGCCCTGGCGGGCGAGGAGATAATGTCCGTCAGCGGCGTGCGGGAATACGACTCCGCCGGACGGCACACCACCACCCACAGACAGCTGCTCCTTTTAAAGAGCGGCGTGCTGGTGATAGACACCCCCGGCATGAGGGAGCTGGGTATGTGGGACGCGGGAGAGGGGCTCAGCACGGCTTTCCCGGACGTGGAGAGATTCCTGGGGCGCTGCCGCTTTTCAGATTGTAAGCATGAGCGCGAGCCCGGCTGCGCCATAAAGGCCGCTATTGAGAACGGGGAGCTGGACCCTGAGCGGTGGGAGAGCTATAAGCTTTTGAACGGCGAGTCAGAGAGGAGCCGCCGCCTGGGCGCCGTGCGGAGGAAGCAGGGCCAGCCCAGCAAAGCTCTTGCGAAGTCACGGCGGCAGGAGCGCAAATACAGAGGGAAAAATTTTCCCGGAGAGTATTGACATTTCTTTCAAACCAGGCTATAATTATCAAAATATATTTTAACTGCATATCCCTAAAGGCTATGACGAAGACAGCCTGGGGTCCGTCTCTTCAGAGAGCTGGCGGCTGCTGCGAGCCGGCGTGACGTCCCCAATGGGCTTATCCCTTCTGAGCTGAAGACCCGAACCCGTGGAGTTGGCTTTGCCAATTCTCTGGTAGTAGACGTCTTCCGTGTACGCCGCGTTAGAGCAGGGGCTTGCTGGAGCCTGACATTTTGAGAGCGGCGAAATACTTACCTGACGGCAAGAAGGCCTTGCCTGGCGGCAAGTTTCGCAATATGAGTGGTACCGCGGAGCATATCCGTCTCATAGGTATATTCCTATGGGACGGTTTTTTTATCGGCAGGAATGTGCAAACTAGATATATGGCAAATTACTATAATACTTAACTAGGGGGATGCCAAATGGAAAAAACAGATCTGAAGGCCCAGCTGGGAGAGGTGGCCCAGCGTATCCGCACCATGCGGGAGATAACCGGCCTTTCTGAGGAGGAGATGGCCCGCTGCACAGGTGTGAGCACGGAGGAGTACGCCCACTGTGAGGAGGGGGAGCAGGACTTCAGCTTTACCTTCATCTACAAGTGCGCAAAACGCTTCGGCGTGGACCCCACCGACCTGATACGCGGGGTGAGCCCCACCCTCTCCAGCTATACCATCGTGCGCCATGGGGACGGCCTGCCCATAACCCGCCGCCACGGCTTCAAGTACCTGAACCTGGCCCCGCTCTTCAAGAACAAGACCGCCGAGCCCTTTTTTGTCACCATGCCCTACTCTGAGGCTGAGCAGCACGTGGCCATAAAGCTGGCAAGCCACGCGGGTCAGGAGTTCGATATAGTTGTCAAGGGCTCCATGAAGGCCCAGATAGGCAGCCATATCGAGGTGTTGAACGAGGGGGACTCTATCTACTATAACTCCGGCACCCCCCACGGCATGATAGCCACCGGCGGGGAGGACTGTCAGTTGTACGCCATGGTCATGAAGGGCACCGAGGACCAGGCCCCGGAAACCGACCGCTTCCAGACCCTTATAGACCGCAAGCTGGCCCGCCAGCCCAGGGAGGGCGTCATTGACCCCTTTATTGAGACCAGCCTGGACGAAAACGGCATATTAAGCGGCATAAAGTTCAAGAACGAGGAGAACTTCAACTTCGCCTTCGACGTGGTGGACGAGATAGCCAGAAGGGAGCCCCAGCGCCTCGCCATGCTCCATCTGGACCACGACAAGAACGAGCGCCGGTTCACCTTCTCGGATATCAGCAGGCTCAGTAATCAGACAGCCAACTATCTTGAGAGCCTGGGCATAAAGCGGGGCGACCGGGTGCTGGTGGTCTTAAAGCGCCACTACCAGTTCTGGTATGTGATCACCGCACTCCACAAGATGGGCGCGGTGATAATCCCCGCCACCCACCTTTTGATGGAGCACGACTTTGACTACCGCTTTAAAGCGGCGGGGGTTAAGGCCATACTCTGCACCTCGGACGGCCAGACCGCTGACGAAGCAGACCGCTCCGCTAAGAATTGCCCCGGGGTGGAGGTGAAGATCATGGTGGGAGCAAACCGGCTTGGCTGGCATGACTTTGACAAGGAGATGGCCGCCTTCTCGGAGGTGTACGAGAGAAAGCCCGACTCACCCTCGGGCAGCGACCCAATGCTGATGTACTTCACCTCGGGCACCACGGGCTACCCCAAGATAGCCGTGCATAGTTATAAATATGCCCTGGGACACTATATAACCGCAAGATACTGGCACAACGTGAACCCGGACGGCCTGCACTTCACCATCTCCGACACCGGCTGGGGCAAGGCCATGTGGGGCAAATACTACGGCCAGTGGATGTGCGAGGCGGCCATTTTCACCTATGACTTCGACAAGTTTGACGCCCACGATATCCTCCCGATGTTCGCAAAATACAAGATAACCACCTTCTGCGCCCCGCCAACTATGTACCGCTTCTTTATAAAAGAGGACCTCTCAAAGTATGACCTCTCCGGCATAGAATACTCCACCACCGCCGGCGAGGCCTTGAACCCCGAGGTCTATGAGCAGTGGAAACGGGCCACCGGCCTTGCCCTTATGGAGGGCTACGGCCAGACAGAGACCACCTGCGTAATCTATAACCCTGTGGGCTCCATACCCAGAGTGGGCTCCATGGGGGTGCCCAGCCCCTTATACGACGTGGACGTGGTGCTGCCAGACGGCACCTCCGCCCCTGTGGGGGAGACCGGCGAAATAGTCATACGCACGGATGAGAACGTGCCCTGCGGCCTGTTCCTTGGGTACTACCAGGATGAGAAGCAGACAAAAGCCTCCTGGCACGACGGTATGTACCACACCGGCGACACCGCCTGGCGGGACGAGGACGGCTACTTCTGGTACGTGGGCCGCACGGACGACGTGATAAAGTCCAGCGGCTACCGCATCGGGCCCTTCGAGATAGAGAGCGTGATAATGGAGCTGCCCTACGTCCTGGAGTGCGCGGTCACCGCCGCCCCGGACCCCATCCGCGGCCAGGTGGTAAAGGCCACCATTGTCCTGACACGGGGCACGGTCGGCACAGAGGAGCTGAAAAAAGAGATACAGACCTATGTGAAAAAGCACACCGCGCCCTATAAGTACCCCCGCATAGTTGAGTTCAGAGACGACCTCCCCAAGACTATCAGCGGTAAGATAAGGCGGGTGCAGATAAGAGAGGAGGACAAATAATGCTTACAAGAGAGGTGAACTTTGCTTTAAAGGACGGCAGGAAAGCCGTTCTGCGCAACCCCCGAAACGAGGATATCCCCGGCCTCTTGGATTATCTTGTGCGCTCGGCGGGAGAGTCGGACTTCATCATGCGCTACCCCGAGGAGTGCGCAAAATACACCGCCGAGGGCGAGGCCAAGTGGATAGAGGACAATAACTCCAACGAAAACGCCGCCGTGCTAGTCTGCGAGGTAGATGGCAAAATAGCCGGAAACTGTAGTGTTCACCGCAACCCCATGATGAAGGTGCGCCACCGCGCTTTCATTGCCATCGCCCTGTTAAAGGAGTTCTGGGGCTGTGGGATAGGCACGGCCATGTTCTGTGAGATGGAGCACATCGCCGGGGAATGGGAGGGCGTTACTCAGCTGGAGCTGGAATTCGTGGAGGGCAACGCCCGGGCCCGGTCCCTCTATGAAAAGAGGGGTTTCCGCATAGTGGGCGTGCGGCCGGACGCGTACCGCTTTAAGGACGGTACACTCCACAATGAGTACGTCATGATGAAGAAACTTCCTCAAGAGTAAGAAACTTTTCAGAAACCCGCAAGCCATTCTTTTGAACTGTAAGGTATCATTATCCCAGAAAATACCGGGAGTGATATCCATATGAAAAAGGCAGCCCTATTTTTGACCCTCTGCCTGCTGATACTGTTTGCGGGCTGCACTAATGCCAAGGACCCGGAGGGACGATACGTCTACACCACGGTCCTGAAGTACAGCGGCGAGGACGACCCAAAGGCATACCTTGAGATAGCGACACGGAGCCAGAAGCTCTTGTCCCTGTTGGAGGAGAAGGCCGGCGTATTTGTAATGAACGCCTATAACTTTCAGGACGTTGACGGCGAGGGCACGCCCCTTTGGGAGATGAACCGAAGGGACCTGCCCACCGAGATAGACCCCGCCGGGCACTGTGTCTGCGTGGACAGGAACTACCTGGACCTCCACGGCATAAAAGCTGCCGGCGGCACGCCAGCCAGTGAAAGCCTGGTCATAGACGACCGCACCCAGAATATACTTGTCCCCGAGAAATTCAAGGACCGGGAGCAGGACATAATAAAGGCCTATAGGGCCAGGTTCTACTTTGAGAAGGTGACGGCCGAGAACAGCTATAACGAGGACGCGGGCCTAAGCGAGCGCTCGGACCTTACCGAAGAGGAGCTTACCGTCAACATCATTTACGTGGAGGACGGCCAGAGCTACCCGGTCTATCGGGAGGATATCGTCTGCGAGAACGGCTCCATAACCGACCCGGTGGTACAGGTGTACACCGGCAATATCCACTGCAACTATGCCCACAGCAATCTGTCCCAGTGGACATACTTCTACTACGACGAAACTGACCCTGAGAAGGCATATGAGGAGCTCCAGCCATATGTAGAGCAGTGTGGGGCGGAGGAGAGCTTGCAGTCCGTGAAACGGATACAGCAGAAATAAACCATGAAAGGACCATGAATATGCTCAAATATTTCCGCAACAGCCTTATACTGACCTCAATTTTATACACCCTCCTGGGCCTGGTGCTGATAATCGCCCCGGGCAAGACCCTGCGCCTGACGTGTACGCTTATCGGCGTTGTCACTGTATGGTACGGACTGTCAAAAATCATTGCCTGCCGGAAGTACGGCATGACGGAGGAGGGCCAGCCCTTTGACCTGTCCCTGGGGGTGGTCCTTCTTGCCCTGGGGCTTTTGCTGCTTATCTCCCCGCAGTTTATAGTGTCCATCATACCCGTGGCCCTTGGTATATATATCCTGGTGGATAGCGTGTCCGCCATAAAGAGGGCCCAGGACATGAAGGCCCTGGGCTTTGACAAGTGGTGGGCCTCCCTGCTTGCCGCCTTAGCCCTGGCGGCGTTTGGGGTGGTGATAATCCTAAACCCCTTTGGGGCCGTGGAGACGCTGATAGCGTTTGTGGGCGCGGGCTTTGTTTTTGACGGCGTTTCCACCCTTATAAACACCGTTATATCCGACCGCATCTATAAGGGCCGCTGAGAGCGGTTTTTATAGAACAGTTCCTTCACGCCAATTATCAGTATGAAACCGCCGAAAAGCCTTTTCAGAAGCCCCATGTCCATCCCCGCAGCCAAAAGGGAACCGGTTATACAGGCGGGCACACCGAATATGACGCACCAGAAAACGGCCTTCTTCTCTATAAGGCCGTTTTTTATATGCCCAAATACCGCCGGCAGGGCGCAGGCAATAAAGTACAGGAGGTTTACTCCGCCGGCTCTGGCCTGGTCCATTCCCATCACTGCCGTCATCCATAAGAGCAGAAGAGTCCCGCCCCCGACGCCCAGGCCGGACAGCACCCCGGTCAGCGCCCCTATAAGCACCGCTATGGCTATACTCACAGGCCCAGCACCGCCTTTGCCCCACAGTATGCCATCAGCGCGCCGAAGCCCCGTCTCAACCACTTTACCGGCACCTTCTTAAGCGCCCTGCCGGAGAGGAGTCCCCCTGCTGCCCCGCCCAGGATATAGGGCCAGGCGGCGCTCAGATCCACGGCTCCCTTGAAGAAATAGACTACCGCAGATACCGCCGACAAGGGCAGTATCACCCCCACCGAAGTGGCGAAGGCCTTGCGCTCGGGCAGGTCCGTCCAGCGGGTAAAGAGGGGCACGAGAAAGAGCCCTCCGCCGGAGCCGAAAAGGCCGTTGGCAAGGCCCGCAAGGCCACCGGTAATGCAGTATTTCCATTTTCTGTCCATCTCCACCATCTCCTCTCCGAAGGTAATTATGCGTATTTTCCGTCCGAAAATACACATAATTGCATAGAGGTGATACCGTGAAACGGACAAAAAGACTCTCTCTTATGAAGCTGCGCGCCTGGTTTATGCTGGCGCTGATATTTGCGTTGATGGCCTTTGCCGGCCACTCCCTTATAAGCGTCTCGGGCCGGGCCGAGTATGTTGCCGCCGCAGGGCAGCAGAGCTTGTACAGGCTGGATGTGGCCCGGTCCCGGGGGACCATATATGACTGTAACCTCGCGCCCCTTACCGGCAGCACCAGCCGCTGGGTGGCGGCGGTGGCCCCCACCATCGAGGCCGTGGGCGCCCTGGAGACCGCTACCCGGGGCCGCTATAGGGAGCGGCTGGCGGCGGCCCTGGAGGACGGCAGGCCCTTCACCCTGGAGATCTCAAGGCCCATAGAGCACGCCTGCATAGAGACCTTCAGCGTGCCCCGGCGCTATGGCGAAAACCAGCTGGCTCCCCATGTGATAGGATATCTTGACGGCATGGGGCGGGGGGCCTCGGGGATAGAGCTTGCCATGGACGACGCCCTCTCTCAGTATAAGGGGCAGCTTACGGTGTACTATCAGGTGGACGCATTGGGCAGGGCCATCGCCGGGGCGGAGCGCCGGACCGAGAACACCATGGAACAAACCGCCGGGGGTGTGGCCGTCACGATAGATTCCGACATACAGCTCCTGGCCGAAAAGGCGTCAGAGGAGCTGGGCAAGGGCGCGGTGGTGGTCACAGAGGTCCCGAACTGCGAGATACGGGCCCTTGTCAGTATGCCGGGCTTCCGGCAGGACGAGATATACGAAGCCTCGGGCGACCCGGATTCCCCCCTTTTGAACCGAGCCTTCAGCGCCTATGCCCCCGGCTCGGTCTTCAAGCTGGTCACTGCCGCCACGGCCCTTGAGGAGGGCTCTGTGCTAAAGACCTTCGACTGCACCGGCTCCATAAACGCCGGAGGGCTCATGTTCCGCTGCTATGACGGCCAGCCCCATGGTACGGTGGGCCTGCAGGAGGCCCTTGAGCAGTCCTGCAACGGCTACTTTATCAGCACGGCCCGGGCTATGGGCGGCCAGCCGGTGCTGAGCATGGCGTACGAGCTGGGCTTTGGGGTCCAGCAGGAGTTTGGCCGGGGGCTCTACAGTGCAGGGGGAAACCTTCCGAATATCGACAGTCTGTATAACTACCGGGCCCTGGCCAACTTCTCCTTTGGCCAGGGAGACCTTACAGTTACCCCCGTGCAGCTGTGCGGCATGATGAACGCCATAGCCTCCGGCGGGGAGTATAGTTCGCCAAAGCTCATAGAGGGCCTTGTGGCCGAGAACAGGGAACTGATACCTCAAAAGCCCGTCTCCGACGAGGCCTACACTGCCATGAGCGGCCGCACGGCGAAGCTTTTGCAGCAGTACCTTATAGGCGCGGCAAAGGACGGCACCGGGACCAAGGCCGCGCCTGCGGGCTGCGTCAGCGGGATAAAGACCGGCACAGCACAGACCGGGGTGTACGAGGACGGAGAGGAGCTGCTGAACTTCTGGTACTGCGGGTTCATTTCGGACGATACCGGGCCGCGATACTGTATAACTGTGCTGAAGGAGGGAGCAAGGGACAGCGGCAGCGCGGCAAAAACCTTCCGTGAGCTGGCGGAGGGGATAGCCGCCAAAAAATTAGGTTGACATCCCGGGGAAAACTTGCTATAATTAAAAAGCTCTATGATTTGCACGGAATGACTCATTAGCTCAGTTGGCAGAGCACCTGACTTTTAATCAGGGTGTCCGGGGTTCAAATCCCCGATGGGTCACCAAGCAGAGCGCAGGTGGACCCATCGGTCACCAAACGGAGTGCGGTGATCCGTCGGCCACCAAAAGAACCTCTGGAAACTATGCGGTTTCCAGGGGTTCTTCCTTTTGACGCGCCCTCCAAAACAGCGCCAGCACGTTGGGTATTGCCATCAGCCCGTTCATGGCGTCGCCCAGCAGGAACACCTGGTCTAAGGGCAGCAGGCACCCGGCGAACGCGGCTATTCCTGCCGCTATGGGATAGGCCGCCCCGCCGTGGCCCTTTGTCAGGTACATCAGCCCCTCCTTGCCATAGCAGCACCAGGCGAGGACTGTAGCCAGGGCGAACAGCGCCGTGCACAGGGAGACCGCCGTGCCACCAACCGATCCCAAAGCGGAGCGGTACGCGTAAAAGGTGAGCTCCGCGCCGTCCATAGCCTCCGGCGGGCAGCTGCACAGGAGGCATAGGCCCGTGACGGTGCACATGACAATAGTGTCCGCGAACACCTGAAATATCCCCATAGAGCCTATCTCCCCCGGGGTATGGCCCCGCACGTCCGTATAGGCGAAGGCTGAGCTCCCAAGCCCCGCTTCGTTGGTGAACACCCCCCGGGACACCCCGGCCCTCATGGCTATAAGCATACCCGCCGTGCCGCCCGCGCCCGCGCGTAAAGTGAAAGCCCCATCAAGAATGCTTGCCACAGCTCCGGGCAGGTTCTCCCTATGGACCCAGAGAACGCCCAGCGAAGCGGCAAAAAAGATGAGCGTCATTATGGGGACCAGCTTTTCTGTGAGCCGCCCTGCCGCTTTCAGCCCGCCCCTTGCCACAAGGAAAACCAGCGCCCCTACCGCTGGGGCCACCCACTGTACTGGTAAGCCAAGGTCTTCACAGGCCGCCCCAAGGGCGTTTACCTGTACCATATTCCCCATGGCAAGGGAGGAGAGGACACACCCCAGAGCATATACCCCGGCAAGTGCGCCACCCAATTTCCCGGCTTTCTCTATGTAGGAAAGGGGCCCGGGGGCTTTGCCGCCCTTCTGCCGCGCTTTAGCCGCGAAAAAATTTTCGGCGTATACAGTCATCATTCCCAGCACAGCCGAAGCGCACATCCAGAAGACGGCCCCGGGCCCGCCCACAGTTATGGCCGCCGCAACGCCCACTATGTTGCCGGTGCCGATGGATCCTGCCAGCGCCGTGGAGATGGCCCGAAAGCGTCCGCTGCCTCGGCCCCTCCCCGCACCAAGGGAGGCTTTAAGCCAGCGCAGGGGGTGGAAAAGCTGGAAAAAGCAGCTCTCATAGGAAAAATACGCCCCGGCCGCCAATATCAGCAATAGCACCGGCCAGCCCCACAGCACGTCCCTCAATCCCTCGAGAAACGCCGTCACGACTCTGCCCCCAGAAAGTCCGCTGCCGCGGCCGCAAGAGCCGCCGCTATTTCCATGGCGCTGTTCACCAGCCAGGCTTCGTCCTGGGGATTGTCGTGGTAGCCAAGCTGTATGAGCAGGGCAGGGGCCTTTGACTCGCTGAGCTCTTTCCTTGCGGCGGTAGGGACTGTTTCCACCAGGTCAGGCTGGGGATAGACCGATTTGATGTACCGGGTGAAGACCTCTGCGGCCCGCCTGGCAGCGGGACTGTACTCATAGTGGGAGACCTGGGCCCCTTTTATTTTTGCCTCCACCTCCTGAGGAGCCGAATGGCTGCAAAGGTATAGGCACAGCCCGCAGCTTTCAAAAGCGGACCCGTCCCCGTCCTCTATACAGGTAACGCCCCGGGCTCCCAGGTCCTCCCTCAGCTTGTCGGATATTCTGGCTATCCAGTAGGCCTCGTCCCCTCCGTTGGGATATCTGTCCGGCCTCTGGGAGGGCTTCAGACATATTGTGCCGCTCATGTTTCCATCTCCTTTACGGTGAAAGATTAATCTTGTTTTCAAAAAATTCTTTGGAGCTTATTCCAGACTCCCGCAGGAACCGCCCCAGGGCATAGAGGGATTCAGGGTCTCGGGTGACGGTGC
Source organism: Acutalibacter muris (assembly GCF_002201475.1). Taxonomy (NCBI): domain Bacteria; kingdom Bacillati; phylum Bacillota; class Clostridia; order Eubacteriales; family Acutalibacteraceae; genus Acutalibacter; species Acutalibacter muris. Next base: position 3,737,540 of record NZ_CP021422.1, on the reverse strand, counting down.
TCACCTTCTCCCGGCAGAGAAGGGTGGCGGAAAAGCCCATTTCCTTTATTATGTCCGGGGTAGACTTGCTCATGGCCCCAAAGGGGTATACAAAGGTGCTGGGCGCTTTCCCCAGATTAGCCTTAAACACCTCCTGGGCCCTGCCAAGGTCCGCGGTCAGCCGCGCCTTATAAGCGCTGTCCGTTTCCCCGGTTCGCTGTTTTACCCCAAGGGCCCCGCTCCGCTGTTCGTGCATATCATAGCTGTGGTTCTGCACCTCCACGAGCCCGGACTCCGTCATCTCCCGAAGATGCTCCCAGGTTGCGTGGGAGTAATAGCCGTTGGCCTCGCCGCTCTCGCTGTATAGGTCCGTATAGCGCCCGATGGGAGATATCACGAACTTTACCCTATACTGCTTCGCAAGCGGGAAGGCGTAGAGGTAGTTATTATAATATCCGTCGTCAAAGGTCAGCAGTATGGGCTTCTCGGGAAGACTGCCGCCCTTTGTATAGTTTATCAGGTCCTCCATCAGTATGGTGGTATAGCCGTGCTTTTTTAGGTAAAGGATATCATTCTCAAGCTCCGCAGGGGATATCACGTACTTGCCGTGGTACTTCTCGTCCTTTAGCACAGAGTGGTACATGACAATGGGTATCTCCACACCGTCCTTCGCCGCCATGGCGCTGGCCGTTACCACCGCCAGCGTGCCCAGCAGGACCGTCAGCGCCCCCAGGGCCAGAACCCGCAGGTCCAGCCGGATAAGGGCGAAAATGCGCCCCTTTCCTCTTGTGTCCATAATGAGCTCCCCTCCTCCTTTTTCTATTTATAAGCCCCGAAGGGGTAATTTATTCAAATAAATCTGGAAATATCCTTAAAGGCGTGATAGAATAGGCAGTGACAGAGTATATAAAGTCCCCGGAGGTGTCCCTATGCCAAAAACCCTATACGTCAGCGACCTGGACGGCACCCTCTTAGACCGCCGGCACCGCATCCCCGCCCATACGGCGGACGCCCTCAACGCCCTTATCTCAAAGGGTATGCTTTTCACCTTCGCCACGGCCCGCTCCTGGCACTCGGCCCATGTGGTGACGGAGGGGCTCTCCCCCAGGCTCCCCTGGATAGTCCACAACGGCGCCATGCTCTGCGATGGCAAAACCGGAGAGCGCACGGACCAGATGTACTTCACCCACTCCCAGCGCCGGGAGATACTCTCCCGCAGCGAAGCCCTGGGCCTGTGGCCCCTCTCCTACGGCATACTGGAGGGGGAGGAAAAGGTTTTCTACCTTGAGGACATAAACCGCCACCCCGGCATGGAATACTATATAGACCACCGCAGAGGGGACAAACGCCTCTCCCCGGTAAAAGATAAAGAGGCCCTCCTTCAAGGCGAGACCTACTATTTCACCTTCATACATGACCGGGAGGCTCTCCTGCCCCTCTGGGCGAACGTGCGTGACCTCCCATGGGTGAACCTCGTCTTCCAGCAGGAGCTCTACCAGAAGGAATACTGGCTGGAGATAACCCCAAGGGAGGCCACCAAGGCCCGGGCGGCGCTGCGGCTTAAGGAGCGGCTGGGCTGCGACAGGCTTGTGGCCTTCGGCGACGCTATGAACGACCTGCCCCTGTTCGGCGTAGCCGACGAGAGCTATGCTGTGGAGAATGCCCTGCCCGAGGTAAAAGAAGCCGCCACCGGGGTAATAGGCACTAACGAGCAGGGCGGCGTGGCCCGGTTCCTGATGGAGAGATTTGAACGGGAGGGCATATTATGAAAGCGGTCATAAGAATAATACAGGCATTGCTTACGGCGGTATGGCTGGCGCTGCTGGCTGTGTCGGTGTTGCTCTTTATAAGCGCCATGGACGGCGGCTTAGCCGGTATATCCGACTGGCGGGGCTATATAGTCACGGACGGCAGCATGGCCCCGGAGCTTAAAGAGGGGGACCTGGCGGTGATACATATGGGCGCGGTCCCAAAGGCCGGGGACGCGGTGCTCTCTAAGGACAGCTCCGACAGCCTTGAACTCACCAGGATAATCGGCACCAGCGAGGGGCAGCTCATACTAAAGCCCGACGGCCTTGAAGAAAGCAGGCTTGCCGGAGCGGAGGAGCTAGAGGGTGTATACGCCGGATACGTTCCGGGCTTCGGGGAGCCCTTCAGGTTCCTCTGCGGCATACCCGGTATTATAACCGTATTCGCGGCCGGGATTATGCTCATAGTGCTGCCGGGCTTTATGCTCCGCGCGCCCAGGGCTGCAAAACTCCGCGCCGCCCAGAGCCCCGGCTCCAGAGGTCAAAACAGGATGGCTATACCCCGCGCCACTGAGAAAGGAGCTTGTAATGGAACTGCCAAAGAAATATAAGCATGAACTCTCCCACTCATATGCCCTGGGTCCCTTCCCAACTTTTGAGCTTTTAAGCTGCCGGCCGGATATGGCGAGGGCTGTATACTACCGCGAGGATTTCACCCAGCGGGACAAGCTTATAGACCTGTGTGAACAGCTGGACATACCCTGCCACTGCTCTCAAAAGGCCCTGGACCGCATCTCCCAAAAGGAGATATGCTATGCCGCCGGGGAGTTTATAAAGTATCAGGAGAAGCTCTGCCGTGAGCGGCCCCATATTGCCCTGGTGCATCCCGGGGACATGGGGAACCTGGGCACCATAGAGCGCACTGTTTTGGGCTTTGGCATAAGGGATCTTGCCATAATCGGCGGCGGTGCCGACCGCTGGCACCCCAAGGCCGTGCGGGCCTCTATGGGCGCGGTTTTCCGGCTGAGGGTGCAGGAGTTCGGGGACTTTGACGAGTACCTCTCGGAGTTCGGGAACAATAGGGATATCTTCCCCTTCATGCTGGACGGCGGGACTGTCCTGACCCCCAATACCTGCCCTGAGAGCGAGCTTTACACCCTGGTCTTCGGGAACGAGTCCACAGGGCTGCCGCCGGAATTCCAGAATTTTGGCCAGAGCCTGTTTATTGCCCAGACAGAGGACGTGGATTCATTGAACCTCGCCGTGGCGGTAAGCATCGGCACATATCTGTTTACACAGCGCAATGGAGGTGCAGCTTGAGAGAATTTACTGTGGCCGTGCTGGCGGACGTGCACGGCAATTACTTGGCCCTAAAGGCCTGCCTGGACTATGCCCGGGCGCGTAAAATAGAAAAGTACGTCTTCCTTGGGGACTATATCACCGACCACGCCTATCCCCAGCGGGTTATGGAGCTTCTCTATGAAGCGGCGGGCCGGTACGACTGCCGGTTCGTTCGGGGGAACCGTGAGGACTATATGATAAGCTACCGGGCCAACGGCGGTAAAGAGGCCGATGGCTCTGTCTGGAGGGACGGCTCCTGCCAGGGGGCGCTCTTATACTGCTATGAAAACCTGACAGATAGAGATATCGACTGGTTCGAGGGCCTGCCCGTTTACGGCTCCTGGCAGATAGGGAGCGCGCCGCCCATAGCCTTCTGTCACGGCTCGCCTTATAAGACCAAGGACCAGATATACAGTGTTGAAGCGCTGGAGAAGCTTGCACAGCTCCCGGAGCGCATACTCCTGAAGGGCCATAACCACCGCTTTTTCAGCTTCTGGCACAAGGGTCTGCGGGCAGTATGCGCGGGCTCCGTGGGCAACCCCATCTACTGCCGGACACGGGCCGGGGTCGTGGAGGTGACCCCCCTTGCAAAAGTTGCGCAGATGCTCCTTATGCACTATGAGGGTGGGCGCTGGGTACCTGAGTATGTGACCGTGCCCTACGACTGGGAACAGACAATAAAAAATTTAGAGCTCTCCGGGCTTACAAAGCGCGCGCCGGTATGGGCTGCCATGCTCCGGCATAATGTGCTCACCGGCACGGATCCCTTCGGCAGGGTGCCACAGCGGGCGGTGGAGCTTTACCGTTTGGATACCGGGATAAAAGCGGCGGGCTGGGCAGGGGTGCCGGAGGAATACTGGGTAATGGCCGCAAAAGAGTATAAAATAGAGCTTGTACCAGAAAATTTATGGTGAATTCAGATTATCTCTTTAGAAGTTCTTATATACCCTCATAACTTCTTAGGTTTTCCCTCTGGGCGGTAGAAAAAGAAGTAGTAAATCTGTCTAAAGGCTTTCCTGCTGCTTTGCTGTGAGGGGTACTTCCGGCTCTGAAAATCAAAGCCGCCGGGATAGAGTAGGCATGAAAATATGTCTGCGTTCCTTGTTGATACGCGGCAACAAACTCATTATCTCTGCTCCTGTATGACTGTCAAGGTTTCCCGTAGGTTCGTCTGCAAACAGGATTTCGGGATTTCCGATTAGTGCGCGGGCGAGGGCCACACGTTGCTGCTGTCCCCCGGACAATTCGCGGGGGTATGCCCTTTTTTGGTCCGATAAGCCCGGAGGAAAAGCCCTCTATTAGTGTCATCTTTCTGTTTTGACGGTTACTTAGTCCAATGGATTTATACGTGGCAAGGGTGCGCCGCTTTTGTATATAGTTGATTAAAAGGTTATTGATAACGCCGCCACCCGCTCCCTCCAACAGCTTTACCGGCGTAAAGCCGGGCGATAAATGCACCCGGGCGGAAATAGTCTCCTTCCTGTACCGTGGGCGGTTTCTGTAACAGGCAAGCGATAAATATCCACACCAAAAGAGGGACGCTGTATGCGTCCCTCTTAATTTTGCGCTTTGCGAAGTCTACAGAGCTTTTACCTTACCTTCACCGGCCTTAACACCTCATACCCTATCCCCTCCGGGTAATGCCGCTGATAGCACTGGCAGGCCTCCTCGTTCCACAGGAACCTCCCCGCGCCTGCCGCCGTGCTCAGTCCGCTGGGGTCCACATGGTCCTTGCTGAGGTCATAGCTCCAGGCAAGTTCCTCTACCCTGCCCATCACCTCGCCGTTATCCTCCATATAGTCAAAGGGCGGGTGATAGAACACAAGATAGTAGCTCCCCGGGAACTCCCGCACCTCAAATCCGTCGGGTATCGGGCCGTCATAATCCTCCCTCAACCCCATGCCGTAGAAGTAGTGCCGCTCTCCGTTCACATAGTGCCAGCCCGCAGTATGGGGGGTTACCACCGGGTGGGCCGCGTTCGTCATGCTCTCAATTATGCCGCAGACCTCGTCGCAGTTGTGGCGCGCCCAGAAGGTGCCGTAGCAGGTAGCCACCTTGTCCCAGATACCCATGTACTTGTGGGCGGGGACGTACTCCACCCTCATTCTTGCATCTCTCAAATCGCCTTTGCTCATGTCTCTGCCTCCTTTTTTATACTGCTGTGCATACTGCCAGGGGTGAAACACGTCGTGGCTCACGAACAGCGGCAGGGGCCGGGGGCTCAGCCTGTACTCCCGGGGGGTGCACCCGAAGGCCTCCTTAAAGGCCCTTGTAAGAGCTTCCTGGGAGGAGAACCCGGAGCCCAGGGCTACGTCCAGTATGCGGGAATTTTCGTCTCTAAGGGCCAGCGCCGCCATGGTCAGCCGTCTTTTTGCCACGTAGCTTCGCAGAGTCATGCCGCAAATCTGATGGAACAGCGCCGAGCAGTACCAGGGAGAATACCCTACGTGCTTCGACAGCGGGAGAAGCCCCGGTTCCCCCGAAAGGTTCTGTTCAAGCCACTCTATCATCCTCTGCACTGTCTCGTTGCTGTGGTACATGGTATCACCTCTTAGCTGAGATTAGTATAGCAAAAGGCGTGGGCAGATTGCTTGATATCAGTTGCGGTTTTCAAAGGAGTACAGCGCCCTCTCATAATCCTTCACATAGTACCTGATATTCCTCCTGCCCCTTTGCACCACTATATGCCCCTCTGCCTCAAGGCTCTCCCTCTGGGCCTCTATTCCCCCAGGATACTTTGGGTTCAGCTCTCCCCCGGCCTTCAGCGTGCGCCAGTAGGGGGTCTCGTCTTCGCCCCGCTGAAAGCTGGCCCAGGCGGCGATGGACACGAATATTCCCGCCGTGATTGGCTCCGTGAAGTCGGCGCCGTTGGCTCTGGCAAAGTAGGCTCTTATGTCCGTTATGGTGGCGAGCTTACCCTCTGGCACCCTCCTCATGGCCCGGTCATATTCCATGGGCGGCGCAAAGTACATCCTGTCCCCGCCGTACTTTTTAATGGTCCCCGGGTCCGTGACTATCTGCACCTTGGGCATATCCTTGCTGTCGTGAAGCATGGCGTTAAAATCCTTCTTCTCCTCGTTTGGCATAAAATCATCTCCTTAAGACAAGCATAGCACAGCCAGGCTGCGCTATGCAATGAGACGGTTTAAGTTTTTTTATCTGCGAGAGGGTATTTCCTCATGCGCACAAAATAAGCCAATGTGAGCAGCACCGCCGCCCCGGTCCAGGCTCCCACCTCGGCGTAGTATATGCCGTCCGTAAGCAGAAGGGGCAGCAATAGGGCTATGCCCACCCGCATTACCATCTCCATAAAGCCGGATATCATGGGCACCACCGTGTCTCCCAGGCCCATCAGGGCCGAGCGGTAGATGTGCAGCATATAGAGCACCGGCAAAAACAGGCTCATTATGGCCAGGTACTTATAGGCGATGTCCATGGAGGCCGAGACCTCCTCGGTTGTGCCGGAAATGAAAAGCCCCAGGAAGAGCTTTCCGAGAAGCAGCATGGCCGCGGCTATCACCGCCGAGGTGATAAGGGCGATGACCGCCGCCGAGCGCATACCCTTTCTTATGCGGGCAAAGAGCCCTCCGCCCAGGTTCTGCCCCACGAAGGAGGTGACCGCATATCCATAGGACGTGGCGGCTATCTCCAGAAGGCCGTAGAGCTTGTTGGTGGCGGTGAAGCCGGCGATAAAGAGCATACCGTAGCGGTTCACCACGGACTGGACCACCATGCCCCCGGCGGAGATTATGGCGTTCTGCAGCGCCACGGGGGAGCCCAGCTTCAAAAGCGCCCCTGTGATAGCCCTCCCCAGCTTAAAATCCTCGGGACGCAGCTCAAGTATGCTGACCCGGCGCACGTTTATATAGCAGTACACCGTGGACACGGCCTGGGCTATGATAGTGGCCCCCGCCGCCCCGGCTATACCCCAGTGGAAGCCCAGCACGAACAGGAGGTCCAGCCCTATGTTCACTACCGTGGCGACGACTACGGCATAGAGCGGAGTTTTGCTGTCCCCAAGGGCCCGCAGTATGGAGGCCAAAAGGTTATAGGCGGTGATTATAGGTATTCCCGCAAAGATTATGCGCAGGTATAAAAGAGAGTCCCCGATTATATCTCCAGGGGTGTTCAAAAGTCTTAATACCGGCTCTGAAAGCCCCTGGCTCAGCGCCAGCATCACTACGGCGGCAATGCCGCATAAGGTGGTGGAGGCTCCCACGGTCCGGGAGAGCTCCCTATAGTCCTTTGCCCCGAAGTGCTGGGCCATAAGTATGGAAAAGCCCTGGGCAAAGCCCTGGACAACGCTTAATACCAGCCAGTTCAGCCAGTCTGCCGCGCCTATGGCCGCAAGGGCCTCGACCCCCACCCCCTGTCCTACCACGGCGGTGTCTACCACGGTATACAGCTGCTGAAAGACGTTGCCCAGCATAAGGGGCAGGGCGAAGGTTATAAGCAGCCTTGTGGGGCTGCCCTCGGTCATGCTTCTGATACGGTTTGACATGTGTTCTCCTTTCAGTATGTTTTCGTTCTTTCTTTGTCAGAAAACCGCAGAACTTTTTCCACCGTTTTTTCTTTGGCCCTCTGAACGCTCAAAAACCGCGCACACTGCGCGGTTTTTGAGGTGGCATCTGTTAAGATGTGTAAACATGGTGGGCGCTAACGGACTTGAACCGCTGACCCCCTGCACGTCAAGCAGGTGCTCTAGCCAGCTGAGCTAAGCGCCCGGGTCTTTCTTATTATACACTCCTGCTGTGAAAAATGCAAGCCCTTTTTTCAACTTTTTGTATTTCGCCGCCTTTTACGAAAATCCGCATCTCTTTTGAATCAATGTCCTTGACCCGCAGTTTTTCAATTTCATCACAGCAGAAAAAGGCGTAATCGATTTCTTTCTCTGCCAACTCAGGTAGTTGCTCTATGGTGGAGGTGTCGCCGGTAACATAAATCTAGCGCCCGCCGGAAAAGGTCAGCACATAACCGGCACACTGGTTCACGTCGTGCCAATCGTTATAGCGGCGTCGATCCCCGCCACTTCCTCCGCCGTCAGCCGGATATCTCCCGCTCCGGCATTCTCCTTCAGCCGGCTGGACTTCCTGGTGCCCGGTATCGGCACGATCCAGGGCTTTTTGTTTATCATCCACGCCAAAGAAAGCTGGCCCAAAGTGGCATTTTTTTCCTTGCCCAGCTGGGTGAGGTAGTCCAATAAAGGCTGTGTTTTATCCATGGTCTCATCGCTAAACCAGGCGGAACCTCGGCGGTAATCGCCCTGCTCGAACTCCTGGCCCTTGGTGTACGCACCAGTCAGCAGGCCCTTTGCAATCGGGCAGCAGGACACCAGGCCGATGTTCAGCTCCTCGAAGGTGCTGAATAAAGATTCATCCGGGGCAATCAGGGAGTACACGTTCTGGGAGGCGGTCAGGGGGCAGACGGCGTGTGCCCGGCGGATGTAATCCTCGCTGGCCATAGACACGCCCCAATGGCGTATCTTGCCCTCCTTGATGAGCTCGGACATGACTTCCGCCACAGTTTCCGGCTCCACGTTGGGGTCTACCCGATGCTGGTAGTACAGGTCGATATAGTCGGTATTCAGTCGTTTCAGGCTCTCGTCCACGGACTTTCGGATGGTCTCCGGGCGGGAGTCCGCGTTGAGCTTGGGGTGGTACTCATTCTCACTATAGTCGAACCACACGCCGAACTTGGTGGCGATCACCAGCTTGCCGCGCATACCGGAAAACGCCTTGCCCAGCAGCTTTTCGTTGTGATGAGGATCCTCCTTGTAGCCGTAGGTCTCGGCGGTGTCGAAGAAGGTGTAGCCATCCTCCACGGCCTCCCGCAGCAGCCGGACAGCCTCGTTTTCCTCGGTGGGAGCGCCGTTGGCGTGGGACAGGCCCATGCAGCCCAGCCCGATAGCGCTGACTTTCAGATCCTTGCCTAAAATTCTGGTTTCCATAGTAATCCTCCTAAAACAATAATGATTAGTCTATATACTCCGAACCCATATTGACCTCCTTGCGTCTGCCGTACACTTTCAGGTCTGCCAGCCCGTTTTCCAGCTCCCGGAACTCGGCGTCGGTCAACTCCACCTCGCTGGCCCGGAGATTTTCCAAAATGCGCTCCTGATTCTTCGAGCCCGGGAGGGGCACCACGCAGGAATATTTATGCAGCATCCACGCAAGGGAAATCTGGGCGTTTGTGCATCCCTTTCTCTCAGCCACGCCGGACACCAAATCGATAAACGGCTGGTTTGCGGCGATATTCCGCTGGCTCAGTTGGGGCACCCAGCGCCGCACATCGTCCCCCACAAACTTGGTGTCAGCCGTCACCTTGCCGGACAGGAACCCGCTGGCGATGGGCGAAAACGCCACAAAGCCGATGTTGTTCGCCTGGCAGTAGGGGAGGACCTTCTTCTCATAATCCCGTTCCATCATGGAGTAGATGTTCTGCACGGCGCTCACCGGCGTGACCTTGTGGGCCCGGTCGATAAAGTCCACCGTCACCATGGACAGCCCCCAGCCACGGATAAGCCCCTCGTCTATGAGCCTGCCCATACCCTCGGCTACCCGCTCCACCGGCACATCGGGGTTGATGCGGTGGAGGTAGTACAGGTCCACATAGTCGGTCTGCAAACGCTTGAGGGACGCCTCCAGGTGCTTGCGGAGGGCGTCATAGGCGGAGCGCCTGGCCTCGCCTGTGCCGATGAAGAGCTTGGTGGCCAGCACCACGTCCTCCCGGCGGCCCTTGATGGCCTTGCCTACAATTTTCTCGTTGTGCCCGGTTTCGGACATATAGGGGCCGTAGGCTTCAGAGGTGTCCAGGAAATCACAGCCATAATCCAGGGCCTTTCGGAGGGCCTCAATGCTGTATTCCTCGCTGGGGATCTGCCCGTAGCCGTGGGAGAAGCCCATGCAGCCCATGCCGATCTCGCTGACAGTTAAATTGCCGCAATTTCTGGTTTTCATTTTGATTCCTCCCTTTTTCTTACTGCATCATAGATTGTATGGCTAGCTCCTTTACCGCCGCCCTTACATCAAAATGCCGAGGGCAGTGATCCGTGCAGGCCCCGCACTCGATGCAGTAGATGGGCAGTCCCTGCTTTTGAAAGTCCTTGATGGGCCGGAGAGCCGCTTTCTCCCCGGTCTGGAATTTGCAGTAAATTTCCAGCATGGCCGGGATATCAATGTGCCCAGGACAGCCCCGGGAGCATTTCTGGCATCTCCCACAGCCTGCCAGCTTTTCCGCCGTGATAGGCTCAACCGTTTTGGTTCTCATCACAGTCCACCCTGCCTTTCTGGGTTCAGTATACCGGCTGCGAGTGGGAAAGTACACACCATTTCAGCAGGGAATGGGGTTTACGCCACACTTCACGCAAAAATGTGGCGTAACTTTGCAAGTGAAAATATGGGTCAGGTGTTGCATATCCGTCACGAGTATAGTAAAATAAAGAAAAGGAGGGCTGACCATGCCGGAGAAGAAGGTGGACTTGCGCGTCCAGCGCACCAAAGAGAACCTCCGCCGGGTGTTTGAGGAGATGATCTGCGAGATGGACTATGAGGAAATGTCCATCAAGGAGCTGACACAGCGGGCCCAAATTAACCGCAAGACCTTTTACCTGCACTACGACTCTCTGGACGACCTGCTCCGGGAGATTCAGAACGACCTGGCCCAGGACTTTATCAGGCGCACCGAGGGCATGGCACCGCCCCGGGACATGGACAAGATCACCCGGGAGTTTTTCCTGTCCCAGGAGAGTCTGGGAAAACTGGGTGAGCGCATCACCTGCGCGGGCAGCTACCACTATGTGAGCCGCCGCATCACCAGCGACATTATGAGCCAGACCTGGACGAAAGGTCCCGGCGACCCCTTCCGGCAGGACATCATCATGACCTTTATCTCCCAGAGCACCCTGGCAATCTACAAGCAGTGGGTGGCCGACGGCAAGCGGATCCCGCTGGAGGATATCATCGAGTTGGCGATCCGTCTGGTGTGCCACGGGGTGGATGGGATAAAGCTGTGAAGAAAAAGCGCGGAGCTTTTCGGCTCCGCGCTTTTGTGTGTTTATTTGTAAGGTGGATACGAAAAAGATATTTTTACCAAATTGGTCATTGTATTCGAACTCTCAACATCGCTTTCTAAGCTGTGACAAACCAAATCTTATAACTTGTGCTCCGAATATGATCAAGTTCCATATCATCTTATTCCGCACAATGTTTTCATTAAAGATTTTATTATTACAAATTTTCAACTTGATATACATCCGGAATATTGGCAAACAAACGATCATCCAGTTCCAACTGGGAGTCAGTCCACTGGAAATCCCGTAAGTGTATTTTTTCAGGAAACTCAATGTTATCACCTACTACATCTTTCACTTTCACCCAACTATCTATTGAAGCATTGAATCTATTTGCCAACCAGGCATATTTGCCGAATATCTTTATATCCTGAATTTTAAAAAGATGTTCAGAAGGTGGATCACAAGGGCTTATTCGCATATTACGGACACTCTGTAATAGCATTTCAATTATTGCTTTGCGGCAATCCTTAAGCATATCTTTTTGCAAAACCATTTCTCTCTGCATTCGCTCGATAACTTCCGAACGTAGATTTGAATATCTCTCTATATCACATAATAGCAATTTCGCTTCTCGTTCATTAAAACAATCAACAGAAAAAAGCATTTCTGAATCAATGCAAATTGGGCTTTCTACAAAATCTATACTACGCGAATATACGTTGGAAAATGTGGGGTCAATAACGATTCTAGGATAATTGGCTATTTTACTCTCAAGTTCGTAAGCCCGATTCATTGCTTTGCCAAAAAGCTGATTAGTTTGACTGTTATATGATATGTTTCCAATTGTGATACCCCCACGAATCAATATGCCTTTTTTCAATAGTTCAAATTGAATTTCAGCTAATGAAATTAGCTCTTTTTCCAAAATGCACATATAAAGCCCGTCACACGCATTGCTTTTTTCATAATTTGGTGCATATCTAATTCTCACCACCGAATCAGAAAAGAAAATGGTTTTTATGGTTTCAGAAAGCTCTTTTGATAATATGGAGTCTTTAGGAATAAATTCGCTAAAGGGTGTTTCTTTATTGAACTTATGAAACAGCGACAAAATTTCGTGCATCTCATGTTCGCTCTTACTATCTACGAGATTTTTGAATCCCAAAATATCAATAAAAGTTACAACTGCTCGCTCCATTTATTATGTACACTACCTTTCGTATATGAAATATAGACGTTTCTGCAATAGCCGGGAGCTTTTATTCTCCTTTGGATCATGGATATTTGCTTGCCCACTGTTGATAACATCAAAAATTCTATCTTGGATTTACTCTAAATCTTCTGCCTTGAGCAGTGATTTTTCAGTTAATCGCTTAGAATATTCATCACATTGATTTGAGCAATTAGCAAAATACTGACACGACTCCACCCTCTGCCGAGGTAGGAACGTGCCAATATTGCAAATGTTGCTTCAGTTTCCTCCATCTTGTTGGTCAGGTCTCTTTAATTGAACAATGCGTGGCGGACTCGGTTCTACCTTGAGTGTATCTTTCCGAAGATGGAGAAGTTCCTCGATATCCTCCGGGTACATGGTCACGCCATATTTTTTAAACAACTGGAGAAGGGTGCTCGGATTTAGGTACTCAGCTTCAAAGAGTACATCGATAGCTCCTTGAAAAATATTTTCGTTTAAATAGTATGGCGTATCACCGGGTTCATTTGTGCGCCAGCCTTTTTTAGAAACTTGCCGCATCATGTATTGATACTGATTATCAGTGATTGCGTTGAGCTGATGAGCTCTGTATATCATGGCTTGCATGGAACAATGCCACCGTTTTTTCAAGTGCAGGTAGTAGTTCAGGTCAGTCGGATATGCCTGAATCTCTTGGAGAAAAGACTCCTTCGGAAGGAGAAAGGCGCTGGCAAACCTGTTAGCCTGATTTTCACGGCTCTTGAAATCCTCTTTGCTGATTAGGTCAAGGCTCTCGCTCCAAGGGTGAAGGAGGATGTGCCCAAGTTCGTGTGCCATATCAAAGAAAATTCTACCCTTGGGCTTTTCTCCTTGCACTACTGCAATAAAGAATACATCACCGCCATCAATAAGTGTCCGCTGGCTAAATGCATCGATTTTCTTGTCTACGATATCAAAACCTGTAACAACAATACCGTTTTCCTCTAGAGTGAGTTGCAGGTTAGGTATTGGCAAGAGACCCAATCCCCAATGTTCTCGCATTACCAGTGCTATCGACTCAATCTCCTCCTGCATGGCTTCTTGGGCAATATCGTCAAACTCATTGTCGTTTCCGACAAATTCCACTTTCGGTAGGTTCAAAATAGGAAACTCCACATATTGTTCCAGTATTTGGAACACCTTTGCCACGCATTCCAATTTGAGGCTATGAGCCTTGCGACTCATTCTGGTGGCACTGGTCAGGGAGCGGAAGTAAGTAACTTCCGTTATCGTTTTACACTTATCCTCTTGCAGGAAATATTCTGCTGGGAAATCAAGTGCACGGGCTATAGCCATTACCCGCTGTATATCTGGTATACTCCCATTTTCATATTGAGAAAGAGACTGCTTGCTAATATCCGTTTTTCCGGCCAATTCCGTCAATGTCAGACCACGCAAAAGCCTCGCATTTTTCAGCCTTTCCCCACGAAATCTGTTGTTGTCCATTTTTTATTCTCCTTAACGGAGGCGTTATGCCTGCCCTTCTTCCAGTTCGATAAGCTCCGGACGTATACCTTTTTTTATGGATACCAAGCCTCTGGCTGTTTTCTCCGGCTCCGCACTTTTTTCCGAATCTTCCGGTTGCTCTGCGGTCAGTTGTGCAAAGTCAGGTTTAATAAAGTTGTTTAGGGAAATAGAACTTACCCGGTTAAATCCTTTGTCAAGAAGCTCCATATTTACACTGAGGAGCTGGCTTTTTTCAAAAGCATATGTCACGACATAATGGTGGTACCCAGAATCAGGATTGAGGACACCTGCCACGATTTTCTTATAGTCCTCTTCCAGCTCGTTGTCCTCAAACTGTTCCATCCGCATTAGAGTCATCTGAGCATATTCACCCTGAAGATCGCCGTTCTCTATAGCAAGGATGGACTGTAGGAAATGCGGACAGGTACGGTTTTTCTTTTTGGGAATCGCAATCAGATTCTGCTCTGTCGTAACCGTATAGGTTATATTGCTTTTTAAATCGACTAGCATCCGTCCATCCCAAGAGTAACGCTTGAAGGAAATCAGAATAACATCATCCGACACAACTAGAGTTCTCAGATTGTCATTTATCTTATCGCCACGGACGTAGCGAATGCTGTTCATCGTTTCCATTTGATTCTTACGGCAAAATTCTGGCACATCTTCTTCAATGGCCTTCTGGATGGCACGGGCAATGCGGCGAATTACCATCTCGTCGCTGGGGAAATTGGCAGCATATTTATGTTCAGTCAAGATTATACCTCCTATCTGATTTATCTGTCTAATATTTTTACATATTTTAGACGATTTGTCAAGCCTTGTTTTCGGATCTATTTGACTGTATGCTGACGCGCCATTCTGGCCTTTGCCTGGTAACTTCAGATTATCCATCACAACTTCACAGAAAAATAGGTAATACGCAGGTGTTAAGGATTTCCAAGAAAGAACGAGGTGAAAATATTGGATAGTCCAATTTAGATGGTTACCCCCACCCTATCGCTCCAGTCGCTAGGTGTATCTGAACTCTCACATGTCCTCAATTGCCTGCTCAACCTCCAACCCTCCTGCAAAAATCACCTTAATCTTCTCCTTCGACTCCACCACCACACATTCCAGCACCTGCCTCACCAACCTGTCATCATATACCATCGGATGATTCTCCATTCCAGCCAGGATAGTAAAAATCTCATCCAGCCGGGACTCTGCATTCTCTTTTTCCTGCTGTGCATTGTCATATTGGGCCAGCAGTTGTTCCAGATTGTTTTTCTCAGCCATGAGCGCAGTAGCCCTTTGCTCATCGAATTCCTCAACTGTATCGGTAGCTATAGCCTGGAGCATAGCCTTGAACTCGGCATCGATTTCTGCCATCCTTATCTGGATATCCAACCTGTTATCTTCGCCATCATCATTCTTCAACCCCATGCCAATATGTAGTTTCAACGTGCCTAGCACATTGGTGCTTTGAATGTCTTTTTCAAAGTGGCCGTATTGATAAGAAACTCTTTGGAAAGTTCCTCAATCGTGGGACGCTCCTGCAAATTTGAAATGAGCCGCTTATGAATCTGCTTCACAATTTCAACTTGAGGCGAGGTATAATATTCGCGCTGCTTTTCCTCGGCTACATCCACCATACTCAAAAACAAGAGAAGCTCCTGTACTTTCAGTTTGAAATATGGTCTTTGCAAACGATCCGGTACGGAGTACAGCTCTGAAAAGATATGCTCGATCTCATTTTTGGCCCGCATGATAAAGCAACTTCCATCGGCACAGAATCTCTCTTTGAACGAGTAAATATCAATTCCTGTTTCCGCAAGAATTTCTGGGGGATGTTCCGATACAAACGTCAAGTTGAGTGCTACGGTGATCCCACGATAATGCCGCAGAGGGAAAGTCATTTCCGGGGCGCAGTTATCCATGGAAGATACGCAGGGTGTATTGTGATTGCGGATGAAATCAAGGCAGACGCGCCCGCTGCCATTAAGACCCTGAAAGCCGCCGGTATTCGCCGGACGGTCATGCTCACCGGCGATGCAGATGCAGTTGGGCAGGACGTGGCCCGCCGCCTGGGTCTGGATCGGGCCTACACAGAACTGCTCCCCGCCGACAAGGTAGACCGCGTGGAGGAACTGCTGAAACAGAAAAGCGAACGGGGGATGCTGGCCTTTGTAGGCGATGGCATCAATGACGCACCTGTGCTGGCACGGGCCGATGTGGGCATCGCTATGGGCGCTCTCGGTTCCGATGCAGCAATTGAAGCCGCTGACGTGGTGCTGATGACGGATGAGCCGTCCAAGATTGCCGCTGTTATGCAGATTGCCCGTAAGACCATCCGCATTTCCAACGAGAACATTGTCTTTGCCCTGGGCGTCAAATTCCTGGTGCTAATCCTGGGGGCGGTTGGCCGCGCCAATATGTGGGCGGCGGTATTTGCGGACGTGGGCGTTTCGGTGATCGCCATTCTGAACGCCATCCGCGCCATGCGGGTTAAGCAGTTTGAAACTCCGGCGCAGGAGTGAAGTATAAAACAGGAAATGCGCCGCACTTTCATAAGCGCGGCGCATTTCTTCTATCAGCCGGTAGGACAGGTGATCTCAAACAGCGCGTCAATGGTTCGGTGCAGCAGCTTCGCCTGGGTGGTGTCCGCCAAAGTATAGTAGACCTCTTTCCCGTCCCGGCGGCTTTCAATGATTCCGCCCTTTTTCAGAATCCGCAGGTGGTGGGATACAGCAGGGTCGCTCATTCCAATAGCGGCAGCGATATTGCACACACATTCCTCGCTGTGACACAACAGCCAGAGAATACGCAGGCGGGTCGGGTCGCCAAGCTGCTGGAACGTGGCGGCGGTCATTTGGAAAGCGTCAGAAGGCGGCATCCGTTCCAGAACGCGCTCAATGTTTTGCCCATGATTATGGGGAAGATGGTAGTGGGACATGGTATCGCCTCCATTTCTTCCCCTATCATATCCTGTCCTCTCGTGTCTGTCAAATGGTCTAAGATTGGGGATAGCCATGAACAAAGGAAACACTATATTAACGCCTGATGCAAAGGAACTGGACACACTATCTGAACTTCACAAGGCGCTGGGGGACTATACCCGCATACGGATTTTATGGCTCCTGATGAAACGGGAGTGGTGCGTCAGTGAACTGGCAGGGGAAATGAAAATGACGGAATCGGCCATATCACATCAGCTTCGTATTCTGCGAAGCGCCCGGTTGGTGATTGGGCATAAGGCAGGAAAGAATGTGTTTTACAGTCTGGCCGATGAACACGTCAGATGGATTTTGAAAAAGACCTACGATCACATCTCGGAGCAATAGGCCCTGTTGGAAAGCGGGTGCATGAGGACATTCCCCAATGCACCCGCCCGCAGGATTCGTTTACAGCTTTTCGTAGGAAACCAGTTCGCTTACCGGGATGCGCGTCTGGCTGTGTCGCTCCGGGTCAGCGAAGTTCTCACCAGCGTAGCCGATAGCCAGAATGTTGACCGGCTCCAGGTTAGCGGGGAGGTCAAACTCCTTGCTCAACACATCCGGCTTGAAGTAGCACACCCATACGCTGCCCAGGCCAAGCTCCGTGGCCTGGAGTATCATGTGGTCGGTCAGGATGGACGTGTCAATGTCCCCGGTCTGTTTCTGGTCGAAGGGCCTCACCCACGCCTTGTTGTGGTCAGCGCAGACGATGATGGCCAGGGGCGCGCCATAGATGCCAGCGGCCTTGCCGATCTTCGCCAGCCCTTCCTCGCTCTGAACAACGATCAGGTGAACCGGCTGAAGGTTGGCGGCGGTGGGGGCCACATGAGCGGACTCCAGAATCTTTTCCAGCTTTTCCGGCTCCACCTTCTGGTCGGTGTAGCTGCGGATAGAGCATCGTTTTTTTGCAATTGTGATAAAGTCCATAGTAAAACATCCTTTCTGATAAATTGATCATGGGCCATGTCAAGGCAACCATCTGAGACAATTTTAGCATAGTTAGAAATGTATGCAAGATTGCACTTTTTTGTAAGGTACTACCCAAAATGTAAGTCCTTTTCCGAATGAACATATCGTGATATACTTTTTGTTGAGGTGAGGTTATGAAGCAAACAAAATTCAACTGCCCTGTTGAGGCTACGCTTTCGCTGATCGGCGGGAAATATAAGCCGCTGATCCTCTGGCATTTGGTGGGACAGCCGCTGCACTATATGGAATTGCAGCGAAAAATCCCAGGCGCAACGCCTAAAATGTTGTCCCAGCATTTACACGAGCTTGAGGGATGTGGTATGGTGCATAGAGAAGTGATCCCGGAGAAGCCACCCAAGACGGTGTACTCTCTGACGGCATTTGGGGAAAGCATTATCCCGGTTTTGGATGCTATGTGTCAGTGGGGAACTGCCTATATGGATGGTCTGGATGTTCAGTCTCCATGTTGTAGCGCAGGGGCATGATAAAAGGGACATAGCTGCCTGTTGAGCGGCTATGTCCCCTTTTCGCTATATCAGATTTGTGACTGCCGGATATAATTGCACAGCACCGCAAAATCAATATTGGGATTCTCCCTCAAAATCTTCTGCATACTTTCCTCCGCCTGCCGGTGTAGGGCGGGCTTTTTCAAATCGTCCAGCAGGAAGAAAATATTCAGCCGCCTGCCAACCGTAAACAGGAGTTTTTCATCTGGCGGGAGTTGTAAAAAGCGTTCAATCACAGAAAGCATTTGTGCCTTGTCAGTCTGTAAATTGCCGCGCACTTCCAAAAGCAAATTGATGATATGCTCGTTTATATAGAAACTGTCCATTGGCTGAAGCTGTTGCAAAAAGGATTTTTGCTCTACTACAATTTCTTCCTCCGATTGTAGCGTGAATGAGCCGTTTCGGACAAACTCGCCTAACTTGGATTCCGGCTTTATTCCAGTGGCATGAACGCGGATGTAATCAGGCCGGATGATATTCAGCGCCTCGGCGGTGGCAGCGGCATTTTCCTCGGATAGCTCTTTGCCGCCGATGCCCAGCAGAATAAACTCGGACAAGATCATACCGGCCTCTTTTGCCATGCAGCCGCTTTCCACCACCGTGTCAGCTTGAAAGCCCTTGTTAATGAGTTTCAATATCTGATCGGAGCCGGTTTCCATCCCGCAGTACAGATGATTCAAGCCAGCTTGCCGTAGGGCCTGCAATTCGGATAAAGTCTTGCGGGTGATACTGTCGGCGCGGGCGTAGGTCGTGATGTATTGCAGATTGGGGAAATAGCAGTTGAGGGCGTCCAGTATGTGGAGCAGATAGTCGGTTTTCAGCACCAGAGCATCGCCGTCCTGCAAGAAACAGGATGTAAAATTTTTCTCATGGTAAATTTGGGCCTGCATAGCAATATCTTCTATGGTTTCCTCAATAGGCCGCATGGAGAATTGCATGGATTTATAGAGACCGCAAAAATAACACTTATTCCAATGGCATCCCCGTGTGACACGGATCAACAGACTACTGTTCTCAGAAGGTGGACGAATCGGCCCAATTTCTACATTCTTCATATGAGGCATCCTTTCTTTGTAATCACAATAAAGATACCATCCTATAAAAATGAGAGCAAGATTGCACTTTTTCGGTAGGTACTTCCCAAAAAGTAAGTCCTTTTCCAGATCACTACGCTATGTAACATGGATGTCTGTTCAACCTCCATGTTGTAGCACAGGAGCATAATTAACGGGCAAAGCTGCCACCTGCAGGCTATGCCCGTTTGTAATTCCTTGGATATTTCTTGGATTATCACCAGTATAGGAGCAGGACATATCCTGATTATCACCGGGCACAATACAAAATGAAGCGGCCAGTCGCTTGGCCGCTTCATTTTGTATTATTCAGCTTTTTCATGATACCGAGGATGTATTCCAGCGATTCGGAGTCCAGCTTTTTTGCCTCCGTAATAAATGCCTGGAGTGCTTCCGGGTGGGCGTTCCCCTCATCAAAAAATCCCTGGGGCGTCACATCCAAATACTCGCAGATGTAGAAGAAAGCCTGCATGGAGAGCAGGGACTTCTTGTTTTCGATGTTGTTGATATAGTTGTTCGCCTGTCCCAGCGACAGGGACATATCGCGGGCAGATACGCCCTTTTGTGTCCTCAGTCTTGCCAGCCGCTCCGGGAGAAAATCTTCATACATCGCCCTCACCTCCGCCTTGTATTAGATTGTACCTTATGCAATTGATATATTCACAAATTGAAAAAGGGTATTATCATTGACTTGCTAAATTATATCTACTATTATTGGCATATGTGAAAGGTTTTATCTATTTCAAGGCGCTATCCTGCGACATCCTTGACCGTTGGAGCGGTGGCCGGGTATGTTGGTACAGAACCACACTATACGGCAGGCAGTAGCCGAACGATCAATATCAAACGGAGGAAAGACAGATGCAGAAAAAGACTTGTTGTGTTACAGGACACAGGGATTTGCCCCAAAAGGAGATCAACCGTGTTACCTGGACTGGACGCTGCAAGACGCAAAGGCCAAGTACGAGCTGCTCACCCAGCGGAATATCCCCGTATGGGTCGTGGAGCCGGTGCGGGGCGGCAGGCTGGCGGCCCTCTCGGAGGAGGACACCGCAAAGCTCCATACCCTGCGCCCGGAGGACAGCGCCGCTGCCTGGGCCTTCCGCTGGCTGCAAACCCTGCCCAACGTGAAGATGGTGCTTTCCGGCATGAGCAGCATGGAGCAGATGATGGACAACGTGAAAACCTTCTCCTCCGGCGAACCTCAGACCCAGCAGGAGACCGCCCTGCTGATGGAGCTGGCTGACAATCTGAAGAACGCCCTGCCATGTACAAAGTGCCGCTACTGCTGCGACGGCTGCCCCCAGGGGCTGGATATCCCCATGCTTATCCACGCCTATAACGACGTAAAATTCTCCGGCGGCGGCATGACAGTTGCCATGCAGTTTGACGCCCTCCCGGAGGACAAGCGCCCCGCCGCCTGTGTGAAGTGTGGAGCCTGCGCCTCCATCTGCCCTCAGAACATCGACATTCCCGGCGCTTTGGAGGAGCTGGCGGATATCCTCTCCAAGACCCCCAGCTGGGCGGAGATGTGCCGTCAGAGGGACGAGGCCGCACGGAGGCTGAAGGAGCAAAAGTAAAAGGCAAAAGGACGCACCTGCTCAGATGGGCGGGTGCGTTTAGATATAACCCAAAGGTTCACACTATATAACCAATCGGAACTTCTCAACTCCCCGCACAGCCTTTATAATGGAATGGAAACTATCAAAGGAAGCATCAACATGATATACAGAGATTTTGGCAATACAGGCTTAAAGACGAGATCCTGAACGGCTGGATGTACGCCTATGCCAAAGAGCTGAAAAACGCTGGCAGGGCAGGCTTTATCGGTATCAGCAGCCACAACACGAAAATAGCCCTGGAAGCGGTGAAAAGCGGGAAAATCGAGGTACTGATGTTCCTGGTAAACCCGCTGTTCAACCTTCTGCCCCAGGATTCCGCCGACGCCCGCATGAAAGGCTGCGCAGTTGCAGAATTGAGCGATGAGGAAAAAGCCGCCTATCCCACCAAGCAGGAGTTGTATGCGGAATGTGAGAAACGGGGGATCCCCATCGTTGCCATGAAGCCTTTTGCGGCGGGGAATATTCTCAAAGGCAGCAAAGGCCCTATCAGTGGGCTGCTGGAGCTGACCCCGGTACAGTGTGTCCAGTATGCGCTGTCCTTTCCCGCGGTGGCCTGTCCGGTACCGGGCTTTGCCAGCGTAGACGAATTGAACCAATCCCTGGCATGGCTGACCGCCACAGAAGAAGAAAAGGATCTGAGCATTATAAGCGAAAGCCTCGCGGGAAAGTTCCACGGCCAGTGTATGTACTGCAACCACTGCCAGCCATGTCCCAAGAGCATTGACATCGCCCAGGTGACAAAGCTGGCAGATTTGGCAGAAAAAGGTTTGACAGATGAGATCCGCAGCCAATACACGGCTCTGGCCACCCACGGCGGCGACTGTATCCGGTGCGGCTCCTGTACCAAGCGGTGTCCCTTTGGGATCGACGCCATGGGTAATATGGCCCGCGCGGCGGCAGTTTTTGGGTGTTGAGGTGGGCACTATGAATCAAACCGTATTTTCCCTGATCTCTGCCGGGATAGCCGCCCTGATTGCCTGTGGCAGCGGGGCATTGGAAGGAGGGAGCGAGGTGCCCGTTACCGAGCCATACACTGTGAATACCCGAATCGAAGAAGTCACCGGCAACCCTGCCTTTGGGGATTACGGGCGGCTCATCTTCCCCGTTGATTCCGGTTATTTCAGCGGAGATACGCTGGGCGGTCTGAGTCTGACCTGGTACAACTACATCGACCCGGACAAGACAGTGGAAATCTGCAACTACCTGAAAGAACAGGCAGCGGTGGGCAATCCGGTTTTCTACGACATTTACACAGACGAGGAAAAAGCCGCCGCCTCCAAAGAAGATACCGGCCTGTTCTTCTTCAGGGGAGAGCCTGGGGCCAAATTCGCTGTCTGCAACGCGGGCGGCGGGTTCGCCTATGTGGGGGCCATGCACGACAGCTTCCCCCATGCGCTGGAGTTGAGCAAAAAGGGATACAATGCCTTCGCGCTTATTTACCGTCCCGGCGCACAGACCGCCTGCGAGGATTTAGCCAGGGCTATTGCCTATATCCACGACCATGCGGACGAGCTGGAGGTTGACGTGGAGGGCTACTCCCTTTGGGGCGGCTCGGCGGGGGCGCGGATGGCAGCATATCTTGGCTCCTACGGTACGGCGGCTTTCGGCGAAAGAGAGTACCCCCAGCCGGGCGCGGTCATTATGCAGTACACGGGCCATTCGGAGGTGCTGGGCACGGAGCCGCCCACTTACGCCTGTGTGGGCACCAACGACTGGATCGCCAGCTACAGCACTATGGAGCGGCGTATCCAGCGGATCAAACAGAGCGATACGGACGCGGAGATCGAAGTGTTCCAGGGACTGCCCCATGGGTTCGGGTTGGGCACCGGAACAGTGGCAGAGGGGTGGCTTAACCGGGCTGCAGATTTTTGGGAAAGACAGGTACCTTAAAAAACTCTTGCTAAATGAGTCTATTCAGTGTATACTTACAGGTATATACTAACCGAATTATATATAAAGGAGCATCCGAAATGGAAGAAAAGATTATAGAAGTATCCAAAAAATTCTGGAAGTATCTGGAACAGGCCGACGTTACCGGCATGGAATCCATTGCCGACCCAGGGTGTATGTTCGTGCATATCGGTGTGACCTGCGGCATGGAGGAAGAGATGAAGGCCTTTTTCGATGGGGTATTCAAGCCCACGGAAATCCTCCTCAACAAGCAGGAGGCAAAGCTCTGGGGCGATACCGCCATCGTCATCACTGACTGCAACTACGGCCTGCTGCTGGGCGGCAAGCCCACCACCCACCACTTTGCCGTTACCGAAGTGTATGTCCAACGGGAGAATGAATGGAAGCTGGTGCAGTTCTCCTTCACCGCTTTGGTCTATTAAAATATGTATAATCCCCAACTGGACACCTTCCTGACGGCGGCGGACGCGGGCAGCTTCAGCAAGGCGGCGGAGCAGATGTTCATCACGCCCACGGCGGTCATCAAGCAGATAAACCTCCTGGAGGATGCGCTGGGTGTAAAGCTGTTTGAACGCACCCATCGGGGCCTCACGCTTACAAAGGCCGGGGTGTCGCTGTATAAAGACGCAAAATATATCATCCAATACTGCAAAGACTCCGTCAGCCGGGCCAAAAACGCCATGCAGGGGGACACGGATATCGTGCGCATCGGCACCTCGCCCATGACCCCGGCCCAGGCCCTGATGGAGTTGTGGCCCGCCATCCATGAGCAGTGCCCGGAGATCAAGTTCCAGATGGTGCCCTTTGAAAACTCCCCGGAAAACGCCAGGGAGATCCTGGCCAACCTGGGCCGGGACATCGACGTGGTAGCCGGGGTGTTCGATGAAACCATGCTGAACCTGCGGCGCTGTGCGGGATTTGAAATGTCGCGGGAGCCGCTGTGCGTGGCGGTGTCCATCTACCATCCGTTGGCGGCAAAAACCAAACTCGCTGTGCAGGACTTGTATGGGGAAAACCTGCTGATGATGCACCGCAACTGGAGCAATTACGTGGACGAGCTGCGGGATGAGCTCTGGCAGGAGCACCCGCAGGTGAACATCGTGGACTTCGACCTGTACCGCATGGACGTGTTCAACCGCTGCGAAAACGGCAGCGACCTGCTGCTGGTGGTGCCCCCCTGGGCAAACGTCCACCCGCTGCTGAAGGTGATCCCGGTGGAGTGGGACCACTCCATTCCCTATGGCCTGC
Organism: Acutalibacter muris; assembly: GCF_002201475.1. Taxonomy (NCBI): domain Bacteria; kingdom Bacillati; phylum Bacillota; class Clostridia; order Eubacteriales; family Acutalibacteraceae; genus Acutalibacter; species Acutalibacter muris. The sequence continues at coordinate 3,713,462 of NZ_CP021422.1, read as the reverse complement.
TGCATTCGCCGGAGCCTTCCCGGACGGTAAAAAAGTTTTTGAAGGCCGTGCGGACGGCGATTGCGGGAAACCAGCTATAATTTCAAATATTTATGCTGATACAAAAGACGAGACTTCCTGGGGAGTCTCGTTTCTTACGGTGGGCTGTTCGGAAGAACCACGACCAAGCAAAATCTAATTTATCAAGCTGAATTTTCGCCTGATCTTTTATACAATAGAATACCAACAAGAATTATGATCGCTAATACAACAATGTTATATTGTGTTGGCGCTAAATAACAGATATTAAAAGTTGCGTGCAAAATGGCAATAAGCAGTATATTTCTGCATTGATAATAGGTTATTCCCAAAACAACGGAAACAAGTAATGTCCATATACAAAGATAAACAATTTGTTCCATGCCCAATGAATTTCTGATTATCCACATTGGTATATGCCACACTGCCCAAACGGCACCGACAAAAAGAACACTTTTGCTTTTCTTAAAAGGAAGGCGTTCTAGCAAAAATCCTCTCCATGCTATTTCTTCAACAAACGCGGTTATTAGCAGATATATACAGTTTGTTATTAGTGATATTCCTGTCAAATATGTATTTTTAAATACGTCAGTTTTCACTATGAACGAATAGAAATAACAATCAAATATACCTGCAACCATACATATAAGCTCTATTAAAATATATTTGACTGTTATTTTCCCTGAAAACATTCGCGTAAAGTATCCCTTGACGTTCTGCTCGCAAATCAGCAGAAAAATAGTAGCCATAGCGGGAATACACACATATAAGTATTTTAAGTACAATAGTCCATTGGGCATGATAATTCCGTTCTGTTTTAGCAATGTAGGCACATAGCATATAAACGATAAAACATATACGACGGAAACCCATAACGTGAGTCTCAATTTATTTGTGTATCTCACCATCACAATTTCTCCTTGCAGTGCGAAAATCTTGCAGAAATCCCGATTTGCCAAGTGCTATCCACGGCCAGTATAGCACAACCTCTCAAAAAACGCAACATTTCCTACATCCAGTTATAATCCAAAGGTATACACCCTATAACCAATCGGAACTTCTCAACGCCAAAACCAAGGTTTATAATAGACCCACAAACCCAAGGAAAGGAAAGAAAAACATAAAAAAAGCAATTTCCCTTTTGTTAGCATTCATACTTATGCTGAGCCTGGCAGTCCCGGCCTTTGCCGCCGGAGGCTTTACCGACGTGGCGGACAATGCCTGGTACGCAAACGCTGTCAGCTATGTCCAGAGCCACGGCCTGATGAGCGGCACAGGCAATAACCGTTTCTCCCCCGACACCAACACCACCCGCGCCATGCTGGTGACCATTCTGTACCGCTATGCCGGTTCGCCAACGGTCAGTGGCAGCGCGAATTTCACCGATGTCCGCCAGGATTACTACACCACCGCCGCAAACTGGGCGGCGCAGAATAACGTAGTCAGCGGCTATGGCGACGGACGGTTTGGGGTAAACGACAGCATTACCCGGCAGGACGTGGCAGCGGTTTTGTGGCGCTATGAGGGCAGCCCCGCCGCAAGCGCGCAGGATTTTGCGGACGAATCCAGCATCGCCAGCTACGCAAGCACGGCGGTGGATTGGGCCAGGGCCAACGGCATCATCAGCGGCAAGGGCAACAACCGCTTTGACCCCAGGAGCAACGCTACCCGCGCTGAGATTGCCACGATGATCATGAACTATGCCCAGTACAAGGAAGGGGAGGAACCCACGCCGCCTACACCGCCCACACCCTCCGGAAGCAACACGCTGGTGGTCTACTTCTCCGCCAGCAATAATACCGAGCGTGTGGCAAATACCATTGCCGACGAGCTGGACGCGGATATTTTTGAACTTACCCCTGTCAACCCCTATACCTCTGCCGACCTGAACTGGACTACCCCCGGCAGCCGGGTGAACCGTGAGCATGAGGACGAGAGCCTGCGGGATATCGCCCTGGCAGCCGACACCGTGGAGAATTGGGAGCAGTACGACAATGTTATCATCGGCTACCCGATTTGGTGGGGGATTGCCGCTTGGCCGGTCAACAATTTTGTAAAGAACAACGATTTCACCGGCAAGACCGTCATTCCGTTCTGCACGTCAACAAGCTCCGGTATGGGGCAGAGCGGTACCCTGCTGGCGGAAATGGCAGGCACCGGCGATTGGCAGGAGGGCCAGCGGTTCCAGAGCGGGGCCAGCGAGTCCACCGTGAGGAGCTGGGCCGCGGGACTTGACCTCAAAGCGCCCGCTGTGACCCCTGACCCCGAACCCCAGGAACAGAAAATTCTTGTTACTTACTTTTCCATGCCTGAGACCACCAACCCTGACAACATGACTACCGAAGAAGCCAACAGCACCGTTGTCATCAACGGCGAGGTGCTGGGCAACACCCAGTACATGGCCTATGTGATCCAAGAGAGCACAGGCGCGGATATCTTCCGCATTGAGCCGGAAACGCCCTACCCCACCGACCATACCACACTGGTGGCTCAGGCCCGGGAGGAGCAAGCGCAGAGCTTCCGTCCCGCGCTGAAAGCCAACGTACAGAACCTGGAGGATTACGATGTGGTTTTTGTGGGCTACCCCAACTGGTGGGGAGATATGCCCATGATCATGTATAGCTTCTTCGAGCAGAACGATTTCAGCGGCAAGACCATCATCCCCTTTAACACCCACGGCGGCAGCGGCTTTTCCAGCACAGTAAGCACCATTGCCGGGCTGGAGCCTGACGCCACGGTCAGCCAGAACGGAAAATCCATCTCCCGCAACAGTATCCAGGACGCGCGGCAGGAAATTGTGGATTGGGTCACGGAGCTGGGCTACAACAAATAAAAGAAAGCGTGAGAGATTTATGAACAACTTCATCTTCGAAAACAAGACCAAGGCCATCTTCGGCAAGGGCTGTGTGAAGGAATACCTCTCCTGCCTGTGCAAGTGCAACTGCGAAACAGACACCGTCCTGCTGGCCTATGGCGGCGGTTCCATCAAAAAGAACGGCGTGTATGATGAGATCACCGCCGCCATTGAAAAGTCCGGCAAGCGGGTGGCAGAGTTTTCCGGCATCATGTCCAACCCCACCTACGCCAAGGTGCAGGAGGGAGCGCGGCTTGTGCGGGAAAACAACGTGGGCCTGATTTTAGCCGTGGGCGGCGGCTCTGTTATGGACTGCTGCAAAGCCGTGTCCCTGGCGGCACGGTACGAGGGCGACGCCTGGGCCGACTTCTGGGGCCGCCCGGGCGTGATAGACTTTGAGCCTGTGCCGCTGATCGTCGTGGTCACGGCGGCAGGCACCGGCAGCGAGATGAACGGCGGGGCGGTCATCACCAACGAGGAATTAAAGGTGAAAACGGGCCGGGACTACCCCCAGCTCAACCCCAAATTTGCGCTGATGGACCCCACCTATACCTACTCGGTGCCTGTGCGACAGATGATCTCCGGCGGATTTGACACCCTGTCCCACATCATGGAAACCTACTTCAGCGCGCCCGACGAACCCAATGTTTCCGACGACATCATGGAGGCCCTCATGCGCGGGGTGATTCGCGACCTCCGGGCGGCCATCAAGGACCCGGAGGACTACATCGCCCGGAGCAACCTCATGTGGGAGGCCACTATGGCCGAGAACCGCGTCATCAAGCTGGGCAAGAAGTGCGATTTCGAGTGCCACCAGATGGAGCACCAGCTGGGCGCATATACCAACTGCAACCACGGCGAGGGGCTGGCGGTTTTGCACCCAGTCTACTACCGGCACATCTGCGAACACGGGGCGAAGAAGTTTGCCCGGTTTGCCACCAAGGTCTGGGACATACGTCCCGAGGGCCGCTCGGAAAGGGAGCTGGCCCGGATGGGCGTAGAAACCCTGGCGTCCTTTATCAAGGGGATCGGCCTGCCCACCACTTTGCGGGAACTGGGCGTGGATGAAAGCACGGATTTGAAAGCCATCGCCGATTCCTGCGCCTGCGTGCCGGGGGCCTATAAGGTTATGACCCATGAGGAAATTCTGGAGATTTTCCGGGAATGTTTATGAAGCGAGTTTTGAGTTTGTGTCTGGCGGTGCTGCTGGGGCTGGTGTGCTTTGGAGCCTACTCCAGAGAGGAAATGCCTGTCGGTTCAGTAGGCACAGGGATTGCCGTAGGCACCAGCGCAATACCGCCGAAGGTTTTACACAAAATCCGCATCACTGCTGGTGAGGACGTAGTATATGGGGTATTGTATGACACCCCCTGCGGCCGGGGTATATCTCAACAGCTGCCCATCACCAAAGAGATCATGCCCCCGGCGGATTTTGCAAAAGCGTTCGTTTTGGACGAGCGCATTGAGAGTGACGAGGAACTTACCAACGTGTATGTTCCCGGTGGGCTCGCCTACTGGCCCACTGGGAACGCGGTAGCCATCTTCCACGCGCCAGAGCGGGACATGACCGATGTGCCGATCATCCACTTTGGGAAAATTGATGAGGGCGAAGAAATCTTCGCCGAGTACGATGGGGAGATCACAATAGAACGCTATGACAAATTAGAAACGGAGGAATAGAAAATGAAGAAAATTCTTGCAATTATCCTGTGCCTGGCCTGCATTGTAAGCCTTGCCGCCTGCAATTCCGGCACTGCCAACAGCAGCTCCAGCAGTTCCGCGACTACGGCCCCTGCCCCCACCCCCACACCAGAACCGACCGCGGAACCCACTCCTGCGCCCACTGAGGCTCCCACTCCCACGGCAGAGCCTACCGCCGAGCCTACGCCGGAACCTGCCAGCGAGGGCGGCAAGACCCTGGTGGTCTACTACTCTGCCAGCGGCAATACCGGGCGGGTGGCCCAGGCTATCGCAAACACTACCAGCGGCGACACCTTCGAGCTGATACCTGTCACTCCCTATACTGACGAAGATCTGGACTGGACTGCCGATGGCAGCCGTGTCAACCAGGAGCATGACGATGAGAGCCTACGGGATATCGCATTGGAGAGCACCACCGTAGATAACTGGGCCGAGTACGATACGGTTTATGTTGGCTATCCCATTTGGTGGGGCATCGCCGCTTGGCCTGTCAATAGCTTCATCAAGAGCAACGATTTTACCGGCAAGACGGTTATTCCCTTCTGCACCTCCAGCAGCTCCGGCCTGGGGGAGAGCGGCCAGCTTTTGGCTGACATGGCTGGTACCGGCGACTGGCAGGAGGGCCAGCGGTTCCAATCCTCTGTGTCCGATGAGGATGTGGCCGCGTGGGTCAGCAGTTTGGGTTGAGGGGCGGTCTATGAAGAAGATCATCCCACTTTTACTGGCTTTCATGCTGGTACTGGCGGCTTGCGGGGATAGCGGCGCGGGGAACTCCTCCGCTCCATCTACACCCAGTCTGGTCGTTAGTGACAGCCAAGAATTATCATCTGCGCCGGAATCCTCGGAGAGCAGTGCCCCGGTTTCTTCGGAGGGCCAGGCGAGCAGCGAAGCAGAAGCCTCCTCCGAACACATCCTCATCGCCTACTTCACCATGCCGGAGGACGTGGACACCGCCGGGGTGGATGCCATCAGCGGGGCAAGCATTATGATGCGGGACGGCGTGAAGCTGGGGAGCTGTGAGTTTGTGGCAAAAACTGTGCAGGAAACCATCGGCGGCGACCTATTCCAGATCGAAACTGTGCAGCAGTATCCGCTGGACCATGACCCTCTGGTGGATCAGGCGGCGGACGAAAAATCCCAGGAGGCTCGCCCGGAGCTTGCCACCCAGCTTGAAAATATTGACCAGTACGATACCGTCATCCTGGGCTACCCCAACTGGTGGGCCGACCTGCCCATGCCGGTCTATACGTTTCTGGAGGAATACGACTTCGCGGGCAAATCCATCATCCCCTTTGTGACCCACGGCGGCAGCGGGTTCTCCAACACGGTCGGCACCATTGCCGCCCTGCAGCCAGGGGCCACGGTCAGCGAGAACACACTCTCCATTGCCCGTGGCGACGTGGTAAACTGTGAGGAAACCGTGATTGACTGGGCCAACAGCCTGGGCCTGGATTAAGGAGGAAAGCCATGGAAAAACCTTTTGTGGTCTGTCATATGCTTACATCTTTGGACGGTAAAATCGACGGAGCCTATATGTCGGCCCCAGAGTGCGGCCCGGCTTTGGCGAAGTATAGCGAGATCCGCGGCTTTTACGGCTGTGATGCCACCCTTTATGGGACAACCACCATGCTGGGCGGCTACTCGGCGGGCCGTGCGCCAGACGAACTCCCGGACAGCCCCGCCTATCCCATGGAGGACTATGCGGCCCCATCGGAGGTGCAGAACTATATTGTGTCCGTTGACCCGGCGGGCGTGCTGGGCTGGGAGTCCGGCTATATCGAAAAGAAAGGCCGTCCCCGTGCCCATGTGATAGAGGTGCTGACAGAGCGGGTTGACCCCCGGTATCTGGCGTACCTTCGGCAGTTTGACATCAGCTATATCTTTGCGGGAGAAGATACCCTGGACTGCGCCCTGCTCCTGCACAAGCTAAAAACCCTGTTCGGCATTGAAAAGCTGATGGTGGCAGGCGGCGGGCTGATGAACTGGTCCTTCGCCCAGGCTGGCCTGCTGGACGAGGTGAGCATCGTCATGGCCCCGGTGGCCGACGGCAGCACCAGCGCCGTGTCTATCTTTGAAAAGGCAGATTTCCTGCCGGAGAGAAAGCCCCTTGCCTTCGCTCTGAAAGAGGTGGAGAGGGTAAACGGCGGTGGGCTGTGGCTGCGGTATATAACGAAACAGGACAAAATAGGAGGTCAATTTTGAGCAATTACTCATTTCCTGTCCGTATTAGGCGGTGGGGGAAATATCTCATAAACACGATAGACGAAAGGCTCCATGGACTGGATTTCAGCATGGTATATGTGGGCGATATCCAACGAAGCCAGGCTGAGATTCACGGCTACAGTATGACGGACGCACAGGACATGAAACGAATCCTGCAAGCGATTCCGGTAAAGGCAAGTGAATCTGCCTTTTTGGATATCGGCTGCGGGAAGGGGATGTGCATGAAATGTGCGGCGGAACTGGGGTATCGGAAAGTTGCCGGACTGGATTTAGATGAACATTTGCTGGAGATCGCCCGGAGGAATATGCGCAAGCTCCAGTTGGAGGTGGACTGCATAGCCGCCGATGCGGTAGAATTTGACCGGTATCAGGATTACGATGTGTTCTATTTTTACAATCCATTTGGAGCTGCAACTTTCCAGCAGGTTATCAATCGATTGGTAGAAAGCCAGGATCAGCGTAACCGAAATATTTGGGCGGCATACTATCACCCGGTCTTTGGACAGCTTTTTGAGGAGGCAGGTTTTCAGCTTAAAAAGGAACTGCGTGACGCCACACGGGATACGGTCACTAAAATATATTGTTATCCTTTGGATGTTTTCAACCCGACAACCTGATTATAAGAACCACCTTTTGTATATGGCGGCACAGCTTGTATGAGGCTGTGCCGCCACTCTCTGTATATACCCAAAGGTATATACAGATGAACTTTTTGGAACTTCTCAATATGCCTGCCCTGTGCTAAAATGATTTCAAGATAAAAACAGCCCTCACAAGAGGGAAAACCGGGAGGAAGCATCATGAAAGCATTACTCATCAACGGCAGCCCTAGGGCAAAAGGCTGCACCTACACTGCCCTGACCGAACTGGCAAAGACGCTGGAAAGCCAGGGGATCGAAACGGAGATCGTACACGTTGGCCACAAGGAGGTGCGGGGCTGTATTGCCTGCCGCAAGTGCCACGAGACCGGCAAATGCGTGTTTGACGATATCGTCAACGAATTGGCCCCCAAGCTGGTCCAGGCGGACGCTTTTGTCATAGGCGCGCCGGTGTACTTTGCTTCCCCGGCGGGCGGGGCCATCTCCTTTATGGACCGTCTGTTTTTCAGCACGCTGAACATCGACAAGACCATGAAGGTCGGCGCGGCGGTGGTCACTTGCAGGCGGGGCGGCAATACCGCTACCTTTGATGTGCTCAACAAGTATTTTTCCATGAACAATATGCCCATCGCCACCAGCCAGTATTGGAACATGGTGCATGGCGGCTCTGCCGAGGAAGTCCTGGAGGATAAAGAGGGACTGCAGACCATGCGCACCCTGGGAAAGAACATGGCGTTTTTGATGAGATCCATCCAGTGGGGCAAGGAAAACGTGGGCCTGCCGGAGCGCGAGCCTGTCACCTTCACCAGCTTCCACCATTGATTGAAAAGGAGATAATACGATGGAAACACGCATTTTAGGCAACGATTTAGAGGTATCCGCTGTGGGCCTGGGCTGCATGGGGTTCTCCCACGCCAGCGGCGCGCCCACCGAGAAGTCCGTGGCCGTAAAGACCCTCCGGGAAGCCTATGAGATGGGTTACACTTTCTTCGACACCGCTGAGTGCTACACCGGCGTGAACCCCGACGGCAGCACCTCCTACAACGAGGAGCTGGTGGGCGAGGCCCTCCGTGACGTGCGGGACAAGGTGGTCATCGCCACCAAGTGCGGGGTACACCACGCCCCCGACCAAAGCCTGATTTTAGACAGCTCCCCCGCCACCATCCGTGCCTCCGTGGAGGGCAGCTTGAAAAGGCTGGGCATGGACGCCATTGACCTATACTACCAGCACCGCATCGACCCCAAAGTAGAACCGGAAGTAGTAGCCGAAACCATGGCAGAGCTTATCCGGGAGGGCAAAATCAAGCATTGGGGCATCTCCGAGACCACCGAGGATTACCTGCGCCGCGCCCACGCTGTCTGCCCCGTCACTGCCGTGGAGAACCGCTACTCCCTGATGGCCCGCTGGCACGGGAGCCTGTTTCCGGTTCTGGAGGAACTGGGCGTAGGGTTTGTGGCCTTCTCCCCCATGGCAAACGGCTTTTTGAGCGGGGCCTACACAGTGGATTCCAAGTTTGAACCCGGCACCGACTACCGGAGCAAAATGCCCCAGTACACCCCGGAGGGTTTTGAAAAGAGCCGGGCGCTGATGGAACTGCTGGGCAGACTGGCAGAGGAAAAGAACGCCACGCCCGCTCAGGTCTCCATGGCTTGGATGCTGTGCAAGAAGCCCTACATCGTGCCCATCCCCGGCAGCCGCAAGATAGAGCGGCTGAGAGAGAATCTGGGGGCCGGGGAAATCGAATTGAGCGAAAGCAAGATCGCCACCATCGACACGGCGCTGGACGGCATGGAGCTGCCGGTGTTCGGAGGGTCGAAAATAAACAAGTGAGCGCACACCTTTAGGTATATACTGATGAACTTTTTGGAACTTCTCTTTTGCGGGAAACGTGTTAAAATATAGATAAGAACAAAACGAACGGAGGAATCCATATGGAATATGTAACCTTGCACAACGGAGTGAAAATGCCCCAGGAGGGCTTCGGCGTGTTCCAGGTGCGGGACAAGGAGGAATGCAGGCAGTCCGTTTTGACCGCGATCCGGGCGGGCTACCGGCTCATCGACACCGCCGCCAGCTACACCAACGAGGATGCGGTGGGCGAGGCTGTGCGGCAGGCCATTGACGAGGGCATCTGCACCAGAGAGGAACTGTTCATTACCTCCAAGATGTGGGTGCAGGATATGGCGAATTACGATACGGCAAGGCCGCTTGCGGGGCGCGGAGTATGTGATCTACGAACAGCCGCAGCCGCCTACATCAGATTTACCTACGTTGGAAAATCCAACATTGGATAATCCAACGCAGGAAAAACCTACATTGGATAAACCTACGTTGGAAAATCCAACGCAATTAAATAAAGATATATCAAGAACTGACTTACCAAAAAAAGAACAATCAATTACGGATTTACCAAGTACCGATTCCATTCCTATCCTTTCCCCTGACCCCTCACCTTACGGGGACGCTGCGGCAGAGCCGCCGGAACGGAAGCGAAAGGAAGCGGCAACACAGAGCGCGGTTGAGCTTTATCGGGAGATCATTAAGGAGAATATCGAGTACGAACATCTCCTGCGCTACTCCAAGATTGACCCGGAGGAATTGGACGGCATTGTGGAACTGCTGGTGGAAACCGTCTGCACGGCCCGCAAAATTATCCGGGTGGCCGGGGACGACTACCCCGCCGAGCTGGTAAAGGCCAAGCTGCTGAAACTCAATAGCAGTCACATTGAGTTTGTCATGGACTGTATGCGGGAGAACACTACGAAAATCCGCAATATCAAAAAATATCTGCTGGCGGTGCTGTTCAATGCCCCCAGCACAATGGGAAGCTACTACACCGCCCTTGTCGCCCATGATATGGCGACGGGACAAATCTGAAAGGAGCGTACAACATGAAACAGGGAGCCTTGATTTTCGACGAGCGAACCGACCGCTACGATATTCGCTTTGGGCTGGGGGACTACTATGGCGGGCTGCATTGCGGCGACGCGCTGGAAGTGTTCACAGGCCACAAGTGGAAGCCCACCCGCATTGAGTACGGCGCAAACTGGTATCTTGTCGGAATCCGCGCCGAGGATTTGAGCGGTCTGCGGGTACGGATTTGACGAGCTGTACCCCACAGGGCACAGAACATCAAAAAATCTGAACATTTTGACTGACATCGGGGAACGTGGCAGATAAATCCTGCCCCATTCCCACCTAAAAGCGAGGTGGTTATTTGCAAGATGAAGTCAACGAAAAAGTAGTGGCCCTGTCCATCAAGGGGGCGAAGCTCACCGCCGAAATGCTGCAAAAGGCCATGAAAGAGGTACTTTCACAAGTAAAAAAAGAGGTTGATAAACAGGCAATCCCCCACGGAAAACAGACCTTGCGCCAGCTTATGAAGCAGAACGCGGGCGTTTCCAATATCGAGATCACCGACGGCAATATCAAAGCCTTTGAGAGTACGGCGAAAAAGTACGGCATTGATTACGCGCTGAAAAAGGACGCCACGGAAACCCCGCCCCGCTACCTTGTGTTTTTCAAAGGGCGGGACGCCGACGTGCTGACCGCCGCTTTTAAGGAGTTTTCCGCAAGGAAGCTGACACAGGAGCAAAGGCCGTCTATCCGTAAGGTGCTGGCAGCGTTCCGGGACAAGGCAAAGCAGCTCAACACCAACCGTCAAAAGGTGAAAAACAAGGTGCAGGAGGAATCCCTATGAAGCCGGAAATCAAGAAGCAGCTTATCCTAAACGCCCCCTATCTTCTCTTTGTCTACCTCTTTGACAAGCTGGGCGAAGCGGTGCGCCTTGCCCCCGGTGCGGACGCAAGCCAAAAGCTGCTGCACATGGGCGAGGGCTTTACCGCCGCCTTTTCCAGCGCAGCCCCCAGCTTCCACCCGACAGACCTTTTAATCGGGATTGCGGGTGCGCTCCTTATCCGGCTTGCCGTCTATGTAAAAGGCAAGAACGCGAAGAAGTACAGGAAATCACATCATCTTTCGTCATAGTGAGCAGATCATCAAGCGTTGTGTCATTCCAAAACTTCTCTACGGCGGTAATCATGCCGCCGATACAACGATCTCGCTCTCCAACCGTCAGCGTTTCCTGATTTGCTATGTGGTACAAGAAGCGATAGCCAAAGTCGCACCACATAGGGGCTTTTTCGTTGGACTTATCCACTTTCTGCGGCAAGCTCTCTTGATAGGCCGGGGCTACCATAGGGTCGCCTGTGTAATTGCTTTGCACAAACTCACCATTTTCAGTTCCAGACAGAAATACTGTCAGTCGAATAAACGCAAGTTCTTCTTCGCTGAAACTCACTTGAAAATCATTACATAGCATATCAGCGTCAATCCGTTCCATTCGGCCAAAATCCTCGTTAGCCCATGCCAGCAACTTTGCGTTGAAATCTGCAACGCTCATGCTGGCATAGTCTGGCGTTTTCAAAGCGAGCAGGGATTGGTAGTCCTCTTTTGTACCATATTCGGATTGTCGGGTTTCCGTATTGGGGGCTGGTGTGTCGTTGCCGTTCGGGGTCCCATCCGGCGGATTTTCGCAGCGAAAAACATACTCAATCGTAATTTCCAGTTTTTCGCTCCCCCACGATTTCGTAAGCGTTGCAATCTCATTCCCGATTGCCGTTTGCATTGCGGCCTCGTCTTGCAGCTCGGCGGCAGCTTTGCCGCTCAAAAAGGCTTCCGTCTTTGGAAAGGAGCAGCGCATTATGTCAGAGAAAAGACGGGACAGCAAAAACCGTATTTTGCGTTCAGGAGAGAGCCAGAGGAAAGACGGGCGATATGCTTACAAATACGTTGATACCTTTGGAAAACCGCAATTCGTCTACGCATGGAAGTTAGTGCCTACGGACAAGACCCCAGCCGGAAAACGGGAGGACATATCCCTACGGGAAAAGGAAAAGGAAATCCAGAAAGACCTTGACGACGGGATAGACCCTATCGGCAAAAAAATGACGGTCTGCCAGCTCTATGCGAAGCAGAACCGCCACCGGGGAAATGTGCGGCACAACACCGTAAAGAGCCGGGAACGGCTGATGAAGCTATTGGAGAGCGACCCGCTGGGCGCGTGTCCGATTGAGAGCGTAAAAATGTCCGACGCGAAAGAATGGGCTTTACGCATGAGAGATCGGGGCATAGCTTACCGAACTATCAGCAATGACAAGCGTTCTCTGAAAGCAGCCTTTTATACGGCGATACAGGACGATTGCATACGCAAGAATCCGTTTGACTTCCAGCTTAACACCGTTCTGGAAGATACGACGGTGCCAAAGGTACCTCTCACGCCAGCGCAGGAAGAAAGCCTACTGGCCTTTGTGGAGAGCGATAGCGTCTATGAGAAATACTATGACGAGATCGTGATACTGCTGGGGACAGGGCTGCGGATTTCCGAGCTTTGCGGACTGACCGACGCCGACCTTGACTTTGAGGGCAGGACAATCACAGTAGACCACCAGCTTCTTAGGAGCAAGGAAACGGGCTACTACATTGAGAAGCCCAAAACGGAAAGCGGTGTCCGGCAAATCCCCATGAGCGAGAAAGTCTGTGAAGCGTTAAAGCGTGTGCTTGCCAACCGCAAGGGCGCAAAGGACATTATCGTGGACGGTTACTGCGGTTTCCTGTTCCTCAACCGGGACGGCAACCCGAAAACGGCACCGAACTACGACACCATGTTTCGGCTGCTTGTGAAGAAGTACAACAAGTGCCACGAAGAAGCCTTACCTAAAGTAATGACGCCGCACACGCTCCGGCACCCAAATGTCAAGCCCAAGACACAAATTTTTTCAAGTTTTTTATGAACTGAGCCAGCTAAAATTCTCCTAAGCAAAAATCCTGCATATTCCAAAGGATTTCCACCCGATTGCCGGGGTAGATATAAACCTTGTCAATCAAGGAATCAACTAACTCAGCCGTTAATTTGCCTGTCTCTACTACCTCCTGCGCCAGCTTTGTCCGGGCGCTTTGTGTTTTTGCGTCAATCTGTATTTGCGAAGTCCGTACTTTCAATGCTGTATGTAACTCCCGCAAGCGCTCTAGTTCCCGGTCAACCGTTGCTTTCTGAGAAGTGTAATCCTCTAAACTTATCTGTTTCAAGAGAAACCGCTCATATAACAGCCGCTTTTGGTCCAGATATTCCTCAATCTGCCCGCCGTACTCAGTTTGCTTTGCAATCTCCACATCCAACCGCCTTGTATGGGAAAGGTCTGGCAGATTCAAAATCGCCTGGGCCTGCTTGCTGAGAATTTTTAAAAGCAAATTTTCCAAGTCCTGCTCAGAGATTGCCAAGCCATGGCAGGGAGCGCTCTCGTTCACTTGAGAATGTGTGCAAGCAAAGCGATATCCTTTCTTGCCAATTCTCTGCAGCCCATGAAAGCAGCAGCCGCAGAACACCTTGCCTTTAAGCGGATATTGTGCCACCTTTTTCTTCTCGCTTTTGACGTGGCGGATCGCCGCCTGAACCTGAGAAAACAGCTCTTTTGAAATGATAGCCGGGTGATGGTCTGGTATCTTTATCCACTCGCGTTCATCTTTCATTCGCACATGATTACTCCCTATCTCTACTCTCTGTCGTTTTCCGATAATGTAAGTGCCAGTGTAGCGCTCGTCGTGCAGAATATTTAGGATAGCAGACCTTTGCCAAATACCATGTGTCCGAGAAATGTCATGATAACATTGCCCCCTTGAGGCTTTATACTCACCTGGGGTTGGTACTCGCCGGTCAAACAGCACTTTGATAATATCTGTGGTACTCCTGCCGGTAGCAGCCATGCTAAAAAGAAACCGCACAGTTTCCGCAGTCTCGGGGTCCGGCTCCATTCGCCCATCGGCGCCTTTCTGATAGCCGTAGGGACAAATCCTGCTCTGGTACTCGCCCCGCCTGAACTTGGCGTACTTCGCGCTCTTATACTTCACTGACAGGTCGCGGCTGTAAAACTCGCTGATCAGGTACTTAAACGCCACATTTATCCCACCGGTATCACCATGAAGCTGTGCGCTGTCAAAGTCATCGTTTATCGAGATGAACCGTACTCCATAGAGCGGGAACACCATCTCCATGAAGTAGCCGACCTCAATACTGTTGCGCCCGAAGCGGGTGAAATCCTTAACGATAATACAGCCGATTTTGCCCTCCTGCACCATCCCGAGCAGCTCCTGGACTGCCGGACGCTCGAAGCTGGCGCCGCTGTACCCATTGTCAACGAACTCCAAAACCTCCATCCCTGCGGCCCAATCCCTAGCGTCAACATACTGATGGAGCGCGCGCTTTTGGTTCTCAATGCTCATACTGCCCACCTTGCTGTCCTCGGAAGAAAGCCGGATGTACAGGCCGATAGAACTACTCATCTGCCAGCACCTCCCTGACCCGTTCAAAGCCGCTGTCAAAGGTAAAGTCAACGGATACATCCTCCGGGCCGTTCACGGTAATCCGCTGGATCAGCTTGGCAACCAGTTGCGCGGTGAGCTCCGTGTCCTCGCCTACCGCCGCCAGCTTATCGGCAATGCCGGTGTATTCCTCCAGCTGCCGCTCAAGCTCCGATTGCTGTGCCCGGAGCTGCCGGACACGCTCCGCCGCACCGCTGATTTTATTACTATAGTCCTCCTTCAGCTCAAAATATTCCGTCTGTGTGAGAACCCCTTTCACAAAGCTCTCATACAAACCGGCAAGCAGTTCCCTGTGTCTTTCGGTCTGCCGCCGCAGTTCTGTAATTTCTGCGTCCGTCTTTGCTTTCCGCGCGGCAGTTTTGCCGCCGCACTGCTTCAGCCGCAGGCTTTCACCCAGCACCGCCTCTGCTTTCTTTAGGATTACGGTCAGAATCAGGCTGAACAGTTCCGATTCGCTCATATAAATATTTGCGGTACAGGAGCCTTCACCTATGCGTTCATTGGAGATACAATGATAAACGTAATAGTCCCTATTGCGCCGCTGGCGATGGAGGTTCTTACCGCAGCCGCCGCAGAACACCCGCCCCCGCAGAATGTTTACGCTATACGGTTCTTTTGCGGTTTGTGTATATTTCTCCGCCATCCGGGCCCGGCCGGTCTGGACCCGGGCAAACAAATCCCGGCTTACCAGCGGTTCATGGGTACCGCGGACCACAACCCACTCGCTCTCATCAACCGGCACCTGCTTATGCCCGACAGAGCGAGTCTTCCCCTGCACCATGTCGCCCAGATAGACCTCATCGGTCAGTATTCTATGAAGCGTCCTGGTTTGCCACTTGCCGCCGCCTGTTAGTTTCTTGCTGGTGATTATGCCCATACTGGCCTTGTATTGTCCCGGAGCGGGGATGTCCTGCTCGTTTAGATTCAGGACGATTCTGTTTACGGCAACTCCATCAGCCGCCCACTGGAAGATTTGACGCACAACCGGCGCAGTCTCAGGGTCAATAAGCAGCTTATGACAATCCTGCGGGCTTTTGAGATACCCATATGGAGCTCTCCCGCCAATAAACTGCCCCTCCTGCATGGACTGTCTCTGCTGGGAGCGTACCTTCCGGCTGATGTCGGCGGCATACGCCTCGTTAATCATGTTTTTCAGCGGCACAATCAGGTGACTGCCATTGTTTTGCGAATCCTCGCTGTCAAACTGGTCGTTGACAGAGATAAACCGTACCCCGTGAAGGGGGAAATACTTCTCGATATAATAGCCTGTGTCGATGGTATTCCGGCCCAGCCGGGAAAGGTCCTTAACCACAATGCAGTTGATTTTCCCCGCCTCCACATCGGACAGCATTTGCTGAAAGGCCTGCCGCTCGAAGGTGCGGCCCGTGGTGCCGTTATCTGTATATACCCCGGCAATCTCGACGTCAGGGCAGAGGGCGATATACGCTTCCATGATTTGCCGCTGGGTTTCCAGGGAATCGCCCCGCCTGCCGTTGAACTCAACGGACAAACGGATATAGAGCGCCGCCCGCCAGACCTTCACCTGTGAAGCTTGCTTAACGCCGGGGGATTGATTTTTCCTGCTTTTCCTCGCCAATCAGACCGCCTCCTTTGCCAAAGAGACAGCCTGTGCCAGCCGTTCCAGCGCTTTTTCATACTCCATCTGATAGCGGAAGGTGATTTGTAAATCTTCTTTTCCCAGCACACGGATGGACTGGATCAGTGCAATCACCGCTCGCCGGTCCAGCGTGGTCATGTTTGAAAATTCTTTGAAATGCTGGATCCACCGCAGGCGGTCGCCGGAATTGTCTATGGTACGCTCCATCTCCTCACGCAGGAGCGAAATTGCTTCCTGCGCCTGCCGGGCACGGAGGGTGTAGAGGCTTTTCAGGTCCTGATAGTCCTTTTTGTCAATGAAGCCGCCGATGAAATTCTCATAGAGCGTGGCCTTGAACTGCCGCGCTTCCTCCAACTTTACCTCGTTATCGGCAATCCGGGCCTTGAACTTTGCGATCTCCTCCCGGCCGATCTCCTCCTCGCTAATGCTGTCCAGCAGCCTGTCCAGGGAAACGGCACTACGGATATGGGCCTGCAGGCTCTCCAGCACACAGGCGGTCAGGTCGCTTTCTTTCAGCATAACAGGGTGTGTGCAGCCGTTTTTTCTGCCGGTGGGGCAGTGATAGTAAACGTACTTTTTGCCGTTCACGGTATTGGTCTTGCGGGTCATGCGCCCGCCGCAGGAACCGCAGATCAGCAGGCCGGAGAACAGATAGACCGCCTCTCCGTTCGGCGCAGTGCGGGTGTCAAGGCTCAGTATCTTTTGCACCAGATGAAAATCCCCTTTTGAAATTATGGGTTCATGGGCGTTCTCAGTGCGTACCCATTCCTCCGGGGGCTTTTGAACAATATCTTTCAGCTTGTGATTATAGGTTTCCTGTTTGCCTTGCAGAAGAACGCCGGTGTAGGTTTCCTCCTGCAAAATCCGCAGAACAGCCCGGGCGGACCACTTTGCGCCGGGCACATCCGCAAAGCCGCCGGTGGGGTGGGGTAAGCCCCGGCTGCTTTTGTAGGCCATAGGAGAAAGAACGCCCAGCCGGTTCAGCTCCTCCGCTATCCTTTTTGCACTAGCTCCATCTATCTTGTGGCGGTAGATGTCCCGGACGATTCCAGCAGCGTCCTCATCGATTACCAGCCGGTTGTGGTTATCCGGGTCCTTGCGGTAGCCGTAGATGGGGCAGGCACCCACATAGTCGCCGTTACGGCGCTTTGTCAGCAGGGCGCTGCGGGTTTTGACGGAAATATCCCGGCAGTAGGTATCGTTCAGCAGGTTCTTCATGCTGATGTTCAGGTCGTCGCCGTTGTTCTCGTTTGCTGTGTCGATATTGTCATTGACTGAAATAAACCGCACCCCGCAGGTGGGGAAAATCCGGCGCAGATAGCGCCCGGTTTCGATATACTCGCGGCCCAGCCGGGAGAGGTCCTTCACGATTACGCAGTTGACCTTCCCCGCCATGATGTCGGACATCATTTCCTGGAACGCGGGCCGGTCAAACAGAACGCCGCTGTACCCGTCGTCCACACGCTCCGAGACCAGCTCGATTTCCGGGTGGGTGGCGATATAGTCCTCAATAAGCTTCTTCTGGTTCTGAATACTGTCGCTTTCCGCCGTCCTGTCATTGGTATAGGATAGCCGCAGATAGGCCGCTGCCATAAATTCGGACACAAAAATCACTCCTTAAAAATTTCCAAAATTCCCCGGTATTTCAAAGAGTGATTCAGATCTGCCTATTCAATTCTTTTTCCAAGATTGAGTATAGCACATCGGGCCGGGGAAGTCAAAGTTTTTTTCACATCAGCACCTGCTTCAGGCACTCCTCAAGGGAAGGGCCGTCCGGCGTGTATCGTGCGTGTACGGTGAATTTGCCGCATTTGAAGCAGTAGGGGTTTTTGATTTGACGTAAATACTCTTTTATGCGTTCGTCCCTCGGCAGACTGGGGTCAACGTGTATGTTACGGACGTCTGCCAGAGGCTCTTGTGTGATAGCGTTCATATTGTCCTCCTGATGCACGGCCTGGCTTGCAAAGCAATAAGCCATTGCTATGGGGCAGCTTGGAGCATCTGTTGCAATAGAACATATTGGACCATCCATCAAACAGTCACAAAGCCGCTCGTCAATTTTTTCCGGCGTTTCTGACAGAACTTCGTTACGCCCATGGAGTATACACTGCCACCTTGCCCAATCTGTCAACCTCACGTTCTCATGCTCTCCGTCATGCCGTATGTAAGCCCAGCCATCCTTACTGTATACAAAGTTAAGGATGGTCTCAAAATTTCCGTTCGGGGTGTCAGTTGTTAGTCGTTTCATTGTTTATTCTCCTCGTATAATAAGATTTGCAGATAGTTTATACAATGACAGCGTTAGCTTTCTGGTCAGGGCGGGCCTCAAAGGAGGATGGGTTATCAGCGTTTGCATGGCCCCGCCATGCCATCCCGGTGGGGACTGTGTAAAGCCCAGTTTTCGCTCCCGCACCGCCGCCGTTGCCGCAGAGGGTCTTGCTCTTTCCGTCCGCAGAGTACACTCTGTGGCCCTGGCCCTCTGAGCCGGTGCTGCTCTCGATGGCGCCCACTCGGATTGGCTCCGCCGCCATTGTCGCGGGGAAGTGCTTGCTATCCAGGGCGTTGGCCGCGTTAGAGTTGGCATAGTTGGCTTTCAGTGTGTACCCTTTTTCCCGGAGCGGCAGGCCGCTCTCCAAAATGTCCCGCAGCACCAGCCCACGGTCCTCGGGCTGCTCTACTCCGGGTATGTTCGTCCAGTAAAGCCGCTGGCGGCTCTGGGCGGACACCAGGGCGGAGTTGATGAATATCGGCTCCACACCCAGCTCCGCCGTGATCTGCTCCCGGATAGCCGGCGCCATGCTTTTGTTGTTCTCATAGAGGAAAAAGTCTGGACAATACCGCTCCTTTGCGATAAGATAGTTGCGGAACAGCTCCCAGCCCTGGCCCTCCGGCCTGGTCTCTCTGTGGCGCGATTGGGCGATACTCCAGTGGGTGCAGGGCGAGCCGCCCAGCAGGAGTTTCATCATCGGCAATGCTCCCCCTTTCCCGCTTTTTCCCTCTCCCGGAGCTCGCCCCGGCGCAGCAGGAGCGCCGCCGTGTCCCGGTGTTCGCGCCGGATTTTCTTCAATTCCTGAATTTTATAATAAAACTGCATATCGCCGGTGGAATTGAATCTGTCTCTTAACTCCGCTATGCGGTTATCCATATCTGCCGCCAAACGCAGGTACATTTTTCCGTCGGCAATATTGTCTGCCGGACCAAAAGCCTCCTTCATTTCCCCGCCCCCAAGCTCTCATAAAATTCCCACAGGCGGGGATTGACGCAGTGGCAGGTCCGCACGGCCCCCCGGATATAGGGCTTGTCCCGCTCCGTTATACGCTTTGGTAAACCGCAGCAGTGGGGTTTACCTGAGCTAAAGTAACTGCACTCCGGGCAGTTACAAATGTCCCAAAAATCATCTTTCATGGTCGACGCCTCCTAAAAATGGGTACAAAAATAGCCCCACCACAAAGAGTAATGGGGCAGGAAACTGTATTTACTGTAATTTGCTTATAGCCTGTTGGAGCGTTTGGAGGTGCTCCAGCCACCTCTCTTGGTCAGCTTGATTTTTCCATCTGGCAATCAGGTCATGGCCCGGGGCATGGACTTTCCTGAGCGCCCGCAGGAGAGAGGAAACCTCCTCCGGCCTAAGTATCAGCACTCTTATCTCATGCTCCACATACTCCATGCGGTAGGGGTCCAGAACAGCCATATAGATCCCGCCGGTCTGGAAGAACTCAGCCACGCACTCTGCCAGCAGGACGCGAACGGAATCGAAGTAGATGGGGTAAAGGTAGCGCAGTTCCGGCTGGCACAGGCCGGGGTCAGCTCTCCAGTTATCGTGGCTGAGCCTATTGACAAGATGGTCTTTTAAGGTTAGAATAGATTTCGAGATATCCAACTCGCAAAACGAGACTTTTTCAAGCTGTCTCTCAGCTAAGACCTCCAGCATATCCTGACCGAAAGCGGTGCCCTTAACGCTGATTACTCTAGCTGTTGCTGCCATCTGTCACAGCCCCTTTCTGTTGATACTTCCAGGTTTCCAGCAGGGAGAGGATGACCTCCTCTATCTGTTTCTGTGTGTAGTCTTTGGGGAAATACTGGCTCAGGCATTTATTTTTGAGGGTGACTTGTAGTGGCGTGGGTTTTTCATCTGAGATGATGTCAATAATAAGGCTCGTTGTCAATTCGGTGCGCTCACTGCATTCTCTCAGCTTTTTCGCCTGTTCCATAGACGGTGGCCCGAAAGACTTGTTCTCAATTACGTTATACAGCAGCTCTTGCCCGTCCATAGGGATGTATGAAACTTCTACGGCTGGCCGCAATGGGAACTTATCTTGGTCAACAAGGTCCAACAGACATGGAACAAGCTCCGTCAAGCGTATGAGCCGTTGAATCTGCCTTGCGCTGTCTGGAGAATTAGCTGATACTGCGTCTCGAGACCACTTCTGGCCCAGTGGGCCAGAAGTAAAATCTGTTCTCTGACCCTGATGTTTTATCGCCTCAAGTTTCATCCGATAGGCAAACGCCTTTTCACTGGGCAGAATCTTCTCCCGCTGCAAATTGCTGTCCACCATGACAATCGTGGCCTCGTCATCGTCCATATCCCTGACGATAACCGGCATGGTCTCTTTCCCGGCCAGCTCACTGGCTCTTGAGCGCCGGTGGCCCGCTATGATTTCATAGCCGCCCTCGGGCCTTGGCCGGACGATACCAGGCACCAGAACACCGTATTGGGCCACGCTCTCGGCCATTTCCCGCATTTTCTCATCGTCCGCCACATGGAAGGGGTGCTCCTTGAAGGGATGCAGTTCCCTCAAAGAAAGCTCTTGAATTTGGTCAGCAGCAACCTGGGCCGGGATTCCGCCAAATAAATCGTCCAGGCCGGTTATTTGTATTTTCGCCGCGCTGCTTTTCATGACGCTACCTCTAAGGTCAGGGCCTCATATGCCGCAGAGACTTTTCCAGAGGGGTCATGAAGAAATATGCTCTTGCCCTCGGCGCTGGTCTCTGCCGCACGGATGGAGCGGGGAATGATGGCGTCGAAAATTTTGAGTTGACTGCCATAGGAATTTCTCAGCAGTTCCACGATTTCCTGCGAGTAGGTGGTCCGCATATCGGCCATTGTGACGAGAATACCGCTGATGGTCAAGTTTGGGTTGATTTGCCTCTTTACTTTGCCGATGGTCCTCATGAGCTGCTCCATACCTTTCAGCGAGAGGTAATGGGCCATCATTGGGATAATAAGCGTGTCGGCGGCTGATAGGGCGTTGATGGTAAGCATACCCAGCGAGGGGCAGCAGTCCAGGAGAATGATGTCGTACTGGTCGCGGACAGTGTTTAGGTATTCACGGAGGATGGTTTCCCGGCTCATGATGTTCACCAGCGTGACCTCCATTGCCGCTAGGTCGATGTTGGCGGGGAGGAGGTCTACACCTTCCTCATGATGGATGATTCCCTCGCCGGGGAGAAGGGGCTTGTCCTCTATGACCTTGCCCAGCACGGTGGAGAGGGTTTCCTCTAACTGGTCCGGGTGCTGGTAGCCCAGGCTGGCGGTCAAAGAGCCTTGTGCGTCTACGTCCACCAGCAGGACACGTTTACCCTGGCGGGCTAGGCCGATGCCTAAGTTTACGGTGGTGACGGTCTTGCCGACCCCGCCTTTTTGGTTGCAGATTGCGATTACCTTGCTCATGCTTTTTGTTCCTTTCGGTTATATTTGTTCATATTGTATGGTTTCACGCTTGATTAAAATTTTGTCCTTAATGTGACACGCCGCTTTTTTGCCCGGTTCATTTTGGCCTCCTTTCGCCCTTTTTTTCATGGAAAAAGAATAAGGACAAACCCGAATCCCCTAGAAATCACTGGGATTTTCGATTTGTCCTTATTATGCCATAAGGGCACACGTTCTGCACCAACTTAGCCAATGCGGGCATGAACCCTAAAGCGTTGCAGTACATCATGGGACACTCCAATATCACCATGACGCTGAACTATTACGCACACGCAACCTACGCTTCCGCAAGGGCTGAAATGGAACGGCTGGCAGCATAGGCAGGACGAGGTTTTACTACTTTCGTACTACCTTTGAGAGCGAAAACCTAAAAACTTTTGAGAGTATATGTGAGCTTCCCCCGACAGCAAAAATGCCGCGAACCCTTGAAAAATCAAGACTTAGCGGCATTTAAGAACTTATAAAGAGATAGTCAAAAATCCCTTTGGATTTTAAAATAAAAATTAAGTCCACGCTTCATACTAAAGCAAGGCGCGGCGAATACCTTGGCGCACTCGACCCCTACGGCTACCTGCGGCATCCTGACGATAAGCACA
This sequence comes from Acutalibacter muris, assembly GCF_002201475.1. NCBI lineage: Bacteria > Bacillati > Bacillota > Clostridia > Eubacteriales > Acutalibacteraceae > Acutalibacter > Acutalibacter muris. Next base: position 3,690,765 of record NZ_CP021422.1, on the reverse strand, counting down.
AGCTGATTATCAACGAGGAAACCGCGCCGGTTGTCCGGCGGATGTTTGAAATGTGCGCGGCAGGGATTGGGGCAAGGAGCATTGCAACAACCCTGAACAACGAGGGTATCTTATCCCCCAAGGAATATACACGTTTCCGTAAGCACAATCCTGAACGGGATGGCGAGTTTGAACGCCGCCACTTCTGGACACGGACTTATGTACATTTCATGCTTCAAAACGAAATCTATGTGGGGAGCATGGTGCAGGGGCGGCAGTACACGCCATCCTACCGAAGTAAAAAAAGGGAACCTATCCCTAAAGAAGATTGGGTAGTTGTTCCTGATATGCACGAACCGATCATATCCCGCGAATTATTTGATGAAGCACAAAAAAGACTGATTGCGCGGAAAAAGACCATTAAAGCCAAAGACGAGCCGGCGCTGTTTGCAGGACTGTTTTACTGCGAAGCCTGCGGAACATCCATGAAGTTGGGTGTCAGCCAGCAGAAGTATTTTTACTATATGTGCGGGCGCAGTCAGGCGATAGGGACAGTAGCTTGTTCCAGCCACTATATTAACCGTGACACGCTTTATCAGGTGGTTCAGGAGGATATTCAGCGCAATGCCAGACTGTTCAGCGAGGACACCGAGAAAGCAGCACAGAAACTGATGGAACTGAAATGCGCCGATCAGCAGAAACAGACCGCGACAATGAAGCGCGACCTGGCATCAGCAAAGAAGCGGCTGGCTGACTTGGATATGAAGCTGAAACGCACCTACGAGGACAATATGAGCGGCAAGCTGCCCGACCACATCTTTACCATGTTTATCGCAGATTACGATACGGAACGGGCAACGCTGAAAGCGAACATTGCAGAGATGGAAAAGGCACTGGAAAAGGTTCGGGATACCAAGGCCGATATTGACCGCTTTGCAGCCCTTATCCGAAAATGCACCAGCTTTGAAAAACTCGACCGCTTCATGCTTCACGAACTGATTGACCGGATTACGATTTACGAAACGCCGGGTATGGGACGCTGCCGCAAGGGTAAGGAAAAGCGCATTACTATCTACTATAAATTTGTCGGGGCTATCCAATAATAGAAAAACGGCATCCCTTATGGATGCCGAAAAAAATAACTTGGCTTTACGTCTATTTGTCATATCATCATCACGGCTCAATCTCATGTAGAGCGCGGTCCTGTAAATCTTCGTATTGCTCGGTTGTTTCACGCAAAAAACCTCCTTAAATGGAAACAACCCACGCTTATGCAATACTCGCTCAATACAAGTATAGCATAAGCGCGGGCCAATTTCCAGCTTTATTTTACCTAAAATATCTCTCAGGACGCGGCACGGTGCACAGCGTCCTCCAGGAGATTATCAATCGTTTTTCCCCGCTCTGGGAAGTGTTCCGACACTTTGATTTTATATTTCCCCACCACAAAATACTGTGTGCCGCTCTCCTCCATGACGGTCTTTCCAACAAATTCTTCCTTGCTTTTCTCCATAGGCATACCTCCAAAAATGAAAAATGCCCAACAGGAAAATACTGCCGGGTTCGTGTTATCGTCCTTATTCTTCGTCAAAATCAAGCTCATCTCTCTGGCCTATGACGGCCTTCTCAATGCGTTGAATAGCGTCCCGCAAGCGTAATACCTCCTGGTAATATTATTCCTGAAAAACGACCTAGAAAAAAGCAGTAGAAAGTGGTAAAATAGAGAGTATGGAATACATAGATTTACGAAAACTGAAAAGTGGAGAGCTCAAGCAGGTACGCCGTCAGGTCGTACGCCTCAAACAGATGGGAAAAGCCGGGAAAGAAATTGAGGAATTAACCGGAGTGCGGCAGAGTCGCGCCAGCGAAATATGGACGGCATATAAGCGAGAGGGAGACAAAGCGCTGGAACCGAAGAAACACGGATTCCAGAAGGGGACGCATCTGCTTCTGACACCGGAGGAGCAGGCGGAAATACGGGAAACGATTGTTACCCGCCGCCCAGAGGAATTCGGCATTCCTGGGAGTCTGTGGACGCTGAAGAAAGTGTGTGCATACGTCTGGAAAAGGTATCGGAAAAAGATCTCGGACGGCAGTGTGTCGGATTATATGCGGCGCTGGGGCTTGACGTGCCAGCGTCCGGTCAAGCGTGCCCGGAAACAGAATCCTTCCCGTATCTAAAGGTGGCGGGAGGAAGAATATCCGGCCATCGACCAGCGGGCCAAGGCAGAAAATGCCGTGATTTACTGGGGAGACGAGACTGGAATCGACAACTGCTCGAACTGTGAGCGCGGGTTTGCACCCAAAGGACAGCCTCCTGTTCTGTCGGTGGAAACGAAAAGAGAGAGGCTGAATATGCTTTCCGCCCTGAGCAGGCAGGGGGACGTTCGCTTTATGATGTACGAGGATTCCATGAACCAGCAGCGCCTGATCCAATTTATGGACCGGTTGATTCGGACCTCCAACCAAAAGGTTTTCCTGATTTTGGACAACTTAAAGGTGCACCACGGGAAGAAAGCCGCAGCCTGGCTGGACAAGCATCGGGATAAAATCGAGCTGTTCTTTCTGCCGCCCTATGCTCCCGAGAGCAATCCGGACGAATATCTCAATCACGCGCTGAAACTTTCGGTCCATTCTGGCGACTTACCTCGGACCATATACGATATCCGCCATAAAACTACTTCCTTCATGCGAACATTACAACATTCTCCTGATAAGGTCTCCGCTTTCTTTCAACATAATCAGATTTCCTATATTCTTGTTCGGGGGTAATACATACCCTCGTCCACAAGGCCGGTGGCGTTTGCCATGAAAGCAATCTGGTTCATGTTGTTGCCAATCTCTTTCAACTCCCGGGTCATGCCGTAATAATCGGCAGGAGGGGCCTCTCGGGGCTTGTAGTCGTGAATCAGTTGGCGTATGTAGCCGGATTTGGTTAGCCCGCATTTCCGTGCTTTGCGGGTAAGCCGCTTGTAGTCCTGCTCGGTCATTCTCATATCAAATTTCTTTTGGTTACTCAAAATAATCCTTCCCTTCAAAATAGGATTGGTCTAAAAACCGGGGTCATAGGGCACACCCTATCCAAGCTGCGTTTGTCTGTACACGTGTCTGCACGTGTGTCTGGACAAATGCGATGCTGGCTCATACAGAAAACGTAAAATTTCCGCTTTCTGTATTTACTGCCTCGTTGACACTCGGCAGGGCGCGCTCCGCGCTCATTTGGCCATGTCATGTGCCACTTTCGCGGTGTAGTAGCTGTCCATAGTTGAGGGCGCGTTGAATAGCATGGCCCGCAGATACTGCTTGATATTGCGTATCTCGCTGGTATTGACGCGGAAACAGTCGGCGACGTACTCGATATGCTCGGCGGTCAGCTTGAGGAATTTGCTCCTGACAACCTCCGCCGGGTAATCGTCGCTGGCAATGCGTATTGCCTTTCGCTGGGTACAGACGGTTTCCACCATGATGTCCACAAGCTCATCCAGCAAGGGCTTGTCCATCACGTCTATGAGGTGGTCGTACTCGATGTTTTCCTTTATCAGCCGCTCATGCTGGGCATAATTCGTTTCCAATCCTATCCCTTCCCTATCGGAAAGGATAGGATTTGTTTTCTCTATATTTATTTTATCTTTATTTTGTTTATCTTTGTTTAGTTGTGTGCTGTTTTCCGTCGGCGGTTTATCCAGCGGTGGATTATCCACTGCTGCATTTTGGCACACTGGCTGTTCATATACCATGTACTCAGTGCCGACGATTTTGCCAGTGCTGCCCCTTTTCTGCCGGCGGTGGAGATACCCGGCTTGTTCAAGCTCGTTTATTGCCGAACGCACCGCTCTTTCGCCCTCGCGGTTAATGTAGGCCAGACCTGCAATAGAATAGTTCCAGTTATCTGGCAAGGCCAGCATTTGCGAGAGCAGACCCTTGCCTTGAGGGATAGGGCTGGGTCGCGCAGGTGGTAGTTGCTCATCACCGTGTAGTCCTTATCGTGCTTCACTCTGAAAATTGCCATTGCATCACTCCTTGATAATTTTTTATGTGATGGGGTCACCCCCCTAATCACCCAAAATGGGCATGAAAAAAGCGGCGTTTAGCCCATGCTGGGATAAAACGCCGCTTTGCGGGTAGGAAAGCATCGGAACTGCTTTCCCACAATTATCTCCACTGATATTATACACTTGACAAAATCCAGAATTTCACTTCTTTTCTACTCGGTATTGGGAAAACCAACATTTTCTGACGCAAATAGAACGGATTTATATTATAATAGACAAAGTTCACAAAAAGTTTAAATTTGTAGCCTCAGATGTACAAATTGCACACTTGCTTCTTCTTGCTCAGTATCTCTAACTGTTGACAGCAAAAAAATCAAAAATGCAAAATGCGAACTTGATTTTCTGCCCTGAGGTCACGGTCAAAATGCCCGGCACCAAGATGTCGCTCGAAAAGCAGAACGAAACGTCTTCGTTCTGCTTTCACGTGCACGTCATAGGTTTTTCACTATACTACTTCTTCACCCTACCTATTGTAGCACATGATTTTCCGTTTGTCTCCCGATAGCTTTCCGATGCTTTTCCGATGGTACATAACTTAACCCTACCACCCCTGATACATAAAGCCGCCTTTTTGCTCCATTTTTGTTCAGAGGTTTGCGGTCACGTGCAAAAAGCCTGTGACCACAGAAATCAAACGGACAGTTTGTCCGTTTGATTCTGACATCAGGGGTCGTAGCAGATTTTGCCATGACATCAAAACTGGCCACTGAAAATCTTTTGCTCGTCAAAACCACGTTTTTTCATTTTGATTTCTACAGATTCCTTTAGTTCAGATGGATGATGGGCGAGGGGCACGTCACGGCGCAATGCGCCGCCACGTGCCCGGTATATTCTAAAATCGACAAATTGTCGTTTTAAGTTATACCAACGAGGGCTAAACCGTTTCGCCCTCGCCAGCAAAGAAAAATCAGAAATGCAAATCTGAACCCAAAAGAGGTGGCGCGCAAAACGCCCGCCACCTCACTTAGCGTGGAGTGCATTTTGCGCGCCATATTTCCAGCGACAAAATGTCGCCCGAAGTTCAATCCGAAAACTTTTCGTTCTGGTTTTGTGCGTACCTTATGGGCGCTTTTGACCGCTGTACTACTTCACACTACAATTATAGCACGGAAAAGTCCCACAAGAGTCCCATCTTTTAACTTTATTCAAAGGCCGGAATCCGGCTTGTTTCCCGGCCTTTTTGATGTAACGGAAGCGTCCGCCTGCAAAAGAATCCACATTTTGATTTCTCCGATGATTACATATTCACATACTTCATTACCATCTGCGCCGCCTCTGCCCGGGTAGCGTTCCCCCTCGGGTCGAGAAGTCCGTTCCCCTTTCCATTGACAACACCGTTCTCATTCGCCCAGCATAAGGCTTTCCAGGCGTACCCGCTGACCTTCCCGGAATCCACAAAATCCAGTTCATTTTTCCTGGGCTTCGGGCTCCCTGCATAGCGCCAGAGCATGACCGCCAGGTCCTGCCGGGTGATGGGCCGGTCGGGGGCGAACTTACCGCCGCCTATCCCGGCGACGATGCCCTCTGCCGCCGCCCAGTTCACAGCGTCCGCGTACCACATACCGTCTTTCACGTCGCTGAACCGGCTTCCCCCAGTAGCGGGCCTGCCCTCCTTGTTGTAGATTATCTGCGCGAACTGCGCCCGGGTGAGGGTGTCGTTCGGGCCGAACCTGCCGTTGGCATAACCGCTCATCAGGCCGTTCGTACACACAAATTCAACGGCCTTGATGTACCACTCGCTGTCCTTCACATCCGGGAAAGGGTTTTCCCAGGGCTTCGGTGAGGGGCTGGGCGTCGCCGTCTGCTCAAGGACAAACCCGGCCTGTACTGTTACGTTCCGGGCGGGCATCTTGAAGGTATACTTGTCGTCCTTTTCGGTGAGTTCCACGGCCTTGCCCTGGCTGTCGGTGACGGCTATCTTGTCCAGCTTATAGCCCTCGTCGGGCTTCACGGTCAGGGTCACGGTACTACCCGAACTTGCGCTTGTCGGACTGGCAGTAACGGTGCCGTGCTCCGCTTTCTCGACCTTTACATCGTAATAGCTGACAGATGGGTACCAGCCGCCACCGCCCGAGCCGCTGTTTTTCTTTACCCAGCCCACCGCGATAGGAGATAGGCCGGTGACGGTAAACTGAATACCGCTGTTTGTGTTGGTCACCTTCGGACTCTCGGTTTCCCCGGCATGGTGATTGTTGAAATCAGTGGTAAACATATGGACAACTGTAAATGTATAGCTGCTGTTGGTGCCCGATGGATAGGGCAGGGTGACAGCAAGACCGCCCGCCGGAAAGTTGTCCTCAGTGGCAGGGGTCCACGTCGTGCCGCCGTTTTCGCTAACCAGCAGGGTCACATCATAGACGGCTGTATTGGCCTGGGGTATGGAGCCGTTTTTCTTTGTAATTTCCACTTTCATGGCGGTTTCCAGGGCGGCAGGGGCATCATAGATGTCTTCCAAACCTTTCGGCACCTCGCTGACCCCTTCGCCCATCACGAGCTTGTACTGCTTGCCGCCCTCCCCGGCGGGCGGGTCGGGGAGCTCCTTGAGCCACTTGGCATAGAGAGTGATCGGGCCGGTAACTTCACTTGCAAAGTCATAGGCGGTCTTGCCGCCCGCGTCGGCGTACCAGTTGTCAAAAACGTACCCATCGCGGGTGGGTGCTTCCGCCGGCTCTGCTGCCGCCTGGCCGCCCTCTACGTCCTGGCTCTCCACTTCGCTGCCGCCCTGAGTGTTGAAAGTGACTGTGTGGGAGTATATGGCGGTAACGGTAACAGTTCCGTTGGGCATCGTAAAGGTGTTGTCCTCTCCGACGGTCACACCAGATGAGGTCTCCCAGCGGAGGAACCGCGTGCCCTGTGCTGAAACCCCGGGGGTCAGGGTGACTGTCTCTCCCTGCACGGCAAAGCTCTTGTCCGCCGTGCAGCCGGTGACGGTGACAGGATAAGCAGTGCTCTCGCCGATGATGACCTGGCCGGTGCCGGTGATGTGTGTGAGGAGTTCGTCAAGCTTTTCCTGGACGGGGCCAGGCGGCAGCTTAAGGGTGCCGTTGACGACTATTTTGCCCTGGACAGAGAGGTATGTACTTAAAGTTTCCCATGTAACGCCAAGAGCCGCGGAAGACGCGTCTACTGTGCGGCTTTCTGGAATAGTAAAAATAGCGTCAGAAAGAACATACAGTGGCTGAAAGACCGAAGAATTTGCTCCTACGATCTGATTGTTCGTACATAATAGCTGCGCATCTCCGTGGGCTACGTACTCCCACTTAACAGGAGAAACTGTATTATCATAATTGAGTATCAGCCCATTTATCTTCATGCTGTCGCTGGTTTTTGAACCGGGAAAATTACGGGCATAATACAAATTATTGAATGTGCCGCTCCCGCTGAACTGGGTATTCGCTTCGTTATAAAAAAGCCCATAATTATTAATGGTCCCATTGTTTGTCAAGGTGCCATAATTATCGCAATAACCTTTTGCCGTCAGCGTTCCATTATTCACCAAGTTGTAGGAAAACAGATAGCCGCTCGCGGGAATTACGGCTTCCGTTCCTGCCGGAATGGTAATCGTTCCAACTTTGTTGCTTTGCGAAGCAACATCGTAATACCTTCCATATAGGGCTTTGTTAGATTTTGAATCTGGAAACAGGAGGCTATCCTTCCACTCCACATTTCCCATCACATAGCCATTACCAACTGTAATAGCGCCTGTGCTTTCATCATAGGCGCAGCTTTCATATTGAATGTTATTGCCGCTTTGAACCAGGTAATAAACGGAGCCATGATAACAAATGACGGCACTATCTGTTGCCGTTACTTTTCCTGGCAAATACGGAAGGTCAAACCCATAATTATATCTATCAGTGTTCTCATAATTGTTCTGCGCATACAGAGTTCCCCCGCTGATATTTATTGTCCCGCCGCTGAGTTCGGCAAAGGCCAGTATTCCTTCAGAGGGGTACCCATTTGATATTGAGGACGTTCCGATAGCTGCTATATCGCTGTCTGTAAAAGAAATGCTCCCGCTGGATTTCATAGAGAGCCCGCCGGGGTTGATGGCTGTCACGTGGCTGTTTTCGATGGTTATGTCAGCGGTCGGATAGCCGTTGATGACCGCCCTGATAGCGCCGCGGGAACTTGCGTTGTCCGCAATTCTCACCTTTACCGTGCTGTCGCTTATATTTATCCTGCCGGCGGTAGTAAACATTCCAACGCCATTGGAGCAGCTTATGGAAACATTGGCTCCTTCAACAATGTTGATCTCATTTCTGACCTCCATACCGTCGCCCCCGCCGTTTGCGTTGACTGTCAGGGAGCCTTCACCCCGGATAGTCAGGGAGGGTGTTCCGCCAAAATATGGGTCAGTAATCATAATAGCGGTCCCGGACTGGCTCATGGTGATGGTATTGCTTCCTATTAGCACAAGCTCCGTGTCCACCGGCACCCAAATTCCTTTTTCAGCTGTGGCGTCCACGCTGATGCTTGCGTTATTCAGAGTAAGCCTGCCGCTGGCGGCCTTCTCGCACTGGTGTGTTTCATCATAAACCGTGGTGGGCTCCCAGGTGATGGTGCCGCTGCCCGCAGTATACTCCGTGGTCTGCGTGGGTAATTGATACTGACTATTAAATACCCACCCCCCGGACTTATCCTCCGGCGCGGTCGTGCCATCTTCCGCCGCTCCAGCTGTCACCCAGCAGGAGCAGATTATCAGCACTGCAAGCAAAACGCATAAAAGTCTTTTCATAAACGCACCTCCGTAAAAAATTATATCAGCCCCAAGCCCCGGGCGGCGGCAATGGCCTCTGCCTTGCCCGAAGCGCCCAGCTTGCGGTAGTTTTCCTTAATGTGATAGCGCACGTTGTCCGCCTTCATCCCCAGCCGCCCGGCGATCAAAGTGGCCGAAAGCCCCTCGCTCTGCAAGTGCAAAATCTCCAGGGCCGTGCTGGAAAAATCCTCCCGGACGGCGTTCCTGGGCGAAAGATAACCTGGATATCGCCGGGCGGTCTGCTGGGTCTCCTCAAGCACTTTATTGAACCAGGGACTCGCCCGGCTCCTGGCCTTGAGGAGCGGCAAAATAGCCGGGCCAAGCTCCGTTATGACCCGCACGAACTGGTAGCTCTCGGCCTCGTCCAGCGCAACCTTGAGCTGTGGCTCCCACTCCGTACCCAGCCGCCGCCGGACGATGGCCACCAGAAGCCCCGCTTCAATGCCCACGTAGGTCCGATGGACCAGCTTCGCGTACTCCGAGAGCTTTTCCAGCAGGGCTAAAGCCTTGAGGTTTTCCCCCAGCGTCAGGTAGCACCGCGCCTTGGTGAAATAGCGGTAACGCTCCATGGTGATGAACTCCTTGTCCTCGTCCGGGGCGGTACTGAGCCATTGGTTGACGGTCTCTATGTCCCCGGCATATAGTGCTATCCTGCACCGCATGGCCTGTATGTTGGGCATAAGCTGCACCACCCTCTGTTCCTCCACTGCCGACTGGAAGGACCCGAGAATGGTCCCGGCGTTTTTGAGGTCCCCCTGCAAGATCATCAGCCGCACCCGCTGTCCCACCGCCGAGAACGCGATCTCAAGCCTGCCGCCGCACTCGGTCTCCACCTGCCCGCGGGATAGCAGGGTCAGCACCTCGAAGGCGTCCGCGCCCTTCTCATATAGGCTCTCCCCCAGGGCGATTTTCGTCAGCCCCTTGCCGTAGCTGCCCAGCACCCGCTCCACCAGCGGCCCGACTGTCCGCGCCAAAGCCCGGTCCGACCGGCTCCACTTGCAGAAATCCTTGCCGCCGTTCATTGTGCTTGGTATGTTGCTGGTGACGGAAAACTCCGGCAGGGAAATGCCCTGGTCCAGAAGCATAGCGGGCGCCCGGAGCATTATCTTCAGCACGTCCCGGCTGCCCCGATGTGGCAGTCCGATGTCCAGATAGCAAAGCCTGCTTTTCGCTTCACGCTTAGCCCCGCCTTGGGCAGTTTTAGCAAACTCTGACAGCTTTTCGTACCAATACTCGCTCTTTTTCGGGTCCATGAGCATGGAGTGGAGCATGGAAAGTCCCGCCATGAGCACCGGACTTTTAGCCGCTTCCTCCTCGTCCATGCCCAGATAGTACCGGCGAAGTTCATAGTAATGGCCCGCCCCGGGGTTCACCCGGGCATTGCGGATAAGCAGTTCACGTATCTGCCCCTGGCTGCCGCTCTGCTCGTACATCTCCAAAGCCTGAGAGATCTGGCCGTCCATCTCATACCAGACCCCGGCGCTCTTCCGGCAGTTCTTTATCTGCTCCTCGCCCAAGCTTTGCTGAGCCTTTTTTCTCAGTGCGTGCAGGAGCACCGGCCGCAGACGGTACATTCCGTCATTCTCGAACAGGAAATTCCCGGTCTCCATGGCCTTCTGCACCATGACGGAGGCCAGCCGGTTGGCGGTGATAAGCTCCGCCAGGGGCAGGGTAAACTCCTCCACAACGCTGACCTCCATGAGAAATTCCAGCAGCTCGCTGTCCCACTGCACCATGATGTATTCCTCCAGGTAGCGGGCAAAGGCGTCGTGAATCTCCTGGTACATCTTTGGCCCTGGGGACAGGCCCTCCGCCATCCGCAAGGCCGCGTGGCGCACGATATAGCCGTTTCCCTCGGCGGTGTCTGCCAGATATTGCAGACCCTCCTTCGTATAGCTGAGGCCCAGGCTGTCCAGATATCCCTGTATCTCTTTCTTCCCCAGGCGCATATCTTTCTCGCTGATAACGATAAATCCTATATTGACATACTCGGGCATGAGCCAGGAGGGCACCGGGCTGCGGTTAATTAAGATAAGCCAGATTTCCGGGTCGGCCGCCAGCCGCTTGACAAGCTCCCGCCTGGGCTCGTCCAGAAGATGCAGGTCGTCCAGCACCACGGTCCCCCGCTCCGGCACGTCGCGCTCGTCCCAGCGCCAGTTCCCGCAGGACAGGTAGACATGGCTGCGTTTCTCCAGGGTCTTCTGCACAAAGGCGGTCTTGCCGAAGCCGGTGGCCCCGTAAATGTAAAGCGTCTGGACCAAGCTTTTGGCGGCTCTCAGCTTGCGGTAAGCGTTTCGCGGCATAATGTACTGCTCCAAAAATCACACCTCCGTCATAAAAATCAACGCAAAAAAGCCACAGGAAAACTCTCGCGTGTTCCTGTGGCTCTTTATTCGGTATTGGGAAAAATAGGCGCAGTTATCCCTTGCTTGCTTGCTTGCTTGCTTGCTTGCTTGCTTGCTTGCTTGCTTGCTTGCTTGCTTGCTTGCTTGCTTGCTTGCTTGCTAAACAATTATTTGCGCTCATCTCGAAATTTCAACCCTTTTTCTGTAAATTTTTTGTGAAATTTTGGCTCAACAAACCATCCTAAGCCTATGATACCACATTATACAGCATGAGGGGTTGCGAAGTACACTCCTTAAATTGGGTAGTGCGACTGGGTTTGCTAATTGTAGATTATCTCGTTATTCACAATTTCTCTTGCGCACGCCTGGGCGTTGTTCATTCTGCCGACCCATGTAAGCGGGTCAGTGGCCTTCAAATCCTCCGTGATGCCGCGAGACTGTTTCATCTGGTTAATAAGGAGCTCGTACTGCTCCTGTGCCTGCCGGTCGATGTCGGCAAGGTAGGCGTTTAGCTTGCCGCTCAGCAGGAGTGTGTTGTAAACTATCTGCCGGTGTTCTTTTAGGTACTGCTCATGCTGTTGGCCCCATATGCTGATGGGCCGCTTTTCCTCCTCTGATACTGTCGGGCAAGGGTAATAGTAACCGTCTCCTAGCTCGTACCATAGGCCGTTGGTTTCGTCAAAAAATCGTTTCTCCATATTGTGAATCCTCCAAAGGTGGTGTTTTGCGAGTGTTTGCTAAGCGTGGGTGTTTATATCTTTAATTATAGAACTGCCCCATTTGGGGTCGGTGTATGTACCGATGGAGTTTTCGTAGACGTTGTGGAGCAGGTAGAAGTCGAAATACTCCACTCCGCACTTTTTCAGTTGGTCTTCAAAGACAGCGGCAGGGTCGTAGCTCTCGGCGATCTGATGGCCGGGGTACTTGCTGGCCAGGTACCAGGTGTCGCGCGGATATTTGCTGAGAGTCCTGCCGATGGAAATCTCCGAATGGCCGCCGTGGTAAGGGTAGGCCGTGTCGAAATAGTTCACGCCGTGGTCGATGGCATAGGCCACCATTTCCTCCACAGCAGCCTGGTCGATGGACTTGTCCTCCCGGAGGGGCAGGCGCATGGCGCCGAAACCCAGGCGGGAAAGGTTTATGCCTTTGAAATCATTGTATTGCATAGAGCTTCTCCTTTCGTCTGTTTTCCGAATGTGGGCTTGGGTTTGGCCATATATATGGCGTTATATTTCTATTTTAGCATACTTTCTTATCCGCCACCCCCCGATGCATCTCCCCCCATTCCTGCATGGCGTCCAAAATAGGCCGCAAGGTCTCCCCTAAATCGCTCAACGCATACTCCACCCGCGGCGGCACCTCGGCAAAGACCGTGCGGGTGACAATGCCGTCGGCTTCAAGAGCGCGCAGGGAATCCGTCAGCACCTTCTGGCTGATGCCCGAAAGATCTTTATGCAGCTCATTGAACCGCCAGGGCCGCACGAGCAGATTCCGAAGGATGAGCAGTTTCCATTTGCTGCCAATGACTTGAACGGTGGCAGCCACCGGGCAGTCAGGCAGTTCTTCCTTTGTCAGCATAGCCGGGCCTCCAATACTTCTGATTTGACTGTTACACTTCAATTCTAAAGTATTGTGCGCGGTCTGTCAAGTGGGTTACAAAAAGGTAACTATCCCACAAAAAAGTGCGTACTTGTGGGGAGCTTAAAAATCCGTATAATGGAAATCACGGGGCGGGAGATTGCCCTGAATAAAACACCGGAGGTACAAAAAATGGCACTGGCAAATCTGGCTGAATGGAACGAGGAAAAGGAGGCTTCGGCCTGCGGCTCTGCCTGTGGCGCAAGTAGTTCCTGTGGAACTACCGACGAGAAGAAAGAGGAAAAATCCTCTGCTTGCGGCAGCGCCTGTGGCGCTGGGGATGAGGAAAAGAAGGAAGAAAAGCCCGCTGCCTGTGGTTCCGCTTGCGGCGCCGGAGACAAGTAATTCCCAGAACCGTTCCTGGGTAAAACCGGGAACGCCTGAACACTACCCGTTAAACGGTTTTCATAAATTCAAGAAAGGATGAGCGGCCATGAAACCATATTTTGCCTTTCAGTGGCACATCACCGACGAGTGCGACCAGCGCTGCCAGCACTGCTACATTTTTTCTGAGGACGCCTGCAAGCCCATCGATGCCATGAGCTGGGAGCAGATGGAGGAGGTCTTTGCCAACTGCCTGGACTTCTGCCAGGTACACGGACGCTCGCCCTATTTTTACATCACCGGCGGCGACCCCATCCTGCACCCGGATTTCTGGCGGCTGCTGGAGCTGATGAAATCCCAGGAGATACCCTTTACTATCCTGGGCAACCCCTTCCATCTGACCGACGAAGTGTGTATGAGGCTCAAGGCTCTCGGCTGTGAAAAGTACCAGCTCTCCCTGGACGGCCTGCGGGAAACCCACGACTGGTTCCGCAAGCCGGGCAGCTTTGACATCACCCTGGAAAAGATACAGACCATCAAAAGAGCCGGAGTCAGAGCAGTCATTATGACTACCGTCTCCGGCACGAACATCGACGAGATACCCGCGCTGATCGACACGGTGGTGGAGAATGGGGCTGATGTGTTCGCCTTTTCCCGCTACTGCCCCACCAGCAGGGAAAAAGATGTGGGTATCGAGCCCATACGTTACCGGCAGCTTTTGGCCGACTGTGACAGGAAATTCAAGGAGTATAAAGCCGCTGGGTGCAAGACCTGTTTCAACAAAAAAGACCACCTATGGACGCTCTATGAATATGAAACCGGCGACTTTCAAATCCCCGATTGCGCTAAGCCCGGCATGATCTATGGCGGCTGCAACTGCGGGAACTGCCATCTGACCCTCCTGCCAAACGGCGATATATACGCTTGCCGCCGGGTGCAGAACAGCAAGGTGGCGAACGTGTTTGAGGACAGGCTTGCGGACGTATGGGCCTGTCAGATGGAGCGCTATCGGGAGTACACCAAGTTTGAAAAATGCTCCAAGTGTGAATTGCTGGCATGGTGCCAGGGATGTCCTGCCGTTGCCAGCGGCCGGGATGGCAATTTCTACGCCGCCGACCCACAATGCTGGAAAGAGATCAAGGAGGGAAACTGAAAATGGACGCACAAACTTGCCTGGAAAAGCTGAAATATGTAGGCGTATTGGCCTTTGCTACGGTCGATCAGGAGGGTGCGCCCCAGATACGCAATATCAGCGCGATCCACTACGGATCAGACAGTATGTACTTTTTCACCGCCCGGGGCAAGGATTTCTGCCGGGAACTGCTCTCGGACGGTCGTGTGCAGATTTTGGGCTACACCAAGTTCAAGGAGATGATACGGCTTTCTGCAAAAGTCCTCCCCGCGCCGGAGGACGAGCAGGAAAAGTGGATCAGCACTATTTTCGCCGAGCAGCCCTATCTTGCTAACGTCTACCCTGGCGACACCCGGAAAATTGGGATCGTGTTTCAAATCACCGGGGGTACGTTTGAGTATTTCAATCTGGGCGTGAACCCTATTTTGCGTGGAAGTTACACCTTTGGAGATGTGAAGTCCCATGTCAAAAAGGGATATAGGATTACAGAGAGCTGTATCGGCTGCGGAAACTGTTTGGAGCATTGTCCACAGTGTTGTATAGAGCCGGGAACGCTTTACCGCATTGACCCCACCCACTGTCTGCACTGTGGGGCTTGCTTTGAGAGCTGCCCGGCAGGGGCAGTAGAACGACTTTAATGGTTTAAGGAGGCTGTTATTATGAACGAAATGGTAGAAAAAATCATCACCCGCCACGCTATTCGCAAATTCCAGGACAGGCAGATCGAAGAAAGCGTACTTGAGCAGATACTACAGGCCGGGCTCTACGCCCCCAGCGCGGGGAATAACCAGTATTCCCGCATTGTGGTCTGCCAGGATAAGGAAGTTAACCTGCGGCTGGGCCAGCTGAACCGCTCCATGGACATGGTGCATACCGCCGATCCCAAAAAGATTCGGCCCGTGTCAGCGGAACAACCCAGTATCCGGGACGATTTGACCATCAAGGACGCTTTTTACAGCGCGCCTACTGTGCTGGCGCTTTTCGTGCGCAGCGGCTACTATGCCCACGAGGACGTGGCTTTCATGGCAGAGAATATGTGGCTGGCGGCGCATTTCCTGGGAGTAGGGGCCTGCTACATTGGTCGGGCCGAAAAAACCTTTGACACAGAATATGGCCGGGAACTGCGGCAGAAATGGGGCGTCCCGGAGGATATGACGCCAGTGGGCCACCTGCTCCTTGGCTATAGGGAAGGGCCGGAGCCACATTCCAAGCCACGGAAGCCCTTGAGGACGTTTATTGCCGTAGTCTTGACGCTGGCCCTGCCAGTCTGGTATTCTATGGCTACGTCGAACACAGCAACCACCGTCCCAGCAATGAACAGCGACCAGCCGAACATGGTAAACAGGGATATGGTCGCGCTGACCCAGTTCAGGTCGAAGATATCCGCGCCCATGTTGCCCATCATGGTGAAGAAATCGCTGGCCGCGTCAAAAATCGTGTTGTAAAACCATCGTATCATGGCGTCCCAGATGGCCGCCGAGACCTGCTCTCCAATCGTATCAAACACCCCGCCGACAGCACTTCCGATGCCGCCGAGAATGTCCCCTAACCAATCAAAAATAGAAATCACCACCTATAAAATGTAAGCAGGAGGGGCGCATTGCCCCTCCCACTCCGTGTATAATTTTACAGAATCGTCCAGATATAGAGTGGGGCTGTCATCATGAAGATAAGGCAGGCGAACAGGATCGCCGGAGCCGTGAACTCAAACTGTCCATGCTTCTTGTAGTCGAAATAAGCGGTCCCCAGTTTGACGAAGAATAAAATCGCCAAAATCATGTCTATTACAGGGAACACCACATTGTCGACAACTGTGCGGATCTGCCCCTGCGCTGTTGTCCAGGTGCTCTGGATAGCGCCTGCCACATCGCCGGTCGCCATGGCGGGAGCCGCCAGAACCGGCACCAGCAGCACTGCGAACACAGTGCAAAGCAAAAACTTTTTCCATCTTTTTCTCATGCTGAAACATCTCCTATCACTTTTTTGATTTCGTGTTCCTTGATAATCCTAACTTTGATATTGAGATTGTGTGCCAGCTTGATTTCTGCCCTCATGCCGTCCGTAGTCTGGTCACCGAACATCCAAACCTCATCGCAAAACCACAGAAGACTAAGCCCGGCAGCCATACCCATCTCACGTTCCTCCGGGATGCTGTCATCCAAACACAGCGCATAAAAATGCGGGGTGACCGGAGCCGCCCCGCACCTCAGTGCGTATTCGCTATAGCGTTTTGCTTTTTCTAGATTGTCCTGCACGTCCCCCGAAAGGGGCGCGCAGATATACACCTTCTTCATCGCTCACCATCCTCTTTTTTCTTTCTGTTGTACATGATGATGCCAGCCGCCAACCCGCCCAGCGCGATGGCGCCCAGACCGATCCAGAAACCCATAATGGAGCGGTCGCCGGTCTGCGGGTTGCCGGGGTTAGGCGTGGTGGGCTTGCCGGGAGTGACCGGCACGACCTTCACAGTCTGGCCTTCATCGTTGATATCCTCATGAGCAGCAATCTTCACCTCGCCCTGATAGAGCGTTTCGAACACCACGATTTCCGTGGCCTGGGTGATGCCGCTGCCGTCGAAGGTGAACTTTACTACAGTTTCGCCATCGGCCTTTTCAGTGGTAAAAGTGGCCTCGGCACGGATTTCTTTATCGCCAACCTTGAACGGATTACCGGTGGCCTTGTCCATGAGGACACCCACCAGCTTGTACTCCTTGCCAGGAGTCAGATTCTTAAACGCCACCACATCGTCGATAGTAATCGGCCCGTCGATGGTAACCTCTTTTTCCTCTCCGATAGTTGCCTGGGTGCCGATCTCCGGCACATGAACGGTCACGGTCTGGCTTTCATCTTCCAGGTCAGCATGGATTGCCAGCTCCCGGCCCTCCTGATACAGACTCTCGAACACCACAATATCGGTGTCGGCCTTGATATACTTGGAATCAAATTCAAACACAACCGTGACCGTACCGCTGGGGTTCTCAGGGGTGAAGGCGGTTTCAGAACGCGCCTCTGCACCATTGATTTTCAGCGCTTCGCCGGTGGCCTTGTCCATAAGCACACCCTTGACGGTGTACTCCTTGCCCGGTACCAGATGGGTGTACTCCACTACATCTTCCAGGGTAAAGATTTCGGTGGCGTTTACCTCCTTCTCGCCGCCGATGTTGGCGGTAGTTCCCAGCTCCGGGATACGGTCATTTACCACGTTGATTTCAACAATCTGCTCGTCGCGCTCTACCTGGACATGGTGGATGTCGGTATTGGGAAGATACCCTTCGGCAGGCTGCAGTTCCCGGACGATCCAATTTCCCAGAGGAACATCCTCAAAGCTGAACACGCCTTTCTCATCTGAGGTAGATGTCAGTATGGCGGTCTCGGAAGTGAATTGCAGTGCATCCGGGCGGAACAATCCAAACAGCGCACCGGCGATGGTTTCCTGATTCTCCCGGTCAATTTTCAGGCCCTTGATGCTGCTGTAGATGAGTTCGTTGGTGATAGGTTCGCCGTCGTTCAGGGCAACCTTCACCAGCGCAACATCTGGCCCGGCATACTCGAACACAATGGGGTACACAGTATCGGGCAGGGTATAATGCTTGTCGGTGCTGATCTCCTTGACGTAATAGCTGCCCAGAGGGAGGTCGGTGGCAAACACTATGGAACCATCTTCCGCACAGTTAATGGTCTCAATCAGCCCATCGGCAGGAATAACGGAGCCATCTACAGCGGTGATATCCTCGCTGGCGTACAGGCCAAACTGCACGGTGGCAATTTCGCCGTTCATCCCAATCTGGAACCGCTCGTCCTGCTCTAACACCTTCTCCAGGTTGATTTTTATCTTCTGCCGGTCGTCGTGCAGGGTGGCGCCAGTCTCGGTGATCTCTACCTCCTGCCCAGCATAGGTCAACTCCACAGTATGCGTTTCCGTGTCCAGAACCGTGCCAAACGGGGCCTTGATCTCCCGCACCAGGTACTTCCCCAGGTAGAGGGGTTCAGTGGCAACAGGGCCGTCCTGGGCGGTCGTAAGGGTGGCAACTACCTCGCCTGCGGAATAGCGCAGGGTGCTGTCCGGGGTGACGATATCCTCGGCAGCGGTTACCTCGTAGACCGCGCCAGCCAACTGCTTTTCCTCATAGACAGGCTGATAGCTGACAGGGAGTTCAACTTCATTGCCGTCCTCATCGGTGGCCGCGCCGCCCAGAGCTGTCACGGAGGAGAATACCTCGCCCTGCTTGGTAATGCTGATGGCGCCCTTTTGCGGCATATTGGGCCGCTCTACTTCTACCACGGTGACATCACTTACCTCTGTGGAGCCAGCAGGGGTAATGTCAAAATAAACAGGCTCAGAGTTCAGCACATAGCCGTAAGGAGCCTGCACTTCCACCAGGGAGTAGCCTGTGCCGTAGGGCAGAACCTCTGGGGTAATGAGGGTGCCATCTGTGGTGGTATAGAAGGTGTCGATTTCCGTCACCGCCGGATAGGTGAACCGCATGGTGACGAGCTGCCCATTGGGGTCGTAAATCTGGAACCCGGCCCCGGCATAGGGGATAGCCTTTCCGGTCTCGGAATCGGTCTTAATGACCTTGACGTAGCTGGTGAACGGCGCGTTGTTGATAAGATACCGGTATACGCCGCCGTCCTTATTGATGAACACGTCAAAATCCTTCATGAGCTCGCGCCCGTCCCAGCCCTTAGTCTGACGGACGGTGTACACACCATAGGGGAGCAGCTTGGTTTCCGCATAGCCGTTTTCGTCACAAACCAGGTAGTCCCTCTCGGACTCCTTGGCGCTGTCATAGCTGCCAGAGGACTTCAGGAATACGGCAAACTCCGCGCCCACCTCCGGGGTCTCGATCTGCGTGGATCCATCGTCACAATGCTTGATGAGCGTGATTTTGCTCTTCTGCACGGTTTCAGGGCTGGTGAGAGCCGGGGCCGAGTTGAATTCCACCTCATACTGTTTGGGATCAGCGCCCGCGGGGTAGGAGGTTTCGTCCAGCGGATATCCCTCGCTGGGAGTGATTTCCTGAACCGTCCAACCGGAATCACACACATAGTAGCTGGTGGTAAAATGTCCGTCAGAATCTGTGGTGTAGGTGTCCACCAACTCGCCGTCCTTATACACGCCGTACACAGCGCCTGCCAAAGTGGTGTCGCCCTGCTGAGTGCCTGTTTCGCCGTCCACCTTGTTAAGAGTGATATTAAACTTCTTGAGGACATTGCGGAAGGTGGCATTGGTAACCTTCTCCCACTCAATATTGGCAGTCTGAGTGGCGGGTACAACATAGCGGACAGCCGTATCCACTTCCTCCAGGGTGTACCCGCTGCCAATAGGCACATCGGTGAACTGCGCTACACCAGAGATGTTGGTAGTGGCGTACAGATCCACAGTTTCGCCCATACTGGAAGTCCCATATAAGTGGAAACGAACACCAGAATTCAAGCCGTCCTCGCTATTCTTGGTAACGGTCAGGGAGCCTTTCTGCAAGCTGTTATTGAAGCTGACGGTCGCCGTCTGTCCGGCCTGCACAGTTACCTTCTGCGGCTCCTGGGGGACATAGTCGCCATCCACCTGCTCCGTGACGGTGTATTCTCCCGGCTGCAGGTTGTCGATCTGCACCTCGCCACGGCTGTTGGTGGTGACGGTCTGGTCGATGCTGCTGCCGGTGATGCGGAAGGTGATACCCTCCACTTTGCCGTCCTCAGAGGTCTTGACGATCTTTGCGGAGCCGTAGGACACGTTCAGCTTGAGATAGGCGGCAATAGGGTCGGTAACGGATTGGGTGTAGGTGACCGTGTTCTGCTGCCCAACGCCGGGGCCGAAGGAGCCGTCATCCCACACAACCAGGCCCATGCGCTTAGAGTCCTTTTTGCTGGCACTGACGGTTACATCACCAGTAGGAGCTGTGGGACTGGTGATGGTCAGTACGTTGCCGCTGGTGGTGAACTTCATTGCAGTGTAGTCAGAGGTAAAATTGTAGTTCCCCAGCACTTTGTTGTCATCGGTGAGCTTGGCAGTGTACTGGTTGCCATCCCATTCCAACTCAATAGTGGGAGCCTTGCCCCGGCTTTTCGCCATGAAGGACGGCACTTTGCTGTGATTCTGGACGCTGGTGACCATGGAATTATACTTGTCCATGATCCGGGAGCGCAGAGGATGCCCAGGCTTGATGAAATCAAGCACAGGATTTTTCCCGCCGGTGCTGACGTGAGCAAACTGCTCATCCCTCTCGCCAACGATAGTTTCCCAAATCAGAAGCTGGGTTGCATAAACGTGTGCCAGCTTGTCAGCTGCGGCGCTGTTCTGAGATACCCAGGTGGGATCAATATTGCCGGTGTAGCCGTACTGCAGGATGCGCCCAATCAGGGATTTGATAGTGTCCGCGTCGATAGTCTTGTTGAGCGAGGACGGATAGTTGTCCCAAAATGTTTCGTCCTTGGCGGTAAACGTGTGGGCGTTGTCGATGGGTGTACCCGGCTCAATACAATACGCCACCTTGCCCTCATGGGAGCCAACGGCAAAGGTGGCGAACATATCATAAGCCTCCATATACCAACCGTTCATGAACTGGAGGTTGTCCCGGTCCCAATGGTCGCGGTTGCTTTCCGCGTCACGGGGGAAGCTCACCATATAGATTTCCGAGCGCTCTCCAGCGGCCTGGGCCGTAGTTCCGAAGCTGACGAACATGGAAAAGCACAGAAGCAGTGCCATGACCAGCGCCATGCTTTTCCGTTTAACAGTAGACGTCATATTCTCTCCTTTTCTGCCCTTTTGGGCATCAAAAAAAGCGCACCGTGGTTTCACAGTGCGCTTGGTGTTAGTGTTAAGTTTTTGTTATCATGCGTACCCGATATAGATGTTGTAGGTGTTGTTCCCGGTGGATTCGTACCACACCCACACATCGGTGATATCCGGGTCGTTTGCATATCTATTCAATCGGCTGCTGATGTCCCTCTCCAGGCAGGTACTGTGCGGCCCGGCCCCGATGGGGTTATCCCAGCAGTCCACCGCGCTGCTTTCCAGCCGCAGGCCCAACCCTTGCGCGCAGCTTTGGGCGTATCCGATCCAGTAGCCGATGTCGAAGGTGGGTTCCTCTATGACCGGCTCCGGTGTGGGTTCTGCCGGGGCAGGGGTAGGCCCGGCAGGTGCGGGAGTGGGGACTGGCGGCTCCGGTGTAGGAGTCGGCGCAGTAGTAGCCGCTGGCGGCGGGGTGGGAGTTGCCCTTACGGTGACTTTCAGGTAGGCGTCAGGCTCGGTGGCAGGCGGTTCGGGAGTGGGAGTTGCTGTCGCTGCTTTTGACTCTATGGCAGGATTTTCTGGCTGTTTTTCCGACTCCTGCACCTCTTTCCGCTGGGCGGCAGGGGAGGCTTTTGGCTCCACTTTCTTCTTATCTGCCGTATCCAGTTTAACCTTGAGGCCAGCTGTGATCTGCTCTATGACAGCGCTCGTGTAAATGCGTTCCTCACTGGTATCGTTGGGCGAGGCTACATTCAAGATGAGCGCCTGGGGCGCGGGTTCCGGCTCTGAATGTGGTGCCTGGGGCTGTTGTACCTGGCACCCGGCGCTGCTGACCAGCAGGGCGGCGGCTATAATAGCGGTCAAGATTTTCTTCATGGATTTCATCCTTTCTTGGAGTTTTTCTTGACCACAAGCATACCATAAACTTCCGAAAAGTCCAGACCAAATCCGAATAAATATGCAACAAAGATTCAGCCAGAAATGCCCCACGATCTGGGCGGAGCGCGGATTGATTTTATACGCGAACACCTCCAATCACATGGGCGTTTCCGCTTCCCGGATGCGCGGCGGTCCAGTTCGAATTTCCCTCTTGGGCAGCCTGCCGAGACTTTCCGAAAGCTGCACAAAAGCTGCTTTCTTGAGTTCCGTGGGGAGCGAATCCAGCAGTTCCAGCAACATAGTCCTGTCATCCGCCATAGCGCTCACGGTCTTGCCCCGGCAGTCATCGCAGAGCTTCTCCCTGCGGATAACCACCGACCGCCCATCTTCACTCTCGGTGAAAGATAGCACGTCGTTGTAGACAAACCCCACCCGCTGCCGGATTTCAAAGGGGATGGTGATACGCCCTCGCTTGCCCAAAATGCGCAGCAGCTTTTTCATTCGTCCACCCCCCTTCCATCGCAGTTGGCCTCGCAGGGGCAGCCCTTGCAATCAAACTCGCAGGGGACAGCATTAAGCGGGCAGTTATCGCAATCCCGGTCGCAGACATAATCCTCGGTGCTGTCCGGGGTATCGAGGATGATTTTCCCCTCTCGAGCACTCACCTGAATGATGCTCTCCGTGCTGATGCCTGCCTCCAGGAACATCTCCAGGGGCACGGACACCAGAATAAATTGTTCATTCTTCAAAATAATCACATCCTATATTTCAAATTTCATTTGAGCGGGCTTGGATTTTTCTCTCTCGAACAGGTCGTAGTTGCCGATGAGCAGTTCCTTGAATTCCTTCCCGGCCTCATACCGCTGAGCCATGGAGTGGACTCTGGTGAAATCAAAAATGGGGAATCCGTCGTACAACTCTCGAATCTCTGCACAATCGTTGTAGGACAGCAGAAACCGGCCCTGCATATTCGCCGCCGTGTCCCGCAGCCGAACATGATCTGCCCAGGCAAACTCCACAGCGTACATATCCTCTGTGGAGAAGTACGGCGGGTCGAGATAGAAGAAGGTGTCAGGCCTATCATAGTGGTGGATGAGCGTTTCAAAGTCCTGATTTTCGATTACCACATTGGCCAATCTGCTCTCCAGTTGCTGAATAAGGCCAAACAGCCGCCGCAAGTCGAAGGGCTGGGAGGCGAAAGATTTCTTTCCGCTGGAGTAGCTATATCGCAGTAACTTCAGGTACATAGCCGCCTGGCGCACGTCGTAATCCTTGGTGATGCGCTGCCGGATGGCCTGCAATTCCTCTGCCGCTGGCGGTGGGAACAAGATTTCCGTCATTTCCATTTCTTCTTCCAGGAATCTGTCATCGAATTGTTCATGTTGAAAAAACTTCTTGATAGCCTGGAAATCCGCGCGGGAATTGAGGTTGGAAAACCCCAACTCCCGGATAGTCGCCATCGTCCGTTCTTTCATGCAGTGGAACAGGTTTGTGAGATTGCGGTCGAAGTCGTTGTACACCTCAAAAGAGTCAGGAGGCTTGCCCAGCAGCACGCTCCCAGAGCCGCCGAACACCTCCACAAACCGGCCATATTCCAAGGGAAACAGGCTGTAGATAATGGGGAGGATGGGCGCTTTGTTGCCCACCCAAGATACCGGCGATTTGATACATCATCATCTCTTTTCCATGCCGGAAATCGTCCAGAAAACGAAAAAAGGCCGGTACCAATCGCTTTCTGAACGATTGATACCGGCCTAAATTTGTGATATTCTTATTTCATGGACAGCCCGCCATCCATGTCCTCGGTTTCTACGGGTTCTTCTAATGGTGAGCTTTCAAAGCCGCCCAGACGATTCGGCACGTAGTCAGACAGCCAGGTGCCGCCGAAGGAGTCATGTGTTTTCAGCCGCCAGATTGCCAACCGGCCCATATCCACGTTGACCCCCTCGAAGGGGAACAGGAGGCAGGTCAGCCCGTCATGCTCAAAAGCCAAACAGTCACTGAACTTACTGCCGTCCCGCAGGATACCTTCCTCGGTCAGCATTTCGTTGATGCCGTCCACCCACTCCCGCAGGTCACCGCCGCAGCCCTGGAGAACCAACCCCTCGGTGTTTCTCATGTGGCACAGGTCGTTGGTCGTGATATGCTTGATACTCATAACTTCAGCCCTCCCATACTTTCTTCCTCGTCCATTTCCTCATCTTCCTCCAGCCCATCGTTTTCCCACAGGCTGTTGGCATAGTCGACAGCCTCCTGCCCAACGGGAAAGAATTCACCATCTGGCGCGCCGTTGTGATATTCCACCTCGCCGCAGTTGTACCCGATATCCTCGTCGGCCCACTGATGGGTAAAATCCAGGTCGGGATACAACTGAGCCAACTTCGCCACGATCGGTGTTGGCGGAGACCAGGCCGTCAGGAAACACAGAGATTTGCCGTCAAACTGGACGCCGTCCTCGTAGCCGTAAGCGTTCCACTTCGTACCCCAGTTTTTGATGCGCCAGTCGTACCAACTGGTGATGCCATACTTTTGCTTGTTTTGAAACGCCTGCCTGCCCAAATCCCAGGCGGTACGGTCGATATCAGGCCGCACCCGGAGAAATGCCTGCTCTGACTTTTCGGGGATATTCAGCAAGTCGAAGTTTTCCTTCTTGCCGTTAAAGGTGTAGACTTCGATGAAGTCCTTGTATGCTTTCAGACCGCGGTCTGTGCGGCTCCCTTCCTCAATATCCAACTCCGGCGGCATAGGCACCAGTTTGTTGAAATCAATGGAGCCGAGGCCATATTCATCGCTTTTGACAGCCTCAAACAGAGCTTTGACCCTGGCAGGATCGCCCTTAATCTCAATGATATTTGTTATATGGTTTGGCATGATGACCTCCAAAATATTTCCTTGATTTTCTCGCCCAATGCGGAGATAACAGGCACGGTGACGGCATTCCCAGCCATCTTATAAAGCTGTGCGTCAGACAGCCCTGTTGCGGCTGCTTTGTGGAACTGTTCATCACTAAAGCCCTGCAACCGCCAGCATTCGATAGGCATGAGCTTGCGGACTTTGCCATAATGCAGTTTGCCGTCTGCGTCTTGCACAGGAATGGAAAAGGGTGCTTGCCCCTCGACAAACACGCCCGATTTCCCACCCTTGAACTTGCCAATACCAGCATCCTGGTTGGCCAGCAGACACCTGGCGTTTTCGGTCAGTTCCGGGCTTTCGTTCAGGTCAATAAAAAAATACCCCTGATTATTTCCAGGGGTGACCGTGTGCGCGATTTTATCTCCAACCCTGCCGCGCCGGGTGTTCATGGTGGCATAGGCCAGATCGATGCTGTCGCCAGGGTGGGCAAGCTGGTATCCAGCTTTGGTCATGACTTTGATAGGCAGGGTGACATCGTAGAGACCGCTCCTGCCGCCAAAACCTCCAGCAGTGCTTGTCAGGGTGATGGACACTCCGGCTGGGGAGTAGACCCGGCACCCTTCCGGCCCTGGTAAGACTTGCTCAAGAGCCGCTCCATTTGCGTCTGTGAAAGAAAGTATTTCGCCGGAACATCTGCCTCTAAGATATCCGACAATATACACTCTCTTGCGGGATTGGGGGACTCCAAAATCCTTGCTGTTAAGCACCTGCCACGCGACATCGTACCCCAGTTCATCCAGCGTACTGAGGATCGTCGCAAACGTCCGGCAGCCGTCGATGCGAAAAAGTTGCCACGCAACTTTGCAATCCGGGAACATTTTCAAGCAGCAGAAATGCAGGTCTTTTAGCGGAGGCAAGACGGGCGATTTCAAAGAACAAAGTCCCTCGGGCGTCATCTGCAAATCCTCTCCGTTTTCCAGCGATTGAAAACCTCTGACAAGGAAAGCCGCCGCAAATAAGGTCGATATCCGGCAACGCTGCCGGGTCAATGGTTCTGGCGTCTGCAAAAAACACTTCTCCTTCCGTATCATACATAGCGTTATATGCCTGATTTGCATATTTGTCTATCTCACAGT
Organism: Acutalibacter muris; assembly: GCF_002201475.1. Classification (NCBI taxonomy): domain Bacteria; kingdom Bacillati; phylum Bacillota; class Clostridia; order Eubacteriales; family Acutalibacteraceae; genus Acutalibacter; species Acutalibacter muris. The sequence continues at coordinate 3,664,935 of NZ_CP021422.1, read as the reverse complement.
GGCCGACGCATTCAAACCCGCCCACGGCCTCAAGGCCAGAGCGGAACCCGCCGATCCCCGCGAACATATCAAAAAATCGGATAGCCATGCGCCATCCGACCTATCCAAAATTGAAACACCTCCTACATCTTCATGCCGAAATCTTCATCCTCATCTATATCCGGCTCCTGTTCCTCTGCCAGTTCTTCCTCGGTCAGCTTGCGGAAGGAGTCCTCGTTGGGGATGAGGCCCAGCGACCGGCCATTGTCGAACTTGCAGTGCAGGGTGCCGATGTCATCGACGGTGAGCACAGTGCCGCGTGTGTTATCCTCGACACGGTGCATATCCTCGCCCATGCTCAGCAGCATAATTCTGGTGCCGGACGGATACTCGGCCTTGTACCGTTCTGCCTGCCGGTGCAGTTTATCCCATTCGTTCATTGTGATACCTCCTTCAGATTCCGCCCATCCCTTGATGGGGTTCCAAATGTTCATCTAACTCATCCTCGGTGCAGAGAAAATAATCATCACTGCTGTTCCAATACGAAACATACAAGTCGCCCTCATCGGTTTCGATGGGCCGTTGCTCGAAACCTTCTCCAAGCCCATCCGAACACTGCCCGAGGATTTCCTCCCGCAAATCCGCCATCTCGTCCGGCGTGAGCAGCTCCTTGAGGTGGCAGTCGATCCGGCCCAGGAGCCTGCCGTCTATTTCCTCCACCGTCCAAACAGCCGGCATGAGCTTATCTGCCACTCCAGGATTATCGCCCAAATACTGAGCCATATCGCCCATTTCGGGGACCTGCTCATCGGCAATGCCCAGCTCGATTTGGTCTTGGTACGCGGTCAGAAAACCGCTGCCAACCTCGATATACTCGTCGCACTCGCCATCATCCAGTTGGCCCACCAGGGGGCAGTAGAACGTCAGCTTGACCGGCCCGGCGGCCTGGGTCATGGCTTTGATATCATCGAACAGCATTTCTTTGATGAGGTACTGATTGTGGACGATGTTCTGCTCCAGGTCTGTGAGAATTTCTTCTCTGGCGGAACTGACGGCAAAGGCCACGGTGTTGGCGTCAGCCAGGGTGTCGTTCTTGCCGAACACCCGTAGCAGGCGGTTGCCGATCTTGCTGTCGGAGGACAGGGTGACTTCCACGTCCTTATCGTCATGGAGCAGGATGTTTTTGGGCGGCCTGCTGATGCCAGCCTCCCGCATATCATGGTAGAGCTGATGAATGTCGGTGGGCAGTTCCCGCTCAAGTTCTGCCCCGTTTTTGTTGGCGATTTTAACTTTTATCATGCTAAATCCCCCTCATTGCAAGGTCCAGGTCATCGTCCAAAATCATTTCCAGCGAACAGCCGCTGTCCATGCAGACGAAGCCTCCTTCCACAAACTGCCCCTCTCGATCCTCACTGATCTGATTGCCCAGGGCGTCAAAGTCGATATAGTCTGCCAACTCCGGCGAAACGCGATACTCGCTGTCAAAACTGACAAAGTGATGGCCTACATCTTCGTCTGTTTCCGCGTCTTTGATGAACACAAAATCCTCCAGATGCCGGGCCACACGCATAATGTCCCCGCTGCCGGAAACATCGGCGTATTCCACAACCGCAGCCAGCTTCTCCATACCTTCCGTGGTTTTCGGAAATGCGTCAGCCAGTTCGTTTGCCACCCCGAGGCCATGATCCCGCAGCATGGTTTCCAAGTGCTGTATCCACATGGAATTGTCCAGCATGAAATCCGTGAACGCCACCTTGCACATATCCGGGGAGGGCGCACCCATCCGCCTGGCCGCTTTGATGACAGCGAGTTCATCTTCCGGCAGGTACAGGTACTCGGTTTTGGGGCCGTACTCCATCTGCGCGACGGCAATAATGTCCCGGCGGGGTTCGCAGTAGGGGAACGTGGTACTGTGATAGACTTCACGGTACGGCACATCTTTGCTTGCAAAAAGCAGACCGTAGGTGGTGGGAGTCCCATTTCCGCTGGTCAGCAGGTCACGGCCTGCCTGTTCGAAGTCGAGTTTATCAATTTCGGAAGCGGGCAGAGCCCCCATCTTATTGAGCAAGTATTTCCTGCCCACAGCAGCCAGGTCAGTGACATTTTGCACCAGCGTGTACCTTTCCATATTAAAGGCGAGGTTAATAAGCGCTTTGAGGTCTGACGGCTGCTCCACCTGTACAGCCGCCCAAAACTGGTCTTGCTCATACGGGGTAAACCGGTCGAGGTTTTTGGCAAGAAAGTTCAGTTCGTCCAGATCAATTTCTTTCCCATTCAGCATGGCCAGGGCCTCTGGAGACACATCGTCGGCGGTGACCTTGAAGGGCGCAGTGCGGAACGCCTTGACAAGCGTCTTTTGAATTTCTGCTTCGCGCAGGGGGAGGGCCAGCGTGGTCCGCATGGGGCCGTGCCACTTTTTTAGGGTTATCATAGATTCAGCTCCTTCCTGAAATAAAAAAAGCCGGTCGCTTGTTCTCGGAGAAATTCTCCAGCGACCGGCTATGTATTTTTGTAGCAAGAGGGCCAGCAGTTTTTCTCCTGCTGGCCCTCTCTTTTCTCTTTATTCTGTTGTTGTGAGGGTTCACTTCCTGCCGCAAAGCCAAAACGCCGTTTTGCCATCCACGTTTTCGCACTTTTCAAATCCAGGCTTTTGAGATGCAAAAAACCGCGTGGTTACGCGGTTTTTTGCCCAAATATCTTTTTGGTTTTCTTAGGATGGTGCGGGTAACAGGACTCGAACCTGCACAGTTTCCCACCAGAACCTAAATCTGGCGCGTCTGCCAATTCCGCCATACCCGCACGACTTTATTATTATACCCTCCTTTTTATAAAAGCGCAAGGGGAAATTTCGCTGCGGGGCTTGCTTTTTTGGCCAAAAAGTCGTATTCTTATGCTTGCGGCCGGGCTTTGGCCGCGGTCAGTCGCAAAATCCTGACCTTAAAAAATACTAGGAGGGATCTTTATGTCAAACTCTAAAAAGGTGCGCTTTATGGCGGTAAGCGCTGTGATCGCGGCAATGTATGCCGGACTCACTTATCTTGCCGCCGCTGTTAATCTTGCCTACGGGCCGGTGCAGTTTCGCTTCTCCGAGGCGCTTACCGTGCTGCCGGCGTTTACCCCTGCCGCGGTGCCGGGGCTGGCGCTGGGGTGCTTTATAGCGAACCTTACTAGCCCCTTCGGGGCTGTAGACTGGGTATTCGGGACCCTTGCCTCCTTTGTGGCGGCGGTGGGGACCCTGGCGCTGTCCAGGGTGAGGTTCAAAGGGGTGCCCTGGCTGGCGCCGCTGCCGCCGGTTATCGCGAACGCCGTGATAGTTGGGCTTGAGCTCTGCTGCTTTTCGGACGCGGGGGTATTCAGCTGGGGCAATGCCTCTCTGGGGGGCTTTCTTGCCGGGGCGTTCTCTGTGGGAATAGGAGAACTGGTGGTCTGCTATGCGCTGGGGGTGCCGCTGATGATAGCCCTTCAGAAGACCGGGCTTGATAAGCTCATGGCCATGGCCTGATAAAAGATAACTGCTTAATAATTAAGGGAGTGGGTGAGGCGCTTGCAGTATTTCAGCAGGACAAAACGGAACTTTGGGAAGGTAAAAAAGGCCGCGGCCCCGGTGAGGGTGATCGTGGTAAGCTTTGTATTGCTTATCCTTGCCGGGACTTTTCTGCTGACGCTGCCGGTATCCTCGGCGGCGGGCAGCTTTACCCACCCACTGGATGCGCTGTTCACCGCCACCTCGGCCACCTGCGTTACGGGGCTCTCGGTGGTGGACACCACCGGCCACTGGTCCCCCTTCGGGCAGGCGGTGGTGCTCCTGCTTATACAGCTGGGGGGCCTGGGCCTGTCCACCTTCGCCACAGGGTTTTCACTGCTTGTACACAGGCGGCTGGGACTTCGGGAGGTAATACTGACCGGGGAGGCCTCCGGCAGCGATATGCCCGACGCGGTCTCCCTTTTAAAGCTTATGCTGGGGTTCACCTTCGCCTGTGAGCTTCTGGGCGCGGGGCTTTTAATGCTGCGCTTCGTGCCGGAGTACGGCGCGGCGGGGGTGTGGCCCTCGGTATTTGTGGCGGTGTCGGCCTACTGCAACGCGGGCTTTGACATTTTGGGCTTCGTGCCGGGCAACTCCAGCCTGACGGCCTTTACCGGTGACCCGCTGGTGTGTCTGACCATTGACGCGCTGATAGTTATTGGAGGGCTGGGTTTTGTGGTGGTGCGGGACATATACCAGTGCAAGCTGCTGCTCCCCCTGAAGCATCAGGGGCGCAAAAGGCTCAACTTCCACTCTCAGGTATGCCTGCGGGCCACCTGCGCCCTTTTGGCGGCGGGCACCCTGGGCTTTCTCCTGATGGAGTGGGGCCGGACTATGGAGGGGCTGAGTTTTCCCGCCAAGCTGAATACGGCCCTGTTCCAGTCGGTGAACACCAGGACGGCCGGGTTCGCCTCGGTAGATATCAGGGCCCAGGGGAGCTTTACGAAAGTGCTCTCTGTGGCGCTGATGTTTATCGGTGGCTGCCCGGGCTCCACGGCGGGGGGGATAAAGACCACCACCCTGGTGGTGCTGCTGGTAACGGTGGGCTCCACGCTGCGGGGCAGGGAGGAGTCGGTGGTGCTGCGGCATCGGTTTGCGCCGGGGGTGGTGTATAAGGCTATGACCGTAGTGCTCCTGGGGCTGGGCGTGGTGTTCGCGGACGCCTGTGCCTTTACGCTTTTGAATCCGCAGATACGGTTTATTGACCTCTTGTACGAGGCGGCTTCTGCCTTTGGTACGGCGGGGTTAAGTGCGGGGGTGACCGGGAAACTGGAGCCGCTGTCGCGCATTATACTGTGCCTTACGATGTTCATCGGCAGGGTCGGCCCGGTATCCTTTGGTCTGTCCATAATGATGAAGATGAAAACCGCACCCAGTATCTTACCCGAGGGCAGGATGCTGATCGGATAGAAAACAGAAAAAAGGAGCAAGAAAATGAAGAACTGCACTCAAGTCTATGTACACAACAGCCTGGAGGCAGCCAAAGTCTATTGCAAAGCCTTCGGCGCGGAGCCCACGCTGGAGATGAAGACCCCGGCGGGGGACCAGTACGAGCACTGCGAGCTGTCGGTAGACGGCGAGCCGATATTGGCGCTGTCCGAGGCCAGGACCGACTATGACGTGGAGTACCTCCATAGGGAGAAGCTTCAGACCATGACCTTCAACGCCTTTGAGCTGGGCAGCGAGGAGGCCGTCAAAAGGGCCTTTGACGTGCTCAGCGAGGGCGGGGTGGTGGTGGACCCGCTGGGCTCTCTGCCCTGGAGCAGCTGCTGCGCCACGGTCATCGACAGGTACGGCGTGTGCTGGTGGATAGCCATCTAAATTTAGCCAAACAAAGGACACCGTGCGAAAGCCCCGCACGGTGTTTCTCTTTACTCTTTCTTTATTCCTCCCCTTCCTCCTCCGCGTACTCCAGGATATCCCCCGGCTGGCACTGAAGGGCCTTACAGATAGCGGCAAGGGTAGAGAAGCGGAGGGCGTTTACATGGTTGTTCTTGAGCTTTGAGAGGTTCACATAGGTTATGCCCACCTGAGCGGCCAGGTCGTTCAGGGATATCTTTTTCTCAAGCATCAGGCGGTCAAGGCGCAGGATTATATGTCCCATAGGCTTATACCAATCCGTCCACGTCCTCCTGCATCTTCTGCCCCAGGGCGAAGACCTGGGACAGACAGAGCATGAGAACGCCCGCGACTATGTTCCCCATGCCCACGCTGACCTCGGCCATCTCAGGGCCGATAATGAGCACGGCAAGGGAGCTCAGCGCAAAGTGGACCACCGTTATGGAGATGAAGAAAATGCCGATCTCCCTTATCATGCGCACGTTGTCCTTCTGGAAGGGGGTCTTGCCCTGTGAGAACTTAGTGAGCCCCTGGGTGGTGCGCAGCACAAGATTCACGTTGCGGAACACCCAGGCCATAAGCTCCCCGGACATGGCCCCAGCCAGCAGGAAAATTATCATTGCCGCGTTGTTCAGGGTCCCGTCGGAATTGCCGATGACGATGGAGAAGCCGTTTACCGCCAGCTGCTCCCCTATCTCCGGGTCTCCCCGGACCAGCGCGCCCCAGTCGAAGCTCTTGTCAATAACGAATAGCACAAGCCCCACCATCATGCCTATTGCCAGTATCTGGTAGCCCACCTCGAACAGCTTTGAAAACACCGTCGCCGCCTTTGTGAGCATTTCAAAACGCTTTTCCTTATTAGTCATAACAGAGCACCTCCAGTGAGTTTATGGCTCTATTATAACCCGATATATATCGTTTGTCAATACATATTTATCGTTTTTCGATAACTTTTTCGAGCTCCGCCGGGTCCCCCGCCAGGTACATGGCCCCATGCTCCAAAAGCTCCTCCTTAGAGCGGAACCCCCATAGCACCCCGCAGGAGTCCATGCCGGCGTTCTTGGCAGTGTCCATGTCCACGCCGCTGTCGCCGATATAGAGCACCCCGCCAGGGGCAGCGCCCAGCTCCTCTGCCAGGGCAAGCACGGCGGCAGGGTCGGGCTTTGTGGGTATGCCCTCCCGCTGGCCGTGGACGGTGTGGAATATGCCCGGGTACAGCCCGGCCACGATAGCCTGGGTCATGTCGTCGGGCTTGTTAGAGAGTACCCCCAGCTTCATGCCAGATTCCCGCAGGCGGGGCAGCACATAGGGCAGGCCGGGATAGGCCCCCACGAGAGCCATGGGGTCATCGGCGTACCGGCGGTCGTATTCGGCGCGGAACCTCTTTAGCTCCTCCTCTGAAAGCTTGGCACCCACCCGGGCCAGCATCCGGCGCATGAGCAGGTCAGCGCCGTTGCCCACCAGCTGCTTGTACTCGATGGGGTCGATGGGGGGATAGCCGAAGGCCTCTAAGGTTCCGTTGCCAAAGTGGGCGATGGAGTGAAGGGTGTCGGCAAGGGTGCCGTCCAGGTCGAATATGCAGGCGCTATAGGGCATTTATCATTACCTCGATTCTGTAAAGCTGTCTTTATTATAGTACGGTCCGGGCGGTGAGGAGGTGTGGCAAACGAGGAAAAGCCAAAGGCCCTGGCCGGGGCCCTTGAGGAATTCTACGCCCTGGTATCTACCCCCGGAACATAGCCGTCCAGAATACCGGCGTCAAAGGGCTTGCCCCAGTCCCAGCCCGGGTCCTGGCTGTGGACAAATTCCCCCAGGCGGCGGGCTTCGCTGTGGAATATCTCGTTCAGCGTCCAGGACGCGCTGAGACGCTCCTCGGGGGGAAGGGACAGGGTATAGTCCCGAATGGCGGCACTGACGTCCTCTCCGTCGCTGACCCCATAGCCGTTTTTCATGTGGTCAAGGGCAAGCTGCCTGACCTGACGGGCCACAGACTCGTCCACAGAAACTATCCTGCGGAAATCCCCCGCGCCGTTCAGGCTCATGCCCGGCGTGCCGTAGGGATTTACGTGGGGCCCGCTCTGTGCCCTTCGGGTCAAAGTGTTTACCCGCTGCTGCTGTTGGCTCTGTGCTATCTGCTTTACCGTCATATGATGACCTCCCCGGGGATTTTATTCTGTCATATCTTATGTCGGCATTTCCGGGAATAAGTTAAGGGCTTTGATAAAAAGCTGGGAAATAAACATACCAAAACAATATGTAATGGGGAGCTATGTTTGTATAATCGGCCCGGTTGATTTTAGCGTGGCAGAGTGGTATAATGATTTTATCAAGCTTATCTGAATGAGGGATATCCATGGATTATAATGAGAAAGCGTTGGAAATGCACGAGAAATGGCGGGGGAAGATACGCATAGAGACCCCCTGTCCCCTGGAGAGCCGGGACGATTTGTCCGTGGCCTACACCCCCGGGGTGGCGGCGCCGTGTCTCGAGATACAGAAGGACCCGGAGAAATCCTTTACCTACACCCGAAGGGGCAACCTGGTGGCCGTTGTGACCGACGGCACGGCGGTGCTGGGGCTGGGGGACATTGGGCCCGAGGCGGGTATGCCGGTGATGGAGGGCAAATGCGCCCTCTTTAAGGCATTTGCGGAGGTGGACGCGTTCCCCATATGTATACGCTCCAAGGACGTGGACGAGATAGTGCGCACGGTGGAGCTTATAGCCGGGTCCTTCGGGGGGATAAACCTGGAGGATATCGCCGCGCCCAGGTGCTTTGAGATAGAGAGAAAGCTGAAGGAGCGGCTGGACATCCCCGTATTCCACGACGACCAGCACGGCACGGCGGTGGTGACGGTGGCGGCCATGATAAATGCCCTGAAGGTGGTGGGCAAGGAGATAGACAGGGTCTCGGCGGTGGTGAACGGCGCGGGTGCGGCGGGCACAGCCTGTACAAGACTTTTGATGGCGCTGGGGCTCAAAAATGTGGTGGTCTGTGATAAACAGGGAGCCCTCTGCCCGGGGGAGAAGTGGATGACTCCCGCCCAGGCGGAGCTGGCGGAGGCCACTAACCCGGAGAGAAAGCGGGGGACGCTTGCGGATGTGATTAAAGACGCGGACGTGTTCATGGGCTTCTCCGCGCCGGGGTGCGTTACGAAGGACATGGTGCGGTCCATGGCGGGGGACGCGATAGTCTTCGCCTGCGCCAATCCCACGCCGGAGATCTTCCCCGAGGAGGCGAAAGCGGCGGGGGCCAGGGTCGTGGGCTCCGGGCGGTCGGACTGCGTGAATCAGATAAACAATGTGCTGTGCTTTCCGGGGATCTTTAGGGGCGCGCTGGAGGTGCGGGCCAGGGAGATAAACGAGGAGATGAAGCTGGCGGCGGCAAGGGCCCTGGCGGGGATAATCCCGGAGGGGGAGCTCTCCGAGGAGAACATTATCCCCAGCGCGTTCAATAAGGCGGTAGCTCCGGCTATAGCAGGGGCTGTAGCACGGGTCGCAAGGGAGACAGGAGTGGCGCGCATATAATTATGCTAGACTGAATATTCCCGACGGATTCAGGCCGGAAATATATATTTTACTCTAAGGAGTGGTTCTTTATGGAGAAGCAGACTAAAATCTACAAAATATCCGCGGTAGGCGTATTCGCGGCGCTGGTGTTCGTGTCCAACTATCTGAGCGTGCCGGTGCCGGTGGCTATCGGGGACGTTTCGAGAATACACTTTGGCAATATTTTCTGCCTGCTGTCGGGATTTGTGCTGGGGCCCATAGGCGGCGGACTGGCGGCGGGGATAGGTTCGGGGCTTTACGACCTGACGAACCCGGCGTATATAGCAAGCGCGCCGTTTACATTCCTGTTCAAGTTCCTGCTGGCGGCGGTTTGCGGCTGGGCGGCGAACCTGCACGGGTCGCGGGCCGGGAACCATGGGCAGAATGTCCTTGCGGCTGCTGCGGGAAGCCTGACGTATATGATACTGTACTTGGGCAAGGCGTTTGTGCAGGGGCTGCTGCTGGGCAGCGAGATGGGGGCGGTGCTGACGGCGCTGGCGACTAAGACGGTGACATCGGGGATCAATGCTGTGATAGCCGTGGTGGTGTCGGTGCCGCTGTGCGCGGTGGTCAGACTGGCGCTGAAGAAGAGCAGGCTGCTTGAGAAAATGGGCTGAACACAGAGCAAAAGAGAAACCGCTCTATCTTTTAAGGATAGAGCGGCCTTTTTTACTTTTCGCCGAAGTCATATGGCCCCGTACCACAGGCCATCCAGTGGGGCACATCGCCATGGTTCTCAATAAGCCCGTTGAGAAAATCCGTGACCGTTCCGACACAAACAAATCCGTCCGTTACACAAGAGGGGCCTACAAACAGGTACTGGTCCGTGTGGGTCTTGTTCAGGTCAATCAGCAGTACATTGTCCATAAAATAGCCAATCTCCAGGACGTTCTCGCACCAGCCGTCATGATATTTCTCCGCGACCTCCAATGTCCAGGCCATGTCGTTCATCGTATAATCGCCCGCATGAAAAAGCTTAAACCCGTCTGTTATGTTTAACAGGTCAAGATAATCCTCGGGCAAATCATACTTGTCAGTGAATTTACGGAGAAGCTCCGGGTCTGCACTATGGGTATTGCACAGTTCCCAGAAGGAGTCATTCTCAAGTAATGACATAATTTCATGAATGTTTTTCATTGGGTTCTTCTCCTTTGTCATGCATAGCTTTTCCACCATGTTGTGAACTTTGTATGAGTTGCTTTGGGGAGAGGTATTAAATTGCCGTTATCATTTAATCCGCCAAATCCGCGAGGCCTGATATGATGGATGTCATAATTGTCCCAATTCCAAGGGTCTTTCCCATTGTTATATGTGTTATTGAAATATCTTATGAAAGTGTTTCGACCATTCCAATTGATTGGTGTGGTTTTAGCAAAATATGTATAGTATGGTCCGACACAAATTTTCCCCGAGACAGGGCACGTATATTTTGGGTAAGGAGATGCCTTTTTGTTCATAAGGAATTTGACTAAGTCGGCAGATAAGACATCGCCGCACATTGTACCGTCTACTCTAAGCCTAAAATATTTTGTTGTGCTAATGGTAGTTTCAAAAACCGCATTAGTCAAACCGAGTGATGTTATTTTCCAGGTGTTTCTATGAGTATTCGGGGTTTCCGTCCTGCACGTACCATAATAAAGGTTAACGTCGAGGTCTGTTCCCCAGGTTATCAATGTAGCTGCAAAAGTTATAGTAATTTTTCCATTACCGTCTCCTTTCACACTACATAGTAACTTGTCTTGCCAACCTCTTGCTTCAGATTCTTGTTCTGTATTTAATGGGATTGCAGAAACAATAGCTTCTGTACCATCTGCATATGTAACAAGCGTGGCATCATTACTATCGTATACTGCAATTTCCCCATCGGGCGGTAAATAGGGCTCTTGAGAAACAATAGGGTTATCGGGTTCAGAAAAGTATTGTGAATATAAATCTTCTGATGATGCCGATTCCACCGACAAGAATGTGTCATCTGCTTTTGCTTGGACAGGGGAAACAAAGCAAGAGAACAGAAGTGTTAGGACTAAAAGAAATGATGTAAGACACTGAAATTTTTTGTTTTTCATAAATGGCCTCCTTTTATATTGTATTTTTTATCATATAAATGATATAACAAAAGAGATATTTTGTCAATACTTTATTTAAATTAAATAATAAAATCTTAATCCTCCACCTGCGCCGTATACAGCTGGTAATATTTCCCCTTCCTCTCAAGCAGCTCCTTATGGCTTCCCATCTCAGCGATCCCCTTATCGGAGATATACAGTATCCTGTCACAGTTCTTGATGGTGGAGAGCCTGTGGGCAATTATAAAGGAAGTCCTGCCCTTCAAGAGGGCGTTGAGCCCCTGCTGCACCAGCCTCTCCGTCTTGGCGTCTATGGAGGAGGTGGCCTCGTCCAGCACCAGAATCTTCGGGTCGCTGAGCAATGTGCGCGCAAAAGCCACCAGCTGGCGCTGGCCCTGGGAAAGGCGTGAGCCGCGCTCGTTGACCTGGGTGTTGTAGCCGCCCTCCATCCCACTTATGAACTCGTGGGCGCAGACGGTCTTGGCGGCCTCTATGACCTCCTCGTCGGTGGCGTCCAGGCGGCCATAGCGGATATTGTCCATGATGGTGCCGGAGAAGATGAAGCTGTCCTGGAGCATGATGCCCATCTGGCTGCGCAGGGAGTGGAGAGTTACCTTTGAGATGTCGTGGCCGTCTAAAAGCACCTGACCGCCGGTGAGGTTGTAGAAGCGGGAGATAAGGTTCACAACGGTGGTCTTGCCCGCGCCGGTGGGACCCACAAGGGCCACGGACTCGCCGGGGTTTACGTTCAGGTTGAAGTTCTCAAGAACGTTCACCGTGCCGTCGTAGGAGAACACCACATCCTTAAAGGTGACCTGCCCCTTAATGGGCGGCAGCTCCGTGGCGTCGGGAGCGTCGTCCACGGTGACGGGCTCATCCATCATCTCAAAGATGCGCTCCAAATATGCCACGGCGTTTATAAAGGTGTTATAGAGGTTCGACAGGTTAAGAAGGGGCTGCCAGAAACGCCAGGCGTAGGAGGACAGGGCGATGATGGTGCCTATCTGCATACTGGGGCCCAGGACCGTAAGGCCCACGATGTACATGGCCCCCACCACCCACACGGAGATATTGTCCACCGAGACCCAGATAAGGTTGGAGGTGTACTGGGCCTTCATCCAGGTACGGTAGCAGTTCTTATTGAGCCGGTCGTAAATCTCGGCGTTCTCCTCCTCCCGGGTGAAGGCCTGGGTTATCTTCATGCCATCTAAACTCTCGTGAAGGTAAGCGTTGAGGTTGGAGCTCTTATTTGACACGTCCTGCCACGCCCGGCGCTGGGCGGGCTTAATTATCATCACCACTAGCAGGAGCAGCGGCACGCCGGCCATGACCACCAGGGACAGCCGCACGTCGCAGATGAGCATAAAGACGGCTATCAGAATAAGGTTGAATATCTCAAGGACAAAGTTGATGATGCCGTTTGAGAGCGCGTCGGAAACGCTGTTGATGTAGTTTATCACGCGGGTGAGTATCTTGCCGTGGGGGCGGTCGTCGTAGAACTGGAAGGGGAGCTTTTGCAGGTGGGCGAACAGGTCCTTTCTGATGTCGTAGACGATGTCCTGGCCCACGGATATCATATTTTTGCTCCTGGCCCGGCCGAACATGATGGAGGTGATAATGGCCGCCAGCATGACAACGCTCAGCAGTATCAGCTCCCTCCAGTCCTTATTGGGCACGGAGACGTTTATGCCCCTTTGGACCAGCAGGGGCCCCACCAGGGCCGCCGCCGCGGAGACAGCGGAATAAACCAGGGAAAGCGCCATCTTTTTCTTGTGCCGGCCTATGTAGGTACCGGCCCTTAAAAGGTGCTTTATATTAAACGGAGTTTCAAGATTCTCGTCAACGTCAAAGCGGTTTCTTGCCATTTAACCCACCTCCTTAACTGATACCTTCATGTTTTCGTCCTGACCGTTCTGTAATAAGAACACCTCGCGGTAGTAGCCGGGCTTTTGGGACAGCTCTTGATGGGTGCCTACGTCAGTGATGCGCCCGTTCTCGATGACCACTATCTTGTCGGCCCGCTTGGTGGTGGAGATGCGCTGGGCCACGATTATCTTCGTGCAGGGGAAATCGAGATTTGCCAGCTGCTCCTGTATGTACTTCTCGGTCTCCAGGTCCACGGCGCTGGTGGTGTCGTCCAGTATTAAGATACTGGGCTTTACCGCCAGGGCCCGGGCAAGGGCTATGCGCTGCTTTTGGCCGCCGGAAAGGCCGGTGCCCCGCTCGCCTATCACCGTGTCGAAGCCCTCTGAGAGCTTTTCGGCAAAGTCCACATCGGCCATCTTTGCGAAGCGCTTTACCTCCTCCTCGGACATATCGCTGTCGCCGTAGGCTATGTTGCCGTCAACGGAATCGGAGAAGAGAAACACGTCCTGGGTGGCTATACCTATTGCCGAGCGCAGGGATTTCAGGTCGTATCTTCTTACGGGCACGCCGTCAATGTCCACCTCGCCTTTGGTCACGTCCGTAAAGCGGGGGATAAGGCTTATAAGGGAGGTCTTACCCGCGCCGGTGGGGCCCATTATGGCCACAGTTTCCCCGGGGTTTACGGTCAGGTCTATATCCTCCAGCACCTCTGTGCCGTGGAGTCTGAGGCCGGCAGACTTGAACTGTATCTCGCCCTTTATCCTGCCCTTGGACTTCACTGCGTCGGGCCGGGACACCACGGTGGACTTTGCGTAGTACAGCTCGATTATCTTCGAGGAGCTGGCGAAGAAGCGCTGAAGGTCGTTAAGGTGCATACCCAGCATACGCATGGGGTCCGAGAGGGTCCAGGTCAGGCCGTTGAACATGGTGAAGGTGCCGATGGTTATCCTGCCGTTAATGAGGAAGATGCCGCCGACCAAGAGCACCGCTATTGACAGGGACTGGGACAGGGTCTCGATATAGGGGCTGAACTTCAGCCACAGCAGGGAGGAGGTCTTGTTGGCCTCTCTATAGGCCTGGTTCTTCTCATCAAAGCGCTCTATCTCGTAGTCCTCCCGGGCGAAGGCCTTTACCACCCGGTTGCCGGCGATGTTCTCCTGGGCGGCGGTGTTGAGGCTTGAGAGCTTTTCCCGCACGTCTACATACAGGGGGCGCACCCGCTTTGAGAACATATAGGTCAGGAAGAAGATAAAGGGGGTCACGGCCAGCATGGTCAGGGCGAACTGCCAGTCGGTGACTAAAAATGTGATGGCCGTGGTGAAGAAAAGCACCGTGCAGCTTATAAGCTGGCGTATGACCCAGCAGACCGCGTGGCGTATCATGTCCATGTCGCCGGTGAGACGGGTCATCAGGTCGCCGGTGCGGTAGGCCCCATAGAAGGCCTGATCCTGCTCCTGCATATTCTTGTAGAGGTCCCGGCGAAGCTCATAGATGAGCTTCTGGGAGCAGGTCTCGTACATCATGATCTGTAAATAGCCGAAGCCCGTGCGGAACAGCACGAAGCCCACCAGAACCGCCACCAACACAATAAGCTGGTGCATGACCTCGGGGGTGACTGTGCCGGATTCTTGTAAGGGGTAGAACACGGTATCCATGATGCGCGCGGTTATCATGGAGTTGCCCAGGGCTAAGACGGCCAGGGCGGCGGTGGAGAACAGAGCGAACACATACCGGCGGTGGCAGCCCGCCATTCGGGTCCATACCCATCGAAGCTGGAACATTTTGAAATACCTCCTTGCCTTGAAGCAAGCCTCCCGGTTTTGGGAGCGTTGGTTTTTGAAACTCCACCTATTTTAGCGGAAGGAGAGAAAAATGCAAGAGGTTTTAGTGAAAAATTCATTTTTCGGCGGGATGACGAGTTTTTGCCCACTTGGGCGAGCGTTTATGGGCAGAATTGAGCCCCCGCCCTCCCAAGGAGGAAAGCGGGGGCTATGCTTATGAAGCGAGGATTATTTGAGCTCTTTGGTCTTTATCTCCTTCAGGGCCATATCGATAAAGGCCCCGGCGTCCATGAGCCCCATATCGCCCTCCCTGCGGTGACGCACGGAGATGCCCGCAGACTCTATCTCCTTGTCGCCCACCACCAGCATATAGGGTGTCTGCTGTACCTGGGCCTCGCGGATCTTGTAGCCGGTCTTCTCGGCCCGAAGGTCGCACTCCACCCTGAGCCCGGCCTCCTCCAGCTTTGAGGTGAGGGCCTTGGCATAGCCGTGGTGCCGCTCGGAAATGGGCAGGACCACCGCCTGGACGGGGCTGAGCCACAGGGGGAACTTCCCTGCAAGGTGCTCGGTGATAACGCCGATGAACCGCTCAAGGGAGCCCAGCACCACCCTGTGTATCATCACGGGCCGGTGCTTCTGGCCGTCCTCGCCGGTGTACTCCAGCTGGAACCGCTCGGGCAGCTGGCTGTCAAGCTGTATGGTCCCGCACTGCCAGGTACGGCCAAGGCTGTCGGCTATGTGGAAGTCAAGCTTCGGCCCGTAGAACGCGCCGTCGCCCTCGTTTATCACAAAGTCCTTGCCCATGGCGGTAATGGCCTGCTTTAATATGTCCTGGTTCCTCTCCCACTCCTCTACGGTGCCGATATGGTCCTCGGGCATAGTCGAGAGCTCGATGGTGTAGTTGAGGCCGAAGGTGGAGTATACCTCGTCAAACAGGCGCACGGTCTCCTGGATAACGTTCAGCATCTGGTCCGGGGTCATAAAGATGTGCGCGTCGTCCTGGGTGAAGCAGCGCACCCGGAACAGGCCGTGCAGGGTGCCGGAGAGCTCGTGGCGGTGGACAAGGCCCAGTTCTCCCACCCTCATGGGCAGCTCCCTGTAGGAATGGGGCTCGTTGGCGTAGACAAGCATACCGCCGGGGCAGTTCATGGGCTTTATGCCGAAATTGGTTTCGTCGATAACGGTGGTGTACATATTGTCCTTATAGTGCTCCCAGTGGCCGCTGCGCTCCCAGAGCTGGCGGTTGAGCATGATGGGGGTGCTTATCTCCATATAGCCGTACTTCTTGTGGACCTCCCGCCAGTAGTCGATAAGCAGGTTCTTCAGCACCATGCCCTTGGGCAGGAAGAAGGGGAAGCCCGGGCCCTCGTCCCGGAGCATGAAGAGGCCCTGTTCCCGGCCTATTTTGCGGTGGTCCCGCTTCTTGGCCTCCTCCAGCATCTGTAAATGCTCCTCAAGCTGACTTGCCTTGGGGAAGGAGATGCCGTAAATTCTGGTGAGCATTTTCTTTGTGGAGTCCCCCCGCCAGTAGGCCCCGGTTATGGAGGTGAGCTTCACGGCCTTTACCCCGCCGGTGCTCATCAGGTGGGGCCCGGCGCACAGGTCGCAGAAGTCCCCCTGCTCATAGAAGCTTATCTTCTCGCCGTTCCCGCTGTGCTCCTCGATAAGCTCCTGCTTGTACTCCTGGCCGGACATCTTCTCCATGGCGGCAGACGGCTCCAGCTCGAAGCGGGTAAGCGACCTGTTCTCCTTGATTATCTTCTTTATCTCCTCTTCTATCCTGGGAAGGTCGTCGGGGGAGATGGGGGCGGGCAGGTCGAAGTCGTAGTAGAAACCGTTGTCAATGGCCGGGCCGATGGCAAATTTAGTGCCCGGGTACAGCCGGCCCACGGCCTGGGCCAGTATATGGGAGGTGGTGTGCCAGTAGGCCTTCTTGCCGTCCTGGTCGTCGAAGGTGAGGATCTCCAGCGCGCAGTCCTCCGTAAGAGGGGTGCGCAGGTCCTTTACCTCGCCGTTTACTCTGGCGGCGCAGGCGGACTTGTAGAGCCCCATGCCGATGGACTTTGCCACCTCGGCTGGGGTCACGCCCGCCTCAAATTCCTTTGGCTGGCCTTTCAGGTCGATAGTGATCATAGCTTTTCTCCTTTCCGCCGGGACGGGCATAATAAAAACGCCGCCCTCAGCATAAGAGTTCGCTTTGCGAACTCTGCCTGGGGCGACGCAAGCCTTCGTATATAAAGAATTTAAGGCGCACCGCGGTTCCACCCGAATTCAAGACGTTCGCTTGCGCGAAGTCTCCTCAAGTTGGCGTGTAACGGCGCCGCCCGCCCGGCCTTTCGGTGGGTGCTCCAAGGTGGTACCGGGACCGCCGCCGCTGCCCGCGCTCTCAGCGGTTGGCGCGGGCTCTCTGGCGCGGGGGCATGAGGGCCCCGGCTTCCTCTTCACTGCATTTTTACTGTGCCTTAAATTATAGCGCGGCGGTAGAAAAATGTCAAGGGGTTTTACGCTTTGGCAGAAGATAGTATTTCACGTTGAAGCCCCGGGTGTTGTCGAAGCTCTCCAGCTTCGCCGTGAACCCCGCCTCCTCAAAAAGATAGCCGGACACCGGGTGGTTATACACCGCCCAAATGTCCCGGTTCCTACGCTGCTGGCTCTCCAGCATGAACCCGATGACCTTTTCAAAGACCGGTGGGCCGAAGGGGTTGAAGAAATAGAACAGGTCGTAATCGTCGTAGTCGCCGTACTCCATGGCGTTGCCGTATATCACCTGGGCGTCAAGTCCCAGCTTCTCCATGTTCCTGCGGCCAATTTTCAAAAGGCCCTGGTCCAGTTCAAGGCCCGCCACCTTTTTGTAACCCATCTGGGCGGCGCATTTCAGGCACATACCCTTGCCGCAGCCAAGGTCTATGAACCCGGTTTTCGCCGGCTCCAGCGGGACTGTGCCCAAAATACGGCGCATCTCCTTTTCGTCGGTCATGCTGTAGCCGTGGTAGTGCTCCACATTGCGCTGCAGGTCCCCCACGTAGACCATGCTGAAGTCCAGGCCCCGAAGCTTCTCGCCTATGTAGTTCAGCATGAACCGCGCCCAGCGCCTTGCCCTCACAGTGGGCTTGTAATTGCCCGTTGGAAGGTTTTGATTGCCCATTACTTTATGCCTCCTCATTTTTTGTGCCTTATCATTTCCTGTTCAGTATACACCAGGCGATGGAAAAAGTCAACTATTTCAGTATAAAATCCTGTAATAGTGGAATAGAATTCTGTAGAGTGTCCACTATTACAGGACAAAGGAGCGGTAAAATGTATATGCCGGAGATTGGGGAGAGGATAAAGCAGCTGCGCAGGCAGCGGAACATCTCCCAGGTAGAGCTGGCCCGGCACCTGGGGGTGTCGAAGTCGGTGGTGAGTTCCTACGAAAACGCGGTGCACTTCCCGCCCTATGACATTCTTTTAAAGATGGCGTGGCTGTTTGGGGTGAGCACTGACTATATTCTGGGGGCAGGCGGCGGCAGGACGCTGAATGTGGACGGGCTGACCGATGCGCAGATAGAGGCGGTGAACAGGATAGTTGCCGAACTTAGGGCGGTAAACAGGGAGAAATAGGGCCCGGGTATTTTTATTCAAGAAAAATTCATGAATTTCTTGACAATTCCCGGCTGTAGTTATACAATTATACATGGAATGCACTCGGGTGCTTTTTATATACTTTTTTATATATTCACGTACTACTTAAACCTTACAGTCTCCGGGCGGGCGCCTTTCGGCGGGCCTGGGCTGATATGACCGGCAAAATATATAAAAATCGAATAGGCAGCCATGAGCATTTTCCGGGGGATTCCCGGAGAGGCCGGAAAGCTTGATTTCCCAAAGGGAGTATACTTGCCGGCTTAGTACCTGTTTTTAAAAAATCTTATATCAATAAAGGAGGTGCCCGATTGGGCAGTATATCGGTATGGCTGTGTATCGTGATCGCGGTCCTTGCTGCGGCGCTCGCGGGGGCGGCGGCGTTCTTCCTTGGGATCAACTATCGGAAATCCAAGGCTGAGGCCGCCATCGGCTCGGCCGAGGAGGAGGCCAAACGCATTGTTGGCGACGCGATCAAGACCGCTGAGGCCAGGAAAAAGGAGATAATCCTTGAGGGCAAGGACGAGATCCACAAGCTTCGCAACGAGAGCGAGAAGGAGCTCTCCGACAGGCGCAGGGAGATACAGCATCAGGAGCGCAGGAACCTCCAGAAGGAGGAGAGCCTGGAGAAGAAGCTGGAGACCTTAGAGCGCAAGGAGGACCAGATAGACCAGCGCAACAAAAAGGCCGAGGAGCGCTTAAAAGAGGCCGAGGCCGTAAGGAAAAGCCAGTTTGATATGCTGGAGAAAATTTCCAGCTTTTCCATGGAACAGGCCAAGGAATACCTGCTGAATAATTTGGAGAACGAGCTGGTGCACGAAAAGGCGGTAAAGATACGCGAGTTTGAGCAGCAGCTGAAGGAGGACAGCGATAACGCCGCCAGGGAGATAATCGCCACGGCCATACAGCGCTGCGCCGCGGACCACGTGTCCGAGGCGGCCATAAGCGTTGTGCCGCTGCCAAACGACGAGATGAAGGGCAGGATTATCGGCCGGGAGGGCCGGAACATCCGGGCCATAGAGACCCTTACGGGCGTTG
This sequence comes from Acutalibacter muris, assembly GCF_002201475.1. Taxonomy (NCBI): domain Bacteria; kingdom Bacillati; phylum Bacillota; class Clostridia; order Eubacteriales; family Acutalibacteraceae; genus Acutalibacter; species Acutalibacter muris. The sequence continues at coordinate 3,645,675 of NZ_CP021422.1, read as the reverse complement.
ACCTTATCATAGACGACACCCCGGAGGCCATAACCCTCTCAAGTTTTGAGCCTGTCCGCCGGGAGGTGGCCAGGGTCGCCCTGGAGAAGCTTATCTCCGATGGGCGCATACATCCCACAAGGATAGAGGAGACCGTGGAGAAGGCAAGGCGCGAGGTGGAGTCCGCCATAAAGCAGGCAGGCGAGCGGGCCGTTCTGGAGGTGGGCGTCAACGGCGTGCACCACGAGCTGGTAAAGCTGCTGGGAAGGCTCAGATTCCGTACAAGCTATGGGCAGAACGTGTTGAACCACTCTCTGGAGGTGGCCTATCTCTCGGGCATGATAGCCTCAGAGCTGGGGCTGAATCCCACCGTGGCAAAGCGCGCTGGGCTTCTGCACGACATAGGCAAGGCTCTGGACCACGAGATGGAGGGCTCTCACGTGCAGATAGGCGTGGAGGTGGCCAAGAAGTACCGGGAGAACGAGGCCGTTGTACACGCCATCGCCGCCCACCACGGGGACGTGGAGGCCAAGACCATCGTGGCCTGTATTGTCCAGGCTGCGGACGCCATCTCGGCGGCGCGCCCCGGGGCCCGCAGGGAGAACCTGGAGAACTATATCAAGCGGCTTGAAAAGCTGGAGGAGCTGGTGTCCTCCTTCGGCGGCGTGGACAGCTGCTATGCCATACAGGCCGGGCGCGAGGTGCGGATACTTGTAAAGCCGGACCTTGTCAGCGACGAGGAGATGACCCTTCTGGCCCGGGAGATATGCAAGAAGATAGAGGGTGACCTGGACTATCCCGGACAGATCAAGGTGAACATGATAAGGGAGAGCCGGGCTGTGGATTACGCCAAATAAGCCGAAGGGGCGCGCTGTGTGTGGCGCGCCCTTTTCTGATACGGGATATTGGGCGGGCCCAGGCATATACTTAATTTGGAGGGAAACGGAGGACATAGTATGGTAAATATACTCTGTGTGGGCGACGTGGTGGGCAGCATCGGCTGCGAATTTTTAAGGCAGCGGCTGCCTGCCCTAAAGAAGCTCAAGGCTATAGACCTGTGCATAGTCAACGGCGAGAACTCCGCGGACGGCAACGGCATAACCCATAGCTCCGCCGCACACCTGCTGGACAGCGGCGCGGACGTTATCACCACCGGCAACCATAGTTTCCGCCGCAAGGAGAGCTTTTCCATGTACGACTCCTGGGAGACTCTGCTTCGTCCGGCCAACTATCCGGCGGCGGCCCCGGGAAGGGGCTTCTGCATAGTGGACCTTGGCAGGGTGCAGGTGGGCGTGGTAAACCTTATGGGCACCATGTATCTGGACAGCCTTGAGTCCCCCTTTGAAAAGCTGGACCAGCTTCTTCGGTCCCCGGATATGCCGAAGATATGCGTCATCGACTTTCACGCCGAGGCCACCGGCGAGAAGCGAGCCCTGGGCTTTTACGCCGACGGCCGGGCCACGGCTCTCTTCGGTACCCATACCCATGTGCCCACCGCCGACCAGTGCGTGCTGCCAAAGGGCACGGGCTATATCTCCGACGCCGGCATGACCGGGGTCATCGACTCGGTGCTGGGGGTGAAGCCGGAGATAATCATCAACCGATACGTGACAAAGATGCCCGCCCGCTTTGAGCTGGCAAAGGGGCCGTGCCGGATGGACTGTGTGATATTCACCGCCGACGAGGCCACGGGGCTGTGCACCGGGGTGGAGCGGTTGAGCCTGACGTAGACGGGGGGCATATTCCGAACCGTTTCCCTGATATATATGCTTTTGACGGACAACGGCCCGGATGTTTTTTCAATAACCGGAGATAATCTCCCTGCGCCCTTGTATTTTTGAAACTTCTGTGTTACAATACTCTAAAATGGTTTTTTGCGCCCCCGGGAGCTCAATATGCGGGTTGCGTATATATCTTATAAGGATGTGTTGCCAAAATGATTGAAGGCGCTATGTTAAGGGACGCGATAATATCAGGCTCCAATAATATTGCCAAGTACCGGGGGCAGGTGAACGACCTGAACATTTTCCCCGTGCCCGACGGGGATACCGGGTCCAATATGTCCATGACTATAGGCGCGGCCGCCGACGAGCTTTTAAAGCTGTCCGACACGGTCACCGCCGGCGAGGTGGCGGCAAAGGCCGCCGCGGCCATGCTGAGGGGAGCCAGGGGCAACTCCGGCGTTATACTTTCCCTTCTGTTCAGGGGCATCTCCAAAGGGTTGGAGAACATTGAAGCGGCAGGCTGCGAGGATATTCTGAGGGCCCTGGACCTGGGCGTGGAGGCGGCCTATAAGGCCGTGACCCGGCCCACTGAGGGCACCATACTCACCGTGGCGAGGGTCGCCGCCGAGAGGGGCCGGGAGGCCCTTACCGAGGGCGCGGAGCCGGTGAACGTCTGGGAGGCGGTCTGTAACGGCGCGGCGGAGGCTCTGGAGGAGACCCCGGAGCTGCTGCCGGTATTAAAGCGCGCCGGGGTGGTGGACGCCGGCGGCCAGGGGCTCTGCCTCATATTCGAGGGTATGCTGTGCGTGTTCCAGGGCGGCGGGGTGATAAGCTCCGGGCAGACTGCCGAGGAGAGAAAGCTCGAGACCGAGGAGTTCTTCCGCTCGGCCGCAGCAGAGTTTGACAGCGAGATAAACTTCACCTACTGCACGGAGTTCGTCATAGGCCGGGACCCGGAGGTGAAGAAGGACCCCATGTCCCTTCGCAGGTATCTGGAGGGCATCGGCGACTGCGTGCTGGTGGCCGACGACGAGGAGATTATCAAGGTACACGTGCACACCGAGGAGCCGGGCAACGCCCTTCAGAAGGGCCTGAGCTTTGGCCAGCTGCTGTCGGTGAAAATAGACAATATGCGCGAGCAGCACAGAAAGCTCGGCGAGTCACAGACCCCGGCGGAGCCGGAGCCCGCGCCCGCCCTGGAGCGGCAGGAACCCACGGAGGAGCTGGGCTTCATCTCAGTAGCCGCCGGCGAGGGGCTCAAGAGCCTGTTTTTGGAGCTGGGCTGTACTGTGGTGGTAAGCGGCGGACAGACCATGAACCCCAGCACCGAGGACATTTTAAGCGCTGTGCTGGCCACTCCGGCCAAAAAGGTCTTTGTGCTGCCTAATAACAAGAATATACTTCTGGCCGCAGAGCAGACCATACCCCTTGCGGAGGACCGGGAGGTAATAGTCCTGCCCACCAAGACCCTCCCCCAGGGGCTTTCCGCCATGCTGGCCTTTGACCCGGACGCGGGGGCGGAGGAGAACAGGACCGCTATGATGGAGGCCGCGGGGAAGGTGGACACCGGCCTTGTGACCTTTGCCGCCAGGGACTCCGAGTTCGGCAGCGAGGCCATCAGGAAGGGCGATATACTGGGCCTTAAAAACGGCAAGCTGGATTATATAGAGAAGGACCCGGTGTCCACCTGTGTGCGGGTGGCAAGATCCCTTACGGGCAAACAGACCTCGTTTATCACCCTTATCTACGGCGAGAGCATTACCGAGGAGCAGGCAAGGGAGGCAAAAAAGCAGCTGGCCGCGAAGGTGCACTCGGACGTGGAGATAACTTTGGTGAACGGCGGCCAGCCGGTGTATTACTTTATCATCTCGGTGGAGTGACCAACAGATACGGAAAATTTTGCGGGGGAGGGACAGAGAGTCTGTTTTAAAACAGGCTCTTGCCCTCTCCCGCTTCACGGTTTGGGGGAGAAGTCTTGTGCAGCCGCTTTTTGATATGGATATACAGAAACTCAAGGGCGTGGGGAAAAAGCGCGCGGAGCTCTTTGGAAAACTGGGCGCGCCCACGGTGGGGGACCTGCTGCGGCTGTACCCCAGGGACTATCAGGACTGGTCGGGGGTAACGCCGATCTCCGATGCGGGGACAGACGAGGTCTGCGTGGTGCGGGGAGAGGTCGTGGCCCCGCCCACGGAGCAGCGCATACGGGGGGGAAAACTTATGCACCGCTGCACTGTCACCGACGGCGAGGCGGACATGAGGCTGACCTTCTTCAACAACAGGTATATCCCCGGCCTGCTGAAGGAGGGGGAGACATATCTTTTCAGGGGCAGGGTAAGCTATACCGGGCGCACCCCCGCTATGGTGTCGCCGGAGTTCTCCCCAGAGGACAGGAGCGCGGAGATAGTGCCCATATACCCGGCTACCCAGGGGCTTGCCACCCGGAGCGTTGCCCAGGCGGTAAAGAGCGCCCTGGCATTGCTGCCGGACACACTGGAGGACCCCCTTCCCCCGGAGATAAGAGAGCGGTATAAGCTCTGCTACCTGGGCTATGCCCTTGAGAACATACACTTCCCAAGGACAAAGGAGGACCTGGAGATAGCAAGGCGCAGACTGGTATTTGAGGAATTCCTGGTTTTGCAGCTGGGGCTTATGGAGATAAAGAGCGGGAACCGACAGGAGAATCTCCACCCCCTCCCGGGGGACTTTCCCGAGGACTTCACAAGGCTCCTGCCCTTTAAGCTCACCGGGGCCCAGCAGCGGGCCATCGCGGAGGGCATAAAGGATATGTCCGGGCCCGCCACCATGAACCGGCTGGTCCAGGGGGACGTGGGTTCCGGCAAGACCGCCGTGGCGGCGGCTTTATGCTGGCCGGTGATAAAATCGGGGCGGCAGGCGGCCCTGATGGCCCCCACGGAGATACTGGCCTCCCAGCACTATAAGTCCCTTTCGGGACTTTTGGAGCCCGCCGGCATACGCTGCGGCTTACTCACCGGCGGGGCAGGGGCCCGGCAGCGGCAGGTCCGGGAGGGGATAAGCTCCGGGGACATAGAGCTTGTGATAGGCACCCACGCCCTTATCAGCGAGAAGGTGGAGTTTCATAAGCTGGGCCTTGTGATAACCGACGAGCAGCACCGCTTCGGAGTAAAGCAGCGCATGGCCCTGGCCCAGAAGGGGGCCTCCCCCCATATGCTGGTCATGAGCGCCACGCCAATACCCAGGACCCTGGCCCTGATGGCCTACGGCGACCTGGACGTGTCCGTGCTGGACGAGCTGCCTCCGGGCCGGCAGGAAATAGCCACATACCTTATCACCCCGGATAAACGGGAGCGGGCCTTCGGGTACGTGCGGGAGTTTTTGAAGGAGGGGCGGCAGGGCTATCTTATCTGCCCGCTGATAGAGGGGGACGAGAGCGGCATGATGAGCCTTGAGGAGTACCTTCCAAGGGTCCGGGCGGCCTTTCCGGGGGTGGCGGTGGCGGCGCTGCACGGCAAGATGAAGCCCCAGGAGAAGGAGCAGGCCATGGCGGACTTCGCCCGGGGGGACACAAAGCTCTTGGTAGCCACAACTGTGGTGGAGGTGGGCATGGATGTGCCCAACGCCGCCATAATGCTCATAGAGAACGCCGAGCGCTACGGCCTGTCCCAGCTGCACCAGCTAAGGGGGCGCATCGGCCGGGGGAAGTACCAGTCGGCCTGCATACTCATAAGCGCGGCGAAGAACCCTGAAAGCGTGGAGCGTCTGAAGGTCTTTAAAAGCACCAACGACGGCTTCACCATAGCCGACGCGGACCTGAAGCTGCGGGGCCCCGGGGACTTCTTCGGCCAGCGTCAGCACGGCCTGCCCCAGCTGAAGATAGCCGGCATATCCATGGACATGGAGCTTTTGCGGGAGGCACAGAAGTGCGCCCGGCGGATATACCGCTCGGGCGCACTGGAGGGTTGCGATTATAAGCTTTTAAGGGACGAGATACGAAGGCTTTTTGAGAAGACGGGAAGTGAAAGGATCGCCCTATAGCACAGACTCGGACCCGGAGACGCTGGCGTTGTCGGAGACCTCTTTATATTTTTTGCCCAGGAGCTTTTCCTCGGTTTCGATCAGTGCGATGCTGAGGTCCGGGATTATTACCTTTTGAGTTATTGTGTCCACAAGCTCAAGGCGGTCGAAGGGCACATAGCCCATGGTCTCGGCCACATAGGCGGGATAGGCTATGGTCACGGCGGTATCCAGGTACTCACGGCCAGCAAAATAACGGTAGCCGGTATAGGACGAATCATAGCCGTCCTTATAGTCTCCACCCAAAACGAAAGTGAACGAGCGGTACACGGTGTCCTCCAGATAGCAGTTTACCGTGAGTTCCCTTCCGCTTTTTTCCGACGGGGCGCTTATTACAAAGTGGGCAAGAGGGTCGGCTCCGACGTTGATGTTATCGAGGGAGTTTTCAGAGGGCAGAAGCAGCAGATCGTCATAGCCTGACTCCAGGAGCCGCTCCGAAGTGGTTTTTGACGCGTCGCCCTTTTCACAGCCCTCCTCAAGATAGTTCTCGCTGGCATAGGCCCTGCCGGTATTTAGGTCAATAGTAAACTCGGCGGTTACCCGGCTGCCGTACCCAGGGACGACCCCGTATTCCGGGGGGAACTCATAAAGGGTCAGCACCAGCAGGCTCTTCAGCTCCCTGGGGTCCGCCTTATCGTCCGCGACCGTGAAGGTATAGCGCATATCCGCCTGGCCGGAAAGCTCCGGGTCGGTGTCGCTCTTGTTCTCGAGCGAAGCATTACTGTAGATAAATTTCTCTCCATCGGGGCCCTGGCAGGTAAGACGGGCGTAGAAACCCAGGGGCAAGCCATCAAATTCGCCATTCCCAGGCAATATATCCTCCGCAAGCCCCAGATATGGCAGGCTTACGTCCACCACCACCCTGCTCGGACTGTAGTCCACCGATTTCAGAGTCACCGGGCCGTCGGAGGCCTGTAGGCTGAACGCCCGGTTTTTGTCTTTTGTCACCGGCAGGGTAATGGTGGCCTCAAAGCCCGGGCTCCAGCTGTATATGCCGCTGGTGTCATATTCGCCCATGTTTGCGGTAAGGTCAGGTATGCTGATATCCACCTTCAGTTCCTCCCCCGCCTGCAGGTCCTCAAGGTCCAGGAGCCAGCGGGCGCGGAGCCCGTCCTCGCCGTCGGGCATAAAGGCTGATAACGCGTCCCCCTCCACCCCGTGGGAGTCTTCGCCTGAGTGGATTTTTACGGAGCAGGTATTGTCCAGGTATTCCTCGCCGTACTCATTGAGCCCTACGGTGGCGGGCCATAAGGGCACGTCCCCCACCCGGCCCATATTTTTGCATATCGCGTAGAAATCCTCCCCGGGAGAGAGCGATAGGTCAAGCAGCAGGGACTTGCCGTCGCTCCAGGCGTCCTCCACCACAAGGAGCCCGTCAAAGTCGCCGCGGCTCAGTACAGTCACCGGCTGGAACTCCGGCTGGGGCGTAGGTTCGGCGGTGGGCAGGGGGCAGGGGGTGGGGCTGCCGTTCATGGCGGCGAATACCGACCCAAGGCCCGGCAAGGCCTCGGTAAGCTGCGGGTGGGTGGTGTTAAGCCCCAGAAGGGCCGCAAAGGTCACGGCCAGCACCGCCGCGGCGGTGGCCATGCTGCGGACGGCCCTGAGCACCGGGCGGCGCAGTACGGGCAGCGTATCGGGCAGGCTGTCAAGGGTCTTTTGGGTGCGCCGCTGCAGACGGCGGGGCACCTCCGCCACGCCGTATTCCTCGGCAAGTGCGGCCCTAAAGGCCCTGTCCCTGCCCATGGGGACGCGGGGCTTGGGCTCTTTAGGCTCGCGCTCGGGCGGCCTGCGCCTGGGCAGCTTTGGCTCAGGCTTTTTCATATGCTTCATCTCTGCCACTGTGAACCCGCCTCCTCTCTGGCGCTGATTATCTCCCTAAAGCGCTTGCGCCCGCTTGACAGCCGCATTTTCGCCGCGCCCTCCGTGATGGACAAAAGCCTTGCTATCTCCTTCACCGGCAGGTCGTTTAAGTAGAACAGGGTAAGTATCAGCCGGTCGTTCTCACTGAGGGCCTTCAGCGCCTGCTGAACGTCCAGGGGGGTGTCCATGTCCTCCTCCCTTGGCTCCTCGGGGAGCACGTCCAGGGGATAGAGCCCCTTCTGCTGTCGGAGTATATCGTAGCAGCAGTTTATAACTATGCGCGTAAGCCAGGTCTTGAAGAACTTTACCTTTCTCAGGGTGCAGAGCTTGTCAAAGGCCCGGCAGATGGCCTCCTGCACGGCGTCCTCCACGTCGGCCTCCTGGTGGAGTATGGCCTTGGCAGCGCGGTACATGGAGAGCTGGTTCTCCTCAATAAGGCGGACAAACGCCGCCTTGTCCCCCGATTGGGCCTTTCGCACCAGCCGGTCCATGTATCCATCACCCCCTTATCCTGTATATTAGACTGTCACAGCAGACAAAAGGTAAGCCCGCCGTGACATTTTTTATTCGGTATAGACCTTCGCCAGCCCGCCCTCGCTGGTCTCCCGATACTTGCTGAACAGGTCCCGGCCGGTCTCGTACATGGTCTTCACCACCATGTCAAAGCTTATCTTCCTGGTATAGGTTAAAAAGTTCGCAAGGCTCAAAGCGTTTATGGCCCGCATCCCCGCCACGGCGTTGCGCTCGATACAGGGTATCTGCACAAGGCCCCCTATGGGGTCGCAGGTCAGCCCTAAGTGGTGCTCCATTGCCACCTCGGCGGCGTACTCTATCTGGTCCATGTCCATATGGTATATCTCCGCCAGCCCCGCCGCCGCCATGGAGCAGGCGCTGCCTATCTCCGCCTGGCAGCCGCACTCCGCGCCGGAGATGGAGGCGTTGGTCTTTATCACGTTGCCTATAAGCCCGGCCACAGCCAGGCCCTTGAGCATGTCCCGGTCGGAGAAGCCCTGCTGCTCCTGCTTATAGAGCATAACCGCGGGCAGCACCCCGCAGGCCCCGCAGGTGGGGGCGGTGACTATAACGCCGCCCCCGGCGTTCTCCTCGCTGACGGCAAAGGCAAAGGCGCAGACCTTGCGGTTCTCCCTGGTCTCCTTGCTCTCGTCCATATGGCGCTGGCGGTTAAGGTACATGGCCTTGCGCTGTACCCCCAGCCCCCCGGAGAGCTCGCCGTCCCGGCGTATACCCCGATAGACGGCCTCCTTCATCGTCTCCCAGACGTCCCCGAGATAATCCCATATCTCCGGGCCCTCGCACTGCTCCACATACTGCCAGAGGTAGATGTCCTTCTCCCGGCAGTAATTTTTTATGTCCGTGAATTTACTCAGGGGGTACACCTTGGGCGGGTCGGCGTCGGGCCGGCCCTCGAGGGCTATCTTCCCCCCGCCCACGCTCATGACCCGCCAGAGCCCCAGGCGCTCGCCCCTCTGAAAAGCCTCAAGGGTCATGGTGTTGGGGTGCGGAAGACCGGCGGTCTCCGTGTCGAAGATTATCTGGGACGGCAGGGGCTCCAAAGCCTCCTTCACCGCCACGTCCGTAAGATGTCCCCGGCCGGTTTTCGCCAGGGAACCGAACAGGGTTACCTGGAAGCTGTCCGCCCCGGGGTATGCCGCCCGAAAGCGCTGGGCGGCGAAGCTGGGCCCCATGGTGTGGGAGCTGGAGGGGCCCCGGCCTATCCTGTAGAGCTCTTTTAAAGATTCCATACGGTCCTCTCCTTAATTTACCAAGGTGTATTCTTTGAACCGGCGGGAGAACTCCCCGTCGGCAAGATTGGCAAAGGTTTCCGGCTGCGAGCCGGGGGAACCCAGCCCCGCCGCTTTCCAGTCCGCGGCCCATATGAGGTACGGCTCCAAAGGGAGTCTGTCCCGAACCTTCATATGGCAGCCGTCCCGGAGCAGCAGGCCGTCCCGGGCCATGAGGGCCGCGTCAAAATAGAGCCTTGCCCCGGCGAGATAGTCTATATGAGGGTCCGTGCAAAGGTGCCCCTTCTGCTTTGAGCTGACAATAAGCTCGCCGGTAACTCCGCCGCCGAACATGATATAGTCTCTGAAATCCTCCGGGTCCCCCAGGGCCGCCCCTATGGGCTCCTGTTCCCGGAGGGCTCCCCGGGCTTTAAGGGTGTTCCAGCTCAGAAGCTCTCCCTCCTCGCGGATAGAGTCCCAGCTTTCTGTAGTCGTGCTGTGCACAAGCACCCGGGGCTCCTTGGCACGAAGGTATGGGTCGTTATAGCTATGCGTGGGTTCACCGTTGCTGAACCCGGTATAATGTTCCAGCATATCCTCCCTGTCACGCCGGTCCAGGGCCAGTTCAAAGGGGATACCCATAGCTTCATGGAAGCTGAGAAAATCCCCCGCCGCCATGCGCCAGTCCGGGTGGCCGGGACGGCTCAGGCGTATGGAGTATACGCCGTCCCCCTGGTCCCCGCATATTAGCTGGAACCCGGGCTCTTCTGTTAGCTCCAGCCTGCGCCCGGGCATATCAGCTCACCAGCCCCACCTTGCGCATGACCTTACTGAGGGTCCGCTGGGCAAGGGCCGCGGCCCTTGGGGCCTGCTCCCGATAGGTCTTCTCCAAAAATTCCTTGTCGGCGAGGAGCTCGTGATAGCGCTCCTGTATCGGGCGGAGCTCAGAGATGACGGCCTCCGCCACGGCGGGCTTGAAGTCGCCGTAGCCCTTGCCCTCGAACTCCCGCTCTATCTCCTCCATGGTCTTGCCTGTGACGGCGGCGTAGATGTTCATAAGGTTGTTGACCCCCTCCTTACCCTCGGCAAAGCGCACTTCAGAGCCGCTGTCGGTCTTGGCCCGCTTGAACTTGCGCAGGATGGTGTCCGGGTCGTCCAGTACGGAGATGTTGCCGTTTTGGTTCTCGTCGGACTTTGACATCTTGCTCAAGGGGTTCTGCAGGGACATGACCCTGGCGCCATGCTTTGGTATCAGGGGCTCGGGCACGGTGAAGGTGTCGCCGTATATGCCGTTGAAGCGCTCGGCGATATCCCTTGCTATCTCCACGTGCTGCTTCTGGTCGGCCCCCACCGGGACGAAATCCGCCTGATACAGCAGTATATCCGCCGCCATCAGGCAGGGGTAAGTGAAAAGTCCGGCGTTGATATTGTCGGCGTGCTTGGCGGACTTATCCTTGAACTGGGTCATCCTGGAGAGCTCCCCGAACTGGGTGTAGCAGTTTAAAAGCCATGCGAGCTGGCTGTGCTGGGGCACCTGGCTCTGGATGAAAAAGACGGTCTTCTCCGTGTCCAGACCCATGGCCAGAAGCCAGGCGTAGGCCTCCTTGGTGTACCTTCTGAGCTCCGCTGGCACCTGCCGGACCGTCAGGGCGTGCAGGTCCGCAAGGGCATATACGCACTGGTAGCCCTCGTCCTGGAGCTTGATGTGGTTTCTAAGGGCCCCAAGATAGTTGCCCAGGGTAAAGGTGCCCGTGCACTGGTACATACTTAATATACGCTTTTTCTCTTGATTTTCCATTGATATGTCTCCCAACTCAATAAATTTTCTGTGCTTTACCTTGCCATTTCCCGGGCGGTTTCTCCCAATATCTTTACTCCTTCGCTCAGTTGCTCATCCGTGGGGGTGGAGAAGTTGATGCGGAAGCTCTGGCAGCTCTCGCTCTCGTCGGTAAGAAAAGCCGTGCCCGGCACAACGCAGACCTTGCGCTCTGCTGCGCGCCTTACAAAGTCCAGCATATCTATATTTTCCGGCAGTGTGCACCAGGCGAACAGGCCGCCCTCGAAGGGGCTCCAGGTGATAAGCGGGGCAAAGTGCTCCTCCAGGGCCTTTATAAGCACCGAGGACTTGCGGCGGTATATACCCCGCAGGCGGTCAAGGTGGGCCTCATAGTCCGTTTCCGTCATAAAGCGGTGGCAGACAATCTGTGCCCAGATATTGCTGTGCACGTCCTCCCCCTGCTTGCAGACCACCATCTTCTGTATCACGGGCTTCGGGCCTATGGCGTAGCCCACGCGCATACCCGGGGAGACCACCTTTGAGAAGGAACCCGCGTACATGACTATTCCCGCCTCGTCCAGGGATTTGATGCTGGGTATGTCCTCTCCTTTAAAGCGCAGGTCGCCGTAGGGGTTATCCTCCAGTATCAGCACGTTATGGTCCCGGCAGAGCTCATAGACCCTTTTGCGCTTCTCATAGCTCATGGTGATGCCGGAGGGATTCTGGAAGTTTGGTATGGTATAGAGGTATTTTATATTCTTCTCTGTCTCAAGAGCCCTCTCAAGGCCCTCTATGCTGAGGCCGTCGGGCTCCATGGGTATGCCGACTAACTTTGCCCTGTAGGAGCGAAAGGTGTTCAGCGACCCGATAAAGCTAGGGGCCTCGCAGAGAACTGCGTCGCCCTCGTTTAGAAGGGTCTTTGTCAGAAGGTCCATCACCTGCTGGGCGCCGCTGGTTATGAGTATATCGTCGCTGTCCGTACCGACGCGGTGCTTTCTGCCCATATACTCCATAAGATGCTGTCTGAGGGGGATATACCCCTCTGTCACGCTGTACTGTAAGGCCTCTATGGGCGTGTTCTCAAGAAGCTCTTGGGAGATGCTGCGGATATCCTCATAGGGGAACGCGTCCGGGGCCGGGTTGCCGGCGGACAGGGGGATTATGCCCGGGGCCGAGGAGTTTTTGAGTATCTCCCGGATGGCCGAGGGCTTCAGGGCTTTTACCCTGTCGGAGAATTGATATTCCATGGTTTTTGACCTCGCTTTTTCTGTTTCCTTAATTATATTCTAATATCCGTGAAAAGTCAACGGCGGCGGACACAGGGCAACGGCCCTTGACATAATATTTATAAAAATACCAGAAACCCCGATTGTGGTTGCGACAGATATTTCCCCTAAAAAGCAGTATTATATCAATGCGGCCAATATGGCTGGGTATACATAATCACTATACATAAAATAAATGAGGTGCAAAATGATGGAACGTGTAAAGGTAAGAGAGTGGATCGACGCCCTCCTGGAACAGCTGCACACGGAAAACGCCCGGCGGGCGCTGACGGCCATGGGGAGCTTTTTGGCCGGGATGGTGTGCTCCCGGGGGCTGATGTTCGGGAAATACGCGCCTTTCGGTGTGGCTGTGGTGGCGGCCGCGCCCAGGGGCGGGCTTTGGGCCGGGGCTATAGGGGCCTTCCTCGGGTATTTGATACCCTCGCCGGTGTATGTGCCCGCAAGATACGCGGCGGCTCTTGTGGCCGTGACAGCCATACGCTGGGCCCTTTCAGAGTTGAAATCCATAAATACGCATCCACTGTTCGCCCCGGCGGCGGCCTTCCTGCCTCTGCTGCTCACCGGGATGACCATGGTGTTTTTGAACGGCTCCATAAGTTATACGGCGGCGCTGTATGTAGCCGAGTCCTTCCTGGGGGCCGGCAGCGCCTATTTCCTGAGAAGAAGCGTCAACCTTCTCACCGGCCTTGGCGCCGACGGGCAGGAGCGGTCCTGGGCCAGGGCCGCGGTCTTTGACGCGGGAGACATGGCCGCGGTATCCGTGAGCGCAGGGATACTGCTGCTGGCCTTTTCGGACGTGAACATAATGGGCGTGTCTGTTGGACGCATACTGATGGTGCTGCTGGTGCTGTGCTGCGCCCGGGCGGGGGGCATCTCCGGCGGGGCGGTGGCCGGGGTGGCCGCCGGTGCAATACAGGGGCTGGCCACCGCCGGGCTCTCGTACCTCTCGGGGGCATACGGCCTTGGAGGGCTGATGGCCGGGGTGTTCGCGCCCATGGGCGCCGTGGCGGCGGCGGTGGCGTTCATCATCTCCCACGGGGTGGCCTCCCTACAGGTGGGCTCCGGGGGCTCCCAGATATTCACCGGGTCCATAGAGGTCGCCGTGGCCACGGTGGCCTATATGCTCATACCCAAGAGCCGCCGCATAGGCGAGCTGTTCGGGATGAGAGCCGATTCCCTTTCCGGCGGGGCTCTTAGGGGAAACATTGTCATGCGTCTTCGATACGCGGCCCAGGCGCTTCTCAGTGTGTCCGACTCTGTGGACGAGATATCCAAAAAGCTCAGTGTGATCTGCGCGCCGAACCTTCAGGGGGTATATAACAAGTCCACCGAGACCATCTGCGCCGGCTGCGGCATGAGCGGGGTATGCTGGCGCAAGTATAAGGACGAGACCCTGGACAATTTTGCCCAGCTGTATAAGCCCTTAAAGGAGAAGGAGCGCCTTGAGACCTGCGATTTTACCAAGGAATTCGCCGGGCGCTGCTGCCGGGCCGGGGAGATGCGAGACGAGATAAACAAGAACTACGGCCGCTATCTCATGAAGGAGGCCGCCGAGCTCCGTGCCGCCCAGGTGCGGGAGGTGGTGGAGGGCCACTTCCGCACCACGGCGGGAATTTTAGAGGAGATGGCCGGGGAGTTCTCCATGTACCAGCGCTTTGACGAGGAGTCTGCGGGACGGGTGGCCGGTATCCTTCGGGAGAGCGGAGTCACACCTCTGGAGGTCTGCTGCCGGGTGGACAAGTACGGGCGCATGACCGTGGAGGCCGAGATAAGCCGGGAACGGCAGAAGCGGCTCAATAGGGCCTCCTTCACCAGGGAGGTATCAGAGGCCTGCGGCCGGGCCTTCGCGCCCCCCTGCGTCAGCAGCGCGGAGGACCGCTGCCGCATACAGATGTGCCAGCGGCCACAGCTGCAGATAGGCCGGGGCTTCTCCCAATACTGCGCCGGGGGCGGGGCCTTCTGCGGGGACAGCACCAACGTGTTCTTTGACGGCTGCGGGCGGCTTATAGCGGTGCTCAGCGACGGCATGGGCACCGGGGGTCGGGCCGCCGTGGACGGGGCCATGACCTCGGCCATGGCGGAGAGCCTTCTGAAGGCGGGCATCGGCTTTGACAGTATGCTCCAGACGGTAAACTCCGCGCTGATAGCCAAGTCCGGGGACGAGTCCCTGGCCACCATGGACGTGGCCTGTATCGACCTGTTTTCAGGCAAGGCGGAGTTTTTAAAGGCCGGGGCGGCCTGCACCGTGCTGCGCCGGGGCAGGCGCAGCGAGCTTATAGAGGCCTCCAGCGTGCCGGTGGGGATAATGCCCGGGGTGGAGTTTGCCACGGCCGAAAGGGAGGTCAATGTGGGGGACATAGTGGTAATGGTCTCCGACGGTGTGGTGGCCGCGGGCAGCGAATGGCTGGTGGACCTGGTGGTAGCCTGGGACGAGGAGGAGAACCCCAATATGCTGGCCCAGAATATAACGGACGAAGCCCGCAAGCGCCGCAGCGACGGCCACGAGGACGACGTGACGGCGCTGGTGCTGGTGGTGCAGTAGCGAATAGACTTAAAAGGCCCAGGTGTCTCAAGACTGAGATGCCGGGGCCTTTTGGACTACAAAAGGTATGCATTTTAACACTTGCCCTTTTTGCGCTGTTTTCTATATTATTGATCCATGGTTAGCTCCCTTATCTGTGTACTAAGGGTGGTGTGGGTGTGTACCGTGTTCTCTTGGTTCCACACGGTGGCAGCGCTGTTCCTGTGTTTTTCGGTGGCGAAGGGGCTGACATCGGTGACGGGGTTACTGTACTATCATCAATACCCTGAAAAAATTGGAAAGTGAATTGGCGTAAGTAAAAGAGAAGGCGCTCCTTTGGGAACGTCCTTCTCTTTTGCTTATTCCACCTCCTTCTCAATTTCCCTTATCACCCTCGCCGGAACTCCACCCACCAGGGGGTTATCCGATACATCCTTTGTCACCGCCGCCCCGGCGGTAATTGGCGAAGTCCGGGAACCGCTTCCGGCTGATGAACGCCGCCTTCTGCTCGAAGAACGCTGCCCGGTTAGGTCAGGCGGCGCTCTGTTTTTATTTCCCGATTACCCCACAAACGGCACAACGCCCTCCACCGCGACAGCGGGGGTGATGACCTTGTCACCGTTGTCTATGTCGATGAGGGTATAACGGTCGTTGCCCATACCCAGCTCCTTCATATAGCTGAGCTGCCGGTAGCCGTGACGGCTCTCCATGCGCTCCACCAGGGCGTGCCGGTCCTCCTCCTTCATGGCGTGGATCATATCCACAGACGCCTGGTCTGCAGCCAGGAGGTCCACCGAGGCCAGAATGCCCACGTTTGGGGTGACCACCGGCTGGGCGTCCACGCCCTCGCAGTCGCAGGAAACGGACATATTCCGCAGTACATTCACATAGGTGACGTGTTCACCGAAATAGTCGATGACAGCCTTGGTGGACTCGGTAATCTTCTCCATCAGCTCCTCCTTGTCCACGCCCCAGTCGTTGCCGTCCTTGGCGTGGATCATACCCTTGCCGACGCGCCCGTCCGCGCAGCCGATGCCGATATTCTTGTTGGAGCCGCCGAAGCCGCCCATGGTGTGGCCCTTGAAGTGGGTCAGCACCACCAGGGAGTCATACTCCGGCAGGGACTTGCCCACGCTCATCTCCGAAAACCACTTGCCGCCCTTTACCGGCAGCATGACGGTGCCGTGTTCGTCGGTGATATCCACGGTGGTAAAGTCCGCCCAGCCGTTGACCTTCAAGGTTTCCCGGTGCTGCTCGGTGGTGTAGCGGTCGCCGTCGTAAAAGGTATTGGTCTCGATGATGGTGCCCTCGGGCAGCTCGGTCCGCATGAACTCCTTCACCCAAGCGGCGGGGATGATGTTGGGGCCGTGGGGTTCGCCGGTGTGCAGCTTGATAGCCGTTTTGCCGGTGATACCGGCTTTCACCCGCTCATATACCTTCTTGAGCCCCTCCGGGGACAGGTCCCGGGTAAAGTAGACAACGGACTCCGGGCCGCTGCGCTCCGCATAGGGGATGTAGTTCTGCCCGCCGGCGCCGGCGGTTGTTTTTTCTGGCATGAGATTCACCTCTCCTAAGAATTTTGTAAGTTTATTATACCATATGGCGCTGAAAATTGCACTGGCATTTTTCAGTTTTTGTAGGGCATATATTAAGCCTGGCTGAAAACGTAATTAAAAAACGCCATATTGTGCCAGCCCGATATCAAAAGCAGGGTGTTCGCTACACGGCCCTGTAAGGCAAACGGGCCCAAAGGGGTAAAGTTTTCCAAGCCGCGCAATATAGTTTAAACGCGGTTTGGCTCGGGCGGGATAAAAGGGAAAAGCGTGTAAATACTAGAAGAGCAGGTTCAGCCAATAAACAGCCCTCCAGTATCTATCTTGTTTAGAAGGGGAGACAAGCTTTGGGGGGCCGACTGCTGTTATGCCCTGAACCCATGAACCGACAACGTTTATATGAAAGGAATAAAAGCTTATGAAAGCAACGGGAATTGTTAGACGCATCGATGACCTGGGGCGGGTGGTCATCCCCAAAGAAATACGCCGCACACTTAAAATCCGCGAGGGGATGCCCATGGAGATATTTACCGACGTTTCCGGCGAGGTGATCCTCAAGAAGTATTCCCCTGTGGGGGAGATGTCCCAGCTGGCCCAGTCCTATGCCGAGGCCCTGGTGAACCTTACGGGCCTCGGCGCGGCCATATGCGACACAGAGCAGGTGATAGCCGTGGCGGGACCTGTGAAGAAGGAGCTGCTCCACAAGCCGGTGTCGCCGCAAATGGACGAGCTGGTTCAGGGGCGGCGCAGCTTTGTCACAAACGGCGAGAGCACTGTCCTCGCGGCACAGGGGTATACGGCGGCGGCGCTGGCGGTGTTCCCGGTGGTGTCCACCGGCGACCCTATGGGCGCGGTGATGCTTATCAAAGGGGAGAAAAGCCCGCCGAAGGTAGGCTCGGAGGCCATGGAAAGCGTCAAGGCGGCGGCCATGTTCCTGTCCCGCCAGCTGGAGTCGTAAAATACTTGGGCAAACTTTGAAAAAAACCTTGATTTTCCCGGAAACGGGTGCTATAATATTAAATTAGATAAGGTAGACTGAGAGAGTGGGGCGACCCGCTCTTTCGTTTGTTATATCGGAAAGGCGGTCGGATATGAGCACTAAAGGAGGAGTAGCGGCGCGGGTATACGCGCTCTGTGAGCCGCTGGCAGAGGAGCTGGGGCTGGCGGTCTGGGACGTGCAGTACCAGAAGGAGGGCTCAGAGTGGGTGTTGCGCATATATATCGACAAGGAGGGCGGCGTGGGCATTGACGACTGCGTTGCCATGAGCCACGCCCTTGACCCGGTGCTGGACCGGGAGGACCCTGTGCCCCAGGAGTATGTGCTGGAGGTGTCCTCCCCTGGGCTCAATCGGAAGCTGACCCGGCCGGAGCACTTTGAGGCCTATATGGACGAACCCGTGAGGGTCCGGCTTATACGGCCCCTTGAGGAGGGCACAAGGGAGCTGGAGGGCCTGCTCATCGGCTATGAGGACGGAAAGCTGGAGCTGCAGCTGGACGAGGAGACCGGCGTCACACTGGAGAAGAAGGAACTGGCCTGGGTCTGCGCCCTGGACGATATCGACCTCTGACGGTATGGGACGAGGTATGGCAATATAGCTTAGCAAGGAAGAAACTGTAAGGAGTGATCTCACAAAATGGTACGCAAGAAGAAAGCCGCCGAGCCCCAGGGCAACGAGGAGCTGTTCCTGGCGCTGGGACTGCTGGAAAAGGAAAAGGGTATCCCCATGGACTTCATGCTGGATAAGATAAAGAAGGCCATAGGCACCGCCTGCAAAAACACCTATAACAACGAGGACGTGGAGATGGAAGTGGATCCGGTCACGGGCCGGTTCGAGGTCTATCTGCAAAAGACCGTGGTGGAGGAGGTGGATGACCCGGATAAGGAGCTGCTGCTGGAGGAAGCCCGGGAGATATCGCCCATGGCGGAGGCGGGCGGCACGGTGGGCATAAAGCTTGACACCAAGCAGTTCGGCCGGGTGGCCGCCCAGACGGCCCGGAATATCATCCGCCAGGGCATCCGGGACAGCGAGCGGGGCCAGATGATGCAGGAGTTCCAGAGCAAGCACCAGGAGCTGGTCAGCGCCCTTATCGAGCGGGTGGACCCGAAGACCGGGGCTTTGACCCTGCGCATTGGGAAGGCGGAGGCCGTGCTGCCAAAGGCCGAACAGATAGGCGGGGAGAGCGTCCAGGAGGGGGACTACATAAAGGTCTATGTAGTCGACGTTCTGGAGGGGCTCAAGGGCCCAAAGGCCATTATTTCCCGCACAAGGCCGGAGCTTGTGAAGCGTATGTTTGAGACCGAGGTGCCCGAGATATACGACGGCACGGTGGAGATAAAGGCCGTGGCCAGAGAGGCCGGGTCCCGCACAAAGCTGGCGGTGCTGAGTCATAACCCGGACGTGGACGCAGTGGGCGCGTGCATAGGCACCCGAGGCGCCCGGGTCAATGAGATAGTGGAGGAGCTGGGCGGCGAGAAGATAGATATAGTGGAGTACAGCGAGGAGCCGGAGAAATTTGTGGCGGCGGCGCTGTCCCCGGCAAACGTGCTGTCGGTGGAGCTCTCGGAGGGCGAGGTACGGGCCTGCAAGGTCACGGTGCCGGACAGCCAGCTGTCCCTGGCCATCGGCAATAAGGGGCAGAACGCGCGGCTGGCGGCGAAGCTGACCGGGTGGAAGATAGACATCAAGCCCGAGAGCGGTTTCTTCGGGGAAGAGTAAAAATAAGGAAGTGAGCCCCATGCACCAAAGGAAGATCCCCATGCGTATGTGTACGGGATGCAACGAGATGAAGCCCAAGCGCGAGCTTGTGCGCATAGTAAAGGCCCCGGAGAAGCCGGACGAAAACGGCAGCCCGCTGCCCCCCACCATCGAGCTGGACGCCACCGGGAAAAAGCCCGGACGGGGGGCATATATCTGCCGGAACCCGGAGTGCCTTATGAAGGCCAGGAGGGCCCGGCGGTTGGAGAGGGCCTTCTCCTGCAAAATACCCGATGAGGTGTACCAGCGGCTGGAGGGGGAGATGGCGAAGGATGGATAAGGAGCTGTCGCTTTTGGGGCTGTGCCGCAAGGCGGGAAAGCTCCAGTGGGGCTTTGATATGTGCAGGGAGTCGGCAAGGGCAAAAAAGGCCGCGCTGCTGGTAGCGGCGGCGGACGTGTCCGAAAAGACCTATAAAAACCTCCGCTATGAAGCGGACAGGGCGGGCATACGTGCAGTAAGGCTTTCCGCAGATATGGCGGAGCTCGGCAGAGCCTGCGGCATCAGGGCCGGGGTGGCCTCGGTGGAGGACCCGGGCTTTGCGAAGGCGATCTTGAAGGAACGCGGGGACAGGGACCCCGGAGAGAAGGAGGAATAAGCCTATGATGATAAAGTACAGAGTACGCGAGGTGGCAAAGGACCTGGGCCTTACCAACAAGGAGGTCATTGACACTCTTGCGAAATACTTCCCGGAGCCGAAGAAGTATATGACGGCCCTGGAGGAGCCGGAGCTGGATATAGTCTTTGAGACCTTTACCCAGGAGAGGAACCTGGAGAGCCTGGAGGAGTATTTTGCCCAGCGGGACAAAAAGCCCGAGCCCGCGCCGGAACCGAAGCTGGAGACCGAAGCCCCGGCGAAGAAGCCTGAGGGGCAAAAGCCCGCGCCCGCTAAAGAGGGGGGCAAAAGGCAGCCCCAGCAGGCAAAGCCCAGGCAGAAGGGTAAGGAGACCCCTAAGGCCCAGCCCGCTCCTGCGGCGAAGAGGCCCCAGGAGGAGCAGAAGCCCCAGCAGCCGGTGCGGGAGCCGAAGGCCCCCACGCGCAGGGTGGTGGACACCCGCTCCAGCAACGTGAATATCGACAAGTACAACGAGAAATACGACCGGCTTGCAGACCAGAAGGTCAGCGCCAGGCAGGATAACGCCGTTACGAAGCAGAAGTTCACCAACAGGAATCAGCAGAGAAGGGGCCAGCAGAGGCGCGGCAAGCGGGAGACCGAGGCCGAGCGCCTGCGCCGCATAGCCATGGAGCGCAAGGCCAAGCACATCACCATCGAGGTGCCCGAGGAGATAACCGTGGGCGAATTCGCCCTGCGGCTGAAGGTGGCCGCGCCGGAGGTGATAAAGAAGCTGATGGGCCTTGGGGTATTCGCCGCCATCAACGACACCATCGACTTTGACACCGCCGTGCTAATTGCCGACGAGTTCCATGCCAAGGTGGAAAAAGAGGTGGTGGTCACCATCGAGGAACGCATTATAGACGACAGCGAGGACGACGAGGCCAACCTGGTGGCCCGGGCCCCGGTGGTGGTGGTTATGGGCCACGTGGACCACGGAAAGACCTCCATACTGGACGTTATCCGCCACTCCAATGTGACCGAGGGCGAGGCCGGCGGCATAACCCAGCATATCGGCGCCTATAGGGTGAAGGTGG
Organism: Acutalibacter muris; assembly: GCF_002201475.1. NCBI lineage: Bacteria > Bacillati > Bacillota > Clostridia > Eubacteriales > Acutalibacteraceae > Acutalibacter > Acutalibacter muris. Next base: position 3,624,776 of record NZ_CP021422.1, on the reverse strand, counting down.
GCGACAGGGACGTGACCTTCCTTGACACCCCCGGCCACGCGGCCTTTACCACCATGCGGGCAAGGGGCGCCCAAGTGACGGATATCGCCGTGCTGGTAGTTGCCGCTGACGACGGCATTATGCCCCAGACCGTTGAGGCCATAAACCACGCCAAGGCCGCCGGGGTCAGCATCCTTGTGGCCATAAACAAGATGGATAAGGACGGGGCCAACCCGGACAGGGTCAAGGAGCAGCTTACGGAGTATGAGCTGGTGCCCGAGGAGTGGGGCGGAGACACCCCCTGCCTCCCGGTGTCCGCCCATACGAAGCAGGGCATAAACGACCTCTTGGAGATGATAATATTAACGGCCGACATGATGGAGCTGAAGGCCAACCCGGACCGGGCCGCCAAGGGTACTGTTATAGAGGCGCGGCTGGACAAGGGCATGGGCCCCATCGCCACGGTGCTGGTGCAGAATGGAACGCTGAAGGCGGGGGATACTATCGTTGCGGGGGCCACTGTGGGCCGGGTCCGCTCCATGATGGACGACAAGGGCAGAAGGGTCACCGAAGCTGGCCCCTCGGTGCCCGTGGAGATAACCGGCCTTGGGGACGTGCCCGTGGGCGGCGACACCTTCGACGCGGTGTCCGACGAGCGGCTGGCCAGGGAGCTGGTGGAGCAGCGCCTGAACGACCAGAAGGAGGAGGTCTTCCGCGCCCAGACCAAGGTGACCCTAGACAACCTCTTTGAGCAGATGAGAGAGGGCGAGATGAAGGAACTGAAGATAATCGTCAAGGCCGACGTACAGGGCTCGGTGGAGGCCGTGCGCCAGTCCTTAGAGAAGCTCTCTAACGACGAGGTGCGGGTGCATATAATCCATGGGGCCGTGGGCGCTGTCAGCGAGAGCGACGTTATGCTGGCAAACGCCTCCAATGCCATCATCGTGGGCTTCAATGTGCGGCCGGACCCGGTGGCCGAGGAGAGCGCCAAGCGGGACGGCGTGGATATGCGGCTCTACAGGATCATCTACGACTGCATCGAGGAGATAGAGAGCGCCATGAAGGGTATGCTGGCTCCCAAGTACCGTGAGGTGGCCCTGGGCCGCGCCGAGTGCCGGGAGACCTATAAGATTTCCAACGTAGGGCTAGTCATCGGCGGCCACGTCACCGGCGGCAAGATAACCCGCAACGCCCAGGTGCGGGTGGTGCGCGACGGCATAATAGTCGCAGACGACAAGGTGGCCTCTTTGCGCCGGTTTAAGGACGACGTTAAAGAGGTAGCCGACGGGTACGACTGCGGCATCACCCTGGAGAGGTTTGCGGATATCAAGCAGGGGGATGTGCTGGAGGCCTATGAGATGGAGGAATACAGGGACTAAGAGAAAGGAGCGAGGACCATGCCAGGGAATAAGCTGGCCCGCATAACCGAGGACGTCAGCCGGGAGCTCTCGGCCATACTCCGTGAGCTGAAGGACCCTAGGGTTACCGGCTGTCTATTGAGTGTAGTGCGGGTGGAGGTCACAAACGACCTGTCGTACTGCACGGCCTATATCAGCACGGTGGAGGGCCTTGAGCGCTCAAAGCAGGCGGCGGAGGGCTTAAAGTCGGCGGCAGGGTATGTGCGCCGGGAGCTGGGCCATAGACTGAAGCTTAGGCATGTGCCCCAGCTGATCTTCAAGCCCACGGACTCTATAGAGTACGGGGCAAGTATCTCGAGGATAATAAACGATCTGGATATACCCGAGGCGCCAAAGGAGGAGGAAGATGCCGGACTGTAAGGAGATCGCAGCGCTTATAAAGGGCTGGGACGATATACTGGTGATATGCCACGAGAACCCGGACGGGGACGCGCTGGGCTCAATGTTCGGACTGGTACGGGGGCTGCGCTCTATGGGAAAGAGAGCGGGCTGGTACTGCGCGAGCCCTCTGCCCAGGAAGTTTGCTTACCTTGAACAGGGGCTTTCCGGGGAGGATTTCGCTCCCGCCCATATTCTTACGGTGGACGTGGCGGACAGCAAGCTCCTGGGGGACGCCTGGGAGAAATTCGGGGACGGGATAGAGCTTGCCATAGACCACCACAGTATACACCGGCCCTTTGTGGACGTCCGCTGGGTGGACCCGGAGAGCGCGGCCACCGCAGAGATGGTGTGGCTGCTGCTGAAGGAATTGGGGGCAAAGCCCGACATACAGACTCTTGGGTGCCTGTATACCGGCATTGTTACCGACACGGGCTGCTTCCGCTATAGAAATGTGACCCCGCGAACCCTGCGCCTTGCCGCAGAGCTGCTTGAACTTGGGGCCCCGGCGGGGGACATCAACAAGAACATTTTTGAGAACAAGAACCTGGCTGCGGTCCGGGCGGAGGTTATGGAGCTGAACACTCTGGAGGTATTCTGCGAAGGCAAGTGCTCAATGATACAGATACCCCGCTCCATTATCGAGAGCACCGGCGCGGACGAGGGGGATATGGACGGCAGCGTCGGCCGTGCCGCCGCCGAGATAGAGGGCGTGCTGCTGTTTGTCAGCCTGAAGGAGAAGGAGGACGGCAGCATAAAGGCCTCCCTGCGCGCCACACCGCCCGCAAACGCGGCGGCCATTGCCCAGCGCTTTGGGGGCGGCGGCCATGTGGGGGCGGCGGGCTGTCCCCTGGAGGGGATGGATATGGCCGAGGCCCGGCTCAAAATGATGGAGGTCTGTGAAGAATACTTAAAAGAGATAGGAAGTATTTAAACCCCACAGAACGGAGTTATCCTCATGAACGGAGTTATCATACTGGACAAGCCCGCGGGCTTCACCTCCTTTGACGCGGTGGCCGTCATGCGGGGGCTTGCCCGTGAGAAGAAGATAGGCCACACCGGCACCCTGGACCCTATGGCCACCGGGGTGCTTCCTTTGCTTATAGGGCGGGCGGCAAAGGCCGCTGACCTGCTGCCGGACACGGACAAGGAGTATATGGCCGGGTTCCGGCTGGGTGAGCGGTTTGATACCGGGGACGTGACCGGCAAAATTATAGAGACAAGCCACGCCCGAGCGTCAGAAGGAGAACTCCTGCGGGCTCTGGAGAGGTTTCGGGGGGATATAATGCAGACGCCCCCTATGTACTCGGCGGTGTCCGTGGGCGGCCAGCGGCTCTATAAGCTGGCGCGGCAGGGCATAGAGATAGAGCGGGAGCCAAGGCCCGTACATATCGGGAGGCTGGAGCTTGTAAGCTTTGACGAAAAGGAGCAGCGCGGGACCCTTGCCGTGGCCTGCTCGAAGGGTACTTATATCCGGGCGCTTATAGAGGACATTGCAAGGGCGGCGGGGACCCTCGGCGTTATGACCGCCCTGCGCAGGACAAAGGCCTGCGGCTTTACCGTAAGAGCTGCCGTTACGTTGGAGGACCTGCGGGCCCTGTCGGCGGAGGGCAGACTTTCGGCAGTCCTGCGCCCAGTCGAGACCCTGTTTGGGGACTATCCCACGGTGCAGGTGAGTCCCGCCCAGGCGGCGAGGTTCTGTAACGGCGGCGGGCTGGATATGGGGCGGCTGAAGATGCCCAAGATAGCGGTGACTGAGGGTCAGCGCTTCTGCGTCTTTGGACCCGGGGGAGGATTCCTCGGGCTGGCGAAGGTCCGGCTGGAAAAGAACGAGCTGGGCTTTTTGAAGCTGTTTGCTATAGAATAATACTGAGAGGAGACCGCCATGGAGATACTGGAGACCCTTGACATAGATAACTGCGCCCCGGCTTCCCTGGCCCTGGGGACCTTTGACGGGCTGCATCTGGGGCATAGAGCCGTGCTGGAGTCCGCCCTGGATTCGGAGTACAGCCCACAGGTGTTCACATTTAAAAAAAGCCCCTCGGGGGACCCGGCCCTTATCACTCAGGAGGACAAGGCGGCGGAACTTTCGGGCATGGGCATAGAGCGCGTGTATTCCATGGACTTTCATAGGCTGAGGGATATGGAGGCGGAGGGCTTTGCCCGGGATATCCTTTTGAGGAGACTTAACGCCCGGCGGATCTGCTGCGGGGAGGATTTCCGCTTTGGCCGGGGGGCCCGGGGAAACGTGGAGCTGCTCTCCCGCCTGTGCAAAGAGTATGGCGCAGAGCTTATAGTGGTGCCCCCGGTGCTGGACGGCGGGGAGAAGGTGAGCTCCACCCGCATACGAAGGGCAGTGGCCGAGGGGGATATCTCCACGGCCAGCCGGTTGCTGGGCCGGCCCTTTGGCTTTACCTTAGAGGTCATACACGGCAACCACATCGGCACTGGCCTTGGCACCCCGACTATAAACCAGGCCCTGCCGGAGGATCTGACCCTGCCCAGGTTCGGAGTATACGCCGCCTGGTGCGAGACCGAAAGCGGCAGGTATTACGGCGTATGCAACATAGGGGTAAAGCCCACGGTGGGCTCTGACCGGGTGCTGGCCGAGACATGGATGCCGGAGTTTGACGGCGACCTGTACGGCAGGAGGGTCCGGGTGGAGATTATGGACTTTATAAGGCCAGAGAGAAAGTTCTCCTCCCTGGACCAGCTCAAGGAGGAGATACGGCGCAACGCCATAAGGGCGAAGGAGATCACCGGCGCTCTATGATAACGTCCATCTCACCGGGCTCGGGGGGCTCAAAGAGACCTTGAAGCTTCTCTAATAATCCCTCGTCCACGAAGTAGCTGCTGTCCTCACCGGCGAGGACGGCCCGGTTCCTGCGGGCGATGCTCTCCCGCCAGACCTCATCGGACACGTCGATATAGTGCCACTCGTGAGCTATGCCCTGGTCCGAAAAGAAGCTGCCGGCCTCAAGCCGCCAGGCCCGGGTCCAGAAGCCCCAGTCCAGTATCACGTCCGCCCCGGCGGCCACGGCCTCTGCGGCTTTATCAAAGAGGTAGGCCCGCACCCTGGCCGTGACCGCGTCGTGGCGGTCCCCCAGGTCCTTGTCGAAGATGCGGTCCGTTATCTCGTCCACGGACAGCAGCAGGGCCGGGGACTTTTCCATAAGCTGACGGCAGTACCAGCTCTTGCCGCAGCAGAGCCTGCCGCATACGAGCGTTACCTTTGCCATTATTTTTCCTCCTTTTCTTTAAGAAGCTTTGAAGCGATGCGGTGATATTCCGGCATGACCTTTTTAAGGGACACCGGGCGGCCCGCCTCGTTTATGAAGCAGTGGGCAGTCCGGCCGAAGCATTTCAGGTCTCCGGAGAGCCTGACGGTGTAGGAGAAGGCGATACGGGTGCCGGTGTAGGCCGCGAGCTCGACGGCTATCTCCACGGTATCGCCGAAGCGGCACATGGAGCGGTAACTGGCCTCCACGCTGAGTACCGGGCTGACGACGCCCGCCGCTTCAAGGCCTTCATATGGGAAGCCGTTCTCGCTCATAAAGTGAATACGCGCCTCTTCGAACCAGCGGATATAGTTGGAGTGATGAACACAGTCCATGCGGTCTGTTTCATAATAGTGGACAGGGCGGAGGTATATGGTCATGATATCCCGGCTTTCTTTAATATAATATGGTGAGGCGGTTCATATGGCAATGGAACTATATGGCCCTGGAAACTGGCTCATACAAGGATTATAGCATACAAGAAGAAAAAAAGCCAGCCGCGCAATATGGCGCGAATACTGCACCTAAAGCAGCATACATAGTGGGATTTAGCCATAATTTTATGATAAATACACCATATATTGTTAATGCCTGGGCTGTTGATTTTTGGGTCAAAAAATGTTATCATTTTAACAAATAAGAAGAAACCAGCTGATCGGGTAAACCAGGGAAAGGAAGCTGCCGCAAAGTATGAGAATAGGTTTGGATGTGGGCTCCACAACGCTGAAATGTGTGGTATATGACAAAGATACGCCGGTATTCCGGGAATATGAGCGCCATTTCTCCCAGATAGCGGGAAAGGCCTCGGATATGCTGCGCCGGGTGGCGGAGCAGTTCCCGGGCGCCGATAGGGCAGGGCTGTGTATATCCGGCTCGGCGGGCATGGGCCTTGCAGAGGACCTGGGAATCCCCTTTGTACAGGAGGTCTATGCCACCCGCACGGCGGTGGTGAAATATATGCCAGAGGCCGACGTGGTGATAGAGCTGGGCGGCGAGGACGCGAAGATACTGTTCCTCTCCGGCTCCATGGAGGTGCGCATGAACGGCTCCTGCGCCGGGGGCACCGGGGCCTTTATCGACCAGATGGCCACTCTCTTGGACATAACCCCAGGAGAACTGAACGAGATAGCCGGGAAAGCGGAACGCACCTATAGCATAGCCTCCCGCTGCGGGGTCTTCGCAAAGTCTGACCTCCAGGCGCTTCTAAACCAGGGAGCCCAAAAGGACGACATTGCCGCCAGTATTCTCACTGCCGTGGTTAACCAGACGGTGGCGGGCCTGGCCCAGGGCCGGGAGATAGAGGGAAATATAGTCTATCTTGGCGGGCCGCTGACCTTCCTGCCGGAGCTTAGAGGCGCCTTTGACAAGATACTGGGGGTGGAGGGGACGTGCCCGGAGAACTCCCTGTACTATGTGGCTATGGGCGCTGCCCTGGCCGGGGACTCCGAGGAGTTTGACCTTTTGGAGATAACTGAGCGCATAGCAAACTACAGCTCCAGCCACAGCTATCAGAGCAGCGACGCTCTGTTTGCTAATAAGGACGAGTACGAGGAGTTTGTGGAGCGGCACAAGCGGGACAGCGTGCCCACCGACGGAAAGCTATCAGCGGACGGCACGGCCTATGTGGGCATAGACGCGGGGTCCACCACGGTGAAGGCCGTGGCCATAAACTCCGAGGGGAATATTGTCTCCTCGCGGTATCTTCCGAACAACGGCAACCCGGTGCCGCTGGTGCGGGACTTCCTCTCCGACCTCTACAGGGACTTTCCCAATATAAATATAAAGGGCGCGGCCTCCACGGGCTATGGTGAGGAGATAATCAAGAATGCCTTTGGCCTGGACTGCGGAGTTGTGGAGACTATCGCCCACTTTACCGCCGCCAAGAGGTTCCAGCCGGAGGTGGATTTTATCATCGACATCGGCGGACAGGACATAAAGTGCTTTAGGATAAAGGACGGCGTTATCGACAATATCTTTTTGAACGAGGCCTGTTCCTCGGGCTGCGGCTCCTTCTTGCAGACCTTTGCCGGGGCCCTGGGATATGAGATGGGAGATTTTGCCAGGGAGGGACTCTTTGCCGGCAGCCCGGTGGACCTGGGCTCACGGTGCACGGTGTTCATGAACTCCTCCGTGAAGCAGGCCCAGAAGGACGGGGCTACTTTGGGCAACATCTCGGCGGGGCTGTCCATGAGCGTGGTGAAAAACGCGCTCTATAAGGTCATCCGCGTGACGGACGCCAAAAGCCTTGGCAGGCACATTGTGGTCCAGGGGGGCACCTTCTTAAACGACGCGGTGCTCCGGGCCTTTGAGAGGGAGATAGGCCAGAACGTGACAAGGCCCTCGGTGGCGGGGCTGATGGGGGCCTTTGGCGCGGCCCTGTACGCCAAGGAGCACAGCAGCGGCGAAAGCGGCATACTGACCCCAAAGGAGCTGGAGAGCTTTACCCATGAGGTCAAGGCCATCACCTGCGGCGGCTGTCAGAACCACTGCCGGCTGACGGTAAACACCTTTGCCAACGGGGCGCGGTATATTGCGGGCAACCGCTGCGATAAGCCCCTTCAAAAGCACAGCCCCACGGCAAAGTACAACCTCTACGACTATAAAAAGGAGCTTCTGGCGGGGTATGGGCCCGCAAAGGGAGAGCGGGGCACCATAGGCATACCCATGGGCCTTAATATGTTCGAGCTGTTCCCCTTCTGGCACACCTTCTTTACGAAGCTGGGCTTCGGGGTAGTTACCTCACCCCAGTCGGACCGGCAGCTGTACTTCAGGGGCCAGCACACGATACCATCAGATACTGTGTGCTATCCGGCAAAGCTTCTGCACGGGCACATGGAGGCCCTGATGGACATGAAGCCCGACGCCATTTTCTACCCCTGCATGAGCTATAACCTGGACGAGCATAAGGGCGACAACCACTATAACTGCCCGGTGGTGGCCTATTACCCCGAGGTGCTGGACGCGAATATAACCGCCCTTGAGGAGCACAAATTTATTTACGACTATGTGGGGCTGCACAGAAGAAAGGACTTCCCCAGGAAGATGACGGCCATCTTGGCAAAATACTTCCCGCCCATACCCGAGCGGGAGGTTAGAGAGGCCGCTGCTGCCGCTTATGAGGAGTACGAGAGGTATATGTCCCGCATACGGGAAAAGGGCCGGGAATACCTTGCCTACGCAAAAGAGAATAGCTTGCCGGTGGTGATACTCTCCGGCCGGCCCTACCACCTGGACCCGGAGATAAACCACGGCATTGACAAGCTCATCTGTGAGTGCGGGGCGGTGCTGGTGACGGAGGACTCGGTAAGCGACCAGGTGGAGAAATTCCCCACCACGGTTTTGAACCAGTGGACCTATCACGCGAGGCTGTACGCCGCGGCGAAGTTTGTGGCGGAGAGTAAGGACCCCCGCATAAACCTTGTGCAGCTGGTATCCTTCGGCTGCGGGGTGGACGCCATCACCGGGGACGAGGTGCGCTCTATACTGGAGAGCGGGGACAGGATTTACACGCAGATAAAGATAGACGAGATAACGAACCTGGGGGCGGTGCGCATAAGGCTTAGGAGCCTGTTTGCCGCCCTGGGACTGGGGGAATAATATGGCGGATAACGCAAGCCGGGTGGAATTTACCCGGGAAATGAAGAAAGACTATACTATTATAACGCCCAATATGGCGCCCATCCATTTCGAGCTGATAAAGGACGTGCTTGTAAGCTTCGGCTATAAGATAGACCTTCTGACCACCACCGGCCGGGAGATAGTGGACGAGGGGCTGAAGTATGTCCACAACGACACCTGCTATCCGGCGCTTTTGTCCATTGGCCAGATGATGCACGCCCTGCACAGCGGCAAGTATGACCTTCACAAGGTGGCCCTGGTGATGACCCAGACCGGCGGCGGCTGCCGGGCCTCAAACTATATCCACCTGCTGCGAAAGGCCCTTAAAAAGGACGGCCTTGACTATATCCCGGTGATATCCCTGAACCTCTCGGGCCTTGAGTCCAACAGCGGCTTCAAGATAACCCTGCCCCTTTTGCGCCGGGCCATAGCGGCCCTTACCTACGGAGATCTTTTGATGCTCCTTAAGAACCAGACCAAACCCTATGAGCTCACCTTCGGCGAGAGCGACCGGCTGGTGTCGGAGTGGACAAAGAAGCTGACGAAGCTCTTTGAGGAGAACAGGGCCTTTACCCAGCGGGAGGTCCGGGCCTATTTTGACGAGATAACGGAGTCCTTCGCAAGGATACCGGTGGAACGCAGGCCAAAGACCAAGGTGGGCATTGTGGGTGAGATATACGTGAAATACTCGGCCCTTGCCAACAACGGCCTTGAGGACTTTCTGTTCCATGAGGGCTGCGAGGTGATGGTGCCTGGAATAGTGGGCTTTATGATTTTCAAGGTGGACAACAGGCTGGAGGACATAGAGCTCTACGGCGGCAGCTCCGCCAAGAAGCAGCTGTGCACAATGCTGAAGTGGTACTTCACAAAGTTCGAGCGGGACCTTATCGAGTCCGTGAAGAAGTTTCCACAGTTTACCGCTCCAGCGCCCTACAGCCACTTAAAGGAGCTGGCCGGGCAGGTGATAGGCTACGGCTGCAAGATGGGCGAGGGGTGGCTTCTCACCGCCGAGATGATGGAGCTTATCGAGAGCGGCTATGAGAACGTGGTGTGCACCCAGCCCTTCGGGTGCCTGCCGAACCACATCGTGGGCAAGGGCATGATACGCAAGGTAAAGAAGGTCTGCCCCCAGGCCAACATAGTGCCCATTGACTATGACCCCAGCGCCACGGCGGTGAACCAGGAGAACCGCATAAAGCTCATGCTGGCGGTGGCCAATACATAACCTCAAATGGAAAGGAGCGGAGATCATGAAACGGCTTGCCCTGCTGCTGGCGTTAGCGGCGGCCCTGTCCGGGCTGCCCGGCTGCTCGTTTACGGGCATCTCCGCCCAGAACCTGATATCCCCCCCGGCCGCCACAGCCGACCAGCAGAGCATATACCGGCTTTTGCAGGGCACCCAGACGGAGATAACCCTTATATACCCCAAAAGCGGCGAGCACCGCTCGGCCATAATAATGTGCGATTTCACCGGCGATGGGGTCGAGGACGCCATAGGCTTTCATGCCACCGCAGACGGGGGCTCTCAGGTACAGTTCCTCACCAAATCCGGCGGCGAATGGGCCGTGGCGGCCCTTTTCCGCAACCCCGCAAGCCAGGTGGACCGGGTCTGCTTCGGCGCCATGCCTGACGGCGGCCAGGCTGTGTTTATCGGCTGGGGCACCACCGCGGGTACCACTTCCCGGCTGGCGGCAGTCAACGCGTACCTGTACCAGCCGGACGGCGGGGTTCGGGAGTACGCGCTGTGCAGCTACGGCGAGATGGCCGTCACGGACTTTGACGGCGACGGTATAAACGAGCTGTTCACCATAGACAAATCCGTGCCTGTCCCCGCCGATACCGAGGGAGAGGAGCCCACACCTGCCAGGGCCAGGCTATACGCCTTTGACGGGGAAACGCGGCTCTATGAGGCCGCCAGCGTGGAGGCGGACAACAGCATCACCGGCTATTCCGGGGTGACCTTCGGAAGGCTTGGGCCTGAGGACTGGGGTGTGGTGGTAGACGGCGCCACAGCGGACGGCAGCATGAATACCCAGGTGTTCTTTATGGAGGAGGGCCGGCTCACAAACTATCCCGACAGAGTCAATACCGAGGGCTATGCCAGCGAGTACGCCCGCCCGGCCGCGGCAGCCATCACCGCCAGGGATATAAACGGCGACGGATATATAGAGATACCTGCGGCCATACAGCTGCCCGGATATTCGGAGGGCGCGGCCCTGGACTCCACCAGCTATATGGTGGAGTGGCGCTCGCAGACCTCGGGGAGCCCCAGCCGGGTGGTCATGAGGACGCTGATGAATGTACGGGAGAACTATTGGTTTAGAATACCCTACTATCTCCAGAGCAAGGTTTGCGCCCTAAACGACGCGGAGCGCCGCACAGTGACGTATATGGAGGTAAAATCGGCCGAAGAGGGCACGCTTCTTGGAGGCACGCTCTTTTCCATACGTGTGTTCACCCGGCCGGCCTGGGAAAGCCGGGGGGAGAACAGCGGATATACCCTGCTTACGGAACAGAACGACTCGGTGTACGGCATAAACGTATACAGCCGCGACGAGCGGGTGCTCCGGTCCACGGAGGATATTATGAAAAGCTTTTCGCTCCTTGAGGAGTGAGCATATCAATGTGATAGCGGCAAAAACTATTTGGGCTTAAAGGGGGCTAATATGAAGAAGGTACTGGTGGCAGAGGACGAGCAGAATATCCGGGAGTTCGTGGTTATAAACCTGGAGCGGGCCGGCTATGAGGTGACCGAGGCCGAGAGCGGCGACCAGGCCCTGGAACTCTACGGGCGCGGCGGGGACTTCCACGTGGTGATACTGGATATCATGATGCCCGGGGAGAAGGACGGCCTGGCCGTTTGCAGAGAGCTCAGGAGCAGGAACCCCTCCCTGGGGATAATCCTTTTGACGGCCAAGACCCAGGAGATGGACAAGGTCAGCGGCCTTATGATGGGGGCGGACGACTATGTGACAAAGCCCTTCTCCCCCTCGGAGCTGACGGCCAGAGTGGACGCGGTGTACCGGCGGGTGGCCCTGGCCGCCGAGAGGTATGAGACCCAGGACCAGGTGGCCGCCGGAGAGTTTATCCTGAACCTTAGGGACCGCTCCTTTACCAAGGGGGGCGCGCCTATAGAGCTGACCCAGGTGGAGTTCCAGATAATGGAATACTTTTTGGAGAACCCGGGGATAGCCCTTGCAAGGGGGGACATCCTGCGGCATGTGTGGGGGCCCAGCTACGTGGGCGAGGAGAAGATAGTGGACGTGAATATCCGCAGGCTTCGCATGAAGGTAGAGGACGAGCCCTCCAACCCCCAGCACATAACCACGGTATGGGGGCTGGGCTACCGCTGGAAGACCTAAAATTTTAGGAGGCCTGCCATGTTTGCAAAGAGCATTTCAAGGCGCTGGTTCGTAAACACCATCGGCGTGGTGCTGGTGGTGCTGGTAATCTTTGTGGCGGCCCTGTCCTTTATGGTCCAGAGCTCCACCTATAACGGCATAGAGAGCACCCTTACGGGCCGCATGGACGAGCTGCTCAACTGGCTGTCAAGCCGCTCCAAGGACTATCAGACCTCCGAGTTCACTGCGGTTACAAGGGACTATATCGAGACCTTCCAGGACAAGGCGAAGATGGAGATAATGGCGCTGGGCAAGGACGGCCGGGTGTTCATAACCTCCACGGGCTTTGAGCCCGACCATTCCCAGCCCATGCCCGACTACCAGCTGGCCCTCCTGAGCCCGGACGGCTCGGGCAAGTGGGTGGGGGAGCTGAACACCGGGGAGAAGGTTATGGCCATAACCCGGGTAGTGAGAAGTGAAAACGGTGGGCTTGTAGGCTCCATACGGTATATGGTGTCCATGGAGCGGGCGGACCAGCAGACCATAATGGTGGTGATAGTGCTGGTGATAGCGGCGCTGTTCATCATGCTGCTTTTGACTCTCTCCGGCGTTTACTTCATCCGTTCCATCCTTGTGCCCGTGCGGCAGGTGAGCCAGAGCGCCCGTCAGATCGCCCAGGGGGATTTTGAGGTGCGCATTGAAAAGGCCCGGGGCGACGAGATAGGCCAGCTCTGCGACGCCATAAACGACATGGCCGGGGAGTTGGGCGCGGCGGAGAGGATGAAAAATGAGTTCATCTCCTCGGTGTCCCATGAGCTGCGCACGCCGCTGACGGCCATAAAGGGCTGGGCGGAGACTCTAAGAAGCGGGGCGGATCCGGCCACGGAGGAGAAGGGCATGAGCGTTATTATCCGGGAGTCTGAGCGCCTCTCGGGCCTTGTGGAGGAGCTTCTGGACTTCTCCCGGCTTCAAAACGGACGGATGCAGCTGGTGCAGGAGCGCATGGACATTCTGGCGGAGCTGGACGAGGCGGTGTACCTTTTTACCGAGCGGGCGCGGACAGAGGGCAAGGAGCTCAGGTATGAGGAGAACATCAGCCTTGCGCCGGTATATGGGGATAGGAACAGGCTCAAGCAGGTATTTGTAAACATTATAGACAACGCCCTGAAGTACACGTTGGAGGGCGGATCGGTAACGGTGTCCTCGGAGCTTTCGGAGGACCGGGTGCAGGTCATCATAGCGGACACCGGCTGCGGCATACCGGCGGAGCACCTGCCCAACGTGAAGAAGAAGTTTTATAAGGCCAACCAGCTGGTCCGGGGCTCCGGCATAGGGCTGGCGGTGGCGGACGAGATAGTGGCCATGCACAACGGCACGCTGGAGCTGGAGAGCACGGAGGGCGAGGGCACAACGGTGACCATAAGCATACCTTTGTGTAAGACATGACGCGGTCCGGCCGACATTGCCCTTTGGGCAAGTCGCGTGCAGCGCCAAAAATATACTCAAGAAGGAGCAAATAAATGCCAAAGAGGATAACGACTATCGGTGGGCAGGCCCTGATGGAGGGCATCATGATGGTAGGCCCAAAGCGCACCACCGCTGCCTTCTGCGACAGCGAGGGCAATATAACCACCGAGGACATACATATTGACCGTATCACAAAAAAGTACCCCATACTGGGCAAGCCCTTTATAAGGGGTATTTTCGCCATGGTGGACACCTTCCGGCTGGGCTATAAGGCCCTGTCCCTGTCGGCGGACAGGATAACAGATATGGGGGAGGAGGAGCTTACTGGTATTGACAAGTGGCTGGACGAGCACCTGGGGGACAAGCTCACCGGGATTATCATGGGCATCGGTTCGGTGCTGGGGGTCGGCCTGGCGGTGGTGCTGTTCTTCGTGCTTCCCACCTTCCTTTTCAACCTTTTGCAGGGGGCCGTGGGCGAGGGCATAGCAGGGTGGCGGTCCGTGTTCGAGGGGGTGCTTCGCATAGCCATCTTCCTGGGGTATGTGCTCTGCGTGTCCCTGCTGCCGGACATCAAGCGGGTGTTCCAGTACCACGGGGCGGAGCATAAGACCATCTTCTGCTATGAGGCGGATCTGCCCCTGACCGTTGAGAACGTCCGGCCCCAGAAGCGCTTTCACCCCCGCTGCGGCACAAGCTTTATGATACTTATGCTGCTTTTAGGGATAATCGTTGGCTTCTTCATCCCCTTCTCGAATCCAATACTGCGCACGGTGGTAAAGCTTCTGTGCATACCGATTATCGTGAATATCGGCTATGAGGTACAGAAGGCCTGCGCCCGGCACGACAATATGCTCTGCCGGATAATCACCGCCCCAGGGCTCTGGATGCAGCGCATCACCGTGAAGGAGCCGGACGATAAGATGATAGAGGCCGCCATCGCCGCCTTGCAGGCGGTGATACCCGAAAACGGCGAGGACCTCCTTAAGTGACCGCCAGGGAATTATACTTACGGGCCAAAGCCCAGCTTACAAAGGCGGGAGTGGACAGCCCGGGCTTTGACGCGGCCCGGCTTTCGGAGCGCTTTCTGGGTCTGGACAGGTCGGAGCTTGCGCTGCAGGGCGACAAAGCGCCAGATGAAAAAAAGCGGCAGGAATTTCTTGAAGCCGTCTCCCAGCGGGCAGAGAGGAGACCCCTGCAATATATCCTGGGGGAGTGGCCCTTTATGTCCCTCACCCTTTCGGTGGGCGAGGGCGTGCTGGTCCCCCGGGAGGACACGGCGGCGCTGGTGGAGGCCCTTGCCGCGCGGATAGGCAAAGGGGCCCGGGGCCTGGACCTCTGCGCGGGCAGCGGGGCTGTGGGGCTTGGAATATGCTCAATAGTGCCGGGGGCGCAGGTAATATGCGTGGAGCTGGACGAGAAGGCCGGGGAATTTCTGGACAGGAATATCGCCCGCTATCCCCGGTTTGAATGCCGGGCAGCTGCCGGGGATGTGCTCCGAGGGCCGGAGCAGGGAGTGTTCCCGAAGGAACTGGACTTTATCGCGTCGAACCCGCCGTATATCGCCACAGGCGAGCTCTCCGCCCTTCAGCCGGAGGTGCAAAAGGAGCCGTCCCTGGCCCTTGACGGGGGCGGGGACGGCTTGACATTTTATCGGGCCATATTGGAAAAATGGGCGCCATTACTGCGTCCTGGCGGGGCGCTGGGCGTGGAGATAGGCGATACTCAGGCCCGGGAGGTGACGGAGCTTTTTGCGCGGTCCGGGTTCGTGGATATCACCGTCCACAAGGATTTAGCGGGCCTTGACAGGGCCGTTACGGCGGCGAAGGGTTCAACTGTCTGATAGTCCGCGCATACCCTCGCGAATATGCTCATAGCTGTACCCCATGCGCTGCAGGGCCGAAAAGGCCCTGCGCTTTACCTTTTCGTCCTCCTGCCAGCCGGAGTATTTGCGCTCCAGTATCTCGCCTATGCGCTCCGTAAAGGCCTCTGGGTCGTCATACTCCTCCAAGAGCTCGCTGATAAGTTCAGGGTCTATTCCCTTCTGCCGCAGCTCCTGGCGTACCCGCAGTGGGCCATATTTCTTACGCACGAAGAGCTCCCTTGCGTACCTTCGCCCATAGCTGTCGTCGTCTATGAGCCCCAGCTCCTCCATCCTATCGACAGCAGCCTCGGCGGCCTCTCTTGACGCGGCCGTGCGGGCAATCTTCTCCGTCAGCTCTTTTTTCGTGTGGTCCCGGTACTCCAAAAGGTACAGGGCCTTCTCTTTGGCTCTATGGGCGTCGGAATCCAGTATCAGCTGGTGCAGCTCCTCATCGGTAAGCTCGTCCCCCGGCTTTATCCGGGACAGCAGGAGGACCTCGTTATCTATCTTCACGGCGGGCTCGCCGTCTATGTACAGCTGTACCAATCCCTTTCGCCTGGGCTCCGCGGCGGTCAGCTCCATCAGTCGTCCACCGTGATGTCAAGGCTGGCGTCGTCGGCCAGGGCCGCCTTGGGGGGTGTGGGCTTCTTTTCCACCTCTGCCGGCACGGCGGGGCCGTTATCCTCCGCGCCGCCGGCCTCTGCCGGGGGCTTGCCCAGCTTCTGGCTGTAGAGCTTGTTCACGTTTTCCCGCACGGCAGCTTCTATATTCCCGGCCACCTCCGGGTTTGCCGCAAGGAAGTCCTTGACCTTTTCCCGGCCCTGGCCGATGCGCTGTCCGTCGTAGGAGAACCAGGAGCCGCTTTTCTGAATGATATCCAGCTGCACGCCGATATCCACAAGCTCCCCCATGCGGGAGATGCCCTGGCCGTAGAGCACGTCAAATTCGGCGGTCCTAAAGGGTGGGGCCACCTTGTTTTTAACCACGCGCACCTTGGTGTGGGCCCCTATAATGTCTGTGCCATTTTTTAAAACCTCGCCCTTGCGCACGTCGATACGCACCGACGAGTAGAATTTCATGGCGCGGCCCCCGGGAGTGACCTCGGGGTTGCCATAGATAACGCCCACTTTTTCCCGCAGCTGGTTTATGAAGATGGCCACGCAGTTGGACTTGGAGATGGCCCCCGCCAGCTTTCTGAGGGCCTGGCTCATGAGCCGCGCCTGCAAGCCCACGTGGGAGTCGCCCATTTCGCCCTCTATCTCCTGCTTTGGCACCAGGGCCGCCACCGAGTCCACCACTATCACGTCGATGGCGTTGGAGCGGATAAGGGCCTCGGCTATCTCCAAAGCCTGCTCGCCGGTATCGGGCTGGGACACCAGCAGGTCGTCCACGTTCACCCCCAGGGCCGAGGCGTACACCGGGTCCAGAGCGTGCTCCACGTCGATAAAGGCCGCGTTGCCGCCTAACTTCTGGCCCTCCGCCACACAGTGCAGGGCAAGGGTGGTCTTACCAGAGGATTCCGGGCCGTAAATTTCCACTATCCTGCCCCGGGGCAGGCCTCCCACCCCCAGGGCCAGGTCCAAAGACAGGGACCCGGTGGGGATGGCCTCAATGTTAAGGGACGACTGCTGGCCCAGACGCATCACCGCGCCGTCGCCGAACTGCTTTTTTATCTGGGTCAGGGCCGTGTCCAGCGCCTTGCGCCGCTCGTCGGGGTTATTGCTGCTGGAGCGGGTGCTGACAGGGGCCTGCTTTTTTTCCGCCATTATTACTTCCTCCCGTATAGTTAAAACTACATATATTATATAGGAAAAAGAGAGTAAAAGCAAGCCCTTTGCGAATTATTTTCAAACATATGTTTTGATTGCTTTTTCCCCTGCTATGGGTTATGATAGTATCAAATAGAGCCCGGAAATTTTGAATAAAACGGAGGAACACATATGAACAACATCCCCATTGTAAAAGTCGGGGTGGTGGCCGTCTCCCGCGACTGCTTCCCCGAGAGTCTGTCAGTGAACCGCAGAAGGGCCCTGATGGAAGCCTTTAACGCCAAATACGGTACAGAAGCGTCCAGCGTCTACGAGTGCCCGGTCTGCATAGTGGAGTCTGAAATACACATGGTACAGGCTCTTGAAGACATTAAGAAAAACGGCTGCAACGCCCTGGTGGTGTACCTTGGCAACTTCGGCCCGGAGATATCCGAGACCCTTCTCGCCAAGCACTTCGACGGCCCCTGTATGTTCATTGCCGCCGCCGAGGAGTCCGGCGACAACCTTGTGGGCGGACGCGGCGACGCCTACTGCGGTATGCTCAACGCCAGCTACAATTTGAAGCTTAGGGAGATAAAGGCCTATATCCCCGAGGAGCCCGTGGGCGACGCGGAGGACTGTGCCGACCGCATACATGAGTTTATCCCCATCGCCAGAGCCCTGGTAGGCTTAAAGTCTCTAAAGATAATCAGCTTCGGCCCCCGCCCCCTGAACTTTCTGGCCTGCAACGCGCCTATCAAGCGCTTGTATGACCTGGGCGTTGAAATCGAGGAAAACTCCGAGCTGGACCTGTTCGAGGCCTTCCATAAGCACGCCGGCGACCCCCGCATAGCAGAGGTCAAGGCCGACATGGAGAAGGAGCTGGGTGAGGGCAACAAGAAGCCCGAGATTTTAGAGAAGCTGGCCCAGTACGAGATAACCCTTTTGGACTGGATAGAGGAGCATCGGGGCTACCGCCAGTACGTTACCCTTACCAGCAAGTGCTGGCCCGCCTTCCAGACCCAGTTCGGCTTTGTACCCTGCTACGTAAATTCACGCCTTACGGGCCGGGGCCTTCCGGTGTCCTGCGAGGTGGACATCTACGGCACCCTCTCGGAGTTCATCGGCGCCTGCGTCAGTAATGATATTGTGACCCTTTTGGACATAAACAACACTGTGCCAAAGGATATGTACAAGTCTGAGATAGAGGGCAAGTTCCCTTATCAGTTCAGCGACACCTTCATGGGCTTCCACTGCGGCAACACCTGCTCCAGCAAGATATGCAGCCCCACTATGAAGTATCAGATGATAATGGCCCGCAGCCTGCCCGAGGAGGTCACCCAAGGTACTCTTGAGGGGGATATAGTCCCCGGCGACATCACCTTTTTCCGGCTTCAGTCCACGGCCGACAGCATCCTTCGGGCATATGTGGCAGAGGGCGAGGTGCTGCCCGTGGCCACCCGCTCCTTCGGCGGCATAGGGGTCTTTGCTATCAACGAGATGGGTCGCTTCTACCGCCATGTGCTCATCGGGAAAAACTATCCCCACCACGGCGCGGTCGCCTTCGGACACCACGGCAAGGCGCTGTTTGAGGTGTTCAAGTACCTGGGCGTTGGGGATATCGGGTTCAATCAGCCCAAGGGTATGATGTACCCGGGGGAGAATCCGTTTAAGTAAGAAAAAGTGAAATGATTGAGAATCCCTCTGCTGGTGCGGAGGGATTTCTTTATTGTGATCGATTTTTACTTCTCAAATGGGTAACTATCCCATGCACTAATTGAATATCTTCCTCCGTAAGCCCGATGACATTGATGGTTCTTGAAGCATCAACCCCAAGTAAATAGTCCGTAGAGACTTTGAAGAGCCGTGCAAGCTCGATAATATATTGGGTAGATGGCACAGAAATTCCTATTTCTCGGGCGCTTTATTATTAAAATGATGTTTATACTTGACACAAGGAGAAAATATGCCATATTTTAAGCAGAAAGGGTGAGAATCATGCAGCCAAAGGTTGTACTCAATATCAAAACCCATCGCAGCATAGTTACGATGGGTGCCATCACGCCATTGCAGGAGTATGTGTGACTAAGGATCAGCGGGGTGTACACTACATAGACACGTTGATTGCGGAAAACCTTTATTTTCCGTTTGTGTTCCCACACCCGATATCAACTACCACTGAAACGTCAAAGTAGTTTTTGAGGTGCTTATTTCGGATTTTTTCACCCTCCGAAGTGAACATGAAATGCTTCGCAAAGTGCCTAAAATAAAGGATTTCTACGAGGTTTTCTTTTGTATCAACACGATAGTCTCCACATGCCCCGTCCCCGGGAACATATCCACCGGCCGCCCCTTAATCCTCCCATACCCCAGCCCGGCGAACTGCCGTAGGTCCCTTGCCAGCGTGGCCGGGTCACAGGAGACGTAGACCACTCTCTGGGGGCCCATTTCCGCCACCGTCTCCACAAGCTTTGGCCCGCAGCCTTTGCGCGGTGGATCCAGGAGGACCACCTGGGGCCGCGTTCCCCGCCGGACCAGCTCTCTTGCGGCCTCGGCCGCGTCGGCGCACAGAAACTCTGCGTTGTCTATGCCGTTGCGCCGGGCGTTCTCCCTGGCGTTTTCCACCGCTTGGGGCTGCACCTCCACTCCGATCAGCTTTCCCGCGCTCTTTGCCATGGACAGCCCGATGGTGCCCGTGCCACAGTACAGGTCCAGCAACAGGTCCCCCGGTTCCGGGGCCGCATATTCCGCCGCCAGTCTATAGAGCTTCTCCGTCTGGTCCCGGTTCACCTGGTAGAAGGACAGGGGCGATATCTCAAACTCCAGCCCGCAGAGCCGGTCCCTTATGCTGTCCCGTCCCCATACCGTCCGGCAGCGCCCGCCCAGGGCCACATTTGTCCTCTCCCTGTTGGAGTTTATCACCAAAGATTTCAGCCCCGGCACGGCCCCGCGCATAGCGTCAACCAGCTCCGGCTCATGGTGTAGGCCGTTGCCGTTTACCACCACGCAGGCCATCACCTCTCCGGTGGCCCCGGCTTTTCTCAGGAACAGCCTCCGCATACGCCCCGAGTGGGAAACCTCGTCATATACCGGGTCGCCATATTCCTTTGCCCACTGCCTGAAGGCCTCCATAGCCCGGGAGAACTCCTCGGGCTGTAGCTTACAGCTCTCGCAGGGCACTATCCTATGGGAGTTTTTGGCGTAGAAGCCCAGCTCTATGCCGCCGTCCGGGGCCTGTCCTATGGGCAGCAGGGCCTTGTTCCGATAGCCGTCCCTGTCTTTTGCGCCTATAATTGGGCCCAGCGGCGGCTCTTTAATGCCGCCTATGCGCTCAAGCGCGTCACGGACCTTCTGCTCCTTTATCTCAAGCTCCGCCTGATAGGTGATATGCCTGAAGCAGCATCCTCCGCAGAGCCTGTACACCGGGCAGTCCGGCTCAACTCGGCAGGGGGAGGGCTTCAGAAGCTTCTCCAGCCGGCCGAAGGCGTGGGTTTTTGCGGCCTTCACTATCTTCACCAGGGCCCTGTCCCCTGGGGCGCCCATGGGTACAAACACCGCCTCGCCCTCATACCGGCCCACGGCAGCCCCCTCGGCGGTCATGCCGGTGAAGTCCATCTCAATATATTCATTTTTGCTC
This sequence comes from Acutalibacter muris, assembly GCF_002201475.1. Classification (NCBI taxonomy): domain Bacteria; kingdom Bacillati; phylum Bacillota; class Clostridia; order Eubacteriales; family Acutalibacteraceae; genus Acutalibacter; species Acutalibacter muris. The sequence goes on along the minus strand of NZ_CP021422.1, from coordinate 3,604,051 downwards.
AGGGCCACCTCGGTCCCCTCCGTTTCCAGGTTCACTAATCGTATAAGTTGTATAAAATTCTTATATAAATGCACCTATAGTTATAGAAAACATAGAACTTGTCGAAAAAACTTGATTTTGCGCTAACAACACAGTAAAATATTTCTGTAAGAGAAGATTACAAGTTTTTTCAATACAACTCCTCCCCAAAAGAAGGAAAGGGACCGGTCCCCCCGGTTCTTTTCCTTTTTATTTTACTTTAGAGTAGAAGTCCGCTACCCTCGCCTGATATGCGGCCTGTACCTCCTTGTAGAAGGCCGGCTCTGTATCAGGCGCGCCCATGGCGGCCATCACACTTTTTGTAAAGCAGGGGTTCAGCGGCAGTATCGGTCCCTGGAGATAGGTGGCGAAAAGGTTATTGACTCTCAGCCCCTCATAGGGGCACTTTTTGTTGAGTCCGACTCCCTTTTTTACCCTGAACAGACCCTTTGCCCCCTCCTCAGGCCAGGCCATGGTGAACTGGGACTTGAAGCCGGTGACCTCTTGGCCCTCCCAGTCCCCCAAAAATACGCTATTGTGCCGGTGCATAAGGTCCTGCTTGGCGTATATTGGCAGAAGCCCCAGGCCCTGGAGCTTTGAGCCGTCCTCTCGCAGGATATAGCTGCCCAGCGTCTCCAGGGCGTTGCCCGTGAGCAGGAGGGCCGTGCCGCCCTCTATCAGCTCCTTGAGCCTGTCCCTATAGGGCAGGAGCTTTTTTATGACCTTCTCCTGGGTGCGCTCGGACATGGGTCCCATGTAGACGAGCCCCCCGGGTTCAAGCCTCGGCTGGTCCCGAAGGGAGGTGTCGAGACGCTCCGCCTCCGGCAGGCATAGCTGAAGATATTTCACGTTGAAAAGGTCCCCGAACAGGCAGCAATATTCCGGGAACAGCACCTCAATCCGCATTTTTCGCCGCCTCCTTCTTTAATTTCTCTTTGACCAGCTTCTCGGTGTCCTCGGCCAGCCTTATGGTGTACACATCGTAAAGTATAAATACCGCGTCCGGCTCTGCCGCGCGAAGGGCATCTGCCGCGCCGGAGGTCTCCGGCATATGGTCTATGCGCTCCGCCGGGACCCCCGCCAGCAGCAGCCGCAGGTACACGTCCCAGTGCCGGGCCCCGGCCACGATAAGCTGCACCACGGAATCGTCCGAGAGAAACTCGAAGTCCGCGTCATACAGCCAGGAAATGTTCTCCACCGTGTGCTGGGCGTCGAAGAAGTCGTCCAGGAACAGTATCGCCGCCTTCCTCCCCGGATAGTCCCGAATATTCTGGAAGGCCCGGGAGCAGGCTACGGGGTTCTGGCCTTTGGCAAGGTGCAGTATGGCCTTGCGGCCGTTTACCTCCTCCTCCATATAGCGGGTGGCGCTTATGCCTATGGAGCCCAGCGTCTGTGCTATGGTTCCGGGCTCTATGCCGTGCTCGCACAAAAGGGCTATGGCCGCCAGGGAGTTGTACACGTTGATATAGCTGTTGTTGGCCAGGGGGAAGGTATAGCTCTCCCCACGGATATCCACCACCATGTCCGTCTCCCGGAGCTCCGTCACGGTGTAGTCCGCCTTTGGGGAGGAGAAGCCGCACTCCTTGCACACAGCCCCTCCTATATGGTGATAGCGCCGGAAGTCCCATTGAAGCTCACCGCCGCACCTTGGGCAGGCGGGCACGTCCTGGACAATATTTCTGCTGCCCTCACCGTCGCCGGGCTGCTTGGCGATGGAGAAGTACACGCGGGGGTTATCGGGCTTTAGGCCGGAGCACATCATGTCGTCGGCGTTTAAAATCATGGGCACGCCGTCGGGGATATACTTATTGAGGAAGTCACAGATAAACTCCGGGTGGGCGTTGCGCTTGTAGGAGTCCCGGAAGATGTTGGTGCAGAGCATCAGGTCCGGGCGCATATAGGGCAGTATAAGATTGGAGCTGCGCTCGTCCAGCTCGAAGACCGCAAGCTCCTTGGTGGGCCGGCCCCGCCAGTCGGAGTTGGCCAGCAGCAGGGAGGCCACGCCCGAGTAGACGTTGGAGCCGTTTCTGTTGCAGTAGAAGTCCGCGCCGGTTTTTTCCAGCACGTCCTCTATGAGGTTTGCAACGGTGGTCTTGCCGTTGGTGCCGGTGATGCAGATGACCTTTTTGGGCTTGGGCATACGTCCGATGAAGCTCTTGCACAGCCATATGGCCAGCTCACCGGGGAAGTTGGTGGCGTTGCGGCCCAGCTTCAGAAGCATAAAGCGCACAAGCTTTGAAATGAACAGGACCAGGTAAAAGTATGGGGTTCGTCTCATTCGGTTCCTTCCTATCTGACTCAGTTTTAGGTACCCACTTATTTTACCAAAAAAGGCCGGGTTTTTCAACCGATATCTTGACCTTTTAGATGTTTTAAGGTAAAATTACACTATAGTCCCCACAAAAATTTACCATCCAGGAGGTTTTTCCCATGAACAAGCTGCCCGTTGCTGTGCAGGTCTACTCCGTCCGGGAGGACGCCGAGAAGGACTTTGCCGGCACCATGAAGAAAATCAAGGAGATAGGCTATGACGGTGTAGAGCTGGCAGGGCTCTACGGCCTCTCCCCCGCCGAGATCAAGGCCGCCATCGAAGACGCGGGCCTTGAGGCCGTTTCCGCCCATGTGCCTTTCCAGGAGCTTAAAGCCGACATAGAGGGGGTCGTAAGCCAGTATGAGGAGATAGGGGTAAAGTATATCGCCCTCCCCTACCTGATGGAGGAGGACCGCCCCGGCGGGGAGAAGTTCGAGGAGAATGTAAAGGTCTTTGGGGAGATAGGCAAGGTCTGCAAGGCCCACGGCATACAGACCTTATATCATAACCACGACTTCGAGTTCCAGAAGATGCCCGACGGCCGGTACGCCCTTGACTACATCTACGACACCATCCCCGCTGACCTTCTAAAGACCGAGATAGACACCTGCTGGGTAAACGTGGCCGGGGAGGATCCCGCCGCTTATGTAAGGAAGTACAGCGGCCGCGCCCCGGTGGTGCACCTGAAGGACTTCTATAAGGAGGGCAAGCCCGGCAATATGTACCAGCTCATCGGCACGGAGGTGGAGGAGCAGGAGAATAAGGGCTTCTTTGAGTTTCGCCCGGTGGGCAGCGGTATGCAGGATTTTCCTTCTATTCTTGAGGCCTCCCTGGAGGCCGGGGCCCAGTGGGTGGTGGTGGAGCAGGACCAGTCCAATGGCCGCACACCCATGGAGGCCATCACCATGAGCCGGGAGTATCTGAAGGGTCTGGGCTGGTAAGCGCGAAGGAGGAGGCGGCTATAGCTTTCTGCCTGTGCTTTTTATAGGCTGATGAGTGCACAGCTTAAGATACAGTGCAGACGCCATAAGCCCTATGGGGTAAATCGCGTCTGCACTTTGATTTTTCAGCAGAGAGAGGAGGTGCGCCTTTGGGGAGAAGAATAGTCCTTGCCAACACCCTTTCCAGGAGCGGTTGGCGTATGTGTTTCGGAACTTTCGAAATCCAGGCTTTTGAGATGCAAAAAACCGCGTTAACCACGCGGTTTTTTGCCCAAATATCTTTTTGGCTTTCCCAAGATGGTCGGAGTGACACGACTCGAACGTGCGATCCCTTCATCCCAAATGAAGTGCGGTACCAGCTCCGCTACACCCCGACGGCTTTTCTATTATATATGATAAACACCGGGGTGTCAACCGATAGCAGGAGAAAAATTTTAAGAAAACGTAAATTTATTTTGAAAAAAGACTTGCAAAATACCAGGTCTTGTGGTAATATAAGCAAGTACGATTGCCAAATGGGTATTTATACCCTGATATGCGTTGAAGCGGGAGGTTGCGGCTCGGCACCAGACTGTAGCCGGTTTTTCCGTGGAGTATGTCCGATTTTAAACCGGGCGAAGAAATCTGAAAAGCGCGGGAACCGCCGGGCAGCCCCCGGCAGGCCATGTGTGCGCTTTATCAGAGGAAGCTGTGAGTTTCGGCTCTGTCCCCGGGGTCTGCCGCGCTTTTTGAGCGTGGTGCGGACTGCCGGTTTTTCTATACCGGCAGGAGAAACACCCGGGACAGTGTTGGAAAATGCAAAACGCCCAAGAACGATTTAGGAGGCGGTTATAGAAATGGCAGTCAAGGAAAAGATCAGGATCAGGATCAAGGGGTACGACCACCAGCTGGTGGACCAGTCCGCGGAGAAGATCGTCGCTACCGCAAAGCGCACGGGCGCCAGGGTCTCTGGGCCGGTGCCGCTGCCCACGGAAAAGCAGATCGTAACTATACTCAGGGCCGTCCATAAGTATAAGGACAGCCGCGAGCAGTTCGAGATGCGCACCCACAAGAGACTGATCGACATTCTCCGGCCCAGCAACAAGACTGTTGAAGCCATGATGGGCCTGGAGCTCCCCGCCGGCGTCGAGATCGAGATAAAGCTGTAAACTTGTAGATCCTTTTAGCAAGTTTTCGGCTCGGTCCTGACCTACCGTGACGGATCGGTCAAGTCGATGGTCTTACGCCCATCGACCAATAACCTAGCGGGACTTTCGGCAAGAAGGTCTCAGGAGTAGAAAGGAAGCAGAACATGAAAAAAGGGATCATCGGAAAGAAGGTCGGCATGACGCAGATCTTCGACGACAAGGGTAAGGTCATCCCGGTAACAGTGGTAGAGGCCGGGCCCTGCGTCGTGACCCAGAAGAAGACCGTGGAGACCGACGGCTATGACGCGGTACAGGTCGGCTTCGGGGACCAGAAGCCCCAGCGGGTCACAAAGCCCCTTACGGGCCACTTCAAGAAGGGCGGCGTCGCCCCCAAGAAGACCCTTCGGGAGTTCCGCCTGGAGGACATCAGCGCCTTGAATGTGGGCGACCTTATCAAGGCCGACACATTTGAAGCCGGCGAGCGGGTGGACGTTACAGGCACCAGCAAGGGCAAGGGCTACGCGGGCGTTATCAAGCGCTGGAATTTCCACCGCCTGAAGGAGACCCACGGTTCCGGCCCTGTGGCAAGGCACGGCGGCTCCAACGGCGCGTGCTCGACCCCCTCGCGGGTTTGGAAGGGCCTGAAGATGGCGGGCCACCTGGGCGCGGAGACCGTTACGGTGCAGAACCTGACGGTGGCCAAGGTGGACGCGGAGAACAACCTCATAGCCATCAAGGGCGCCATACCCGGCCCCAACGGCGGCGTAGTTATCGTGCGCGACAGCGTGAAAGCGTAAGGGGAGGAGGAATGAAGAATGGCTGAAGTAGCAGTTTTGAACATGCAGGGCAAGGAGGTCGGCAGGCAGCAGCTTAGCGACGCCGTGTTCGGCATAGAGCCCAACGTCCCTGTTATGAACGATATGGTGAAGAATTATCTTGCCAATCAGCGCCAGGGGACCCAGTCCGCCTTGACCCGCAGTGAGGTCTCCGGCGGCGGCAGGAAGCCCTGGAGGCAGAAGGGCACGGGCCGCGCCCGCCAGGGCAGCACCCGCGCTCCCCAGTGGACCCACGGCGGCGTGGTATTCGCCCCAAAGCCCAGGGATTACCGCTATGCCCTCAACAAGAAGGTGAGAAGGCTTGCGATGAAGTCCGCCCTCTCCTCCAAGGTGCAGGACGGCGAGATGATAGTCATCGACAAGATCGCCCTGGAGGGCTTTAAGACCAAGGACATCGCCGCCATGCTGAAGGCTGTTGGCAGCGAGAAGAAAGCGCTCATCGTGCTGGACAGCGTGGACGAGAAGGTAATAAAGAGCGCGGGGAATATTCCCGGCGTGAAGACCGCCCAGGTGAATACCCTGAACGTGTACGATATTCTGGGCGCAGACAAGTTCATCGTTGTACAGGGCGCTGTGCAGAAGATTGAGGAGGTGTATGCGTAATGGAGGCCCATGACATCATTATCCGCCCCATCATCACCGAGAAGACCATGGACGGCAACACCCAGAAGAAATACACCTTCGAGGTGGCAAAGGAGGCCACCAAGATAGATGTGAAAAGGGCCGTGGAGGCCGCCTTCGGTGTCAAGGTCAGCAAGGTCAACACCCTCCACGTGCGCGGGAGGCTCCGCCGCCAGGGGCGTTACCAGGGCTACACCAGGAGCTGGAAGAAGGCCGTGGTGACCCTCACTGAGGAGAGCAGGACCATCGAGTTCTTCGAGAGCATGGTCTAAGGCCGGGCACAGAGTATCCCAACGACTAGGAGAGTGAACAGAAGACATGGCAATAAAGAATTATAAGCCGACTACCGCGGCGCGCCGGAATATGTCCGTTACGGACTATACCGTCCTCTCTAAGGGCGGCCCGGAGAAGAGCCTGCTGGCCCCTCTGAGCAATAAGTCCGGCCGCAACAGCTACGGCAGGATTACCGTGCGCCATAGGGGCGGAGCGAACCGCAAGAAGTACCGCATCATTGATTTCAAGCGCCAGAAGCACGACGTGACTGCCGTGGTGCAGACCATTGAGTACGACCCCAACCGCTCGGCGTTTATCGCCCTTATACAGTATGAGGACGGGGAGAAGAGCTATATAATAGCTCCCAACGGCATCAAGGTGGGGGACAAGATAGTCTCCGGGGCCGAGGCCGACATCAAGCCCGGCAACGCCCTTCCCCTCAAGAACATTCCCACCGGCACCTTTATCCACAACGTGGAGCTGTACCCCGGCAAGGGGGCGCAGATAGCCAGGGCGGCGGGCATTATGGCCCAGCTGATGGCAAAGGAGAACGGCATGGCGCTCTTGAGGCTGCCCTCCGGGGAGCTTCGGAACGTTCCCGACAGCTGCATGGCCTCTATCGGCCAGGTCAGCAACATCGACCACGAGAACGTGAAGATAGGCAAGGCCGGCCGCAAGCGCCATATGGGCTGGCGGCCCACCGTGCGCGGCTCGGTCATGAACCCCAACGACCACCCCCACGGCGGCGGCGAGGGCAAGAGCCCTGTGGGCCGTCCCGGTCCCGTTACCCCCTGGGGCAAGCCGGCGCTGGGCTATAAGACCAGAAAGCACCATAAGAGCAGCGACAAGTTCATTGTCCGGCGCAGAAACGGCAAGTAAGCACGGGAAAGGAGCATAACGAGAATGAGCAGAAGTCTTAAAAAGGGACCTTTTGTACAGCCCGTGCTGCTGAAAAGGATCCAGGCTATGAACGAGGCCGGGGAGAAGAAGATTGTGAAGACCTGGAGCAGGGCTTCCATGATATTCCCGGATTTCGTGGGCCACACCATTGCGGTGCACGACGGCCGCAAGCATGTGCCGGTATACGTTACCGAGGACATGGTAGGACACAAGCTGGGCGAGTTCGCCCCGACGAGGACCTTTAAGGGCCACACCGGCTCGAAGACCGGCAAATAAGCGAAAGGAGAGAGCAAGAAATGGAAGCGAAAGCAACGCTGAACTATACCCGCATCTCTCCCCGCAAGGTGGGCCTGGTGCTGGACCTTATACGCAATAAGCCCGTGGACCTGGCCGCGGCCATTTTGGAGAACACCCCCAAGGCCGCCTGCGAGGACCTCGGCAAGCTCTTGAAGTCCGCTGTTTCCAACGCGGAGAACAATTTGCAGATGGACAAGGGCAGCCTGTACGTTTCAAAGTGCTATGTGACCCCGGGCCCGATCCTCAAGAGGATTCGCCCGAAGGACCACGGCAGGGCGCACAGGATCCTGAAGCGGACCAGCCACATCACCATCGTTGTGGCCGAGAAAGAGTAAGGAGGGACATTATGGGACAGAAAGTCAATCCCCACGGCCTTCGCGTGGGTGTGATAAAGGACTGGGATTCCCGGTGGTTCGCCAAGGACAACAACTTCGGCGACACCCTGGTAGAGGACTATAACCTGAGGAAGGTCCTGAAAAAGCAGCTGTACCAGGCGGGCATCCCGAAGATAGAGATCGAGCGCGACGCCTCCAAGGTGCGCATCCATATCCACTGCGCAAAGCCCGGCATGGTCATAGGCAAGGGCGGCACGGAGATAGAGAAGCTCCGCCAGCAGTGCGAGAAGATGCTGGGCAAGCCCGTAGTCATCAACATCGTCGAGGTCCGCCAGCCGGATCTGAACGCCCAGCTTGTGGCCGAGAACATCGCCTCCCAGCTGGAGCGCCGCATAAGCTTCCGCCGGGCCATGAAGGGCTGCATCGGCAGGAGCATGAGACTTGGGGCCAAGGGCATTAAGACAAAGGTTTCCGGCCGTCTGGGCGGCGCGGAGATAGCCCGCAGCGAGGAGTACCACGACGGCACCATTCCGCTGCAAACCCTTCGGGCCGACATCGACTACGGCTTTGCAGAGGCCGCCACGACCTATGGCCGTATCGGCGTAAAGGTGTGGCTATATAAGGGCGAGGTGCTGAACGACAACCGCGACAGCCGCAGCTCGCGCGCCCCCAGGGGCGATCGCAGCGACCGCCCCCGCAGGGACGACCGCAGGCCGCGCGGCGACAGGAACGACCGCGGACCGAGAAGAGACAACAGGGAAGGGGGGCGCAGGTAAATGCTGATGCCAAAGCGCGTGAAATACCGCAGGGTCCAGAGGGGCCGCATGAAGGGCAAGGCCATGCGCGGCAACAAGGTGACCTACGGCGATTACGGCCTGCAGGCCCTGGAGCCGGCATGGATAAAGTCCAACCAGATAGAGGCCGCCCGTGTGGCCATGACCCGTTACTGCAAGCGTTTCGGTAAGGTCTGGATCAAGATATTCCCCGACAAGCCCGTGACCCAGAAGCCCGCCGAAACCCGCATGGGTTCCGGTAAAGGCTCGCCCGAATACTGGGTGGCCGTTGTCAAGCCCGGCAGGGTGATGTTCGAGCTGGGCGGCGTACCCGAAGCCACCGCCAGGGAGGCTTTGAGGCTGGCCGCTGCCAAGCTCCCCATCAAGTGCAAATTCGTAACAAAAGAAACGGAGGCGCAGTCATGAAGGCTTCAGAGATCAGAGAATTGACAGCCGACGAGCTGAATACCAAGCTTTCCGACCTAAAGGCGGAGCTTTTCAACCTGCGTTTCCAGCTCGCTATCAATCAGCTCGATAACCCCATGCGTATCAAGGCCGTGAAGAAGGACATTGCCCGCGTGAAGACAGTTATACGCGAGAATGAGCTGCAGGCCGGGAACGCCTAACGGGAAGGGAGGATAATGAAGTGAGCGAAAGAAGCATGAGAAAGACCGCGGTAGGCCGCGTGGTAAGCAATAAAATGGATAAGACCGTGGTGGTGGCCATACAGGACAGCGTGAAGCACCCCATGTACGGCAAGATCATCAAGCGCACCGTGAAGCGCAAGGCCCACGACGAGGAGAACGCCTGCAATGTGGGCGACCGCGTGCGCATCATGGAGACCAGGCCCATTTCCAAGGATAAGAGATGGCGGCTGGTGGAGATCATCGAGAAGGCAAAATAAGTTAGGGGCCGGTAGAGCCTGTGGCTTATGAAGCCAAGTAAAAGGAGGAACAAACTGTGATTCAACAGCAGTCTTACCTCAAGGTTGCCGACAACACGGGCGCGAAGGAGCTCATGTGCATCCGCGTTTTGGGCGGCACCGGCAGGAGGTATGCCAATATCGGCGACGTGGTGGTGGCCTCTGTTAAGAAGGCGGCGCCCGGCGGCGTGGTGAAGAAGGGCGACGTCGTAAAGGCGGTTATCGTCCGGTCCGCCTCCGGCGTGCGCCGGGACGACGGCACCTATATCCGCTTCGATGAGAACGCCGCTGTCATCATCCGTGAGGACAAAAACCCCAGGGGCACCCGCATCTTCGGGCCTGTGGCCCGTGAGCTGCGCGACAAGGAGTATATGAAGATCCTGTCGCTGGCCCCCGAAGTGCTTTGATGGAGGTGTACCGAATATGAATAAAGTACACGTAAAGACCGGCGACACCGTGATGATCATCAGCGGCCGCGACCGGGGCAAGAAGGGCAAGGTCATGCAGGTGAGCCCCAAGGAGGGCAAGGTCATCATAGAGAACGCCAACTTCGTGCAGAAGCACGTGAAGCCCCGCAGGATGGGCGAGCCCGGCGGCATCATCAAGGCGGAGAGCGCCATTTACGCCTGCAAGGTGCAGGTGGTCTGCCCCCGCTGCGGCAAGCCGACCCGCGTGGGCCACAAGGTCCTTGCGGACGGCACCAAAGAGCGCATTTGCAGAAAATGCGGCGAGTCGCTGTAAGGGAGGAAGACGAAGAATATGGCAGCTAGACTGAAAGAGATGTATAAGACGGAGATCGCCCCCCAGCTGATGAAGAAGTTCGGCTATAAGTCCGTTATGCAGATACCGAAGCTGGACAAGATAGTCATCAACGTGGGCGCCGGCGAGGCCAAGGAGAACTCCAAGGCCATAGACGCCATTTCGGGCGACCTTATGAAAATTACCGGCCAGAAGCCCGTTGTGTGCAAAGCGAAGAAGAGCGTGGCGAACTTCAAGGTGCGCGAGGGGATGCCCATTGGCGTGAAGGTCACCCTTCGGGGCGAGCGGATGTACGAGTTCCTGGATAGGCTCTTCAACGTGGCCCTGCCGCGCGTCAGGGACTTTAGGGGCATAAACCCCAACTCCTTCGACGGCCGGGGCAACTACAATATGGGTATCCGCGAGCAGCTGATCTTCCCCGAGATAGACTATGATAAGATAGACAAGGTGCGGGGCATGGACATCTGCTTTGTGACCACGGCACACACCGACGAGGAAGCCCGGGAGTTCCTTTCCCTGATGGGCGCCCCGTTCACGAGATAAAGGGAGGGACATTTTGTGGCAAAGACATCTATGAAGATAAAGCAGCAAAGGCCCGCGAAGTTTTCCACCCGCCAGTATAACCGGTGCAAGATATGCGGCCGGCCCCACGCTTACCTTCGCAAGTACGGCATCTGCCGCATCTGCTTTCGAGAGCTCGCCTATAAGGGTGAGATTCCCGGCGTGAAGAAGGCAAGCTGGTAATACAGGAAGGAGGAAAAGTTCATGCAAGTTACCGATACCATCGCGGACCTGCTGACACGCATCCGCAACGCGCAGGCCGCAAAGCATGATACAGTGGAGGTGCCCGCCAGCAACATGAAGAAGGCCATCTGCCAGATACTGGTGGACGAGGGCTATGTGCGGCACTACTCCGTGAAGGAGGACGGCAAGCAGGGGGTCATTACCATCTCTCTGAAGTATGCCGAGGGGCGCCAGCCGGTTATAAAGGGCCTGAAACGGGTCTCAAAGCCCGGCCTGCGCATCTACTCCAGCGCCGAGGAGCTGCCCAAAGTCATGAAGGGCCTGGGTGTGGCCATAGTCTCCACCTCCAAGGGCGTCATGACTGATAGGGCCGCAAGGCAGCAAAACGTCGGCGGCGAAGTGCTGGCGTTCATTTGGTAAAGAAGGGGGTGCGTCGAGTATGTCGAGAATTGGAAGAAAACCCATAAATATTCCCGCCGGCGTTGAGGTAAAGATCAACGGCAGCGAAGTGAGCGTAAAAGGGCCGAAGGGCACGCTCTCCCAGAGCTTTAACCCGAAGATGGGCATTGCACAGGAGGGCAGCGAAATCCTGGTCACCCGCCCGGACGACCAGAAGGAGAACAGGTCTCTTCACGGCCTGACCCGCACGCTTATCCACAACATGGTGGTAGGCGTGACCGAGGGCTTCTCCAAGACCCTGGAGGTCCAGGGCGTGGGCTACCGTGTGCAGAAGCAGGGCAAGGACCTGGTGATGAACCTGGGCTTTTCCCATCAGGTAGTGGTGAGCGAGAATGAGGACATCAAGATAGAGGCCCCCAACGCCAACACCATCATTATCTCCGGCATTGACAAGCAGAAGGTGGGCCAGTTTGCCGCCGAGGTGCGGGAGAAGCGCCCGCCGGAGCCCTATAAAGGCAAGGGCATCCGCTATCAGGGCGAGTATGTCCGCCATAAGGAAGGCAAGGCCGGCAAGGGCGCTAAAGGCTAAAGCCTTGGCTAAGGCCGCCTAAACGTATACAAGCGTTGAATGAAAGAAGGTAAAATCTATGGTAAACAAACCGGATACCAATAAGGCGCGCCTGCGCCGGCACAGACGGGTCCGGGGCAAGATCTCCGGCACAGCCGAGAGGCCCCGCCTGAACGTGTTCCGCTCCTCTGCGAATATCTATGCCCAGGTGATAGACGACGTGGCGGGGGTAACCCTGTGCGCCGCGTCCACCGTGGAAAAGGGCTTTGAGGGCAGCGGCGGCAACAAGGAGGCAGCCCGGAGAGTGGGCAAGCTCATCGCTGAGCGCGCCCAGAAGAAGGGCATCAGCAACGTGGTCTTTGACCGCGGTGGCTATATCTTCCACGGCCGCGTGCAGGAGCTGGCCGAGGGCGCCCGCGAGGGCGGCCTGAAATTCTGAGCGAGGAGGAATAGAGTTTGGCTAGTGAGAGGAATTTTGACCCGAACGGCGTAGAGATGCAGGAGCGCGTCGTGGCCATAAACCGCGTATCAAAGACCGTTAAGGGCGGCCGCGTCATGAAATTCTCCGCCCTGGTGGTGGTGGGCGACGGCAACGGCACGGTGGGCTTTGGCATTGGCAAGGCCGCCGAGGTGCCTGACGCCATCCGCAAGGGCATTGAGGACGCCAAAAAGAACCTTTACCATGTGGCCCTTCGCGGCAGCACCATCCCCCACGAGATAGTGGGCGAGTTCGGCGCGGGCAAGGTTATCCTGAAGCCCGCCGCCCCCGGTACCGGCGTTATCGCCGGCGGCCCGGTGCGCGCCGTTGTGGAGAGCGCGGGCATTAAGGACATCCGCACAAAGGCCCTGCGTTCCAATAACCCGTGCAACGTGGTGCGGGCCACTTTGGCCGGTCTTACCCAGCTGCGTACCGCCGAAGAGGTGGCCGCCATCCGGGGCAAGCAGGTCAAGGAAATACTGTAAGGAGGGCTCGTAAAGATGAAAGTAACGCTTATAAAGAGCCTTATCGGCAGCAAGAAGGATCAGATAGCCACTGCCCATGCCCTGGGGCTTTTCAAGGTGGGAGACTGCCGGGAGCAGCCCGACAACGACCAGACCAAGGGCAAGGTAAATAAGATCAGTCATTTGGTAGAGGTTAGTGAATAAGCTTGAAGGAGGTGCGTTAAAATGAAGCTAAACCAGCTTACAGCCGTGCCCGGCGCCACAAAGGACCCGAAGCGCATTGGCCGCGGCCACGGCTCCGGCAACGGCAAGACCGCCGGCAAGGGCCATAAGGGCCAGAAGGCAAGGGCCGGCCACGGTATGCGCCCAGGCTTTGAGGGCGGCCAGATGCCCCTGCAGAGGCGTATCCCGAAGCGTGGCTTCAACAATATCTTCGCCAAAGAGGTAGTCTCTATAAACGTGGGCAGCCTCAACTGCTTTGAGGACGGCGCCGAGGTAGACGTGAAGGCTCTTATGGAGGTCGGCGTGCTCAAGAAGAGCGGCGACGCCCTGAAGGTGCTGGCAAACGGCGAGGTCACGAAGAAACTGACGGTCAAGGCAAACGCTTTTTCCGAAGCGGCAAAGGCCAAGATAGAGGCCGCAGGCGGGAAAGCCGAGGTGGTCTGAGTTGCTGAACACCATCAAAAATGCCTGGCGTATCCCGGACCTTCGGAGGAAAATGCTCTACACCCTTCTCATCATCGTGGTATTCAGGTTCGGCTCGGTTATCCCGGTGCCCTTCCTGGACGCTTCGGCGCTGTCCGCGATGATGAACACCGCCAGCGAGAGCAACTCGGCTCTGGGCTATATCAATATGCTTACCGGCGGCGCGTTCTCATATGCTTCGCTGTTTGCTATGGGCATCACTCCCTATATCAACAGCTCCATCATTATGCAGCTGCTGACCATTGCTATCCCGGCCCTGGAGCGCCTTTCAAAAGAGGGCGAGACCGGCCGCAAGAAGATAGCCACCATCACCCGCTATGTGACAGTGGGCCTTGGGCTCATACAGGGCATTGCTTACTATTTCTATCTGCGCTCCAACGCGGGCGTGGTGAAGGTGACCGACGGCTTTGCCGGGGCCTTTGTGGGAATAGTCATCGTGCTGACCTTTACGGCGGGCACGGCCCTTATCATGTGGATGGGCGAGCAGATAAACGATAAGGGCATCGGCAACGGTATCTCGATTATCCTGTTTGCCGGTATAGTTGCAAGGCTGCCCGTGACCTTTGGCGGCGTGTGGCAGTATTTCAGCCTGGGGCTGGAGAGCCCCTCTACCAGCGGCCAGTACCTGGTGCTGGCGCCCCTGTTTATCGTCCTGTTCCTGGTGGTCATCTGGGTCATCGTATTTATGAATGAGGCGGAGCGCCGCATCCCGGTGCAGTACGCCAAAAAGGTAGTGGGCCGCAAAATGTACGGCGGCCAGAGCACCTATATGCCGGTGAAGGTGGCCATGAGCGGCGTTATGCCGGTGATCTTCGCCAGCGCCATACTGAGCATACCCCAGTTCGTCAAGTTCTTCTGGAACCCCACCGAGGGCTTCGGCAAGGCCTTTATGGACGCCTTCTCCAATAACGGGTGGCTCTATACGGTGCTCTACTTCCTGCTGATCATCATGTTCGCATACTTCTATATGTCCGTCCAGTACAACCCCCTGGAGATGGCGAATAACCTCAGACAGAACAACGGTACCGTGCCGGGTCTGCGTCCGGGACGGCCCACGGCAGAGTTTATTGCCAAGATCCTCTCCAAGGTGACCCTCATTGGCGCGCTGTTCCTGGCGTTCGTGGCGCTGATACCCATTATCTTCACCAACATTACCAATATGCAGGGTCTGTCCCTGGGCGGCACGTCGGTGATAATTATCGTGGGCGTGGCGCTGGAGACCGTCAAGCAGATGGAGAGCCAGATGATGATGCGCCACTATAAGGGCTTCCTGGACTAAACAGATATTTGGGCAGAAGGGCAGAGCAGGTGCCGAAAAGATTAGGCTCCTGCCGCCGGATCTGCCACAGAGAAGAAAGGATGTATCGGTATGAAGCTGATCCTTTTAGGGGCTCCGGGGGCCGGGAAGGGCACCCAGGCCGAAGTAATTTGTGAGAATAAAAAGATACCGGCGATCTCGACGGGAAATATCCTGCGCGAGGCGCTGAAGAACGGCACGGAGATGGGACTTAAAGCAAAGAGCTATATGGAGAGCGGGGCTTTGGTGCCCGATGAGATACTAATTGGCATCATAAAGGACCGCATCAAGGAGGAGGACTGCAAGAACGGCTTCATCCTTGACGGCTTTCCCAGGACCATCCCCCAGGCCGAGGCTCTGGATGGTATGGGCGCGGATATCGACGTTGTGCTGGATATTGAGGTGGCCGACGAGGATATAGTGACCCGTATGTCCGGACGCCGCGTCTGCGAGAAGTGCGGAGCCTCCTACCATGTGCTGTATAAGCAGCCCAAGGAGGAGGGCGTATGCGACAGCTGCGCGGGCGCCCTCATTCAGCGCAAGGACGACCACCCGGATACGGTGAAGGAAAGGCTGGAGGTTTACCACAGCCAGACCGAGCCGCTGAAGGAATATTACAGCAAGCAGGGCAAGCTGCGGGTAGTGCACGGACAGGACAAGGTGGAGGACACTACGAGGATGGTTTTGGAAGCCTTGGAGGACCTTTCATGATCGTGCTGAAAACCAGCAGGGAGCTCAGCGTGATGCGCAAGGCGGGGAGGATTTCCCAGAAGGCTCTGCGGCTTGCGGGCGAGGCGGTGGAACCGGGCGTATCGGCCTGGGAGATCGACAAGCTCGTGCGGCAGTATATAGAGTCGGAGGGAGCGAAGCCCAGCTTTCTGGGCTATGACGGCTATCCCGCCAGCGCGTGTATTTCAGTGAACAACGTGGTCATCCACGGCATACCGAAGAAGAGCGTCATTCTTAAAAAGGGCGATATCGTCAGCATAGACGTAGGCGCTTACTACGAGGGTTTCCACGGCGACAACGCCTGGACCTTCCCCTGCGGGGAGATAAGTGAGGAGGCGAAAGCCCTTCTTGACGCCACCGAGCGGTCCCTATTTTTAGGTATCGAGAAGGCCCGGCCGGGCAATCGGGTGGGCGATGTGGGCCGCGCGGTACAGGAGTATGCCGAAGCCCGCAGTTACTCGGTGGTACGAGAGTTTACCGGCCACGGAGTAGGTGCGGAGATGCACGAGGACCCCAGCGTCCCCAATTACGGCACCCCGGGAAGGGGTGTAAGACTGACGGCTGGTATGGTCATCGCCATAGAGCCGATGATAAACCAGGGCCGGCGCGAGATAGAGGTGAAGCCCGACGGCTGGACGGTAGTCACAAAGGACGGCAGCCTGTCGGCGCACTTTGAGCACACCGTGGCAATAACCCCCCAGGGACCGGTCATTTTGACCCTGCCTGAGTAAGGGGGGCGCTATGGAACTCAAGCGCGGCCAGGTGGTAAGGTCAAAGGCGGGAAGGGATCAGGGCAGTCTGCTTGCGGTGCTTAGTACAGAGCCCCCCTGGGCGGTGCTGGCCGACGGCAAGGGCAGGCCCCTTGAGCGGCCAAAGCGCAAAAAGCTTATGCATCTGAGCCCGACTTTAACGGTGCTTTCCGAGGAGGCGCTTGCCACCAATCGTAAACTTCGGGCCGCCCTGCGTGAAGCGGGCGGGCAGAGAGAGAATATACCCGCGGAGGTTTGAGGTATGTCAAAGCAAGACGTAATTGAGGTGCAGGGCGTCGTAAAGGAGGCTCTGCCGAACGCACAGTTCCAGGTAGAGCTTCAGAACGGGCACACGGTGCTGGCCCATATATCCGGGAAGCTGCGGATGAATTTCATCCGCATACTGCCGGGGGATAAGGTGACGCTGGAGATGTCGCCCTACGACCTGACAAAGGGGCGGATAACGTGGCGGTCAAAGTAGATGCCCGTGGCCATAGAGAGTGAGACAATCCTGACAGAAAGGAAAGTGATGACAGAATGAAAGTACGTCCTTCTGTTAAGAAGATGTGTGAGAAGTGCAAGATTATAAAGCGCAAGGGGAAGGTCATGGTCATCTGTGAGAACCCCAAGCACAAGCAGCGCCAGGGCTAAATAGAGCGGCGCGAAGCGGGAGGGGTCCAGGGGGCTGTGCTCCCTGGCAGGGTGCGGGACAGCGTCCCGCGGCCTTAGGCGCGAGCGAAGCAAGCGCAAAAACCCTAATCCCCGACAAACCAAGTGAAAGGAATGGTCAATAACATGGCTCGTATTTCCGGTATCGACCTGCCAAGAGACAAGCGAATTGAAATCGCTCTGACCTATATCTACGGCATAGGCCGCAAGACCGCCACGAATATCTGCGCGGCCACGGGCGTCGACCCTGACATCCGCGTGAGGGACCTCTCCGAGGACGACGCCTCGAAGCTCCGCGACTATATCGACAAGAACTGCCACGTGGAGGGCGATCTGCGCCGGGACGTAGCGTTCGACATCAAGCGTCTGGTGGAGATCGGCTGCTACCGCGGCGTGCGCCACAGAAAGGGCCTGCCCGTAAGGGGCCAGCGCACCAAGACCAATGCCCGCACCCGCAAGGGCCCGCGCAAGACCATGGCTAATAAGAAGAAGTAAGGAGGGATTCACAAAATGGCACAAAAGACCACGAAGGGTACAGTGCGCCGCCGCCGCGAGCGTAAGAATATCGAACGCGGCGCGGCCCATATCCAGTCCACGTTCAACAACACCATCGTCACCATCACCGACACCCAGGGCAACGCCATTTCCTGGGCAAGCTCCGGCGAGCTGGGCTTTAGGGGCTCCAGAAAGTCCACTCCGTTCGCCGCACAGACCGCGGCCGAGACCGCCGCGAAGCTGGCGATGGAGCACGGAATGAAATCCGTCGAGGTGTTCGTCAAGGGTCCCGGCGCCGGCCGCGAGGCCGCTATCCGCGCGCTGCAGGCCGCAGGGCTGGACGTGAGCATGATAAAAGACGTGACCCCCATCCCCCATAACGGCTGCCGCCCGCCCAAAAGGCGCCGCGTGTAAAAACATTAGGAGGTTACAGAAAATATGGCAAGATATACAGAAGCCGTTTGCAAGCTCTGCCGCCGCGAGGGGCAGAAGCTGTTCCTGAAGGGCGAGCGCTGCTACACCGATAAGTGCGCCATCTCAAGGAGGGCATATGCCCCCGGGCAGCACGGCCAGGGCCGCAAGAAGGCCTCGGAGTACGGTATGCAGCTGAGAGCCAAACAGATGACCCGCCGTTTCTACGGTGTACTGGAGGGCCAGTTCCACCACTATTATGAGATGGCCACCAATATGCCCGGCAAGGCCGGCGACAACCTCCTGATCCTTCTGGAGAGCAGGCTGGACAACGTGGTGTACCGCTGCGGCTGGGCCAGCTCCAGGGCCGAGGCCCGCCAGCTGGTGGTGCACGGCCACTTCACCGTGAACGGCAAGAAGGTGGATATCCCCTCTTACCTTGTAAAGCCAGGTGAGATGGTCGCCATTAAGGACAAGAGCCGCCAGAGCAACAAGTTCAAGGCCGTCCTGGAGGCGAACTCCGCAAAGCCCGTGCCCAAGTGGCTGGACGTAGACGCGGCCAACGCACAGGCGAAGGTCGATGCGCTGCCCACCCGCGAGGAGATCGACCTTGAGGTCGACGAGACCCTCATCGTCGAGTTGTACTCCAAGTAATTAATGATTTCGGAAAGAAAGTGGCTTTGCACACTTATCCTTCAGAAACTATTAGGGAAGACAAGCGTATAGAGAAGCCGTTACTTTGCCTGTGTAGAGGAGGATCGCGGATGATTGAGATAGAAAGACCCAAAATTGATATAGCGGAAACATTCGAGGACGGCACATATGGCCGGTTCGTCATCGAACCTTTGGAGCGGGGCTTCGGCACCACTCTGGGGAACTCGCTGCGCCGGGTGCTGCTGTCAAGCCTGCCGGGCGTGGCCCCCAGGTCTATAAAGATAGACGGCGTGCTCCACGAATTTTCCACCATCCCGGGAGTAAAGGAGGACGTGACCGAGATAGTCCTGAACGTCAAGGGCATAGTCGCAAGGCTCTACTGCGACGGACCGAAGACGGTGGAGATCTCGGCGGAGGGGCCCTGTGAGGTTACCGCCGCGTCCCTCCAGGCGGACAGCGAGGTGGAGATTTTGAACCCCGAGCTGCACATCGCCACCCTGGGCGAGGGGGCCAGGTTCTATATGGAGCTGACCCTGGATAAGGGAAGGGGCTATGTCTCGAACGAGCGCAACAAGCAGAATATGCCCGAGGGTGTTATCGGCGAAATTGCGGTGGATTCCATTTACACACCTGTACTCAAGGTCAACTTCAACGTGGAGAATACCCGCGTTGGACAGAGCATCGACTTTGACAAGCTTACCCTGGAGGTCTGGACCAACGGGGTGATAAATGCCCAGGAGGCCGTGTCGCTTGCGGCAAAGGTCCTCACCGACCACCTGAACCTGTTTGTGGACCTCTCGGATAAAGGCAAGTCCACGGAGATAATGGTGGAAAAGGATGAGGGCGGCAAAGAGAAAGTGCTGGAAATGACCATAGAAGAGCTGGATCTGTCGGTCCGCTCGTTCAACTGCCTCAAGCGCGCGGGTATAAACACCGTGGAGGACCTTATCAACAAGTCCGAGGACGACATGATGAAGGTCCGCAACCTGGGGCGCAAGTCGCTGGAGGAGGTCGTGTGGAAGCTGGCTTCCCTTGGCTTCAGCCTGCGTAAAGACGACGAATAAGCACAGATAGGAGGTATCTTCATGCCGGGAACCAGAAAGCTGGGCCGCAACACCGCGCATCGTACCGCGATGCTCAGGGGGCTGGTGACTTTCTTCTTCGAGAACGGGAAGATCGAGACCACCGCCACCCGCGCAAAAGAGGTGCAGGCTCTGGCTGAGAAGATGATAACCATAGCCAAGACCAACGACCTGCACAGCAAGCGTATGGTGATGAGCTTTGTCACCAAGGAGAGCGTGACCGCAAAGCTGTTCAATACCATAGCGCCCCAGTATGCCGACCGCAACGGCGGCTATACCAGGGTCACAAAGCTTGGCCCCCGCCGGGGCGACGCCGCAGAGATGGCGGTCTTGGAGCTGGTGTAAGCTAGGAGGAAAAGAAAGCGCGTTTCCCAAAAGGAGCGCGCTTTTTTGCGTGGTCTATTGACCTGCGCCCCCAAAAGGGTGTACAATAGAAAAAACCTGTCTCCCAACTTTAGAAAGGATGTCGCCATATGAAACCTGCTATTGACCTAAACCTTGCCATCTCCCGTCTTCTGTCCTATGGCCTTGACCGGGGGCTCATCACAGCCCTGGATACGGCCTACGCCGCCAACCGCATACTTGCCCTGCTGAAGGAGTCTAATTTCACCCCGGTGAAGGTGGAGGAGAAATTCCATACCCCGGCGGAGATTTTAGAGGACCTCTGCCAGTTTGCCAAGGATAAGGGACTTTTGGAGCCCGGAAACCAGGACGCCCAGGACCAGTTTGACACGGAGCTCATGGCCTGCCTGACTCCCCGGCCCTCTGAGGTGGTGGGGGAATTTAACAGGCTGTATGAACGCTCCCCAAGGGAGGCCACCGACTATTACTATGCCTTGAGCCGCAGCACAAACTACATCCGGGTGGACCGTATAGAGAAGGACCGCAAATGGACGGCCCCCACGCCCTACGGCGACCTGACCATTACTATCAACCTCTCAAAGCCGGAGAAGGACCCAAAGGCCATAGCCGCCGCCCGCAACGCACCCAAGTCCGGCTATCCGGCCTGCGCTCTCTGCCGGGAGAACGAGGGATACCTGGGCAGCGCCAACCAGGCCGCCAGGGGCAACCACCGGCTTATACCCATTACCCTGGACGGGGAGCGGTGGTACTTGCAGTATTCGCCATATGTATACTATAACGAGCACTGCATTGTCCTCAGCGAGGAGCACCGGCCCATGAAGGTGAGCAGGGCCTCCTTTAGGCGGCTTTTGGAGTTCGGTACCCTTCTGCCTCACTACTTCATCGGCTCCAACGCGGACCTGCCCATAGTCGGCGGATCAATACTCTCTCACGACCACTTCCAGGGCGGGGCCGAGGAGCTGCCCATGGCCAGGGCAGAGGTCCGGGAGAAGGTGAGCTTTGAGGGCTTTGAGGGTATAGACGCGGGCATACTGCATTGGCCCATGTCGGTGATAAGGCTCCGGGGAAAGGACCGGGAGCAGATGGTGGAACTGGCTGACAGAATTCTGGCCGCCTGGAGGGGCTACTCCGACGAGAGCGCGGAGGTGCTCGCTGAGACTAAAGGGACCCCCCATAACACCATAACGCCCATTGCAAGACGCAGGGGAGAGGACTTCGAGCTGGACCTGGTGCTGCGCAACAATCGCACCACAGACGAGCACCCCCTGGGCCTGTTCCACCCCCACGCCGAGTACCACCATATCAAGAAGGAGAACATCGGCCTTATCGAGGTGATGGGCCTTGCCATACTGCCCCCCCGGCTGCTGACGGAGACCGGGCTTTTGCAGGAGGCCCTTTCTGACGGAAGCAGGGCGGAGGAGATTATGTCCCGGCCCGAGATGGAGAAGCATAAGGCCTGGTATGAGGAACTGAAGGCCAGGAATATCCCGGCAAAAGACCTCCAAAAAGCCATACAGGACAGCATCGGCGAGAAGTTCGGGAGGATTTTGGGCAATGCCGGTGTGTTTAAGGACGACGAAAAGGGCCGGGAGGCTTTCCGCAGGTTTTGCGGGAGCGTGCGCTGAGTACGGCGCTTAAATGAAAAATGAGTTTCCTGCAAATTGCTGGGATTGGCTGCGGGCGCTTTTCTTCCCGCCCAAGTGCCTGTGCTGTGAGGAACGAGTGCCGCCGGATAGGCTTTTCTGCCCTTTATGTGCCGGGAAGCTGCCGGAGGAGCCTAACCGCCGTATCCTCCGCTTGAATAATGGCCGGGAGGCGCCGGTACTGGCCCCCTTCACCTATGAGGGGGGTTATAGGGAGACTATGCTGCTCTATAAGTTCGGGGGCTACCGGGTCATAGCCTTGCGCCTTGGAGTCCCAATGGCCGGGCTGGTGAAGGAGCTGCCGAAGTGGGATTGGGTGGTGTCCTATGTGCCCCTGAGCCCGGAGGGGCTTAAGGACCGAGGCTATGACCAGAGCGAGCTGCTGGCCTGGCAGGTGGCAAGGCATAACGGCCTTGAAGTACTAAGGCTGCTGGAAAAAGTGAAGAAGACAAAGGTTCAGCACGACCTGGGCCTTGAGGAACGGAAGAAGAACCTGCTGGGGGCGTATCGGGCCTCGGAGCTGGCAAGGGGCAGGGACATACTCCTGGTGGACGATATCGTTACCAGCGGCTCCACACTGAAGGAGTGCGCTTCTGTGCTGTATGGAGCCGGGGCAAGGTCCGTGTGCTGCCTGTGCGCAGCCGTCAGCAAAGCAGAGCGGCCCGGCAGCGGCGTGGAACAGGCCGGCACGGGCGGGAGCGAGGAGACAGAGACCGGCGAGATCTTGCGGTGGCTTTAAAATAAACTGATATTTTGGAGGAGAGCTTTATGGACATGGACAAGCTGCGCCGGGCGGTGCGGGATATTCTCGAGGCTGTGGGAGAGGACCCGGAGAGGGAGGGCCTTCAGGAGACCCCTGACCGCGTGGCAAGGATGTATGGGGAGATATTCTCCGGGCTGGCCTCCGACCCTAAGGAGCACCTGAAGATATTTAATGAGAGCGGCAAGCACGACGAGCTGGTATTCGTGAAGGATATCCCACTGTATTCCGTGTGCGAGCACCATCTGCTGCCCTTTATAGGCCGGGCGCATATCGCCTATATTCCAAAGGACGGAGGGATAATCGGGCTGTCAAAGTTTGCGCGGATAGTGGACTGCTTTGCCCGGCGGCCCCAGGTCCAGGAGCGGCTTACGGGGCAGATAGCGGATTTTCTCTATGATAACCTGAAACCCCAGGGGGTGGCGGTGTTCATACAGGCGGAGCACCTGTGCATGACCATGAGAGGGGCCAGGGCAGCGGGGACGGTGACGGAGACCTCGGCGCTGAGAGGATGCATGAGGTCGGACGCAAGGACCAGGGCGGAGGTTACCGCGCTGTTAAAGGGGAAGCAATAAAGGGAGTCCAGGGGGACAGGTTCCCCTGGCAGGGTTTGGGACAGAGCCCCAAGGTCTATGCCGCGCGAAGCGAGCGGCAAAAATACTGAAGGAGAGTACAAAATTTTGCACAATTTTATTGCCAAAAATAAAGTTTTCCCTCTGACCAGAACCTACGTAATGGGAATCCTAAACGTAACCCCCGACTCCTTCTCGGACGGCGGCAAATACCTGGACCCGGAAAAGGCACTTGCCCGGGCACTTGAGATGGAGAAACAGGGCGCAGACATCATAGATATCGGCGGCCAATCCACCCGCCCGGGATACGAGGCCATTCCCCGGGAAAAGGAATGGGAGCGCATCGGCCGGGTGGTGGAGGCGGTGGTGAAGGGCGCCGGCATAGCCGTCTCCGTAGACACCTTCTATCCCTGGGTGGCGGAGAGGGCCCTTGCGGCGGGGGCCGACATTATTAACGACGTGTCCGGTTTTGGAGAGGATATGCTCCGGGCCGTGGCCGGGTCCGGCTGCGGGTGCGTAATAATGCACCCCTGCGGGGCAAAGCAGGGGGATATACTTTCAGAGGTAAAGGCATTTTTTGAGGAAAGGCTTGAAAGGGCCCAACAGATGGGCGTGGCCCAGGAGCGCGTCTGCTTTGACCCTGGCGTAGGCTTTGGCAAGACCTATGAGGACAACCTGCGGCTTATAGCCCATGTGGAACGGGCTAAACTCCCGGGCACAGCCTATCTTATGGCCGCCTCCAGAAAGCGGGTGACAGGTATGCCCTGCGGGAACCCGCCCTTTGAGGAGCGCCTGGCCGCTACTCTTGCGGCGCACACGGCGGCGGTGCTGGGCGGAGCGGACATGGTGCGGGCTCATGACGTGAAGGAGGCCTTACAGGCCGCGAGGATGGCTGACGCCCTGAAAGCAATAGACTGAAAGGGGTGTTAAGTAAATAAGCATGGACAGGATATATATAAAGGGCCTGGAGCTTTTCGCGTACCATGGGGTGAACCCGGAGGAAAAGCGGGACGGCCAGACCTTCCTGCTGGATATCACACTGCACGCGGACCTGTCAAGGGCCAGACAGACCGACAGCCTGGAGGACACCGTAAACTATGCCGCCGTGCGCAAGACCGTGCAGAGGGCCTTTACCGCCGAAAGCTATGACCTTATCGAGCGGGCCGCCCAGACGGTGTGCGAGGCCATACTGAGGGAGCACCCGAAGGTGGAGAAGGTGGGGCTGCTGCTGAAAAAGCCGGAGGCCCCCATGAACGCGAAATTCGGCTACGTGGCGGTGGAGACAGAGCTCAGCCGCCCCGCGGAGAGGGGGAAGCTGCCGTGCGTGCCCTGTTAGGTATAGGGACAAACCTGGGGGACCGGGAGGAGAACCTGGCGGGGGCCTTCTCCGGGCTTGAGAAGCTGCCAGGGACAAGACTGCTGGCCATCTCGAATATTTACGAGACGGAGCCCTTTGACGTGCTCTCTGAGCAGGAGGACTATCTTAACTGCTGTGTGCTCATAGAGACAGAATTAGAGCCCCTGGAGCTTCTGCACAGGTGCCTAGAGCTTGAGAGCAGGCTCGGCCGGGTGCGCAGAGAGTACCATGGGGCCCGTACTATCGATATAGATTTACTGGTGTATGAAGGAGCCGAGAGCGGCACAGAGGAGCTAAAGCTGCCGCATCCGGCCATCTTGGAGAGGGCGTTTGTTATGGTGCCCATGTCGGACATATTCCCAAGCCATAACGCCCTGGGGCTGAACTTTGACAGGGCATATCAGACGGTGGACAAAAGCGGAGTGCGGCTCTATAAATAAGCGGGGCGGATCACCTGGAGCCTGGCAGAGGACTTTCCTTGCCAGAAGGCTTCACACCGCGCTTTTGCAGCAGGGCGATACCGGCGAACACCAGACCCAATATTGCCAGAGACGCAATGATGGTGATGGCCGCGCTCCTTGTGAATCCGGCCACGATATATCCCAAGAAGCACACCCCGGCAACCAGGGTGGCATAGGGCAGCTGAGTTTCCACATGGCGCAGATGGTCGCACTGTGCCCCGGTGGAGGCCAGAATGGTGGTATCCGAGATGGGGGAGCAGTGGTCGCCGTAGACCGAGCCCGCTAAGGTAGCACCCAGAGAGGGAATCAGCACCTCCGCCCCGTTGGGGCCCGCGCATATCATGGACACAATGGGCAGGAGTATGCCGAAGGTGCCCCAGGCCGTGCCCATGGAGAAGCTTAAAAATGCCGCCACGGCAAAGACTATGGCCGGTATCAGCCTCATGGAGATATGCCCGCTGGAGACTATGCCGCTGACAAAGTTTCCGGTGCCGATCATCTCACGGCAGACACCGCCCAGAGCCCAGGCCAGAATAAGAATGGTAAGGGCCGGTATCATGGTCTTTATGCCGTCGATTATGCCGGTCATAAACTCCTTCATGGTCATCAGCCTTCTGGGCAGGTACATTATAAGGGCCACAAGGAGCCCCGCAAAGGTCCCTAGGGTCAGCCCGGCCACAGGGTTTTCACCGATAGCCTCTGAGAAGCTGGCGCCCTGAAAGAAACCGCCCACATAGGCCATGCCCAGAATGGCGGTGACGATAAGGGTCACGAGGGGCAGCACCAGATCGAGCACCGTGCCCCTGGGCTGTGCGCCGCCCTGTGGTGTTCCCTCTGTGCTCTCCTCTGGTATCTGCGGGTTGGTTTCTGCCCTTTTCATGGGCCCAAAGTCGAAGCCGGTGGCGCTGAGGAGGAACACCATGGCGATGGTCAGCAGGGCGTAGAGGTTGAAGGGGATAGTCTGCACAAAGGCCCCAAGGCCCCCGGCCTCCTCCACCTCCGAGGCCACGGCCACAGCCCAGCTGGAGATAGGGGCTATAATGCAGATGGGCGCGGCGGTAGCGTCCAGAAGGTACGAGAGCTTCTCCCGGGATATTTTATGCTTGTCGGTGATGGGCCGCATTACCGTGCCCACCGTAAGGCAGTTGAAGCCGTCGTCCAGAAAGATAAGCAGCCCTAAAAGAGAGGTGGTAAGCTTCGCAGAGCGCCGGGTCTTTATGCGCCTTATGGCCCACTGGCCGTAGGCCCCGGTACCCCCGGAGCGGGTGACTATGGTCACCAGAGACCCCAGCAGCACCAGGAAGATTATCATATAACCGTTGTCCCCTATCTTCCCGGCCATCATGTCAAAGACGTATGTAACGGCCTGCAAAAGGCTTCCGCCGGTGGAGAAGCAGTACACGCACATACCGGTGAATATCCCCAAAAACAGGGACGAGTACACCTCCTTTGTCAGCAAGGCCAGGGTGATGGCCACCACCGGCGGCAGTATTGAGAGCCAGCCGGCGTCTATCATTTCAAATCCCATTCCTATCTCCTCCTGTTTCACTTTTCTAAAGTATACCATAATAGTATAGTTTCCCCCGGGCGGTTTGTCAAGGGGAAATACCTGTTTTATGAGCTGCAATATAACTATGAAGATAAGGAGTGACATCAAATGTCCTTTTACATTGCCTACGGCAGCAATCTGAACCTTGAGCAGATGGCCCTGCGGTGCCCGGGGGCGAAGCCAGCGGGAGCGGGGGCGCTGTCGGGATATAGGCTGGCTTTCCGGGGAGCGGCAAGGGGATATTACCTGACCCTGCTGCCAAAGCCGGAGGGCTCAGTGCCCATAGGGATCTGGGAGGTAACGCCTGAGAATCTTGAGAAGCTGGAGGAGTATGAGGGTTACCCGGAGTTCTATTATAAGACGGAGCTTGACGTGAGTTTCAAGGACAGCTCCACCGGGGAGAGCCGCCGGGAGCGGGCGCTTATCTATATAATGCGGGAGAGTTACGGCCCGGGCGCGCCTACGGAGGAGTATTATCAGGGGTGCCTGGAGGGCTTTAGGTCCTTCGGCCTTGACACGGCGGGATTAGAGGAGGCCTATCGGGAGGTCACAGACTGAAGGGGGCAACAGGCGGTTGCTTGTGCTTTCCCATGAGATGTGCTATGATTGGTGCATGAAAGGTGGGATATAAAGTGGAGACTAAAAACATAATTTTGGATTTGAGGACCAAGGCGGGAATGTCCCAGGACGAGCTGGCGGAGAAGCTGTTCGTCACCCGACAGGCGGTGAGCCGCTGGGAGAACGGCGAGACTACCCCGGGCACGGACACCTTAAAGCTGCTGTCAAGGCTCTTTGACGTGTCCATAAATACCCTTCTGGGCTCGCCCAGGCAGCTTATCTGCCAGTGCTGCGGGATGCCCTTGGAGGACGGCTCCATCAGCCGGGAGCCCGACGGCAGCTTTAACGAGGAATACTGCAAGTGGTGCTATACCGAAGGAAAATTCGCGTACCCGGACATGGACTCACTACTGGATTTTCTTTCAGAGCATATGTCGAACGAAAATTTCACCCCGGAGCAGGCCCGGGAGTATTTTGAGAAGGAGCTGCCGAAGCTTCGGCACTGGCAGAAAAGCTGAGAGCATAAAAGAAAAGGGCGGACCCGGGAGGGTCCGCCCTTTCGGCTTATCCAGCTAAAGTTTCTGCAAATATACGCTTCAAAATTTCAGAGGGGATATCCTGTCTAAAGTATATCTGCAACATCCCTTTCGGTGTGAATTTATAGCCTGTCAGTTCCTCCTTATGAGAAAGGGCGGCCTGCGCCTCAATATTGATATGATCCTTGAACGGTATCAGCCGCACGAAGGATTTTCCAACATAGTAGCTCGGCAGTTTCGCCCATAGCTTTTCCTCCGGCTCACAGGGGGCGCTGTCAAAAAGCAGCTGCCTTAAATGCTCAAACATATCAACTACTTCCACAGAATAACTATTTATCTGCTCTTTTATCTGCTCCTTCATTGAAATCCACCTCTAAAGCCTTGACTTTTCGTAATTATGGGGAATCTTTCTCCCAGCCGCCCTTTTATCTGTAAAGAGCCTCCCGCCTACTCCACCACCCTGACGCTATATACATTGTTTATCTGCGCGGGGTACGACTCCGCAATGTAGCCGTCATACTCTATCTCCAGGATGTCCCCCACCTCCGGCTCTGGCGAAGGGGCCATGTTCTTCATGGGCACGGTAATTTGGTCCGCGCTTTTAAGCTCCGCGCTGCCCTCGACAGGCTCCACCAGATAATAGCCGTCGTTTATCTCCAGCACGGTGGCACGGAAGGTAACCGAGCCGCTTTTGCTGCCGGAGCAGGCTGAGAGCAATAGAGTAAGGGCCGTGAGTATGCAAAAAATCGTTTTCATTTTCGGCCTCCTGTAAGTTTTGGGTTTGGCTGTATTATAGCACACCCACCCCAAGAAAGCAATTCCTCCCGGGGCTTTTACTTTTTGGGGAGATTTTTGCCGGGAAATCATGGATTTATTGTTGCACAAACGTCAGTTTTGAGGTAAAATGAAATTATTAACTTTTTGCGAACGAAATACTACGGACGAAAGGATCGTGGATTTTATGCAGGAACAACACGCTGGAGACCTCTTCCCAAAGCGTCCCTTCAGGACCCACGGCGGAGCGCCGGTGCCGCACCATAAGAACACCTCCGCAGAGCCGTCGAAGGTCATGCCGCCGCCCGGGCGGGTGATACTGCCCATGCAGCAGCATATCGGCGCGCCCTGTAAGCCGGTGGTGAAAAAGGGCGACCATGTGTATCTCGGGCAGGTGGTGGGCGACAGCGAGGGGTATGTCAGCGCTCCTATACACGCCTCCGTGTCCGGCACCGTGGCCGAGATACGGAACGTGATGCTCACCGGGGACAGGCCGGTGGAGGCAGTGGTCATAGACTCCGACGGCCTTATGGAGCAGGCCCCCGACATAAAGCCCCCCGAGCCCATCAGGGACAAGAAGTCCTTGGCTGAAGCGGCCCGGGCCTCGGGGCTGGTGGGCCTTGGGGGCGCGGGCTTCCCGGCCCATGTGAAGCTGAACGTGCCCGACGGAAAGAGCATCGACACCCTTATCATCAACGTGGCCGAGTGTGAGCCCTATGTGACCTCCGACCACCGTGAGGCTATGGAAAACGGCAAAAACGTGCTGGACGGTATCTATAAGGTCAAGGAGATACTGGACGTGCACCGGGTGCTTATCGCCGTGGAGGACAATAAGCCCGACGTTATCGCGGAGCTGCACCGCATTGCCGACAATCCGGAGATGGACCCCAGGGACGAGGTCCGAGTGCTGACCTTAAAGAGCCGCTACCCCCAGGGGGCGGAGAAGGTGCTGGTACAGGCCTGCACCGGGCGCAAGGTCCCCGCGGGGGGCCTCCCGGCCGACGTGGGGTGTCTGGTGATGAACATCGCGTCGGTGTCGTTCCTGGCAAGCTATATGAGGACAGGGAGGCCTCTTACAAAGAAGCGTGTAACCATAGACGGCTCGGCCATAAAGGAGCCCCAGAATGTGATAGTGCCCATAGGCACGCCCATAAAGGACGTGATAGAGTTCTGCGGCGGGTATAAGTCAGAGCCGAAGAAAATGCTCATGGGCGGGCCCATGATGGGCATTGCAATAGTCAGCGACGAGCTGCCCATTTTAAAGCAGAACAACGCCATTTTAGCTTTCGATGAGAACGAGGCCAAAATGTATGAGACAACCGACTGCATACGCTGCGG
Source organism: Acutalibacter muris (assembly GCF_002201475.1). NCBI lineage: Bacteria > Bacillati > Bacillota > Clostridia > Eubacteriales > Acutalibacteraceae > Acutalibacter > Acutalibacter muris. The sequence goes on along the minus strand of NZ_CP021422.1, from coordinate 3,574,583 downwards.
CCGGTGCGTGGCGGCGTGTCCCATGAACCTTATGCCCACAAAGCTGGAGAAGGCCGCCCAGAAAAAGGACGTGGAGGCCCTTAACGCCCTAGACGTGATGACCTGCATGGAGTGCGGCTGCTGCGCCTTCTCCTGTCCGGCGGGACGGCGGCTGGTGCAGAGCATCCGCATGGGCAAGGCATATGTGAGAAAGGCAGGGAAAAAGTAAATGGACAAGCTTATAGTATCCTCCTCCCCGCATTTTAACGGGAGGAAGACCACCCAGAATATAATGCTGGACGTGATAATCGGTCTTATGCCCGCGGCTATAGCGTCCATAATCATCTTTGGGCCCAGGGCCTTTTTGGTAATTGCGGTGTGCATAGCCAGCTGTGTACTCAGCGAGTACCTTTCAAGAAAGGCGATGAAGCGGCCCCAGACCGTTATGGACCTTTCCTGCGTTGTGACCGGGCTGCTGCTGGCCTTGAACCTGCCGGTGACTATCAACCCCTTAATAGCGGCCTTCGGCGGGGTGATAGCCATAGTGGTGGTGAAGCAGATGTTCGGCGGCATTGGCCAGAACTTCGTGAACCCGGCCCTTACCGCCCGGATAGTATTGATGAACTCCTTCCCCGCCCGGATGACCCACTGGGCCGCGCCCTTTGACTACTCCGCCACGGCGGACGCGGTGACTACGGCCACGCCCCTTGCGGGGTACGCCTCAAACGGCGGGGCGGGCTGGCCCGGCTATCTTGATATGTTCCTGGGCGTCCACGGCGGGTGCCTGGGGGAGACCTGCGCTTTAGCCATACTCATCGGCGGCGTGTACCTCATCGTCAGGAAAGTCATAAGCCCGGTGATACCCGTTACATACCTTGCGACAGTTGCGGTGTTCTCCGCCATACTGGGCCGGGACCCCCTCTTTGACCTGCTGGCAGGCGGGCTTATGCTGGGCGCGTTCTTTATGGCCACGGACTACACCACCAGCCCCCTATACTTTAAGGCGCGGATAGTCTTCGCCATAGGCTGCGGGCTGCTGACCATTATCATCCGGGAGTTCGGCTCCCTGCCCGAGGGCGTGAGCTACTCTATAGTGCTCATGAACATTATCACTCCCCTTATCGAGCGGTATGTGAAGCCCACCGCCTTCGGCAAGCCCAAAGAGAAAAAGAAGAAGGAGGGAGCGGCATGAACGGCTTGAACGCTAAAACGGTACTGGCCCCGGCGGCTGTCCTTTTGGTGATATGTATTCTGGTCTCTGCGGCTTTAGCGGGGACGAATCTGCTGACAAGGGACCGCATAGCGGAGGCCGCGGCACAGAAGGCCGAGGAGAGCCGTATGGTGGTGCTGCCCGGAGCGGAGAGCTTTGAGGAAAGGGACGGCCACTATGTGGGTCTGGACGGCAGCGGCAATTCCGTGGGCTATGTCTTCGAGACCGAGGGCAAGGGCTATGGCGGGTCGGTGAACGTCATGACCGGGATAAGCACCGACGGCAGTATTACCGGCGTGGTCCTTCTGAGCCACGGCGAGACCCCGGGCCTTGGGGCCAACGCCGAGAAGGAGAGCTTCCGGGACCAGTACAAGGGCCAGCCCGCCGCCAATCTTGCGGGCGGTATCAGTGTAGTGAAGTTCCAGACCCCCAAGGAAGGGGAGATCCAGGCCATGACCGGGGCCACCATTACCAGCACCGCTGTTACAAACGCGGTGAACGCGGCCATAGAGCAGTACCAGAACGCCTACCAGTCAGAGGGAGGTAACTAAAAATGGACGGAAAAAAGAGCCTTTTACAGGAATTTACCAAGGGTATCATCAAGGAGAACCCGGTATTGAGACTGGTGTTGGGGTGCTGTGCCACGTTGGCGGTGACCACCGCCGCCAGCAACGCCATCGGCATGGGGGCGGCAACAACTTTCGTGCTGGTCTGCTCCAACGCGGTTATCTCCCTTTTGCGCAACGTGATACCAAATAAGGTGCGCATACCGGCGTTTATAACCATTATCGCCGGGTTCGTCACCATCGTGCAGATGTTCATCAAGGCCTTTTCCCCGGCGCTTGACACGGCCCTGGGGGTGTTCCTGCCCCTTATCGTTGTGAACTGCATAATCCTGGGCCGGGCGGAGATGTTCGCCAGCAAGAATAAGGTCCTGCCCTCTATTATAGACGGCCTTGGCATGGGCGTGGGCTTCACCGCCGCCATGCTGGCCATGGGCATCATAAGGGAGCTTTTGGGCGCGGGGACGGTCTTCGGCCTGCCGGTGCTCTCTGGGTTCATGGAGCCCATCATAATCTTCCTGCTGCCTCCCGGGGGCTTCTTCGTGTTCGGTATGCTCATAGCCCTGTCGGGAAAGCTCTCAAAGGAGGGCAAGGCTCCCGAGTCCACCGGCTGCGCGCACTGCCCGCTGGCGGCCTCGTGCTCCAAGATAGCTGAAAAGGAGGGTAAATAATGGACGCTCAGATGATACGCTCCCTGGTGGCCATATTTTTAGCCGCCATACTTACGGAGAACTATGTCCTTAACAAATTCCTGGGAATATGCCCCTTTTTAGGGGTCTCAAAGAAGCTGGACACCGCCTTCGGCATGAGCTGCGCGGTTACCGTCGTAATGGTCATAGCCACGGCGGTGACCTGGCCGCTGTACACCTATATCCTGGTGCCCCAGGGCCTTGAGTATTTGCAGACCCTGGTGTTCATCCTGGTGATAGCGGCCCTGGTGCAGCTTCTGGAGACGGCCCTGCACAAGTACATGCCCCCCCTCTACAACTCCCTTGGCATATACCTGCCCCTTATCACCACCAACTGCGCCGTGCTGGGCGTGACCATGCTGGTGCTGGAAAAGGGCGCGGCGGACCCCAGCTTCGGCTTTGTACAGTCGCTGGTGAACGCCTTCGGCTCCGGCGTTGGGTTCCTGGTGGCTATGCTGCTGTTCGCCGGGGTGCGCGAGCGCCTTGAGGACTGCGATATCCCCGAGACCTTTAGGGGCCTGCCTATTACCCTGGTGGCGGCTTCTCTGGTGGCCGTGTCGTTTTTAGGGTTCAACGGGGTGGTGGACAGGCTGGCGGGATAAAATTTTTGAAAAATTTTGATTTTCGTGCAACTAAATCGCAATTTTATGTCTTCTTATAGGCAGGAGGGTATATCGCCCACCCCAAAAATCTATAAGGAGAGATTGTTATGAAACGAAATCACATATTTAAGAAAGCTTTGGCGCTGATGATGGCGGTGGTTATGCTGGCCCTTGCAGGGTGCAGGGGCGGCGGGGAGAGCTCAGAGAGCAGCGGCGGGGCCCAGAAGCCCGGGGAATCCCAGCAGGCCGAAAAGGCCGAAAAGCCCGTGGTGACGGTCTGTATGGACCTGGACGTGGGCAGCGAGGGCCAGAGCTCACAGCTGCTTCGGGACCTTGTGCGAGAGTACGACCCGGAATTTAAGGACAGCTATAAGCTGGAGATAGAGGCCGTCCCCGGCATTGGCGGGGAGAGGGAGTCCACGCTGGACCGTATAAGGGTGGAGGTGATGGCGGGGAAGGGCCCGGACCTGTTTTTGTGCAGGAGTCCCCGGGCTGCAAACCCCCACCTTATGCCGCCCCGGGAGCGGGAGGTGGGGCTGTTTCAGTACCCGAAGGCCCTGATGAAAAGACATATGTTTCTGCCCCTGGACGGTTACATCGAAAACGCAAAGTACATGGAGTGGGACAAGCTGTACCCACAGATAATGGCGGCAGGAAAGAACGACGAGGGCCAGCTGATACTGCCCATAGGCTGGAGCATGAACTTTGTCCGCTTTGACGCACAGAGCTATACCCCCGCCGGGGAGCTGCCCATGACCTTTGATGAAATGCTCAAAAGCCAGGACCCGGGGATTATAACGGCGGTATGCTTTTCCGGCCTTGCTGAAAGCCTGGGCCCGGTGGCCGACTATGAGAACGACGTGCCTGCCTTTACCAAAGAGGAACTGACGGCCCATCTGGACGCGCTTATTGAAAGCGACAGCCGCCGCACCCCGGAGCTTGAAGAAAGTCTGGGGGATTATGCGCCGGTAACCTTCAACCGCATGAATGCCTCTAACTTCACCCAGTACGACCCGGACAGCGTGCTCCTACCCCACTGCAACCGGGACGGCGGCGCAACGGCCTATATAACCACCTTCGGCGCGGTGAACATCAACTCGGAGGCGCCCGAAGGGGCCTTCGAGATACTGGAGCTGCTTCTCAGCAAGGAGGCACAGCAGGATTCCGAGCTGCTCTCCTGGAACGCGGGCACGCCGGTGCACATGGAGCTGCTCAAATCAAAGGAGAAGATAAACGCGCCCTTTAACCGAGGAAATATGTACGTTAAATCCTGGGGGCTTACGGACTATAACTATGACCAGCTGCAAAGCCTGATAAAGCAGATAAACGCCGTGGACTTCGTCACCCCGGTGCACCACGAGCTCTCTGAGCTCTACTCGCCCTATGACTCCTCCCCCTACACTCAGGCCGAGACAAAGGAGGAGCGGGAGAAGTTGGTGGAGGAGACGTACAGGAATATAGAGATGATGCTTGCCGAAGCCTGAGAAAGGGGAGAGCCTATATGAAAAAGCTTATTGCCATTATCTTGTCCGCGCTTGTGCTCATGTCCGCCCTTTCCGCCTGCAAGCCCGGCGGCGGGGAGAGCTCCGAAGCCACCAGCAGCACGGCCCGGCCGGAGGCTGTGGAGCAGGAGCCTTTGCGGGTATTTATAGACGTGGAATTCGGAAGCAATGTGTTTATATCTGTCCAGGAGTTTCTAAGGGACTATGAAGCCGAAACCGCAAAGGGCGGCAAGACCAAATACAAGAGCTTCCAGACCGTGATAGAGGACCTGGGCGGGCCGGAGGACATGGAGATAGAGATACCCCCGAAGCACGGCGACGAGCGGGACACGTACCTTACGGCCCTGCGCACGGAGATGATGGCGGGCAAGGGTCCGGACGTGTTCGTGTGTCTAAGCGGTTTCGGGGCGCACTACTTTGAAAATGACACCGGCTTCTGCTTTGAAGAATCACTTTTTAGGTTCCCACAGCAGGCCATGGAACGCAATATGTTCCTGCCCTTGGATGATTATATAGAGAAAGCGCAGTTCATGGAATGGGACAAGCTGACGCCTATTGTCATGGAGGCTGGAAAGAACGAGCACGGACAGCTCCTGCTGCCAATGACATATACCATGCCCCTGGGCTATTATAGGAGCGCCGATGTTGAGTACCGGCTTGAGGACACGTCTCTCACCTGGGATGATATGCTCTCGGGCGGGCCCGAAACGCTTTTGCAAGCCGCAAATATCAGCGAGTCGCACCAAAGCGCGGCTCTCGCGCCCATAGCCGACTATGAGAAGGACCAGCTTGCCCTGACCGAGGAGGAGCTTCTGGAGTACGTGACCTCCAGGATGGACGCCAGAGGCCGTCTTGGGGAGATGGACCTGCCGGAGTGCTCCAACGGTTTACTGCATCCCAATAACTGGTTCGACGAGGAAAACGGCGCATCCGATGAGCTCACCCTTGTACCCGTATTCTCCCGTAGCGGCGGTTACTATGCCGTGATAACCAGCTTCGCCGGAATAAACGTCAACACCAAGCGTCCTGACGACGCGTTCTTTGTGGTAGATTACATTATGAGCAAGGATTGCCAGCAGTCCAAGCTATATACCCATATGCTCACCGGCAACGCAGTCCCCGTCATGGAAGGCCTTATGTCCGGCCGGGGCAATGGGGTCAGCGATGGCGACGGCAGCAACGTCTATATGTCAAAGAACCTCTACCCCGAGTTCGTGAAGCTCCGGGAGGGCATCTCCGGCGCGGACTTCTACACGCCCCTGGACCGGGCGCTATATGACATGACCCTTGAGATATACAATAACCCGGACAAACCTCTGAAAGACCTGGTGCACAAAGCATACATGAACATGAGCATGGAGCTTGCCGAAAGCTAAAAAATTTTTATTGGGCCAAAGGCCCGGAAAGGACTGTTGTACAAATGGAAATGCTAACACCCATAATGATCGTCGGAATCATCGGACTTCTGGCCGGAATAGTGCTGGCGGTGGCCTCGGTGGTTATGGCCGTGCCCAAGGACGAGCGGGCCGAGGCCCTGGAGGCCATTCTGCCCGGGGCAAACTGCGGGGCCTGCGGGTACTCGGGCTGTCCGGGCTATGCCGCCGCTATGGCCAAGGGCGAGGCCGTGCCGGGGCTTTGTTCTCCCGGCGGCGCGGACGTGGCCAAGAAGTGCGGGGAGATACTGGGCTCCGGCGATGTGGAGATGGAGCGCAGGGCCGCCTTTGTGCGCTGCATGGGCAGCGCCGACAACACCACCGAGAAGATGGAGTACGACGGCCTTGAGAGCTGCACGGCAGCCTCCCTCTTAAACGGCGGCGGCTCCAGCTGCCGGTTCGGCTGTTTAGGGCTGGGGGACTGCAGGGCTGTGTGCGATTATGGGGCCCTTGAGCTTTGCAACGGCGTGGCGGTCATCGACCCGGAGAAGTGCGTGGCCTGCGGCAAGTGCGAGAAGGCCTGTCCCAAGGGGCTCATAAGGCTGGCTCCGGTGAAGGCTATGGCCGTGGTGCGCTGCTCCAGCTGCGACAAGGGCAAGGACACCATGCAGAGCTGCAAGGTGGGCTGCATAGGCTGTATGAAGTGCCAGAAGACCTGCGAATATGGGGCCATAACCGTGCGGAACGGCCTGGCCCTTGTGGACCCGGAGAAGTGCACCGGCTGCGGCAAATGCGCCGAGGCCTGCCCCCGACATATCATCACCATGAGCGAAGGTTAAGACTATGCCCACTATCACCGAGCAGGACCTTAACAAGCACATCGCCGCCCGGGGCTTCGGGCCCCTGTACCTCCTTTCCGGCGACGAGAAGCTGACCTTAAAACGTGCCGCCCGCAAACTTATAGAGAAGTCCTCGGGCGAGGGCTTCCCTGAGTTTAACCGCAGCATTTTTACAAATGACTCCGACATGGAGGGCGTCGCCGCCGCCGTGGAGGCCCTTCCCTTTATGGCGGAGCACAAATGCGCCGCCGTATCCGATTTTGACCCGGACTCAAAGTCCTCCGAGGATCTTGAGCGGCTCTTATCCCTTATGGAGGACCTTCCCGACACCACCACCCTGGTGTTCTGGTATCCCACCCTGGATATCCCCGCAAAGAGGTCACCAAAGTGGAGAAAATTTCTTGAAGCGGCGGGCAAGGCCGGGTATACGGTGGATTTCCCGCGCCTTAATGGGGCGGACCTGCGGCGGCTGATAAAAAAGGAGGCCGAGCGCCAGGGCTGCGAGCTTGCCCCCAAAAGCTGGGAGAAGCTTCTAAGCTATGCCGGCAGCGACCTGCATACACTGCGCTCCGAGACAGAAAAGCTCTGCGCCTACGCCCTGGGCCTTGGACAGAAGGAGATAACTCCCGCCATGGTGGAGGAGCTTACCCCAAAGAGCACCGAAACTACTGTGTTCATCATGGTCAGGGCCCTGACCTCCGGGCGCTATGAGGAGGCCTATAACCAGCTGGACCTGCTGTTTTACCGCGGAGAAGAGCCTATAGCCATACTTGGGGCCATGGCCGCGTCATATATTGATATGTACCGGGTAAAGGCCGCCCTTGAGAGCGGGCTCACCGGCTCCGCCCCCGCCGAGTACGCCTCCGAGTATAAGGGCCGGGGCGGCTTTCGGCTGCAAAATGCCGAACGTTCCTCGAAAAAGCTGACCCTATCGGGCCTTAGGAGGTGCCTTGATCTGCTGCTGGAGGCCGACCTATCCCTAAAGGGCTCCAAGATGGAGCCAAGGCTTGTGCTGGAGGGACTTATCTCCCGGCTGCTGCTGGCGGTGCAGGGATGATGCGGGTAAAGGAGGCCGTCGTGGTGGAGGGGCGCTGCGACAGGGCCAAGCTCAGCGCTCTTATTGACGGCACGATAGTTGAGACCGGAGGCTTTGCCATATTTAACGACCGGGATAAAATGGAGCTTATCCGGCGGCTGGCGGCGGCGCGGGGGGTGATAATCCTCACGGACAGCGACGGCGCGGGCTTTCTGATACGCAGTAAGCTTTGCTCCTGCCTGCCCCCGGAGCAGGTGAAGCACGCCTATATCCCGGATATATACGGCAAGGAGCGCAGGAAGGCGAAGCCCTCCAAGGAGGGCAAGCTGGGGGTGGAGGGGATGCCCCTTGAGACCCTTCGGGACTGCCTTATAAGGGCCGGGGCTACTATAGAGGATATCCCAGGCGAAACCAGGCTCCCGGAGCTTACCAAGGCGGACCTTTTCGAGCTGGGGCTCTCCGGGGGAGACGGCTCGGCGGAAAGGCGCCGGGCCCTGCAAAGGCGGCTAAAGCTGCCGGAGCGGTTGTCGGCCAACGGGTTTTTGCAGGCTTTAAACGCCCTTTATACCCGGCGGGAGCTTTTTGATTTATTGAAAAACCTGGAAGGAGAAGATACCCCATGAAAAAATATTTCCTCTTTGACCTGGACGGCACCCTCTGCGACACCGGGCCGGGCATTACAGAGAGTGTGCAGTATGCCCTCGCTGAAATGGGCTGGAGGCCTCAGAAGGAGGATTTCCTGCGGCAGTTCGTGGGCCCGCCCCTTATGAACTCCTTCCGGGACTTCTGCGGTATGGACGAAAGTACGGCGGCCAAGGCCATAAAGCTGTACCGGGAGCGCTATAACGCGGCGGGGCTCTATAAAAGCCCCCTATACCCCAACATAGACAGGCTCCTCTCAAGACTCAGCTCCTGCGCCACCCTATGCGTGGCCACCTCAAAGCGGGAGGAGGGGGCAAGGAAAATACTGGGGCTTAGGGGCATAGAAAAGTATTTTACCGTCGTGGTGGGCGACGACGGCACCCGGCCCACGAAAGCCCACGTCATAGACAAGGCCCTCAGGGACCTGGGGGACCCGCCCATCTCAGAGGTGGTGATGATCGGGGACAGGAGCTATGACATAGAAGGGGCCAAATACTGCGGCATAGAGAGCATAGGGGCGGCCTATGGCTATGCCCGGCCCGGGGAGCTGGAAAGCGCCGGGGCCGAGTATATCGCCGAGGACGTGGCCTCCCTTGAGCGGCTCTGTGTGGCCCTGTCCGGCGCGAAGGAGCGGGACCGGGAGGGTCAGGACAGGTCCCAGCTGTTTCTGGACCTCTATAAGCAGGTGGAGGACGAGCTGGAGGATAAATTCAGAAACTCCCGACGCCACTACTCCAGCGCGGTGTACGAGTTCATAAAGGACTATGAGAGCGCTCCGGTGCGGGATAAGCTGGATATCTGCCGCCATATCCGCAACCTTATGGCCCACAGCGCAAATATGGACGGCGAGCCGGTGGTGGTGCCCTCCCAGCCGGTGGTGGACGCACTAAGGGAGGTGCTGGACTTTGTGAAGAAGCCGCCCCTTGCCATCGACTACGCCACCCGGGGGGACCGGGTCTTAAAGGTGGGGCCCAATCAGAAGGTCCTGCGGGTGATGGAGCTCATGGAGAAGAACGGCTACTCCCATGTGCCGGTGATGAAGGACGACAGGTTCTACGGTGTGTTCAGCTCGGGCTCCGTTATGCGTTACCTCTTAAAGAACCGGGGCCGGGGGCTGAACCCGGATACCACCATAAAGGAGCTGAGAGGGTATCTCGCGGTAGAGGAACACGTGGAGAACTATGAGTTCGTCCCCGCGGACGCCGCCTACATATACGTGCGCAGCCGCTTTGAGCAGGTGCGCGCCAGGAACAAGCGGGTCTCGGTGATCTTCATAACCCGGGACGGCAAGCCCGACCAGCCCCTTCTGGGAATGCTGACTCCCTGGGACGTGCTGGGGGAGAACTAAATTTATAACAAAGCGTCCGGCCCCCTGCAAAAACCGGGCCGGACGCTTTCTCTATTTCTTTATGGTCTTCATCAATAGGGTGATAAGGGTCTCCTTCTCGCTCTCCGTAAGCCCGGAGGTCACCTCGTCACCCCACTGGCCCAGATACTCCCGGATAGCGGGCGCCAGCTCCCGGCCCTTTTCTGTCAGGAACAGCTTATTCTGCCGCCGGTCGTTCTGGTCCGTCTCCCGGTACAAACAGCCCAGCTCCTCCAGTTTCTTCACCTTCCTGGCCACGCTGCACTTATCCAGGTAGAGGTGCCCGGCCACCGCGTCTTGGCTGAGTCCGGGGTTGCGGTCCACGTGGAGGACTATCATATACATCCCCCCGGAGAAGCCGTACTCTTTTAGCTTTTCCCCCATAAAGCGCTTGCGGCTGCGCAAAAGGTACGTAAGGGTGCGGCCCAGGTCGCGGCTGAAACTGCCGGTCTCCCTGGGGGCGGCGAGCCGGACCCGGCAGACCTCCTCAAACTTATGCTTCTTGGCAACGGTAATATGGTACAGGGCCTCCAATTCCCCGGCAAGCTGCTCGTCGCTTATCGGTGAACCCTCTCCTTCCTCCTCCAGCACCATTATACGGTATTCCACCCCGAACAGGGTAGAGCGCACCTCTGTGGCCCGGGCCCCGCCACGCAGGTAGAAATCTATCCGCCGCCGTGCGGCCTCCCGGTCCGGGGCAGTTTCAGGGTCCTCCACCTCAAATATTATCCGGCAGTCTGTATCCTTCAGAGCCTCGCGCATAAGCCCAAGACACAGGCTGCCCGTCCCCTGCCCCCTGCGTTCTGGCTGTACGGCAAAATAATTCAAGAGGGCCGTTTTTGGTCTATTGTCCCTGGCAATAAACAAGGCGTAGGCCGCAAGGCCGTTATCGTCATAAAAACCCACGGAGCGCTGGCAGCCCTGTTCTATAAGCGGTTTCATCCACTTCCAGGGCATAAGCTCCTCCGGCGGGAAGTCCCTCTTCAGGCAGGGGTCGTAAAGCCGGTGCATTTCTTCTGTGCCAAGGGTCCTAAGATACATAAAGCTTTTATCCTTTCAAAAGGTTGATATCCTCTTTATTGTAGCAGAAAATTTGCTTTTGGGCAAGGCGCTCCCATGGAAATTTTAGAGAAAGCAAGCTGGAGCTTGCCTTTTCGACAATTTTCCTGTATAATAAAAATGTATACCGCTTCGCAGCTATAGTTGACGCGGGTTATTACTATCCGGAAGGAAGGACTGCCATGAACGCTAAACGACCTCTATTTGTAACTGTTACCGTGCTTCTGGTGGCAGTAATAGTGGCTATATCCGCCCTGACCCTGGCCCAGGAACCCCGCACAAGCTCCGTGAAGCTTATCGCCAGGAACGGTTCTACCGCCGAGGTGGACGATCTGTGGGAGGGCAAGATGTCCATACCCTACTATGAGAATGTGGGCCTTAGTAACTATGGTCCCGACGACTTCTCGTCGGAGAACGACGCGGTCACCTATGTGGGCAGCGGGAAGTCCTATGTGGGTATCTCCGTAAACGAGAAAAAGGGGGATATCGACTGGCAGCAGGTGGCGGACAGCGGAAACATCGACTTTGTGATGATACGCGTGGGTCTTCGGGAGAAGATAAAGGGACGGATCCGCATAGACCAGAAGTTTGAGGACAATATCAAGGGAGCTACTGACGCGGGTCTCCCTGTAGGGGTGTATTTCTATTCTAAGGCCGTGGAGGACGCCGAGGCCAAGGAGGAGGCCACCTTTGTGCTTGAGAAGATAAGGGACTATACTGTCACCTATCCCATCGGCATCTTCTGGGAGTACGACCTAAAGGAGGACGGCAGCCAGGACGAGACCTCCCGCACGGTGCAGCGCAACGGGGATCAGGTCACCGGGTACATTGACACCTTCTGCAATATAATTAGCGTGGCCGGCTTTACCCCCTGCTACTTTGCCGAGAAGGGCATGGCCTATAACCGGCTGGACCTCTCCCGGCTCTCCGGCTATGACCTGTGGTACGGCGAATACCGCCCCTCTCCCAGCTTTTTCTACGACTTCAAAATATGGCAGTATACAAAGGAGGGCAGGGTGCCAGGCATCCCAGAGCCCGTGACTGTCAGTATATCACTTAAAAGCTATGGAAATTAGCATATAGCGGAGGTATCTCTTGAATAAAGAACAGATAAGGAAGCTTTCTCTCATATGCGCCGCTGTGGCGCTGTTTGTTGTGATAATTACGGTTATCATTGTGCTTGTCACCCGGGAACCCTCGGAGGAGGGACCGGGGAGCGGCACCGAGCCCTCCCTGATTATCCCGGAGGGTATGCGGCTTGTGGACGATATATATTCCGGGGAAATTATAATCCCCGACTTTGACATACCTGAGCTTAAATACGACCGGGAGGGCTTTTCCACCGGCGAAGACGGCATTACCCGGTATAAGGACGCCGTAATGGGCGTCGACGTGTCCGAGTTCCAGGGAGAGGTGGACTGGTACGCAGTTAAGGCCGCGGGGGCTGAGTTTGCCATTATCCGTGTTGGCTATAGGGGCATGACCCAAGGCCTTTTGACCGAGGACAGCCGCTTTGCGGAGAACTTTCGGAACTCCGGCAGCGCCGGGCTGAAGCGCGGCGTCTACTTCTTCTCCCAGGCTGTGACCGAGCAGGAGGCCGTTGCCGAGGCTGAATTTGTCCTTGAAAAGCTGGAGGGCGCAAAGCTTGAATATCCCATCGTATTCGACTGGGAGCCCCCGGCCCCCAGCGAGGACCTGCCCGAGGACAGCCTAAGGGCCCATGGGTGCACGGGAGAGGATGTGACGAAATGCGCGGCGGCCTTCTGTGAGCGCGTTAAAGAGGGCGGGTACATACCCTGCGTATACTTCAATAAGCACCAGGCCTATAATTTCTATGATTTAGAGAAGCTGAAGGAATACGATTTCTGGTACGCCGAGTATAATCCGCTGCCCTCGACGGTCTATAACTTCCGCACCTGGCAGTATACCGACGCAGGGAATATACCGGGCATCGAGACCACGGTGGACCTGGACATCTGCATGGAGCCGTACTTATGAAGGAGACTATGAAGGAAAAGCTTACCAGATACCGTACCCTGTTCCTGTCTACATTAAAGCTCAGCGCCTTCACCTTTGGCGGGGGCTTCGTCATTATACCCCTTATGCGCAAGCGTTTTGTGGAGGAGCTTCACTGGATAGAGGAGCAGGAGATGCTGGACCTTACCGCCCTTGCCCAGTCCTCGCCCGGGGCCATCGCAGTGAACGCCTCCATATTGGTGGGTTATCACGTGGCCGGGGTGATGGGGGCCCTTTTGAGCATCATAGGGACGGTGCTGCCGCCGCTGGTGATAATCTCCGCGATCTCCATGTTCTACACGGCCTTTCGGGACAACGCCATAGTCGGCATGGCCATGACGGGTATGCTGGCCGGGGTGGCGGCGGTGATATGTGATGTGGTGATAACTATGGGTAAAGCCGTGTTTCAGAAGAAGCGCGTGCTGCCGGTACTGGTACTGCTGGGGTCGTTCATAGCGGTACGATTTTTCAGCGTGAACATAATCCTGGTGATATTTGCCTGCGGCGTGATAGGGGCTATGGACACGCTGTACCAGGAGCGGGCGGGGAGGAGGGCATGATCTACCTGGAGCTGCTCTGGAGCTTTGTCCAGATAGGACTATTCAGCATTGGGGGCGGCTACGCCGCCATGCCCCTTATCCAGCACCAGGTGGTGGACGCTCACCCCTGGCTTACTATGTCCCAGTTTGCGGACGTGATGGCAATAGCGGAAATGACCCCCGGCCCCATAGCCATAAACGCGGCCACCTTCGTGGGCATACAGGTGGCGGGAATACCCGGGGCAATAGTGGCGACCCTGGGGTGTGTGCTGCCCTCCTGCGTTATAGTGATGGCCCTGGGCTATGTGTACTACAAGTACAGGGGCCTGAAGCTGGTCCAGGGGGTGCTGGGCGGGCTGCGCCCGGCGGTGGTGGCCCTGATAGCCTCGGCAGGGCTGTCGCTTATAGTGCTGTCCTTTTACGGTCAGAGGACCCTGCCTGAGGATTTGGGCGGCTTTAGCTGGATATCCGTAATCATATTCGCGGCGGGGCTTTTCGTCCTGCGCAAATGGAGGGTGAACCCGATACACGTCATGGCCGGGGCCGGGGCGCTGGGCGTGCTGCTGTACCCCGTGCTGGGAGGGTAGCTTTTTAGTATACCCCTATGAAGGAGAGAACAGGCTCGAGCCTGGAGTTGTCAATATGTATTTGCAGTGAGGTCGTGCGCACGGGATTTTCAAGGCGCACGATCTTTTTATACCCCACGGTGGTGCCGCTGTAAAGTGCCCGGCCCGCATCGTCGGAAATATGGAAACGCTCTATCCGCTGGCTCTTGGTTATGTCCTCTTGGAGCACGACGTACTTTACCTCGGTCTCCCGGGAGAAGGTTATGGTTCTGTGCAGGCTGTCTCCGGAGACAGCCGCGTCCTGGGCCAGGTCCACGGCGAAGGCCCGGCGTATGCGGTCCCCAAGCTCCCGGAGCCTTTCCGCGTCGTTCTGATGAAAGAGTCCCTCCGGCGTGGGCGGGACGTTCAGAAGGAGGGTGGCGTTCCCGCCCACGGAGCGAAGATAGGTATCGAACAGGGTCTCTGCGCTTTTAACTTTATCGTCCTCCTCCGGGTGATAGAACCATCCGGGGCGAAGGGAGGTGTTCACCTCGGCGGGGTACCAGATAAGGTCCCGCTCGTTTTTAAGTATCTCTCTGCTGCCAAGATCCATGTCAGAGGCGCTTATCTCCCGCTGCCTGAATTCCTCGTTGTCGGACTGCTGGCTTTTGGCGGCTATCTTCTCGGTGTCCCTCATACGCCTTGGCACCACGCTCCACTCGGATTCCCGGGTGCTCCCGGCCTCGTTGCCGCACCAGCGGATATCCGGGCCGCAGACGCTTATACAGGCCCCGGGCTGGTACCTCCGCACGGTCTCATAGTACCGCTCCCAGTCGTATACCTGGCGTTTGCCGTTCGGCCCCTCGCCGCAGGCCCCGTCGAACCAGACGGCGAAGATATCACCGTAGCCGGTAAGGAGCTCCGTAAGCTGGGCGACAAAATAGTCGTCGTACTCCCGGCCAGCCCCATAGCAGGAACAGTTGCGGTCCCAGGGGGAGAGGTACACGCCAAATTTTATCCCGCCCTCCCGGCAGGCATCGGAGACCTCCCGGACGATATCGCCGCGCCCGCCGCGGAAGGGGCTGGCTGCCACTGAATGGCGGGTGTACCTGCTGGGCCAGAGGCAGAAGCCGTCGTGGTGCTTACAGGTCAGTATCAGCCCCCGCATCCCGGCGGACCTTAAGGCAGAGACCCATTGGGCCGCGTCGAACTCAGTGGGGTTAAAGATGGCGGGGTCCTCGGTGCCGTCGCCCCATTCCCGGCCGGTAAAGGTGTTTACGGTGAAGTGGGCGAAGCCATAAAATTCCAGCCGCTGGTGGGCAAGCTGCCTGGGGCTGGGCCGCACCGCCGTTAAACGCTTGTCAAGCTCTCTGCTGTTCTCCATTATCCCAGCTCCTTTCCGATAACGCCCAGCAGCTCGTGGGTCGTATCACAGCCCTGCTCCCAGTACATCAGCCCCAAAAGCCCGGCCGCCTTAACATACCGGCACTTGAGGGCTATGGCCTCGGGACTCTCATAGCTTATAAACTCGCTGCCGTTAAAGAGGTAGGCCGCGCCCGCCTCCTGATCCCAGTATTTCGTAAAGCCGTTCTCTCTGATAAATTCCTCGGTGATGTCGCTGTAGCCCGGGCCGCCCTGGCCGGTGCTTTCTGCGGGCTGTAAAAGGCCATGGTTCTCGTTTTTGACCCCTGTCCATCGCCGGGAGTAGAAGGCCGCGCCTATCACCAGTTTTTCCATGGGCACCCCGGCCTTGTGGAACATCTCCACCATGTCAACGGTATTCAGCCCGCTATGGTCGCCCCTGCCCGCCCGCAGGGCGGCGTGGTGCCCGGCTTCGCGGGTGAAGCCGTTTCGCAGGTCGTAGGTCATTATCTGCACATAGTCCACAAGACCAGCCACCTTGTCCATCTCGGTGCCCTCTATGAAATACTCCCCGGCCCCGGCGGCTATGGACAGGCTGCGCGGGCCCAGGACCTCCCGAAGCTCACTTAGCAGCAGTGTGAAATTTTCCCGGTCCCGTGGGTCGGAGTCGATGCCGGCCTGATCGCTGCAGGGGTACTCCCAGTCTATGTCTATACCGTCAAGGCCATATTTCTCTACGGCCTCCTGGCAGGACCGGGCGAAGGTCCTGCGGCCCTCTGTGGTCATGGCCATGGTGGAGAAGCCCCCGGCACCCCAGCCGCCCACGGACAGAATGATTTTTATATCCGGGTTCCAGTCCCTGAATTTTTCGCATAGGCCGATATTGGTAAGCTGCCCTATGTCGAGCCTGCCCTCCTTAACGAGCCCGAAGGCCAGGTTGATATGGGTCAGGGCCTGAAGGTCTTCGGGAGTGAATACGGTAAGGCCGGGATTCATGGAATAGGCCAGTACATACTTTTTCATCTCATACACACCTTTCAGAGGTTTTAGCCTTAGTATAGCAGTTCCCGCCCGGGATTGCAACGAGTAAAATCGGGACAAAAAATAGAGGGGCGCACGCCGCGCCCCTCCAATTTATAGATCCTTCGTGTCCTCGCTCTCAAGGTCACTGTTCACGTCGCTGCTCACCTGGCCGTCGCTCATTGTATCGCTTCCGGCGCCGCTCTCGTCATCATCATCGTCCCTGTTGCTCACATCGCCGCTCTGGCTGCTGGTATAGCCGGGCATACTGCTCTGCTCGCTCTCGGTGGGGACTCCGCTGGAGGTATCATCATCGGGGTCCAGCGCCGATTCCACACGGCTGACAGCATTACTTACGTCGTCGCCTATCCGCGAAACTGTGCTCTGCACCTTGCCGTCGCCGCAGCCGGTCAGGGTCAGGCAGAGAAGGCAGCAGGCTGCAAAAATAAAAAAGCGCTTTGTTTTCATAAATTATCCCTTTCTTCCGTAAGGTTTTGTTTCGCCTTTAGTGTGGCACGGGAATACGTGGAAAATACATGGATTGCAAAAAGATTTTTTACGTGATAAAATAGTAACGGCTAAATAACTAAAAACGCCGTAAGGGGGCAAAAAGCTTGATATATACCGTTACCTTGAACCCGGCCCTGGATTGCTTTGTGCGGCCTGATGAGTTTTTACCCGGCGGGGTGTGCCGGTATGACAGCGCCCGGTTCCTGCCCGGGGGAAAGGGCGTGAACGTGTCGCTGCTGCTTAAAAGCCTGGGAGCAGAGACCGTGGCCGCCGGCATAACGGCGGGCTTTACCGGCCGGGAGCTTACAGCTCTGCTGGGGAGAGCGGGCTGTCCGGCGGACTTTATGGAGCTTCATAAGGGTCTGACCCGGGTGAATATAAAGATACTGCCAAAGGGCCGGCCCGAGACGGCCCTGAACGGAGGCGGGCCGGAGATTGCCCTTGGGGATCTCCGACCGCTGGAGGACAGGCTGGCCCGCCTTCAAAAGGGTGACCTCCTGGTGCTTGCGGGCAGCGTGCCGGGCTCTCTGCCGGAGGAGGTTTACGCCCGGCTTATGGGGGCCGCGCCGAGGGGAGTGGAAACGGTGGTGGACACCTCGGGCCCGGCGCTCATAGAGGCCGTCCGAAAGGGACCGTTCCTAATAAAGCCCAACCTGGAGGAACTGGGGGAGGTCTTTGGGGAAAGGCTGGAGGGCACGGAGGCGGCAATAGCCCACGCCCGGCGGCTGCAAGAGCTCGGAGCCCGGAATGTGGCCGTCACCCTGGGCGGCGGCGGAGCCCTGCTGCTGACAGAGGAGGGCAGGCTCCTTGAGCGGGCCGCGCTGCCGGGGCGGGAGGTCTCCTCCGTGGGCGCGGGGGATTCCTTCGTGGCGGGCTTTCTGTACGGCTATATTAAGGAGCGGGACATGGACAAGGCCCTGGACTGGGCTGTATGCGCGGGGGCGGCCACGGCGTTCTCCGAGGGCATTGCGCAGGGGGAGCAGGTGGAGACGCTATATAGGCGGCATTTCTTAATAGAAAATTAAGTTGACATAGAGCCAAAGAAAACGTAAAATAGTAATGGAGCCATATTCAAGAGATGCGTTTCCAAACCGAAAGGAGACCGGGATGAACCAGAACCAGAGACCTGTAGAAAAAGAGTACCGCTCCTCACAGATGTATAAGACCCTGACAGGCGCCGGGATACCCGCCGCTGACAAGCTGGCCGAGGGCCTGGGCAAGGCTGCGGCGGGGCTGGACAACGCGCTGAACACGGTTGCCCCGGCGGTGAAGTCCGCCGCCCAGAGCGTGCGGCAGGCCCAGAGCCAGGCCCAGCAAGCCCAACAGGCACAGCGGCCCGGTGAAAACGACGGCAGCTATCACTATACTTACCGCTATCAGGGGAAGGCCGCGCCCTCAGGCGGGGCGACCACACAGACCAAGCCGCCCCAGGCTAACCCGCCCCAGAACCACCACCCACAGCCGGGACAGCAGCAGCCCCTGCGCCCAGGCCAGCCCGGCTGGGGCTGGAACAACAACGTACACCCCCCAAAGGGGGTGACTCCCGCCCCGCCGCCTAAGATGCCCCAGGCAGGACGCGGCTTCCAGCCGGGCGGGAACGTCCCCATGAAGGTGGTGCGCAGGGGTAGCCCGGCAAAATACTATATTACGGGCGTGGCGGCTATTATATACGCTATGAACTTCCAAATGATGGAGATACCGCAGTGGGCGGTGTTCGCCCTGGTGATGGCGCTTATCTTTTTTCTGTCCGGGACCTTGTTCAGAGGAAAAAAGGAGTTTGTGCCCATAGAAACACCGAAGCCTGTCCCGGAGCCCAAGCCCGAGCCCGAAGCCAAGAAGGAGCCCGAGCCCGAGAAGAAGTCCCAGACCGGCAACCCCGAAGTGGATAAGATAATCGACGAGGGCCACGGCTACTTAAGGCAGCTGCGGGCAGCTAACGACGCCATCCCCGACGAGGCCCTCTCCGCCGACATCGACCGCATGGAGCGGGCTTCGGCGGACATCTTCAACTATATCGCAAAGCACCCGCAGAAGGCCCCGCAGATACGCAAGTTCATGAGCTACTATCTGCCCACCACGTTAAAGCTCCTTAACAGCTATGAGCAGCTTTCAAAGCAGTCCGTGAAGGGGGAGAACATCACCTCCACCATGTTCAATATCGCCGGCATGATGCACACCGTGGCCGACGCTTTCGAGAAGCAGCTGGACTCCCTGTTTACCGACGAGGCTATGGATATCTCGGCGGATATTACAGTGTTTGAGACCATGCTCAAGCAGGAGGGGTTCGTGGAGGAGAAAAAGGGGACGAAGCTGGGGTAGATTTTATAAATTATTAAGAATTTGTAATATGATATGTAAAATGCCCGGATTAAAATAAACTTACAGAAAGAGGAGTGTAAACGATGGAAAACGAGATAAAGCTTACCCTTGAGCAGGAGGCCCCGGCGGCCCCTACCCTGACCCTGGAGGGAGCGGAGCCCGAGGAGCCCCAGGCCCAGGAGGGGGCGAAGCCCACCACCCTGGACGAGAGTATTTTAAGCCCCGAGGAGCAGAAGATGGTGGACGACTTCTCCCAGAAGATCAATCTGCAAAACAGCACCATGGTCATGCAGTACGGCTCTGCAGCCCAGCGGAAGATAGCCAACTTCTCCGACACGGCCCTCAACAATGTGCGCACCAAGGACCTGGGGGAGGTGGGCGACCAGATATCCAACCTTGTGGTGGAGCTCAAGGGCTTTGACATCGACGAGGAGGAGAGGAGGGGCTTTTTCGGGCGCTTTAAGAACACCGGCAACAAGATAATCGCCATGAAGTCCCGTTACGACAGCGCCGAGACCAACGTGAACAAGATAGCCGCGGCCCTTGAGAAGCACCAGGTACAGCTGATGAAGGACGTGGTGATGCTGGACCAGCTCTACTCCATGAACCTCAATTACCACAAGGAGCTGACCATGTATATCATAGCGGGCAAGAAGAAGCTTCAGCAGGAGCGGGCCACTACCCTTGAGCAGATGAAGCAGAAGGCGAAACAGACCGGTCTTGCCGAGGACGCCCAGGCGGCCAACGACTTTGCCCAGCAGTGCGACAGCTTCGAGAAGAAGCTCCACGACCTGGAGCTGACTCGGATGGTGAGCGTGCAGATGTCCCCACAGATACGCTTGGTGCAGAATAATGACAAGCTCATGAGCGACAAGATACAGTCCACCCTTGTAAACACCATCCCACTTTGGAAGAGCCAGATGGTGCTGGCTTTGGGCCTTGCCCACTCAGAGCAGGCCGTGCGGGCCCAGAAGGAGGTCACCGACATGACCAACGAGCTCCTTCGCAAAAACGCCGACAAGCTGAAGATGAGCACCATTGAAACCGCCCGGGAGACCGAGCGGGGCGTTGTGGACATGGAGACCCTGCGCCACACCAACCTCTCCCTTATCCAGACCCTGGACGAGGTGGTGAAAATACAGGACGAGGGCAGGGCCAAGCGCCGCGCCGCCGAAGCCGAGATAGGCCGGCTTGAGGGCGAGCTGAAGCAGAAGCTTCTTGACATACACACCTGATAAAATTTTGAAAGCGGGGGCTTTTGGACTATGAATAAAAGGAATCTGATGGCGGGTATATTTATGGGGGTGGCTATTGCCGCCTCAATACCCCTGGGCATAAACCGTTCCCTGTCTCGCGTGCGCGAGGACGTAAGCGGCACGTTTTACTACGACCAGGCCGGGTACTCCATATATGACGGCCTAGAGAAGCGGCGGGAGGCCGCAAATAACCTCATCACCCTGGCGGGACGCTATAAGGACAAGAACCCGGAGCTGGAGGGGCTTATAGATTCCCTGGACTACTGTGTGAAGGCCTCTGAGAACGCCTGGTCGGACGACTATACCTATATCCAGGAGGCCGGCGCCAACGCTGCCCTGGACGCCCCCGCCCAGGCCCTGGCCGAGGCCCTTGATAGTATGGAGCTCAGCGAGCAGGACAGGAAATACCCGACACAAATGATAAAGCAGATGAAGTCAGAGCAGGACAAGATAAATCGCAGCAGCTATAACGAGGAGGCCCGTGCCTTTAACGCCAAGGTGAAGAGCCTTGCGCCCATGGCGCTGGTGAAGCCCATGGCGGACTTCAGCTCTGCCACGGCGGCGAAGGATTCTGCTCCTGTGACTGCGGCGGAGGCCGCCGAGACGGTGGTGGAGGATATTCCCGCCCCGCCGGAGGCGCCGGGGGCCCCGGATATAGACGATTTTGAGCAGCGGGTGGACCAGTGGGCCGACGATTTCTCCGACGGGGTCGAGAGCGGCGTAGAGGGGTTCGTAGACGGCGTGCTGGACGGTATTTTTAACTGAGAAAGGAAACCTTTGACGTGATGAAAAACCGTGCCATTTGCAGAAGGTGCAGCGTAGTTTTAGCACTTGTTATGGTTATCTGGCTATCCCCGGCGGCTCTTGCCGCCGTGCCCGACCGGCCGGACAATAAATACGTGCTTGATACCGCCAGAGTGCTCTCCGAGGGCACCGAGCGCAGAATAATTGCCGAGAACCAGGAGCTTTTCGAGGAGTGCGGCGGGGAGATCGTGGTGGTGGCGGTGGACTTCCTGGGCGGACAGGACATCGAGGACTATACCTATAAGATGTTTAACTCCTGGGGTGTAGGCTCCCAGGAGCGCAATAATGGCATACTTCTGGTGTTGGCTATAGGCGAGGAGAACTACTATATCCAGGCGGGCTATGGCATAGAGGACTATTTCGACACCCTCTTTCTAAGTGATATTTTGGAGGAACAGTTGGAGCCGGACTTTGCCGCCGGGGACTATGACGCGGGGGTTAAGAAGACCTTTGACGCGCTTATTTCAGAGCTGCGCTCCTATTATGACAGTGGCCCCGGCAGGGAGGCCCCCGCCCCCGGGCAGGAGTATGACTACAGCGATGAGGACTGGGACGAGGACTGGGGTTTCAGCGGGCTTCGGGAGCTGAAGACGATTGCTTTTGCCCTTGTCCGGGTGGTGGTCATCGTGGCGGTCCTACTGTTCGTGTTCAGCCTGTTCAGGGGCTCCGGCGGCAGCGGGCCCAGAGGTGGTGGCGGTGGCGGAGGCTTCTGGCGGGGTATGTGGCTTGGCAGTATGCTGAACGGCCGCCGCAGGACCTATTGGGGCCCGCCCCCGCCGCCCCCGCCGCCCCCGCCGCCCGGAGGGCATAGGCCCGGCGGATTCGGAGGTTTCGGCGGCTTTGGTGGAGGCTCCCGGGGAGGCTTCAGCGGCGGTGGACGCTCCCACGGCGGCGGAGCCGGCCGGGGCTTCGGCGGTGGCGGCGGTTTCCATGGGGGCGGAGGCTCTCATGGCGGCGGAGCCGGAAGACGGTAAAAAAGGCCAGGGACCCTTATGGGCCCCTGGTTTCTCTATTTACTGGAAATCTCCGTCTGTCAGTATGCCCAGGTGGAGCAGCGCGTTCTTAACGCCGTCCTCCCAGACCGGCGTGGTGACATAGTCCGCCACGGCCTTTACCTCGGGCTCGGCGTTGCCCATGGCCACCCCAGTCCCGGCCCATCTTATCATCCCCAGGTCGTTCATGCCGTCTCCAAAGGCCGCCGTCTCCTCACGCTTAAAGCCATAATGTCTGATGACCGCCTCCAGCCCGGCCTCCTTGCCGCCGCCCTTGGGTATCACGTCTACCATTCCCGGCCCACAGGCCACCACCTCGGCCCCCTTCACTGGGGAGAGGGCCTTACCAGCCGTCTCCTGGGATTCATAGAGGGTAAGCTGTATAACGGGCTTCTCCTCCGCCAGCTTCGTGTCGTACAGCGGCGGGAACTCCTGGCCCAGCCACTTATAGAGTCCGCGCACCTGTGGGGCGTCAATCAGAGGCCAGGACTCTCCTTCGCCCATCACCATCCCGGGAAGGCCAGCCCTCCGGGCCAGCTCAACTAGGGTTCGCGCCTCCTCTGGGCTGTGGCCAAGGCGGTGCAGTATAGTACCGTCCCTCTCCAGCACCAGCTGGCCGTTAAAGGTAACAAAGCCGTCAAAGGGGAACATTTCTCGTATCTCCCCCAGAAGCGCGGGTCCCCGGCCGGTGGATACGAACACCTTTATGCCCTTGCGCTGTAGAGCAGTCAGAGCCGCTGCGGCGGAATCGTGGAATATACTTTTATCTCCGGAATGGTCCAGGAGGGTGCCGTCGATATCGAAAAATGCCGCTTTAATCATTGTGCTTTCCCCTTTCTATATTAAGTTTCCCTCAGAGATTCGCTTCATGATGGTCCCCGGCCCAAGTCCTTGGCGGCTCAGCTCCATAAGGCGCTCCAGCACCGGCACACTGTGGGCAAACAGCCGCTTCAGTCCCCCGCACAGGTAATAGGACGAGCCCTTAAACCTGTCCTTCGGGCAGCCGCCACCGCAGAATCTATACCAAGGGCACTCTGTGCACTCGGCAGGTAGATTTTCGCGCTTTGCCCTGCCGAAGTCCTCCATGGCGGAGCAGCCCAGCAGGTCCGAAAGCTCCTTGCCGTCCAGTGTGCCCAGCCGGTGCTCCGGGTCAACGAAGTGGTCGCAGGCGTAAACACCTCCGTCCTCCTCCACCACCGGGGCCCTGCCGCACTGTGGGGCCATCCAGCAAAGGCTGGCCTGTCCTCCCGCCAGTATCCTGGACGTCTCGGCAAAAAGCTGTATGTCAAGCTTCCCAAGGCCGCTATGTACCCACAGGTCAAATACCCGGCAGAGAAAGTCCCCGTACCCCTCGGGCGTGACCGACTCCGCAGAGAAGCTCCCCTCAGGGAGCTTTACCACGATGGGCATGAACTGCACCCACACGCAGCCCAGTTCCTCCAGCGCCCTATAGGTTCCCTCCGGGTCCGCCGCCGTGGCGGCGTTCACCGTGCACAATAAATCGGGCTGTATGCCCGCATCATGCAGCAGCCGCACCGCCTGGCGGACTCGTTCGTATGTTGGCCTGCCCCCAAGGTCTCGGCGGTTAGCGTCGTGGACGGTTTCGCCGCCGTCAATACTCAGGCCCACGTCAAAGCGGTTCTCCCTCAGAAACCGGCACCACTCCTTATTCAGCAGCAGGCCATTGGTCTGCAAATTGTTCCAGGCCTGCCAGCCCTTTGGCAGGTGCTTCTTTTGCAGCTCCACCGCCCGCCGGTAGAAGCCAAGCCCCGCCAGGGTGGGTTCGCCCCCGTGCCAGACAAAGGAGACCTCCGGGCCGGGGCTTGCGGCTATTGCCTGCTCTATAAGCTGCTCCAGCAGGGCATTGCTCATGCGGCCCTGCTTTCTGTGCGAGGAATATTTGCCCTTCTCCAGGTAGTAGCAGTAGGAGCAGAGCATATTGCACCGTGACCCCACTGGCTTTGCCATCACCACAAAGGGCCGCTTTTCCCCGCTCATTTCAGGTGCTTTTCAAAGAAGGCCAGCACCTTCTCGAGGGAGTCCATGGCCTGCTCGTGCTTGTACATGGGCCGGTGGTAGTACCAGAAACCGTGGGCCGCGCCGTCGTATCTGTGGAACTCATAGTCCTTGCCTAGCTCTTTAAGCCGCGCCTCCAGAACGTCCACGTCCTCCTTAGTGGGGCTCCAGTCCTCGTTGCCGAAGATGCCCAGCAGCGGGCAGATGAGCTTCTCCGCGTAGTCCAAAGGCTGCACCGGCCGCTGAGGAGTAAGCTGCTCCGGCGGGCAGACCACTCCGCCGCCCCAGCAGTCCACGGCGCAGTCGATGCCCTCTAGCGTGCAGGCGGCCAAAAAGGTATGCCTACCCCCGGAGCACATCCCGATAACGCCAACCCTGCCGCTGGCGTTTGGCTGGCTGCGCAGGAAGCTCAAGGCGCCGTCACAGTCCTCCATCACGTCCTTGTCCACCATGCCGCCCTGTTCCCGGGCCCGTTCCGCCACCTCCTCTGGGGTGCCGTGGCCAAAGTCCTCATAGAGGTTGGGGGATATGACGCTGTAGCCCTGGGCGGCAAAGCGGCGGGCAGTCTCCCGGGTGAACTGGTCCCAGCCGGGCATGTGGTGGATAAGGAGTATGCCCGGGAAGGGGCCCTCCCCTAGGGGCCGGGAGTAATAGGCGCGGACGGGTTTGCCGCCGTGGCCGGTAACGCTGATGGTTTCGGCGATCAGGCCCTCATAGGCGTCGGTTTGAAAGTTGTTCCACATATGCTGGTCCTCCTTGGTTTTTCTTTTATTATAGTTGTTTTTAGTTGAGTTTGCAACCGTTTTTCTTGCCTGCGGCAAGCCCCAAGCCCGGACCTTGGGGCTCTGCCCCAAACCCTGCAACCTTTGAAAAGGTTGACGAAACTTTTAACCTCGCACTATTTTAGCTTCAGCACCTCCTGTGCTGCCGTCAGCACCCCCAGCTGCCCCACGGCATAGTTCAGCCCCCCCTGCATCCACACGGCATAGGGCTCTCTCAACGGCGCGTCCGCCGACATTTCTATCGACGATCCCAGCGTAAACGCCCCCGCCGCCATTATCACGTCGCTGTCATACCCCGGCATGGGGCTCGGCTCCGGCACAACAAAGGCGTCCACCGGCGAGGCGCTCTGCACCCCACGGCAGAAGGCTATGAGGGCCTCCCGCTCCCGAAGCTTCACCGCCTGGATGATATCGGCCCTGGCCTCCTCCGGCCCTGGCGTGACCTCATACCCCAGCTCATCAAAGAGCGCCGAGCAGAACACCGCCGTCTTCAAGGCCTCGCCGGTGACAGTGGGCGCATGGAACGCGCCCATAAACAGCTCCCGACTGTGTCCAAGGGTACAGCCCAGCTCCCGGCCTGTGCCCGGGGTGGTAAGTCTGTAGGAGCACAGCTCCACCAGGTCCCTCCGCCCGGCAATATAGCCCCCCGTTGGGGCTATGCCGCCGCCGGGATTCTTTATCAGGGACCCCGCCATCAGGTCCGCCCCGTGGGAGGTGGGTTCCTCCCGCTCCACGAACTCGCCGTAGCAGTTGTCCACCATCACGAGGCACCCCGGGGCCCGCTCCTTCACAAATCCCGCCAGCCGCTCTATCTCCGCGACGCTTAAAGAAGGGCGCAGGGTATACCCCCTGGACCGCTGGACATATACCATACGGCAGTCTTTAGCAAGCTCCCGCCCCAGCTCCTCATAGTCTATGCCGCCGTCCGGCAGCAGGTCTATCTGCTCATAGACTATGCCGAAGTCCCTAAGGCTCCCTGGCTCCTCACGCCCGGGCAGTCCGAAGACGCCCTGTATGGTGTCATAGGGGGTGCCTGTGGCCGAGAGCACTGTGTCCCCTGGGCGGAGCACTCCAAAGAGGGCCACCGTCAGGGCGTGGGTGCCGCTGACAAAGTTATACCGCACCAGAGCGTCCTCTGCCCCAAGGGCATAGGCGTAGACCTCGTCCAGCTGGTCCCGGCCCCTGTCGCCGTAGCCGTAGCCGGTGCTGCCCACAAAGCTGCTCTCGCTGACCCGGGCCCGCTGGAAGGCCGCCAGCATCTTCTGGGAGTTCCAGCGGGCTGTCTCCTCTATGCGCCGGAACTGTCCGGCGGCCCGCTCCTCGGCCCGCTGTGCAAGCTTCAGCAATTTCTCGCCAAACTGAAAAGACGGATAGTTTTCCATATAAATCACCTTTCTGTAATATCCTGCTGGCTCCAGCGGCCAACCTCCGCGAAGCCCAGCTTTTTGTAAAATTCCCGGTTCCTGCCGCTCTCCCTGAAAAGGTACAGCCTATGCCCGGGCAGCGCCCGCTCCACGGCTCCCATAAGCTTTGTACCAAGGCCCCGCCCCCGGCAGTCCTCCCGAACGGCTAATGCGGAGAGCACAGCCTCACCCCCGGCCACAGCGGAGATCACCGCGACTCCGGCTAACTCCCCGGAGATGTACTCCCCCAGGGCCAAGGCGATCCCGTGCCGTATTCGGTGGGACATATCCAGGTAGAAGGGCTCGAAGTCCATAGGCATCCCGGCAGCTGTCAAAAGGGCATGGGTTTCCCTGAGACCGGGGGGCGGGAGACTCCGCGGTTCTCCCGCCGGCAGGTCCTTTGCCATCACCGCGCCCTCTGTGGAGACCTCCAGTTTCAGCTCTCCGGCCAGCCCCCTCTCGCAGAAGACGCTGCCGGGGCCCAGTACGTCCAGAAATTCTCGGGACTCCTCTATATTCCAGGGTCTTCCAGCTATGGACAGTCCGCCGTCCAGCAGGCAGTAGGATGCGCCGCCGTCCGTCCAGAACCGGGCGAAGTCCCGCTCAAAGCCATAGGCCAAGGCCACTGAGCGAAGCTTGCAGCCAAAGGCGCCGCCCTTGCATATATCCATAAACTCCGCCCGTTCCCGGGGGCCGCTTACAAGCCTTATCATATCCGGTCCCTCCCGATACACAACGAAAAAGCCCCGCTTGCGGCGAGGCGTCTTTCTATGATACAGGTTCTCACTTCACGAAGTACATCACGGCGTTGGCCACGATGACCAGCACGAAGAAGCCCACGGCGATGACCTTTGTCCAGCGGGACAGGAAAGCGTCCACAGAGCGGGCCTTGTTCTTTGACAGGAAGGTATCGGCGGCGCCGGTGATAGCGCCCATGTTCTTCTGGTTGCCCTCCTGTAAGAGCACCACCAGGATTATCGCCACTGAGAAAATCAAGAGGGCAATGGCGAATATGATCTCAAAAGCTGTCATTTTTAATTCCTCCTTGCAGCAGCAGGCTGCTTAGTCACAACACATATAATACCATGTCATAAGTGTTTTTGCAAGTCCTATAGGACGATTTGAGAAAATTTTAAAAATTTTTCCCTGGGGGTGAATAGGTTTGGGAGGTATGGTTACAATAGGGATAGCGGCACGGAAGCGTTTGCGTGCCTGGAAAGGATATCGCCCAAAAGGGCCGGAGCCTGCATTTATGCTGAACCAAGTTCATCTAACGCAGTTCCGAGGAATGTCCCCACCAGGCTCCGGCTGCTTGCCCGCCGGGAGACAGAGCGCTCCCCGGCGGGCTGATTTTTTGCCCTACAACTCCAGGTACTTCTTCAAAAGCCTGCACACCTCGCGTACATCGATGGGCTTTGCCACATGGGCGTTCATGCCGGCCTCCATGCACTTCTGCACGTCCTCTGAGAACGCGTCCGCCGTCATGGCGATAATGGGCATATCCTTATCGGGACGGTCCATTTTCCTAATGACCTTTGTGGCTTCAAACCCGTTCATCACCGGCATACGTATATCCATCAGCACCGCCTTATAGGTCCCGGGCTGGGAGGCTTCTACCATGTCCACACAGATCTGCCCGTTCTCCGCCCAGTCCAGCTGTAAGTCGAATTCGCCCAGCAGCTCGCTGGCGATCTCCCAGTTGAGCTCGTTGTCCTCGGCCACCAGCACCCTGATGCCGTCAAAGGAGAAGTTCTCCTTTCCGTCCTCCTTCATGACCTCCTGGCTCATGTCCATTCCGGCATAGCCGCGAAGGCCGTAGAACAGGGTGGACTTAAACAGGGGCTTGCTTATGAACCCGCTCACTCCGGCGGCCTTGGCCTCCTTCTCGATATCGCTCCAGTCGTAGGCCGAGATTATTAGGATGGGTATATTATTGCCCCCAAGCCTGCGGCGCAGTTCCCTTGCCGTGGCGATGCCGTCCATGTCCGGCAGCTTCCAGTCCAGCAGGATAATATGGTAGTCCTCGCGCTTTTTATGGCGCTCTTCCACCATCTGAATGGCGGATTCCCCGGAAAGGGTCCAGTCAGCGCTGATGCCGATAGAGCCGAGAGCCTTTACAGTGCTCTCGCAGAGCAGCTTGTCATCGTCCACCACCAGCATATTCCAGGGGGGAAGCACCATATCAGCCTCCGGGGCGTCGGCAATTTCCATGTCCAGAGTCAGGAGGAACTCCGTGCCCTCGCCCTGCTTTGACTTCACCTGCATATCGCCGCCCATGGCGTCTACTATGTACTTGGTAATGGCCATGCCGAGCCCTGTGCCCTCGGTCCTGTGGACCCGGGCGCTGTCCTCACGGGCGAAGGAGTCGAAGATGTGCTCGATAAATTCCGGGGACATACCTATGCCGTTGTCCTGGACGCAGAGCAGCACCCGGACATGGTCCTCTCCCTTGGGGGAGGGCTCCTGCTTCATGGTAACCCGGATAGTGCCCTCTTCCGGCGTGAACTTCACAGCGTTCGACAGAAGGTTCAAGAGCACCTGGTTCAGCCGCACACTGTCGGTCAGCACGTTTTCCGCGGAGATATCCATGATGGACACCCCAAAGTCCTGGTGCTTGGCCTTCACCTGGGGCTGCACAATGCTGACGATGCTCTCCATCATCTCCCGAAGGGACACCCGGTCAAAGTTTAAGGTCATCTTGCCGCTTTCTATCTTGGACATATCCAGCACATCATTTATCAGCCCCAGCAGGTGCCGGCTGGAGGTGGTTATCTTGTGCAGGCAGTTCTGTACCTGCTGCGGGTTGTTTATATTGGCCGTGGCTATGGCCGTCATACCAACTATGGCGTTCATGGGCGTGCGGATGTCGTGGCTCATGTTAGAGAGGAACTCGCTCTTGGCCTTGGTGGCCCGCTCGGCGTTCTGCTGGGCGCGCTCGGCCTCCCTTCTTGCGTCCACAGCCAGGGTCAGGGCGTTTTCCGCGGCCTCTCTGGCCTCCTCCAGATTGGCCAGCTGCCTGTGGTTTATCCGCAGGTATAGGAGGAACACCAGCCCGAAAGCCGCGAATATCACAGCGCAGCAGACGAAGGACGCCAGCAGGAACATCTGCCCAAGGTGGTCGATGATGCTGTTTATGTCGCCGTAGGGCATGAAGGTTAAAAGGTACCATTCGGAGTAGGCGAGAGGAGTGCCGTAAATGCGCCGGCGCTCGCCCTCTATGGTAAATTCCGAGGAGTAGTCCCGTCCCTCTTTAATGGCCGCGCTTATCTCTACTATGTACTGCTCGCCGGTCATTCCGTCTACATCCTCATAGATGTTGCGGACCCGGTCAAAGTAGCTATGCCTGAAGGCGCCGCTGGTGCGTATGACAAAGCTGCCGTCCCCCCGGATGATAAAGGAATACACCATCGAGTCGTTGGCATCCAGGGACAGGGTCTCTCTTATATAGTCCGTGTCAACGGTGGCGACCAGCGCCAGACACGGGGAGCCGTCCTTCAGAAGATAGTCCGCCGGGGCCCCCAGCAGAACCATGTTCTTGTCCTCCGCCCGGGGGTTTTTACCCACTGCGACTTTGGACTTCCCCTCGGTGAGAGACTGTATAAACGGCTTTAGGTCGGTGATAAGCAGCGGGTCGCCGTATATCATCTCGAACTCGCCGTCATAGGACAGGAGCCCCAGCTGCACAAATCCCCTGGCCCTGCTGCTGGCCTCCAGCTCCTCCAATACCTGTTCCCTTGTGACGTTATCCCGCTCGAATTCCGGGCGCACGTCGTTGACAATGGTCTGCACCTGGTCAAGCCGCAGGTCTATTGTGGTCTGGAAGTGCAGGGCGATCTGCTGGGAGAGGTTCTTCATGTACACCTCTCCTACCCGGCTTATGGTGTCCGCGCTCTTATTGTCCAAAAATTGGGACAACAGCACGAACACCGCGAGGGTCAGGGCGATGATGGAGAGGAAACTCCCTATAAGGAACCGGCTGGGGCGGCTCTTCCTTTTTTCATTTTTTTCTTTCACGTTGAAACCTCTCAAAGCCCGGATTTATACTCCTTGATAGTGTCTGCGGTAAGCTCATAGTCCTCGCGCACCCTTTGAAGCAGTTCGGGCGCCTCCGGCGACCTCCCGCCGCGCAGAGCCTCCGTAAGGGCGGAACTGGATTTCTCCAGTCTTGCAAAACTCAGATTCTGGCACATACCCTTGATGGTGTGGGCCGCCCGAAAGGCCTCGTCAAAATTGCCCCCTTCAAAGGAGGATTCCAAAAGCTCCATGGTCTTGTCCTCTGCAAACTTTAAGACGTACTTCTGGATGAACTTCTCGCTTGGCAGCCGTGAGCTCACCGCGCCATAGTCCCCGCCCAGTTTTTCGTAACATTCCTGCAAGGTCATTTGTCTTCTCCCCCTTTTGATTGGCCGCCGTTTTCCGGCTCATAGTTGATGATCTCCGACTGGTTGGTGTATACGCTTTCCCCTCTGGCCTCGGTCAGAGAGGTCTCCCTGCCGTCATAGAACTTGTACTGCCCCTTGCCTGCCTGCTTCACGGCGTAAAGGGCCTTATCCGCCGCGCCCATGAGGGCGGTGAAGTCCGGACCCACCTGGCCGGTGGTGGCCACCCCCATGCTTATGGAGATGCTGAAGCCCCCGAAATCCTCGCCGTGCAGCGCGCCGTATATACGCTGTATGGTGGGCTCCAGCTCCTGGTGGTACTGGATGAATATGATATACTCGTCGCCCCCCGCCCGGGAGACAATGTCGCCGCTTCTTGTGACCTGCCTAAGCCTTTCGGCGATGTGTATCAGCAGGCGGTTGCCGAAAAGGTGCCCGTAGGTGTTGTTGGCGTCCTTAAAAAAGTCGCAGTCGAAGAAGGCCAGGGCATACTTTGCCTCGGGGTTCTCCTTGAGCCTCGCCTCCGCCTGGGTCTGGGCGCTGGTAAGGTTCAAAAGCCCCGTCAGCTGGTCCATAGAGGCCCGGCGCTCCAGCTTCTCAAGGTAGCTTCGGGAGCTGTGTATATCCACTGCCTTGCCTATGGCCCCCCTTAGCTCAGGCGGCTCGTCCTCGGACCAGAGGGCCTGCATAACGAACCTATACCACTTCTTAACGCCGTCCTTCTCCACCTTGCCCTCAAGGGTCACAATGGGCTCCTCAGGAGTGGCGGACTCCAGCACCTGGTGTAGCTGGGCGCGAAGGTCCTCGTTTAGGTAACCCTTGACCTTTTGGTTCTCCAGGGGGTCCATCACCACCTCGTCCAATCCCAGGTTCCTGGCTCCCCAGGCGTTCAGGGAGACCATGGATGGCGAAAGGGTGTACTCGAACTGTATCTCCTTGCTCATGGCCGCAAAGAAGCTGTACTTCATTCGCTCGTGCTCCAAAAGCTGCAAGGTGCGGTTGCTGGCGGAGAGCTCGCTGTGGGAGGACATCTTCTCCACGATGCTGCTGATGGACTCCTCGGGGGCCTCGTTCCCATCGGTGGAGCTCAGGTCGTCCTGCATGGTGTCGGAGACCTCCATCAGGCATTCCAAAAGCAACGGGTTGAAGCTGCCGCACTCGTTGTTGCATATCATTTCTATGGCCTGCTCATGGGAGAAAGCCGCCTTATAGACCCGCTCGCTGGTAAGGGCGTCGTACACGTCGGCCATGGCCACCACCTGGGCGGCGATGGGTATCTCGTCCCCCTTAAGGCCGTCCGGGTAGCCCCGGCCGTCCCAGCGCTCGTGGTGCCAGCGGCATATCTGATAGGCTATCTTTACCAGTGGCTCTCCCTGGTGGACAGAGAGACCGTCCAGCATCTGGGCCCCGATGGAGGAGTGCTGCTTCATTATCTTGAATTCCTCGTCGGTGAGCCGCCCGGGCTTATTAAGTATCTTCTCGTCTATGGCTATCTTGCCGATGTCATGCAGCGCCGAGGCCTCGCTTATAAGGGCGATCTTCGCCGCGGTCAGCTCATAGTCCGGCCGTTTTGAGGCCAGCTGCCGCAGAAGCACCTCTGTGAGCCTGCGCACATGGACCACGTGCAGTCCGCTCTCGCCGTTTCTGAACTCTACGATATGGCTGAGGATGTCTATCATCAAAAGGCTGTTCTGCTCTTTTTCATATATCTGCTCGGCCACAAGGTTCTCAAGCTCCGTCTGCTTGGCGGAGCTTAAAAGGGTGTTTAGTACCCTCCTTTGGACTATCTTCGCGTCAAAGGGCCGGCTTATAAAGTCCGTGACCCCCATCTCCAGAGCCTGGGATATCCTGTCGGAGCTGGTCTCCGCGGAGATCATTATCACCGGCACCGTCTCTATCCAGCGCCGCCTGTTCATAACCTCCAGCACCTCAAGGCCATCCATAAGCGGCATGACAATGTCCAGCATCATCAGGGATATCTCCGCCGCCCGCTTTTGCAGCTCGTTTACGGCCATCAGGCCGTTTTCCACCTCTATGGTTTCATATTCGTCACCAAGCATATCGACCAAAATGGAGCGGTTCATCTCTGAATCGTCCACAATAAGTATCTTCTGCCTGCGCTTCTTGCCATCCATTCCGGTATAAGCCCCTTTCGCGCAAAGAATCTTATGTATTATTATATTACATACCAAGGCAAATAGCAAGCCCCAACATTATGTTAAGGGCGGTAGTTTGCGCGCTATTTAGCGGGTTTTTCATCGGCGGGCTTGATTTTCCCTTTGATTTCTGTTATGATAAAAGCAAAGAAAGGGGGCTTATAGACATGCCAACTGAAAAAGAACGCAAGGACATCCAGAAGGCCACTATCTACGACCTCCGGCGGCTGATAAGCAATGGCGACAAGGAGACCTTCACAAAGGAGGAGCTGTGCCGCTGGCTTGACACCATTGCCGACGCCAAGGACCAGGAGTGAGGGAACAAAAGAAGCAGAGGGGGGACTTCATTCGTGAAGTCCCCCCAATTTACTTCAAGACCGCCCCTAGAATATCCAGGCGCTGCCGCCCTCCTCGTCGTCCTCGTCGTCAGCGGGGGCGCCGAATTCAAAATTGAACTTGGGCTTATACTCCGCCAAAAGCCGTAAAAACTCGTCCTGCATATTCACCTCGGTGCGGCAGCGGTCGTCAAAGACCATGGTGACCATGCCGCCGTCGGCGCACTTCTCCCACTTGGGCAGGCCCTCTGTATTGGGGTCGCCGGTGCGGGCAAAGTTTACAAAGGCCCCGCGCATGACCTTTTGCAGCTCCTCCCAGTTCTCCTGGTGGCAGACGGGTACCATCTCGCCGTTGCCGAAGAAGTATGGTATGTCAGAGCAGTGCCAGGCAGCCTTGCCGCCGTCATAGTCGAAGACCTTGGCGAACAGGTAGTTATATACCGGCGCGCTGGCCTCTCTGCCCTTCTTCTTCACGTAGTCCACCGTTGGGGCCAGGAACATATCGTCCGCGTCCACGGCAAAGGCTGCGTTGGTCTCCGGGTAGATGCGCCCAAACTCCTTTAGGATCTTCTCTCCGCCCTCCGGGCCATAGAACTCCTTTACCAGCTTCTCGCTGTCCTCTTTGGTCATGTTCTTTATGTCCTTGCCCGGCCCAAAGGCAAACTCCGCTATGACCGAGCCCACCATGGTGGGCACCCGCAGGGAGCTCTCTGTAAAGTCCTTCTCCAGCGGGTCGCACACATAATAGTCGTTGGGCATCGGCCCCCAGTTTACATGCTTGCCCTGCTTGTACAGGCTTTTAACTGCCCTGTTCACCGCCCAGATGAACTGGGCCGTGGGCACCTTTTCAAGGCGCTGGGCTTCACTCTCAGGTATGTTCAGGTGCTTGAGTATCTCCAGCACCAGCTCCCGGCCCTTAACGGCGTTCTTGTCCCGGCCGGGACCCATGACCCCGGACATGACGATGGCCTTGTGGAAGAGACCGTCGGCCTCGGGTATCTGGCCCAGCACGGTAACCTTGGCGCCGCCGCCGGACTGGCCGAAGATGGTGACGTTCTGAGGGTCGCCGCCGAAGTTCGCTATATTGTCCCGCACCCAGCGCAGGGCCTCCACCAGGTCGGCCATGCCCACGTTTACGGAGTTCTTGTATTTCTCGCCGAAGGCGGACATGTCGAGATAGCCGAAGGCGTTGAGCCTATGGTTTACGGTGACCACTACCACATCGTCCTTCTTTGCAAGGTTATAGCCGTCGTAGCAGACCTGCTCTATGCCGGACCCCGCCGAGTAGCCGCCGCCGTGTATCCAGAACATCACGGGCTTCTTTGCCGCCGGGTCGCAGCGAGAGGTCCACAGGTTCAGGTACTGGCAGTGTTCAGAGCTGGGCCAGAAGCGGTGGGCGATCATCACCTCGCCCATGGGCTGGGGCTCGGAAAGCACCGGGCAGTTCATGCCGTAGCTGCCGGCGTCCTTCACGCCCTCCCAAGGGGCCACGGGCTCGGGCATCTGGAAGCGCTTTGCCTTGGCGTAGCGTATGCCGTAGAAATGGTCCACGCCCTTGAAGTGGAAGCCCCGAAGCTTGCCTTTGGCGGTCTCAACGACGGGCGAGGTTTTGGAGAAACAGAAATCCATTTTAATCAGCTCCTTACATTTTTATGCAAAACTGCTTGTGCTTTTATAGTATACATCAAAACGCCCTGTTTGAAAAGTCCCAATTTAAACAAAAGTTTTAATAGACAGTGCGCTTTTTATCCCGGAGGGTATAATTACTTCGGCACAAATTGAATAGAAGCGCCGCCTTGTAAATAGGCGGCGCTTCATTTTTTTCTCTAAGTACAGCTCACCGATTCGGCTCCGCGGGCGAAGCCCTTAGTCCTTTAGGGGTATGCCCTGTGCGTCGGTCTTAATGCTGCCGCACAGGATCATAATGCCCTCAACAAGGCCCCAGATAGCGCCCAGGCCGAAGCAGAGAGACAGCACGATCTGAGCGATAGCTTTGCCGGTATAGCCAAGGTAGAAATTGTGGATGCCAAGGCCGCCCAGGAAGATACCCAAAAGGCCGGCGGTCATCTTGGATTTCTGCTCGCCTTGGGGGATAGGGCGAGCAAGTGCGACGCCGCACTTGACGCAGACCGCAGCGGCGGGATCGGTAGGGTTGCCGCAGTTAGGACAGTAGTTGACTCCGCTACCCACGGGCACGCCGCACTTTACACATACGGCTGCGTTGGGGTCCAGGGGATTGGCGCAGTTTCTACAGAACATAACTTATCTCTCCTTCATACATATCATATATTTTTACACGGCTCATAAATTATCATAGGGCAGAGCTTATGGGCCGAAATAAACTATAAGACGGTATATATAGGACAAAAGGAAACCAAACAGAACTATCCCAAGTATCAGGCCGTTTACACGCCTGCTCCGGGTAGGCCTGCCGCCGGTCAGCACCAGCAGGGGCAGCAGGGGCAGGGACCAGACCATTGGGTGGCTGTAAAAGGCCAGCGCAAAATCAAAATGCAGAAGGGCCCAGAGTGCGTCCCGCATCCCACACCCCGGACAGGGAAGGTGGAAAAAATAACGAAAAACACAGGGCGCCTGCAACAGGAGCAATACGCAGTACAGGGCGAACATAAGCAGCGCCAGTACCACCTGGGACCTGGGCGGCCTGATTCGATAAAGGGCCACAATAAAAACCTTTCCGCATTTGTCGAAATTTGTTTTTCAAATTATATCATATTGGAACATATAATGTCAAGGGTATTAGGTAAAAGATAAGTTTTTGCGGGAGAATTTTGACTTTTGGGATTTTAAATCTTTTAGACAGCCATGGCACTGTCATACTGAAATCAGCCGGCAGCTCCACCGGCCGGGAAAGCGGCAGCCGGGTTGTGGCAGAAGGCCGTACCATGGTGGAGGATACCGCCCTCCAGGCTATTCCTCCTCGCCGTCTTCTTTCAAAGCCTCGTCCTCGTGCATAACGTCATAGTAGTCGGAAAGGAGGCGCTTGTAGGCTTCGACAATCTCCTCTTTGGTGCAGGGAGTGGGGTCGGCGCGGTGTTCGAGGACATAGTCGGCCAGCTTGTCGAATTCCGCGCTTTGAGTCACCCGGACGATAAATTCCGGTTTCTGGCAGTTACCTACTGACTTGTCCATGGACAGGAGGGGGGAGATGGTCCAGGCGTCAATTCTTGTATCGTTAATCAGGAAACCCACAGGGACATCGCTACTTCTCAATGTAAGTTCGGAATAATCTTTTAAGGCGGGTATAGCGTACCGGCGGGGAAGATCGTTGGTGCCACCAAAATTTTGGCCATAATACAGGGCTTTTAGGTAACGCGCTTTTGATTCTTCGCTCATCTCGAAATATTCAGCCGGGGCGTTGTCAAGGGAATAAGCAAGGATACCATCTGCTTTTGGGAACAGCCATATTTGGGAGATGTAGGTCCCTGGTATATTTATGTCACTATGATGGCCAAAAAGCACAAGTTCTTGGAAATTAACTTCCTTCGCTATGGTATTGGCAATTTTACAACAATAAGCATATGCTATATCAGAAAAGCTGCGGTTAAAATCATGGTACATATAATTGAAGTTTTTATAGTTTTCTATCATTTCTCCCACCTTAGTTTCTTTCAATTCATACTGTTTCCCCTGTGACCAGCATAATGTTTTGACCTTTGTGCTCATTGGCTCAAGGTATTTTTTCGGGCTTCCCATCATCAGTTTCTCTTGATTTTCATCAGCAATCTGCCAGAGGTTTAAATAGAAATCGAATATATCACTGCCGCCGAGAGGGAAATAGAGCTTATCTTCAAGAGGTTCGCATATATCATCCAAAGTTAGCAAATAGTCTACGACCTCTTTTGTTATGACACAAACTTGTTTCTCTATCTCATCCTTCTTGTCAGCCTTGAATTCTTGACGATTGACAGAGAGATAATTCTTGGCGTCCAAGCCATAAAAATCGATATCCAAAGATATGTTATCTTCATAAGCGTAAAGGGAATCATCCTTCTCTATTCTTTTCCCTTTAAATGAGAATTCTCCTTTCGGTACAGGGCACCACGCAACATGAAGCAGAGTATAGGTCTTTGTATCCCAAATATCCAGCCCGCCCTTTTCTGAGCGCACTATTCGGAGACTCGCCGACCTCTGGCATTTTTCTGTTTGAAAGCGATACCAGTCCGTTTTCGCTAACTCTCTCGAAAGCACTGCCTCCCTGGTGAGTTCGATAGGGAAGAAGGCACTGTTCTCATGACTCTCTACGGTACGAAAAATTTTCTCATATTTCAGATTTAATGTTTTGTCAGAATAATTTACGTCAAAGAAATCGTTATTGAATAATGAGTCATTCGCGTCTGGGATTTGCTCCTTGTCAAGGATAACCTCCACACACGTCCCCTGCTCCTCCCAAAACTCACCCTTTTCAATCTGCACATACCCCTCCTTTTTCCGGGACTCCACAGTGACCTTAATAGCGCCCTCCTCCGGGCGGCTGTAAATAGTAAAAACGGGCGCAACCAGGAAGACCGACTGCAAGCCTATGCCGAACCCCGCCGTGGGCCGCAGCCAGGCGGGCATTGCTTCGATTTCACGCCGCCGAGCCTTGTCCTGATGATAGCTTGTCCCCACCCGGCACATCTGCTTGACGGTGTCAACGCTCATGCCGGTGCCGCGGTCGATTATACGGATCCGAAACTTCTCATCAGGCTCTTGCCTCATATCCACTGTGATTTTATAGCTGTCAAAGGCCTCGGCTTTTATGTCGTAGGGCTGGAGATGAGAGAGGTCATTTTTATCTGCGTTATCAACCAAATAAAGGTCCGGCCGTTTCTGTAAGTCGCGCCATAGCTGAATCTTGCTTGCATCCTCCGCGTTTTGGATAAGCTCGCGCAGAAATATCATTTTATCGTTATAGATCCCGGAACCCTCAATAATCTCAAAGGCCTTTTCCTGAGATATCCCAAAGCGTAAGTCACTGGTGTTCTCTATATCAGGCTTACCGTTTAAGAGCAGTTCCTTCTTAGTCAGCCGTGGAGCGGTGCCGCCCAGCTCTTTTGGGATAAGGCTCAGCCAGTTGATGGCGGCAAAGGTAAGCTCGCTCTCCAGCCAATCCAGGAATACCCGCGTTTCCCGGTACACGGAGTGATTCGGGCAGTCCGCCCGGTACTCAATTTGCTCCGGCGTGATTAACAGATGAATTGTGGCCTCGTGCTTACCCTTATGGGCAGCGGAGTCTTGAGGCAGTTCCCCGGTTACCAGCTCAGCCGTGGGTTCAAACCGGCTGTTGTCCGCATCCAAGAGGTCCCCGAGCCGCAGCATCTCCGCCAAAAAGCGTGGATGGATATAGTCGGCGGCGTAGCCGTTGGAAATGTAGTCCAACTTTAGAACATCCTCTTGATTACAAGTATGCAGCATGGAAAGCTGGCCCAGCAGCTTGATCAGACGGGGCTGGATCAGGCCGTTATGGCTCAGGTCGATACCCCATCTGTCAAGCCGGTTGGCTATGTACTGGTTTGTTAGCGCCGCGTGCTTCCCTCGGTAGTACCGGGCTATCAGGTGGGTTGTATACCGTCTGACATGCAGCGGCCAGGTCTTTTCAAAATCTGCTTTCGTCAGATTTTCTTTCAAATTATAAAGGTAGTCCGCCGCTGTTTTGATAGATGGATTATTGGACTCGCGGCACTCCTGAAAATACTCCTGAAAATCCGCCGATTTCCACTCGTTCTCAATATTATCATAGAGTAAAAGCATACCAAAGTCGTGGAGATACGCCAGCTGTAAGAGCATCCAGGTATCGGTAGGCGAGAGTTTGCGGATGCGGTCTTCCCCCAACACCTGCTCCATATTGGAGATCACATTTTGAGAATGGAGTTCATCATGCACGCTATAGTGAGGGTAATTCTGCGCTACCTGTTTCAGCGCCGACGCACAGGAGCGCTTGTTAAGCTCCCAGCTGGAATACAGGTTCCCAAACTGCGGCGCCTGCTGGCAGATGGCGTTTAGGTGTTCTTCCAAACCATATGGGGTATTCAGCAGCTCCATTTTGATTTCCCTCCTGCTCCGGATGTATAATTTACCAACTAACGGCTACTTTATTATAACAAATTTCTCCAAGCTTTGCAAGTTGACCGATCTGTGCTATGATGGTAAAAACGTTTTGGGAGGTCAACTCATGGCTCATACCACGCAAGAGAAGTCTACAGCTGCAGCGAAATACAGAAACGGTGTTCCTATTTCCGAAATATGTTCTGAGTTTGGCGTGTGTAAGCGCACAATCTATCGTTGGATCAGCGACTCATCTTCAAAAGGCAGTGCGGGATTTTCATTGAAAGATCATAAAGCGCTTCAGCGTAAGAATGATAAACAGGAAAAAATCATTTCAATATTGAAGTCAGTTAACTGTACTGTTCACGCACCCTTGAAAGAGAAACTGGCCGAGCTGGAAAAGCTGTATGAACAGTACGATGTGCATACGCTTTGTGAAGCCCTGGATGTTTCCCGCGGTACATTCTACAACCACATTTTTCGAGGGAAAAAAGACAATTCCTGGTACATGAAACGCCGGGAAGAATATCGTGTAATTATTCAAGAAGTGTTCGATGAGCACAACCAGATACCCGGACCAGAAAAAGTAGCAGCGGTTCTTGCTCAAAGAGGATACAAAGTCAGCGCTCGGTTCGTTGCCGACTTGATGGCTGAAATGGGGCTGCATAGCATCCGCAGCACAGCTAAACGCGATTACAAAAAGCTCCATAAACCATTCAAAAAAGAAAACATTCTGAATCAACAGTTCCATACTGACCAACCCAATCAGGTGTGGACAAGCGATATCACATATTTCCGGGTTGGGAAGCATCACTTCTACATTTGCGTCATATTAGATCTGTTTTCAAGAAAAGTCATTGCACATAAAATATCTCGCAAAAACAGTACACAACTGGTCAGCAGCGCCTTTAAACAAGCCATAGCAGACCGAGAAGTGAAAGCGGGCCTGATATTCCATAGCGACCGAGGCACACAATATACCTCGCATAGTTTCTGCAAGTTACTGGCGAGTTATTCTGTGATACAGTCATTCTCTGCAAGCGGCCGACCTTACGATAATGCTGTAACAGAATCATTTTTCTCAACGTTAAAGCAGGAGGAACTTTACCGCAAGGATTACCCCTCCGAGAAGAAGTTCAAACAAGCCGTTGACACTTATATGATATTTTATAACACCAAACGTATTCATAAAACACTAAAGAATTTGACGCCATGCCAAGCGGAAGAAAAGTTCTATGCCAGCCAGAAGGATACATGATGCTGACATTTTTAGGGTTCAAATAGGCGAAATTTCAGTTTTTTTAATCGTTTTTTCGTCTGTTTTGTCCGTGGTGATGACATTTATGTGATAATATGGAAATGTCAGAAACCCAGTATTTTCTAGGCTTCTGACATAAAATGACCCCACCACATCTCTGCCGCGCTTACTGCAAGGGTTCAGATTGGGTGGGGTCGTTCATGCCAAATCGCTGGGTGTATCTGAACTCTCACGACAAGTCGGTATCGTCTGTTCAACCTCAAGCCCTCCAGTAAAATCACTTTGCTACTTTCCTCGGGCATCACCATACATGCTTTCTATAGATAAAAAGTATACAAATGAAGTATCTTACATTAAAAAGCTAATAAGCAATTGAAATTCTCATAAATAATATTTGCAATATCTTGTACACCAGTTGTAGCGGCAAGAGTCGAGTAGATGTCCTGGAGATTTATAGGACTATATTTATGTGTTCTGACTTTTGTAAATGGCCCATCACTTTCCACAAGTATTTTATCTAATGGAATCTCTGAAATTATGTGCTTTCCTTTGGATGTTGTACACATGTTGGCATTGACAGAGAAATAGTAACCTGCCCTAATAAATTTCTGCATATTTTCTAAATCACCAGTATACCAGTGAATTATTGCACGCTTTATTCCATTCCGAGCCATAATATCAAAAACTTCTTTTTCTGCATTCCTTGAGTGAACTGTAAGAACTTTGTTGCTATCAGCAACATTTTGACATATGAACTCAAAAGCATCAACTTGTTTTCTTTTTGTTCCAATATGTTTTGACGAAAAATCCAGTCCAACTTCTCCTATATATTTTGTTTTGGACAATTCAGAAAGGAACATTTTTCTATTTAACACAATTTCTGAACATACCTGCGG
The DNA here is from genome assembly GCF_002201475.1 of Acutalibacter muris. Lineage (NCBI taxonomy): Bacteria > Bacillati > Bacillota > Clostridia > Eubacteriales > Acutalibacteraceae > Acutalibacter > Acutalibacter muris. Next base: position 3,533,090 of record NZ_CP021422.1, on the reverse strand, counting down.
ATTATACCCCAGTGCAAATTTAACATATCGAGTTTCTGAATACATTTTTTTGCATGCACAGTATACTTCAGGTGAATTGGTAACACACAGCGTATATTGTTTCATGGCATTGATTTGGTTATACCAATAGCAGTGTTCTCGATAGAAGTCTAAATGAAAATGCGTGTCAATTAGTCGCATAATCCACCCCAGCTATTCGAAGTAGTTCTGGATCTACAGATAGCATTCGAATCAAATCTGCAATCGTTTCTTTGTATAGCCTTAAGAAAGCAAGCGTTTCTTCTTGTGTTAGCCTACCTGTTGCTTTTATCCTCTTCATAAGGTCTTCATCCGTTGATAAGCATGCCTTATTAATTGAACTGAGAAGATCGACAAAATCAGAACGCTTGGCATTGGTGGCATTCACAAGATAGTCCAGCGACAACACATCATAACTATAATGCTCATTAGGGGGAAGCACTCCAACAAGGGAAGATTGTCGGATAAGGCAAGGGTAACAGTATCCACAATTCTCTGGTTCAGTTTTACCCTGCCACCGTCCATTACACGGGTGAGAACAAGAGATGGTCTTGTGTATGTTCTCTAAAAATCTCGGAGCTGCAATAAATTGTTGTATCATTTCACGCTTTGTCTGATAAGCAAATGGATTTATCACCTCATGCCGTATTCCAACTTTTTCTAGAATTTCATTCAGCATTTTTAAAAAATATGGGTGTGTTGTTCTTGTGCTACAACTTCCACTTCGACCTATTGTGAGTGGCAAGTTTAGTCCAATAAAGCCATTTTCTGGGATATAGACTGGCGTATCATCTCCAATCACTTCAGCAACACAAATTGCCGCACAGATAAACAAGAATGATCTACTTCTACTAGTGTTTTCAGATGGAAGATTATCAATACCAAGCGGGCAATATGCCCTGGCTGTAAACGTAAACAGTAGCTTGAAAATATCAGGGAAACTACAATTCAGATTATCCATTAATGCTTTTTGGACGGATTCAAGTTTTCCATATTCTTTAAAACCGACAAATACTACACTCTTACTTTTCACCATAAAATCGTAAGCGCCGCAAAAGGAATCTAAACCGCCAGAAAACAAAGAAACTCCTTCAATTTCATCTAATATTGTATTGCGAATTGGCGCACGTACATGATTATCCTTGTATCGGCTTGCTGGTTCACAAGATCTAAATGTAAAATGCCATAAATCCCCTGAAAGGTAGCTTAGCGTCCTTTCAAGTTCTTCCTTAACTAAATCCCACCTATCTATTGCTATAACTGGGATACTAAGATGTAACTCCCGTGTCCAATTGTCTGGTGTCTTATTACGAGGTATTCTTTTATCGGCGGCAAAAACTGAGAGTGCGATTATATATAAATCCTCACATATAGGAGTTACCATCTGGATTCCCAGAGTTCTGTACCAGCCATCACGGATATTGGAGGCAATCACACCGCCTTGACCTGGAACACTTATATTGAAAACCAAAGCATCTCCAAAATCAGGCATTTGCTCCGCTGATATACATTTATTAATCCATATCTTCATATCATTCACCGTAGTAAATTGTCATAAGTCTAAAACCTTCTTCTAAGGTGTTTCGAACGATTACCTCATTCGCTATATTGTTTGGATTTATTTCCCCAAGGATATCGTTCGTTAATTTTTGGCCCATTGTATAATAAATATAGTCTTGCATTTCTGCTATTCTCCTATTCGCTTCTTCAACAATGGGACATTTATTACGAATCTGCTTATCAAAAAGTTGCGCAAATTTTAATTTTGCAAACTGACATATCATTTCTCTAAGCAGACGCGAAGTATTAATACTCTTTAAATCCTCTGGTTCGATTACCTGAAGAACCTGAAAACTTTCAGATATGCTGTCTAATGCAATTTTATCATCAATTGTACTGCCCGCATTTGCAAAAATTGAAATCAACGTATCTAATGTTTCTTGCGGCCCTAATGATAAAATATCATCTCGCCCAATATCATGAAGAGCGGCTGTGTACCCTCGGCTTGCAATTGCTGAGGAAAAACTGATTACTCCTGCAAAAGCTTTTGCCACTTGAGATGCAGTGTAGCCTCCTGTGGTCATTGCTTTAGCATATTGTGCAGCTAAGGTTTTCCTTTCAGTTTCAGTAGGATTACTTAAATATCTAGAAACCTCCCGTTTTGCTTGTCGCCAGCTAGGCGTAGAGGGTGCAATATAACCTTTAGATGTGCCCATCTCACCACCCCTTTCTTTCAACCGTAGTAGCTATGTCGTTTCTGTTACTAATCCTAGCACATATTTCCTCTTTTATACTCCCCTTTTGCTTTAATTGGTTGAGTAGCTCATCAAATTGTGTTGGGCATGCGCTATACATCATTGCCATATGTGGGATCGTGGGCATTGTAAAAAATGCACGTGGTTTTTGCAAAAGAACTTCATTTATGTCCGCTCTACAATCAACATAATTACAATATATGGGAGCAATTATACTGAGCCCAATAGAATCAGTTTTAAAATGTTCAATAAGGGCATCACATATATTCCGTTGAGATATAGGCTCCATTTTTTTCAATTCTTCAATACGTGAATTCTCCTGCCCCTTCATGCAATTCTGAAAAGCCGATAACATTTTACGCTCTGCTTCACTAAATGTTGAGGAAATGCTTTCCACGCTACTAAGGGCTTCTCTGGATAAATAGAAATATTTGCTGAGATCTTGTTTATATAACTCTATTGGTTCACTTTTTAGCCATTTAGTGATTCTGGGGGTAGCCCAAAGAGCATATTCCTCGTCAAGTTCTATTCCGTCTTTAATGCGCTGTTCTATTTCTTTTAGCTGTTTAATTTCTCCATCAAAATTGCTACTCCACTCATATAACTTTCTAAATGCTCGTATTTCAATTATTTCTAGGGCCAAAAGCTTTGCCATAACTGACAAATCAATGTCCTCACCAAAATATAGTGACGCTAGGTTCTTCCTAACAAAAAACGTATTTAGAAATCGCTTGGCCTGTCGAGGGTTACCTTTAAGACTGCTTGATACAGTCGGGCTAATCTTAGAAATAATGGATACATCTGCATCAAATGAACTCTTAGATGTGCCTTCTTTGTATGAGCATTGCTTGTTTTCTATAATCGCTGATATCTCGCTATGCATCAATACTTTATCACGAATCATCATTTTATTATCGTAAATTTCTTTGATAAGTGTCCCAAATGCATCTTCAGATATATGAAGCTGAGATATTAGCAGCAATAAATAATTTTCGATGTCTTTGGGAGACAATTCAGGTATTTTTATTGGAAGCTGAATTATCTTTTCAATATAATCAGACGATATTGCAAATCCATCAATTTGGGGATATTTAATATTTACAGCATATTCGATAATCCTTTGATCTACAGCTACAATAAATGTTGTCTTTCTTACAGAAAGAAATAGCTTAATCGCCTCAAGGGTATCAATAATTCTCTCAGGTGAACATCTGTCCAAGTCATCTATAATTACCACTAAATTTTTAACCGAAGATACATCTTCTAGCATTTCCTCAAATTCTTCTCGAAATTTCCTAATGTTTTCGGTAAGAGTATTCTCTTTTTCACTTTCGTTAATATATTCATTCTTGAAGGTTTGCAATTTTGTCAACAAATCGCCTGCATCCAAAGCTTCTACAGAAAGATTAAAAGCAATTGGCAAGGGATTTCCGGTTAACATTCCGATTGCATAAGGAAGTCCTTTTCGAATAATACTCTTACCTATTTTTAAATAATCAACACGTGACAATAGTTTGGTAATCTTCTCTTGTGCTTTTTCAAAAAATGATTCATTCTCTTTCAATGCTTTCAAAAGAGACTCCATTATAGCCACTTTTGCATCTTCATACCCTTCAAATTGCCATGCATTCAAAGAAATACAGACAGTACCATCTTTATTATCCTCAATTCGTTGCTCGATAAGCTGTAGGAGAGATGATTTGCCTGCCCCCCAACTGCCATATAAGCCGACAGTCAATGGCGTTAGGCATGAATTTTTTGTGAAATTTACTATAGTATCTGCATATGGAGAGTAAAAAAGCATATCAATACGGGAAGCGTTATCCAACCACAATTGTCATTTCTCCTTTTGTTTTTATATATCGAACAACTAATTAGTTTACAAAAGACTCTAGTTGTTATTTTAAGGTTTTAAAATAATGTAAACAAGAATTGCTGTTAACCAAATTAGATATTACTCTGAATCGAAAAGCCACATCATTCCACATCTCGAAATCACAAGCAATGAAGGGGTGAGCTGCAGTGCCACCATTTTTTCCCCTCTTAGAGATAATCCCGACAGCATTTACTCTCTCAATCCATCTGACAGGAGTCAAGGTATAGGAGGGAGAGCGAACATCAACGAGTAATTGCTGAAAAGCCTGCTCATTAAAATTGGAATTATTTTCTCTTTCCCACTGGCCTAAAAATGCAATCGTATTCCTACTGCGCAGCCAGCTTTGAATCACATAACTTGGATTCTCTGGGTTAAATCGCTTTGCGATATCTGTCAGCGAGATATAGTCAGCTTCAGGATATAAATACTTTTCTACAACCGCTTGAAGTCTTTGCTCCTCCTTCGGGCCATGAATGTTAGCCTCTCCACGGTTGATAAGCTCGAAGATACGGTCTCGTATAAACCCTAGGTCTTCAGCTTTGAGCAGCGATTTTTCACTTAGCCTCTTGGCATACTCATCCCGCGTTATAGCGTAGGCCCATAGTAGTTCAGATTGACTTGCACGTTCCATTCTTCATCATCCTCAATATTCCGATTGGGATTTCTACATCGATTTGATTTCATTTCTTCCACAGCAAAGTATGTGGTGTGGTCGATAACGCCAAACGTGTACTTATAGTTGTTTAGTAGCTTATTCAGCACATCACGGCTCCACACCGTTCTCCCGGACGGAGAAGGAATACCTTGCTTGCGCAAATGCTCTTGAATTTTCTCCAAGCTGTTTCCTGACAGGTATAGGCCAAATATCTCTCGCACGATTTCGGCCTCCGGCTCAACTGTTTCTACGCTCTTGTTCTTGTCACGTCGAAAGCCATAGCATACTTTGCCGAAGATTTTTGATTCCAATGGGGACAACTTCACGATTATCTTCCTTTCTTACATTATAGTCGATTACTCGAGCATTTTCAAGTATAACATACAAATTAGTGGAATTAATTGTGCCCTTTTATCCTGTTGAACCTGATTATTAGTGGTTTATCAGGCGTTTCTTGTATGTTTAAGAATAAAAAACGCGGATTATGACGCTATCCACGCTTTATTTGTTTCTGCAATAGAACTTTAGAGCATAAAAAAGGAGGCAAAAGCCTCTAAATGCTTTTGTCTCCTTTTGGCTGGGCTGGCGGGATTCGAACCCACGGGATGACGGAGTCAAAGTCCGTTGCCTTACCGCTTGGCGACAGCCCAATATGGGAGACACGGAGCCTAATTACAAGAATTAAACTCCGTGCCTCTGACCTTAGCCAAGGGCTAAGGCACAGAGTTCCTGAAATTGAAATTTCAGGAACTCTTAGTGTGGGGTGGGCGGTGGGATTCGAACCCACGGTCTCCAGAGCCACAATCTGGCGCTTTGACCAGCTAAGCTACGTCCACCATATGGCGCGCCAAAAGGGACTCGAACCCCTGGCCTACTGCTTAGAAGGCAGTTGCTCTATCCAGCTGAGCTATTGGCGCGTGTCCGGGGCATACCCTTTGGCCCACGAAAATATCTTCCCCTTTCGGGGAAACGCCCTTATGGGCGCTTTGGAGCGGGTGATGGGAATCGAACCCACACGACCAGCTTGGAAGGCTGGAGTTCTACCACTGAACTACACCCGCAGCTATCGGTGGGCAAGCCGGGTTTTTAACCCCTCCCTGTCCACCGTCTGATTATAGCATAATCGCGGCCGTTCGTCAAGATATTTTTTTCAGCGCAAGATGCGTCAGAGCGTCTCGCGCTTTCGCAGCGTCCGCATACAGCGGGTGCACACCGTCATCCGTTTCCTACCCTTTGGCGTGTCCACCATCATATGGTGCAGGTTGGGCTTTATCTTTTTCGGCGTGCGGGCGTTGATATACATTCGGTCATGGGCCACCTTCTTGCCGAATACGGTGGTCTTTCCGCAGATTTCACAGCGCAAATCCGTTCCCTCCTTTCCGGGCCTATGCTTTGGGCTTTGCTTCCAGTATAAGGGACGGATGTGGGGACCGCAAGCCTTGTGACATTACAGAGCCAAATCCGCGCTTGCAGCGCCAGCGCGTTTGGGTTATAATGATACCATCAAATGAGCGATAAGGGGGGAGACCGCTTTGACCCGATCTGTAGAGGGCGCATAGCAAAGGCTGGGCGCTAAATAAATGTGAACAACAGCGCAATAGCCTTTGCTCATCCTGGAAAACTTATTTTTAGGAGGAGCACCTATGCGCTATGTAAAGGCACAGGACATACTGCCCGCGAAGCTTCTCAGTCAGCTTCAGCAGTATGTGGACGGGGCCTATTTGTACATTCCCCGAAAAGAGGAGAACCGGCTGTCCTGGGGCGAACGCACCCACAGCAAGGCGGAGACCGCCCGGCGCAACCGGGAGATATACCGCCGGTATCTGGAGGGCGAAAGCCCGGAACAGCTTGCCGGGGAGTTTTTCCTGACGGAGAAGACCGTCCGCAGGATAATTCTAGAGGAGCGAAAGGCCGGCGAAGCCGGACATAAAGGCAAATGAGAGGGCCCGCGGCAATGCTGCCGTGGGCCTATCCATTCTATTCAAATTACTGCCTGGGCCAGAAATGCAGCCCGTAGATTATCAGGCACACGGATATCAGCGCCGCCGAGGCAGCCGACCCGATGGCTATCGAGGTGTGCCGCAGCGGGCCCGCCACCATGCTGACCAGTATCGCAAGGCCGTCCACTATCAGCAGGAAACGGTACAGCCCGCGCTCCAATTCACTCATTCACTTCACCCCCCGTAAATATCGTCGCAAAGGGCATCGGACAGCGTCCCGAACTGGGCAAGGGTCAGCTGCTCGGCCCTGGCATTTATCGGTATTCCGGCTTGCGCCAGCCGCCCCTCTATAAGCCCCTTCGGCAGCCGAAGGGCTCCCGAGAGGGAGTTTGCCGCCGTCTTTCTCCGCTGGGCGAAGGCCCCCCGGGCCACTTTGAAAAGTATGTCCTCGTTCCGGACCCTTACCGGGGGCTCCGGGAGCATATCGAAGCGTATTACGCTGGAGTCCACATTGGGCGGGGGCATAAAGCTCCCCCGGCCCACCTGGAACAGCACCTGGGGGCGGCTTCGGTAGTGGACGCTGACGCTGACGGCCCCGCACTCCCGCACCCCCGGCGGTGCGCAGAGCCGCGCCGCCGCCTCCTTCTGCACCATGACGGTGACGGCGGTAAGGGGCAGGCCGCCCTCTAAAAGGGCCATTATCACCGGCGAGGTGATATAGTAAGGGAGATTGGCGCAGACGCACACGGGCCCGCCGGAGAGCTTTTCCTCTATGAGCCGGTGAAGGTCCAGCTTTAGTATGTCACCCTGGACTATCTCCACGTTAGTACAGTCCGAGAGGGTCTCCTCTAAAATCGGCAGCAGCCTGTGGTCCAGCTCCACGGAGACCACCTTTTTAGCTGTGGAGGACAGCTCCCGGGTGAGCACACCCACCCCCGGGCCCACCTCCAGGACCCCGGCGCAGCCCTCCGCGCCACAGGCGGCGGCCATCCGGGGGCAGACAGAAGGGTTTATCAGGAAGTTCTGGCCCAGGCCCTTGGAGAGACGCAGGCCGTGGCGTTGTAAAAGCTCCCGCAGGGCGCGGGGGTCGGAGAGGGAGGGGGGCATGGGTTTTGCTCCTTTCATGAATCAATCTACGCGGTACAGTATGCGCCCGCCGTCGTCAAACTCCTTGGGGAGGTTTTCATCGAACCAGGCCGTGTCCACCGTATAGGATTTTTTTTCGAAGTCGCTTATGAGCACATAATCTACGCCGTGCCTCTTAAACAGCTCCAAATTCTTTCCCGGCTCCTCATACATGGTCCGCAGGTCCCACTCCTGCTGATAGTAGTTGAGCCCGTGATAATAGAGGTAGATGGGAGAGCCGCAGACGATGTTCCGGCCGGCCAGGGCCGCGGCCTCATTATTGTGCCGCTGGTCGGTCATGAGGACCGCGTCCCTTGGGAGCTGGTCGTCGATGAACAGGGCAAGGTTCATGGCCCCGGTGCCGTAAAGCTCATAGCGGGACACATACTCCCGGGCTACGGTCAAAGCGGCGGGGGCGGCCAGCAGGGCGGAGAGAAGCGCCGCCGATACAAGCTGCGGGGCCTTTTTGGGTATCAGCTCCAGCAGGCCCCAGATACAGTCCGCCGCCGCGCAGCAGAGGAACAGGAAACCTACATACAACAGCTTATTATTGTCGTAGTCGTTGGGCTGGAACTCAATAAGCTCCGCTACGAACCATATGGCCATGGGCGGGCAGCACCGGGCAAAGCGCCTTTTATCCGCCGTAAGCAGGCCTATAAGGGCGAACACCCACACGGGGCCTATGTTCTTCAGATAGAACCACAGATAGTTGTCGTCGCCTATGACCCAGCCGAAATGCCCCCGGACCATGCCGCCGCTTGACACCTGACGAAAGGTCCAGGTAAAGAGCTGGGGCAGAGCGAGGGCCAGGGCGGCCAGCAGGAGCGCACCCCAGGTGAATATGACGGGTCTTATCCTGCGCTTTTTTATGGAGCCTATAAGGAGCAGCAGGAGCACACCGGCCCATAGGGAGAACACCGAGAGGAAAAGCCCCAGGAGCCTGTCGGAGTTGCTGCGGTCCTCGGGAGAGAGCACGGCCTGCATTGTCAGCATGGCTATGAGCCCCAGGGGTATCAGCGCCTTTCCAAGGCGCGCGGCGAACACGGAGAGCCTGTTGTCCCTGAAGAGCCGGGCCGTGAGCCAGGCCCCGCAGACCAGGCCCAGGGCCAGAAAGGAGTGGGTATGTATCATGGGCAGGGCCCCGGCCATGAGCCCGGCTATAAGATAGTACCGACGCTTATGGTGGAACACGGCCCTTGTAAGCAGGTACAGGGTGGGAAATAATAGGGCCCAGCCGAACAAGGTGGCCCGCTGGGGCAGCATCATGTCCACTATCACGTTGACCCAGCGGATATTCTCCAGGGAGTAGTTGGTGGGGGTCTCGTAAAAGGCGGTAAAAATGCGGGAGAAGTTACCCTCCTCCCCGCCCAGGAAGTACATGAGCCCCAGCCCGCCGTTCAAGAAGAAGAAGGTGAAGGCCAGCCCGGCCTTTTTATCGCTCCCGGAAAGGACCCTTAAAAACAGCCAGCCCCCGAAGAACACCTGGGCCCCGGAGAGGAGCATGGGCAGACAATAGGCAAGGCGCAGGGGCGCGCCCAGAAGGTACAGGCTCGAGGAGATGCTGTCCGAGAGAAAGGGGTAGCTGAGCCTTGTGCCCGGCAGAAGGGAGTAGCTTGGGGGGAAGGTCCCCTGGCGGGCTAGGCTTGTGATAAAGCTCAGGTGCATGGACATATCGCCGTAGGTGGCCTGGCTGCTGTAGATTATATTGTCCTGCCAGTAGAAGGAGTGGGGGACCAGTACGCAGTATACTATCCACAGAGCCAGGACGAAAAATAGAAATTTGTGCCGCAGGAACGCGCCGGGGAGGTCCTTTATGCCTATAGATACGGCCCGCCCGGACCTTTTGGCCCATATGAGCGTCCCGCAGACGGCAAGCGTAATTATCACCGCCGCCGCCATATGCCCCGCCCGGGTGAAGCCGGACACAAAGCCCATAAGGGCCGGGAGCCACTGCAGGGAGACGCTGCCCAGGACGCTGCCCAGGAGGGCCCTTGTCCCCGGGCCCTCCCGGGGGAATATTACCGCCGAAAGGCACAGGCCGCAGAGCTGGAAAAAGCACAGGAAAACTACGGCGGCCATGCCGCCTGTGAACGAGCCGTACAAATCCTCTCACCCCTCAAAGATGCCGTTGTATGTATTTTATCATTTCCCGGAGGAAAAGTAAAGTTGCCTTTCCCACTTATATGTGATAAAATAAGAAAAAACATATCCGGGGGAATGAGTATGAGCGGCTTTGAGCGGCGGGACAAGATAAATTACTACCTGGACCTGGCCGAGATAGTGGCCCAGCGGTGCACGTGCCTTAGGCATCACTATGGGGCGGTGATTGTGAAGGACGACGAGGTGGTGTCCACCGGCTATGTGGGCGCGCCCAGGGGCCGGGCCAACTGCTCGGACCTGGGGTACTGCCTTAGGCAGAAGCTGGAGATACCGAGAGGGGAGAGGTACGAGCTCTGCCGCTCGGTGCATGCTGAGGCCAACGCCATCATAAGCGCCTCCAGAAAGGAAATGCTTGGGGCCGACCTATACCTTGTGGGCAAGGAGGTCTCCGACGGCAGCTATATAAAAAACGCCGTCTGCTGCTCCATGTGCAAGCGCATGGTCATAAACGCCGGGATAGCCCGGGTGATAGTCCGGGACGACAAGGACAGCTTCAGGAGCATAGACGTTAAAACCTGGGTGGAGGACGACGAGTCTCTCAGGGGGGAGCTGGGCTATTGAGCCGGGAGAGATACCACCTTCTTGACACCATAAGAGGGATACTGCTTATCAATATGACGGCCTATCACGGGCTGTACGACGTGGTGTATATTATGGGTGTGCCCATGGACTGGTACACCGGGCCCATAGGCTATGCCTGGCAGCAGAGTATATGCTGGGGGTTCATACTGCTCTCGGGCTTCTGCTTCCGGCTCTCAAAGCGTCCTATGCGCCACGGCCTTGTCATACTGGGGGCGGGGGTCCTGGTGACCCTTGTCACCGCCGTTGCCATGCCGTCGGAGCGGATAATCTTCGGGGTGCTGTACCTTCTGGGGCTCTGTGCCCTTATACAGTGCGGGGTTTGGGCCCTGTGGAATAAGCTGGGGCTGCCGCCCTTCCCGGCGGGGCTGGGCCTGGCCCTTTCGGCTCTGGCGTTCTTTTTGACCCGGGGGGTGCCCTCTGGGTATATAGGCTTCGAGGGGCTGCGGCTCTTTACCCTGCCCGGCTGGCTCTATCAGTGGGACCTTCTGGCGGTGCTGGGGCTGCCGGGGCCGGGGTTCTGGTCCTCGGATTATTTTCCCCTAGTGCCTTGGGTGTTTTTGTATCTCTGCGGATACTTTTTATGGCGGCTTATAGGCTCGCGCCAAAGGGTGATGGACAGGCTGCGCCCGGGCATAGGACCCCTTGCCCTTATAGGCCGGCACAGCCTTGCGGTGTACCTGCTGCATCAGCCGGCGCTTATGGCGGTATTTACCGCCCTTCAGGGACTGTAAAAATGTGGGGCCTTTACCCTTGCCGTCTTGCAATTTTTTTGTAAGTGTGATAAAATTTGTATAGTACAAAAAAGGAGGTATTGTTATGGATCCTTTGAGCTCGGTGGCTTCCCTTGCCAGCTCCTACAGCGCGTCTAATTTGGCGGCGGACTACTCCATGGCCGTTACCCGCATGGCAATGGACGACGCCCAGGAGCTTGCCGCCCAGGAGCTGGAGCGGATGCTGCCCCCAAGCCCCTATACCTTTGACGTTTACGCCTGAGGCAGAAGGCCCCCTCTCTTGGGGCCTTTGCTTTCTATGGCCGAACGCAAGGACCGCCGCAGGGATACTGTCCCCTGCGGCGGTCCTTAATAATATGCGTCCTTCAATTTGCCACAATCGTTGAACGCTGCGTATTCAATGGCGGCTGCTTCCATTACTTCCTTTCGGATAAATTTCTGCCGCGCACTCAAGTTTCCAATATTCGTTTGTGCCGCAAGTAAAGCAATTTAAAAATTTTTCATATCCCTATTGACATTTTGAGAACCCGGGCATATAATACATATGAACGATTGCTCATATGAAAGGACGATGAAAAATGGAAAACCCAACCGCCTATACCCACGTGCATGAGGAGACCGTCAAGAGGGTCAACGAGATAATGCCCGGTGAGGAGGAGCTTTTCGACCTGTCGGAGCTCTTTAAGATATTCGGGGACTCCACAAGGATCCGCATACTCTATGTGCTCTTCGAGTCGGATATGTGCGTGTGCGGCATAGCGGAGCTCTTGGGCATGACCCAGTCGGCTATCTCCCACCAGCTGGCGGTGCTGAAAAAGGCGAAGCTGGTGCGGTATAGGCGGGAGGGGAAGACCATCTTCTACTCCCTTTCCGACGACCATGTGCGCACCATACTGGACCAGGGCATGGAGCATATCACGGAGTGAGGAAAATGGAGACAAAGCTGATAAGCGATTTCACAGGGGGAGAATTTCAAGAGAGCTTCAAGCTCTACTTTAATGAGTTGGGCGTCAATGTAAGGGACTGGGACGGGCTCTTTCATGAGATGGGCTCCGACGGCCGGGGGAACCTTGCGTATCTTGGCATAGAGGCCGGGAGGGCCGTGGGGTTCATACAGTTCTGCCCTATGGACTGCGAGGGCTGGTTTATGAAGAAGACGCTGGGCTTTATCCGGGAGTTCTGGATAGCGCCGGAATACCGGGGGCAGGGCTGCGGCTCGGAGCTCCTGGGGCTTGCGGAGGAATATTTTAAGCAAAAGAGGATAACAGCCGTGGCGCTGACCACGGACACCGCCCCAGGTTTCTACATTAAGCACGGCTACAGGCACGACCCGGGCTTTGCCGCCAAGAACGGCGACCCGGTGTATATAAAACACTTATATTAAAATTATACTTATTTGAAGGAGAGAAGGGTTAATTATGACAAAACGCTTTAAACTCATCGACCTGGACTGCGCCAACTGCGCGGCGAAGATGGAGGCCGCAATTAAAAAGCTCCCCGGCGTTGAGGAGGCCAACGTGAGCTTCATGATGCAGAAGCTCACCGTCACCGCCGACGAGGGGAGGTTCGAGGAGATAATGGACCAGATAGAAAAGGCCTGCAAGAAGGTGGAGCCGGACTGCAGGATAGTACGTTGAGGGGCTTCTGGGACCGGGTAGCCGGGCTTTACGACCTTGCGGAGCTTCTAAACCGCCGGGCGAACCTCGCTATGAAGCGGGAGACGGCCCTTTGGGTGCCGCCGGGAAGCCGCGTGCTGGACTGCGCGGCGGGCACTGGGGCCCTGTCCCTGGCGGCGGCCAGGCGGGCCGGGTATGTGCTCTGCACGGACCTGTCCCCGGATATGCTGGCCCGGGCCAAAGGGAAAGGGGAGCGGGCGGGTCTCATGAACATGGAGTTTTCCCGGCGGGATATCTTCGCCCCGCCGCCGGAGGAGCCCTTTGACGTGGTGATCGCCGGAAACGTCCTGCACCTGCTGGAGGAGCCCCGGCGGGCCGTCAACTGCCTGCTCTCCTGTGTCCGCCCGGGCGGACGGGTGATACTGCCCACGTACTTACAGGGCGAGGCCGGGGCGGGTTTCCGAGCGGCTATCGGGGCCTATCAGGCCTTGGGGTTTCTGTTTCAGGAGAGGTACACCCTTGAGGGCTATGGGGTTTTGCTTGAGAGCTGCGGGGCGGAGGTGCTCTGCTTAAAGCGGCTGGAGGGGCGGCTGCCGGTGGGCTTCGGGGTATTGGGAAAGCTTTGAAAAAGGAGATTTTTGGATTATGACTAAGAAACAAAAGACCATGCTTTTGCGCATTATAGTAAGCGCGGCCCTTCTCATAGCCGCCGTGCTTGTGCCCTATGAGGGCCCCTGGCGGTTCGCGCTGTTCCTGCCGGCTTACTTTACCGTGGGCTGGGACGTGCTCTGGCGGGCGGTCAGAAATATCGCCCACGGCCAGGTTTTCGACGAGAACTTCCTTATGGCCCTTGCCACGGTGGGGGCCTTCTGCACCGGCTTCTTCGGCGAGGGCGAGTACCCCGAGGCGGTGTTTGTCATGCTGTTCTACCAGGTGGGCGAGCTGTTCCAGGGCTACGCCGTGGGTAAATCCCGGCGGTCCATATCCTCCCTGATGGACCTGCGGCCTGACTACGCAAACCTAGAGCGCGACGGCGAAGTGACTCAGGCAGACCCGGAGGACGTGGCTGTGGGCGATATCATAGTGGTGAAGCCCGGGGAAAAAATACCCCTGGACGGCACGGTGATAGAGGGGGCCAGCACCCTGAACACCGCGGCCCTGACCGGGGAAAGTATGCCCCGAAGCGTATGCGCCGGGGAGAGCGTGCCCAGCGGCTGCGTGAACCTCAGCGGAGTGCTGAGGATAAGGGTTGAAAAGGAGTTCGGGGAAAGCACCGTGGCGAAGATACTGGACCTGGTGGAGAACGCCTCCAGCAAGAAGGCCAAGGCCGAGAACTTCATAACCCGCTTCGCCCGGTACTACACCCCGGCGGTGGTTATCGGGGCCGTGCTGCTGGCGGTACTTCCGCCCCTGTTCGTGGGCGGCTGGGGAGAGTGGATAAAACGGGCGCTGACCTTCCTGGTGGTGTCCTGTCCCTGCGCCCTGGTGATATCGGTACCCTTAAGTTTCTTCGGGGGCATCGGAGGGGCCTCGAAGCAGGGCATACTTATAAAGGGCGGCAACTATATGGAGGCCCTGGCGGCGGTGGACACGGTGGTTTTTGACAAAACCGGCACCCTGACCCGGGGGGTATTCCAGGTGGCGGAGATACGCCCTGTCGGTATGGCCGAAAAGGAGCTGCTGGAGCTGGCCGCCCTGGCTGAGAGCTGGTCCGACCACCCCATCTCCCGGTCCTTAAAGGAGGCCTACGGCGGCGAATTGGACCGCTCTCGGGTGGGAGAAGCGGAGGAGCTCTCCGGTCGTGGGGTGCGGGTGCAGGTAGACGGCAGGAGCGTATGCGCGGGGAACAGGAAACTTATGGAGGAGATGGGGGTCTCCTGTTCTGAAAGCGCCGCAGCGGGAACGGAGCGCTCCGCAGGAACGATTGTGCATATAGCCGTGGACGGCGCATATGCTGGACATATAATTATCGCCGACCGGCCCAAGCCCGACGCCGGGGAAGCCGTGGCCCGGCTGAAGGAGCGGGGAATACGCACCGTCATGCTCACCGGGGACAGCAGGGCGGCCGGAGAGGGCGCCGCCCGGGAGCTGGGTATCGACCAAGTGTGTACGGAGCTCATGCCGGCGGATAAGGTGGATAAGGTAGAGGAGCTGCTGGGGCAGGAGCCTAAGCGCGGCCGGCTGGCCTTTGTGGGCGACGGCATCAACGACGCGCCGGTGCTGTCCCGGGCCGACGTGGGCATTGCCATGGGGGCCCTGGGCTCGGACGCGGCCATAGAGGCGGCGGACGTGGTGCTTATGGACGACAAACCGTCTAAGCTTGATATAGCTATACGGATATCCCGCAAGACCATAGTCATAGTCAAGGAGAATATCTGGTTTGCCTTGGGCGTAAAGGCGCTGGTACTGCTGCTGACGGCCATAGGGCTTACGGGTATGTGGCTGGCGGTTTTCGCGGACGTGGGCGTGATGGTGCTGGCGGTGCTCAACGCCACAAGGGCGCTGGGGGCGAAAAGCTAGGAAATCTCCTTTAATATTCCGGCTATGTCCTCTGCCACAGGGGCCCCGGTACTCTCCAGCCTCTCCCGGCTCATGTGGCCGCCCTCCACCAGCAGGCAGCGGCAGCCTATTTTCTCTGACACCTGCCAGTCGTGGCAGGTGTCTCCTATGAATACCGCGCTGTCCCTTGATATCCCGTTTGCCTCCATGTACTCCCGGGCGATGCCCTCCTTGGTGACGGCCAGGACGTCGCCTGTTCCCAGCACCGCCTGGAAATACCCTGTGACGCCATAGCGTCCCGCTTGCTCCAGGAGGGCGCTGCGTTCTGACGCGGACACGAGAAGCTGGGCGTACCCCCGGTCACGCAGCCCTTTAAGCGCGCCTTCCGCGCCCCGGCGCAGCCCGCAGTTCAGGGCCCTGCGGTTAAACTCTTCGATATACTCGGCCGCCAGAGCGGGGAAGGGCTCCCGCTCCAGGTCCAGCCCCGCCGCCCGGTAGTAGCCCTCCACAGGGAAACCGAATATCTCCCGGTAGCGGCGCGGGGTAAGCTCCCGGAGCCCCCGGCGACGAAGCATACCGTTCATTACGTCTATACAGACTGATACGTCGTCCAATAGCGTGCCGTTCCAGTCCCAGATGATATATTTCATATGGTTCCTCCATGTCTTTTGGTACGGGTATTATATCATGGTTTTTCACCCATTGCAATTTTTTCCCGGACATAGTATACTTTAAAATATACAATACCTATTGTGAAAAAAGGGGAGCGCCCATGAAAATTTTATTTGTCTGCACCGGCATTATACAAACAGACTGCCGGAAAGCCCCGAAATGGCTGGGGATTTTGGATGCCGAACCGTGATTTGACACCAATTTGACACCAAAAGCGCATGATATGGTATAGAGAGATAAACGCTTATGAAGGAGCAGCCTGAAAAGGGCTGCTCCTTTTGCCAAATGGAGCAGTGAAAATCTCAGTTGCAGTTTCCAGGCGTTATGTGGTATACTATAGTTTATGATATCGTCTTGCGGCAGAGTGGATGATGCAGGAGGGCATTTTCATGATTGATTTTTCTGATTTAGGAAAATATAAAGAAAATAACCAAATCGAAGCAAAGAAAGCGCAAGGGGGAATACCCAGGAGCATTTGGGAGACCTATTCCGCTTTTGCCAATACCCTCGGCGGCGTTATCCTGCTGGGTGTAGCTGAAAAGGATGACAAGAGTTTTGAGGCAGTTAATATATCGGAACCCGAGAAGCTGATAAAGGAGTTTTGGGATACCATAAACAATCAGAATAAGGTCAGCGTTAATATTCTGTCCGGCAAAGATGTGTATGTGCAGGATGTGGGTGGAAATCAGATCATCGTTATCAATGTGCCCCGCGCTGACCGCCCGTACCGCCCGGTTTATGTGGGAGGTAACCCAATAACCGGCACATACCGCCGAAACGGCGAGGGAGACTATCACTGCACAAAAGAGGAATACCAAGCCATGGTACGGGACGCCGCTGTTATGTCACAGGATATGTTAGTGCTGGATGAGATGGACTTGGATGTGTTTAACAGCGAAAGCGTTCGCAGTTATCGTCAGAGAATGAGGCTTTCCCGGCCCGGCCATGTTTGGGAGGGATTGGATGATGCTGATTTTCTGCTTCGTATTGGAGCCGTTGCGATTGGGAAAGACGGCAGAAAGCACCCTACATCAGCAGGGCTTCTCATGTTTGGCAGCGAGTATGAGATCGTAAGAGAATTTAACCACTACTTTTTGGACTACCAGGAGCGGTACGATGATACTACCCGATGGACAGACCGTATCATCTCTTCATCAGGCGACTGGAGCGGCAATATATATGATTTCTACTTTAGGGCATACAACAAGCTGACACAGGACGTCAAGGTGCCTTTCAAGCTGAAAAGCGGTGTTCGGGTGGACGATACGCCTTTGCACCAGGCGCTGAGAGAGGCGCTGGCCAACTGCCTGGTGAACGCCGACTATTATGGAAGGCAGGGTGTTGTGGTTATTAAAGGCCGGGAACAGATCACATTCTCAAATCCGGGACGTTTCCGTATTGAGCTTGACGCCGCGAAAAGCGGAGGCATATCCGACCCGCGCAACAGCACGCTGCTGAAAATGTTCACGCTGATCGATATTGGTGAGAGAGCCGGGAACGGTATTCCAAGTATATTTTCCGTGTGGTCCGACCAAGGATGGACTGAGCCGAGATATACTGAGGAGTTTGAACCGGACAGAATCACTTTATCGCTTGATATTGAGAACGCAAGCGACAAAGAAGGCGATAACACAAGCGATAAAACACTCCTCACACCCCAGCAGGAGAGCGTCCGGCAATACCTAAGCCGACACGGCGAGGGCAAAGCATCAGAAATTGCTGAGCTGCTGGGTGTCAGCCCATCGAGAGCGCGGGCTATCCTCAGCGAAATGGTTTCACAGAAGATCCTTGAGAGTACAGGAGCTAATCGCAACAGACAATATAAATTGAAAAACTGATAAGAGATATAAGCGGTTTCGGATGTTGAAGCCGCTTTTTCATTTTTACGAAAGGAGAGGCGCATATGAAATGCCTGCAAAAGTATAACTGGGTCAAGTTGCCCAGAAATGCCCTGCCCACCGGCAAGGGGCTTATGGGTGCATGGATGCGCCTGGCGAGCCGTGCGGCGTTCCGTAAGGGCGTGGCCTCCTATTGCGGCTACGAGAACGCTGTAGAGCCGGGTATGTGGGCTGGAGGCATAGTGGGTCTCAAAAGTATTCTGGGCGTTAGGAGCCGCGCCAAGGCCTTGGAAGCATTGGATAAGCTGGCCCAGCTCGGCTACCTGACTTATGAACTGGACAAAGAAACGAAAAAGCTAACCTACCAAATCACCGAATGGGTGGTGCAATGTTCTGGTAAAGAGTGCTCAGATGGAGCTGTCTACACTACGGATGGCTACGGTTTCCTCTGTCTGCCCCGGAACATCACGGAGCGATTAGTAGAACGGCATTACAAATTTGAAGAAGCAGACGCCTAGCTCGACCTATGGTGTCACACAGTATGGGAGGACTCAGACAATGGGTTCTCCTTTTTAGCGCCTACGATTCAGTACGGCAAATACGGCGCGAATTTGACGTTGGAAACCCTGGGACAGCGCTGGGGCTGGGAAAAGACCAAGGTATGGAGATTCTTGAAAAAGCATGGGGATGCCTTTTCTCTGTATCGTCTGCCTGGCAGCTACGGCTGTCTCATTTTTAATAAAGCGTACCCCACTGGTACGGAGGTTTCATTACCGGCTCAGGAAGAAGTTGTGCGCATTTTCGAGGAAATACGTTTTCTCGGCGCAAATACGCACAAAGGGAACGTGGGACAGTCGCGTTTCGGGAAGCTGGTGGCATGGTTCAGCAGGAAGTTGAGGTTCCCTGACAGGAGCACCCGCTCAAAGAAGGATATGTGCGATAACCTCCACCGTCCAGCCGTTGCCCAGCATTTTGTATGCCTGGGAGTTGCTCACCGGGAATATGTAGTCTTCCGGGACCGTTTGCAGTCGCATACACTCCAAAACCGTCAGCTTGCGGATGATGTAGAAACCGTCTGCCAGCCGTATGGGATACTCCCGACCCTTTATTGCAATCCGACCGTTTTTGACCTCATAGGCCGGGAAACTCCTGCCATCAGCAGTTTCTATCACAAGGCGGCTCTGGTGGCCTACAATGACAGCGTTAGCTTTCTGGTCAGGGCGGGCCTCAAAGGAGGATGGGTTATCAGCGTTTGCATGGCCCCGCCATGCCATCCCGGTGGGGACTGTGTAAAGCCCAGTTTTCGCTCCCGCACCGCCGCCGTTGCCGCAGAGGGTCTTGCTCTTTCCGTCCGCAGAGTACACTCTGTGGCCCTGGCCCTCTGAGCCGGTGCTGCTCTCGATGGCGCCCACTCGGATTGGCTCCGCCGCCATTGTCGCGGGGAAGTGCTTGCTATCCAGGGCGTTGGCCGCGTTAGAGTTGGCATAGTTGGCTTTCAGTGTGTACCCTTTTTCCCGGAGCGGCAGGCCGCTCTCCAAAATGTCCCGCAGCACCAGCCCACGGTCCTCGGGCTGCTCTACTCCGGGTATGTTCGTCCAGTAAAGCCGCTGGCGGCTCTGGGCGGACACCAGGGCGGAGTTGATGAATATCGGCTCCACACCCAGCTCCGCCGTGATCTGCTCCCGGATAGCCGGCGCCATGCTTTTGTTGTTCTCATAGAGGAAAAAGTCTGGACAATACCGCTCCTTTGCGATAAGATAGTTGCGGAACAGCTCCCAGCCCTGGCCCTCCGGCCTGGTCTCTCTGTGGCGCGATTGGGCGATACTCCAGTGGGTGCAGGGCGAGCCGCCCAGCAGGAGTTTCATCATCGGCAATGCTCCCCCTTTCCCGCTTTTTCCCTTTCCCGGAGCTCGCCCCGGCGCAGCAGGAGCGCCGCCGTGTCCCGGTGTTCGCGCCGGATTTTCTTCAATTCCTGAATTTTATAATAAAACTGCATATCGCCGGTGGAATTGAATCTGTCTCTTAACTCCGCTATGCGGTTATCCATATCTGCCGCCAAACGCAGGTACATTTTTCCGTCGGCAATATTGTCTGCCGGACCAAAAGCCTCCTTCATTTCCCCGCCCCCAAGCTCTCATAAAATTCCCACAGGCGGGGATTGACGCAGTGGCAGGTCCGCACGGCCCCCCGGATATAGGGCTTGTCCCGCTCCGTTATACGCTTTGGTAAACCGCAGCAGTGGGGTTTACCTGAGCTAAAGTAACCGCACTCCGGGCAGTTACAAATGTCCCAAAAATCATCTTTCATGGTCGATGCCTCCTAAAAATGGGTACAAAAATAGCCCCACCACAAAGAGTAATGGGGCAGGAAACTGTATTTACTGTAATTTGCTTATAGCCTGTTGGAGCGTTTGGAGGTGCTCCAGCCACCTCTCCTGGTCAGAGGGGTCCCTCCATCTGGCAATCAGGTCATGGCCCGGGTCCAGAACTTTCTTGAGCGCCCGCAGGAGAGAGGAAACCTCCTCCGGCCTAAGTATCAGCACTCTTATCTCATGCTCCACATACTCCATGCGGTAGGGGTCCAGAACAGCCATATAGATCCCGCCGGTCTGGAAGAACTCAGCCACGCACTCTGCCAGCAGGACGCGAACGGAATCGAAGTAGATGGGGTAAAGGTAGCGCAGTTCCGGCTGGCACAGGCCGGGGTCAGCTCTCCAGTTATCGTGGCTGAGCCTATTGACAAGATGGTCTTTTAAGGTTAGAATAGATTTCGAGATATCCAACTCGCAAAACGAGACTTTTTCAAGCTGTCTCTCAGCTAAGACCTCCAGCATATCCTGACCGAAAGCGGTGCCCTTAACGCTGATTACTCTAGCTGTTGCTGCCATCTGTCACAGCCCCTTTCTGTTGATACTTCCAGGTTTCCAGCAGGGAGAGGATGACCTCCTCTATCTGTTTCTGTGTGTAGTCTTTGGGGAAATACTGGCTCAGGCATTTATTTTTGAGGGTGACTTGTAGTGGCGTGGGTTTTTCATCTGAGATGATGTCAATAATAAGGCTCGTTGTCAATTCGGTGCGCTCACTGCATTCTCTCAGCTTTTTCGCCTGTTCCATAGACGGTGGCCCGAAAGACTTGTTCTCAATTACGTTATACAGCAGCTCTTGCCCGTCCATAGGGATGTATGAAACTTCTACGGCTGGCCGCAATGGGAACTTATCTTGGTCAACAAGGTCCAACAGACATGGAACAAGCTCCGTCAAGCGTATGAGCCGTTGAATCTGCCTTGCGCTGTCTGGAGAATTAGCTGATACTGCGTCTCGAGACCACTTCTGGCCCAGTGGGCCAGAAGTAAAATCTGTTCTCTGACCCTGATGTTTTATCGCCTCAAGTTTCATCCGATAGGCAAACGCCTTTTCACTGGGCAGAATCTTCTCCCGCTGCAAATTGCTGTCCACCATGACAATCGTGGCCTCGTCATCGTCCATATCCCTGACGATAACCGGCATGGTCTCTTTCCCGGCCAGCTCACTGGCTCTTGAGCGCCGGTGGCCCGCTATGATTTCATAGCCGCCCTCGGGCCTTGGCCGGACGATACCAGGCACCAGAACACCGTATTGGGCCACGCTCTCGGCCATTTCCCGCATTTTCTCATCGTCCGCCACATGGAAGGGGTGCTCCTTGAAGGGATGCAGTTCCCTCAAAGAAAGCTCTTGAATTTGGTCAGCAGCAACCTGGGCCGGGATTCCGCCAAATAAATCGTCCAGGCCGGTTATTTGTATTTTCGCCGCGCTGCTTTTCATGACGCTACCTCTAAGGTCAGGGCCTCATATGCCGCAGAGACTTTTCCAGAGGGGTCATGAAGAAATATGCTCTTGCCCTCGGCGCTGGTCTCTGCCGCACGGATGGAGCGGGGAATGATGGCGTCGAAAATTTTGAGTTGACTGCCATAGGAATTTCTCAGCAGTTCCACGATTTCCTGCGAGTAGGTGGTCCGCATATCGGCCATTGTGACGAGAATACCGCTGATGGTCAAGTTTGGGTTGATTTGCCTCTTTACTTTGCCGATGGTCCTCATGAGCTGCTCCATACCTTTCAGCGAGAGGTAATGGGCCATCATTGGGATAATAAGCGTGTCGGCGGCTGATAGGGCGTTGATGGTAAGCATACCCAGCGAGGGGCAGCAGTCCAGGAGAATG
The DNA here is from genome assembly GCF_002201475.1 of Acutalibacter muris. NCBI lineage: Bacteria > Bacillati > Bacillota > Clostridia > Eubacteriales > Acutalibacteraceae > Acutalibacter > Acutalibacter muris. The sequence continues at coordinate 3,510,927 of NZ_CP021422.1, read as the reverse complement.
ATGTCGTACTGGTCGCGGACAGTGTTTAGGTATTCACGGAGGATAGTTTCCCGGCTCATGATGTTCACCAGCGTGACCTCAATAGCCGCAAGGTCGATGTTGGCGGGGAGCAGGTCAACTCCTTCCTTATGGTGGATAATTCCCTCGCCGGGGAGAAGGGGCTTGTCCTCTATGACCTTGCCCAGCACAGTGGAAATGGTTTCCTCTAACTGGTCCGGGTGCTGGTAGCCCAGGCTGGCGGTCAAAGAGCCTTGTGCGTCTACGTCCACCAGCAGGACACGTTTACCCTGGCGGGCTAGGCCGATGCCTAAGTTTACGGTGGTGACGGTCTTGCCGACCCCGCCTTTTTGGTTGCAGATTGCGATTACCTTGCTCATGCTTTTTGTTCCTTTCGGTTATATTTGTTCATATTGTATGGTTTCACGCTTGATTAAAATTTTGTCCTTAATGTGACACGCCGCTTTTTTGCCCGGTTCATTTTGGCCTCCTTTCGCCCTTTTTTTCATGGAAAAAGAATAAGGACAAACCCGAATCCCCTAGAAATCACTGGGATTTTCGATTTGTCCTTATTATGCCATAAGGGCACACATTCTGTACAGAAATGGCAAACGCCGGTATGGATGTCAAGAGCCTTCAATATCTGATGGGCCACTCGGACGTGAACACCACCCTGAACATCTATACACACTCCAGCTATGAGGCGGCAGCGCACGCCTTTGGCAAGGTAAGTTCTGCGCCGGATAAGGGGGCTGAACCGGTGGAGGCCTAACACCAGATTTGACACCAATTTTGACACCAGTTTGACACCAAAACACCCCCCCAAATATGGAGATTTGCGGAGATTTTCATAAGCGGACAAGAATCCACCGAAGGAGAAAAACCGCGAAAAACCCAGCAACAGAGCCAAAAAACAGACTTATAAAGAATCGAGGCGACCCCATGAAAATTTTATTTGTCTGCACCGGCAACACCTGCCGCAGCCCCATGGCCGAGGGCCTGTTCCGTGTCCTTGCCCCGGAGCATGAGTGTGGGAGCGCCGGGCTCTCCGCCGTGCCGGGGCAGCCGGCCACCACCCAGGCGGTGGTCTGCTGTGAGGAGCTGGGGGCCGACATATCCGCCCACCGCTCCCGGCAGCTTGCCCGGGGAGAGCTTTCGGAATGGGATATGTTTTTCCCTATGACCCGGGCTCACGGTGCGGTGCTTGAGGGCGCGGGGGTGCCGCCGGAGAAGGTGTACTATCCGGGGGAGATAGCGGACCCATACGGCGGGGACCTGGAGGTGTACAGGGCCTGCCGGGACCGAATAATGGCCGAGCTTCTGAGGTTCCGGGACGCTCTTGGCGGCGCGCGGATAGTGCCGATGGAGCTGGGGCACCTGCCCCAGGTGGAGGCCATAGAGCGGGAATGCTTCTCCCTGCCCTGGAGCATGGAGAGCTTTAAGGAGGAGCTTATAAACCCCTTGGCCGTGTATGTGGCGGCAGAGCTTCAGGGGCGCGTGGCGGGCTACGGCGGTATGCGCAACGCCGCCGGGGAGTATTATATTGACAATATCGCCGTTGCGCCCGGGAGCAGGCGGCGGGGGATAGGCCGCCAGATAATGTCCTATCTTGTGGGATACGCGGGGAAGCATGGGGGGCTGTTCGTGTCCCTGGAGGTGCGGCCCTCCAACGCCCCGGCCATAGCCCTGTACGAGAGCCTGGGCTTTAAAAAGGCCGGCCTGCGCCGTGATTTCTATGAGAAGCCCCGGGAGGACGGGCTCATATACACTTTGACTTTTAAGGAGGAGGAAGGATGCTGATTCTGGGGATAGAGACCTCCTGCGACGAGACCGCCGCGGCGGTGGTGGAGGACGGGCGAAGGGTGCTCTCGTCGGTGGTGGCAAGCCAGATAGAGGAGCACAAAATATACGGCGGCGTGGTGCCGGAGATAGCCTCCCGCAGGCATAGCGAGGCAATAACCGCCGTGGTAAGCGGGGCCCTTGACGAAGCCGGTGCGGCCATATCCGACGTCTCTGCCGTCGCCGTCACCTATGCCCCCGGGCTTATAGGGGCGCTGCTGGTGGGGGTGAACTTTGCGAAGGGGCTGGCCCTGTCGGCAGATCTGCCCCTGGTGCCGGTGCACCACTTGAGGGGGCATATTGCGGCGAATTACCTGAGCCATGGGGAGTTGGAGCCGCCGTTTTTATGCCTGGTGGTGTCCGGGGGGCACTCACATATTGTGGACGTGGGGGACTACTGCACGCTGGATGTCGTGGCGCGCACCAGGGACGATGCGGCGGGCGAGGCCTTCGACAAGGCCGCCCGGGCCATGGGGATACCCTATCCCGGCGGGGTGGAGCTGGACAAAATAGCCGAGGGCGGCGACCCGGGGGCGTATAAGCTCCCGAGGCCCAGGGTGGAGGGCTCGCCCCTGGATTTCAGCTTCTCCGGGCTGAAGACCGCCGCTCTGAACCTTCTGAACTCCGCACGGCAGAGGGGGGAGGAGATAAACGTGCCCAACCTCTGCGCCAGTTACCGGCGGGCGGTGGTGGAGTACCTTGTGGACCACTTCGGTACGGCGGTTCGGGAGAGCGGGGCCGGGAGGATAGCGGCAGCCGGGGGCGTTTCCGCCAACCGGCTGCTGAGAAGGGAGCTTGAGGCCCTGAGCCGGGAGACCGGCGCTGCGCTGTACCTTCCGGAGCTTAGATACTGCGGGGACAACGCCGCCATGATAGCGGCCCAGGGGTATTATGAGTTTATAAACGGCCACACGGCGGGCATGGGACTTAACGCCTATCCCCAGATGGACATTGGGGAGAGCTTCAGCGCGGCCTTGCTCTGAGGGCTTTGGTGGTGATACCCTCAGAGGTGAATTTTACTTCGTGCTCAGTGAGTATATTATTCGGGTCCTTCAGGGCGTGCAGGTCCCTTGTGTCGAAGGTTATCTCAAAACCGGCTTCCTTTAAGTAACGCTTTGTGGCCAGGTATAGGTCGTCGTTGTCGGTCTTGAACCATAGTTCGCCCTTTTCCGAAAGCAGGGGCTTGTACTTTAAAAGCTGGCGGGTATGGGTCAGGCGGCGCTTGTGGCAGTGGGCGGCGGGCCAGGGGTTGCAGAAATTTATTATCAGCCGGTCAGTTTCGCCGGGGGCGAAAAGCTCCGGGAGACGCTCTATGTTGTAATAGCAGAGCAGCACATTGTCCGGCTCCTTATCGCCGAAGGCCTGCTGGATATTCCTGCGGCCAACGCCCAGTATGTCATAGCTGATGTCTATGCCCACAAAGTTCACCTCGGGCTCCGCCTTCGCCGCCGCGGCAAGATACACGCATTTGCCGCAGCCCAGGTCCAGGTATAGGGGCCGCTTCTTCCCGAAGAGCTCCTGCCAGCGGCCCCGAAGCTCCCGGGGGTCCTCTATGTAGTAGGGGCACGCGGAAAGCTCCGGCCGGGCCCAGGCCTTTTTTCTTATACGCATTTTGTCCTCCATTGGCTTTTTCATATTATTTTAACATTTCGGAGCGGCAAAATCAACTTGAAACTTTGGCCCATAAGGTGTAAAATAGCAATTAAAAAATGACCGAAAGGACAGTTTTGATATGAGCAGAAAAGCTTTGGCCCTGGAGGGCGGGTCCCTCAGGTGCCTGTTCTCGGCGGGGGTCACAGACCTGATGATGGAGGAGGGCCTCCTGTGGGACGGCGTTATCGGCGTGTCCGCCGGGGCCCTTACGGGGGTGAACATCGTCGCCGGGCAGAAGGGCCGCACGGCGGCGGTGAACCTGGGGTATGTGAACGATCCCAGGTACATGGGCTTTAGGAGTCTTGTGAAGAATAAGAGCATCTTCAACTTCGATTTTCTCTTCGGGGAGATAAGCGATACCCTGATACCCCTTGACAGGGAGACCTTTAAAAACTCCCCCATAAAATACACCGCCGTTGCCACAAGCTGCATAGACGGCGGCGTAAGGTACTACGAAAAAAGCCAGGTGGAGGATATCTACCCGGCCATAAGGGCCAGCGCCAGTCTGCCCCTTCTGGCCCCCATGGTGACGGTGGAGGGGGAGCCCTGTCTTGACGGCGGCCTGTCCGTGTCCATACCCTATAAAAAGCCCCTTGAGGAGGGCTATGACAAGGTGGTGGTGGTCACCACCAGGGAGCATGGCTACCGCAAGGAGCCTGTTTCCAGGGCCATGGCCAGGGTGTATGCCCGGGTCTACAGGAGGTACCCGGAGCTGGTGCGGGCCATACTCAACGTGCCTAGGCACTATAACGCGGAGCTGGGCGAGATAGACCGGCTTGAGGCAGAGGGTAAGATATTTGTGATACGCCCAAGGGAGCCTGTCACTGTGTCCCGCACGGAGAAGGACGTGGAGAAGCTTCAGGCGCTGTATGACCAGGGGCAGGAGGTTTGCCGCGGGGCTTTGCCGAAGCTCAGGGAGTACCTGGAGAGTTGACCCTTTTAACCCGTCAGCTTTTTCCAGAGCTTCATAAAAAGGCTTTCGCTCTGCGGCGGCGCGTCGCATTTTACCAGCACGATGTCCCCGCCTATCATCTCGATATCCCTCCAGGGGATCACCGTGTCCGGCTCCCGGCCCAGAAGGCCGAAAAGCCGGGAGCGGCCGTATACCACCAGGGCAGTGACCTGGGCGGTATGGGTGTCTATCTCCACGTCGCACACAAAGCCCAGCCGGCCGCCGTCCCTGACGTTGATGACCTCTTTTTGACGCAGCTCTCCCATTCTGCATGGCATAAAAACGCCCCCTCTCTAAATACATTTTTATGCGGGGGCAAAAAATATTATCACAGAAGGAAGGCAGAAACATGAACATCTGGCACGATATCTCCCCAAAACGCATTAAATCCGACGACTTTTTCGCCGTAATTGAAATCTCAAAGGGCAGCAAGTCCAAGTACGAGCTGGACAAGGACACCGGGCTTTTGAAGCTTGACAGGGTGCTGTATACCTCCACCCACTACCCGGCGAACTACGGCTTTATCCCCCGCACCTACGCAAACGACGGCGACCCCCTGGACGTGCTGGTGCTCTGTTCGGAGAACATCATCCCCATGTCCCTGGTGCGCTGTTATCCCATCGGGGTGATAATTATGGACGACGGCGGCTCTGAGGACGAGAAGATAATCGCCATCCCCTTCGACGACCCCACCTATAACAGCTATAAGAGCATCTCCCAGCTGCCCATGCACATCTTCGAGGAGATGCGCCACTTCTTCAAGGTCTATAAGCAGCTGGAGCAGGACAAGAACACCGAGATAAGCGAGGCCCGGGGGCCCGAGGACGCAAAGGCCGTGATAGACGCGTGTCTTGACAAGTACCTGAACGATTTTTGCAAGGCGTAAATATTAAGCGCTCACCCGCTGAAAGCAGCCGGTTTTCAGCGGGTGTTATTTTATAATTGGATTACCGTAAAGGAGATGTCACATGAGTAAAAGCAAAAAGGCTGTAAGAGCAGTCTGCATAGTAATTATTGCAATATTTGCACTGCTGCTTACTACATATATCAATCATCAGATACAGTTAAATAGGGAAGCTGAACTGCGTTCACCGCTGGGACAGATGGTCGAGGTTGACGGACACGATATGAGCGTATATGTTGAAGGGACAGGCGGCACAACGCTGGTTTTCATGTCGGGCGGCGGGACCTGCTCTCCCATACTGGATTTCAAGTCCCTCTATTCTCTTTTAAGCGACAGATATCAGATCGCGGTCGTAGAGAAATTTGGATACGGTTTCAGTGACGTTGTAGATAAGGACAGGGGTATCGACTCTATACTCGAGGACACAAGGGCTGCCCTTTCCGCCTCAGGATTAGCTGCGCCCTATGTCCTCTGTCCCCACTCCATGTCGGGGCTTGAGGCCCTGTACTGGGCGCGGAAATACCCTGATGAGGTGTCCGCGATCATCGGGCTCGACATGGCGGTGCCGGAGTATTATGACAGCATGGACATAAATATACCGCTTATGCGCATTGCGGGCTGGGCGGCCAATATGGGAGTGACCCGCTTTATACCGGGCATTTCGGACAGCGACGCTATAAAGCACGGTGCCTTGTCGGAGGAGGAAAAAGAAATATATAAAGCCGTTTTCTACAGCCGGACGGCCACAGCGACAATGATAAACGAGATGGAGGGGGTAAAGGAAAACGCTGATAAGGTAGACAGTATGGGGGTCCCGCAGCTTCCGATACTGCTGTTTGTTTCGGACGGTTCCGGCGGAACAGGTTTTGATAAAGATACCTGGAGGAGAATCCCCATAGAATATATATCGCAGGTTGACGAGGGGGAATATATAGAATTAGACTGCCCGCATTATGTCCATGATTATGAGTACAAGGCAATAAGCGAAAATATCCTTTCGTTCCTTCTGAAACATTAGAGTTATTCATCTTCATTTACTCTTATAACCTTGTTCTTATCCGTGTACCCGGCAACAGGCAGCTCCCACACCGTATCGTCCCCATCGCTTGAGATAAGCTCAAATCCGAAGTCTTTATAGAAGTCCTTTACCATGCCGTTCTTCTGGGTCTTGTAGTAGTAGCCGCGAAGCTTTTTTACCCCGTCCCTTTGGGCCCTGTGCACAAGCTGGTCCAGCATGGCGTGCTCCATGCTGCGCTTTAAGACCCGGCAGCTCATGAGCCAGAGTTCAATATGCAGGGTATCGCCCTCCTTGCGCCCCAGGACCACGGATATCACGCCGTTGTCGCCGAATTTGTCCGTCAGCCTGCCGTATAGGGTGATATAGCTATTATCCCCGGATATCTCCTGCATTTCGGACTCGGTGAAGCGGCGGGTGGTCAGGTTGAACTGGTTGGACTTGTTGGTAAGCTGGGCTATGCGGGCGATGTACACCGGCTCGAAGGGGCGTATCCGGGCGCACATTTCCAGGGACAGCAGGTATTCCTCATAGTTTGCGAAGCTCTTTTGCAGCTCTGCGCGCTGGGCGTTTGCCTTGTACATCTCGTTGCGGGACAGGTCGTCCTTTGAGAGCTTGGTGGCCTCGAAGAAGCCGCAGCGGTCGAGGGCGGTAATATAGTGCTCCGGCGCGTCCATAACCGGGGCTGAAACCCCGGGAACCTGGGCGGTGACGATGGCGCGCTCGGCAGGGTTGTCGTCGATAAAGGCCATGCTCTCGGGGAGTATATTGAGCTCCTGTGCTATGGCGGTGAAGTTCAGGTCCTTTGGGTCCCAGTTGGCCTTTATAGAGATAAAGTCCTCGGGGCGCAGGGAGCCCTCCGGGTGGTTCAGTCCGGCCAGGGCGTTCTCCTCGTCGTTTTTGGAGTCCACGTTCAGCATGACCCCATAGCCGCGAAGCTCCTTTAAGTAGTCCTGGAACTCGCTGTATACCTGGCCCATGGAGGTCTCCCGGCCTATCTCTATGCCGTCCACCCCGTCGTCCCCCACAACGCCGCCCCAGAGGGTGTTGTCCAGGTCCAGCACCAGGGCCTTTTTGTTTTTGCCGTATATGGACTTTATTATGCAGGCCACGTTATAGGAGAGAGCAGGGACCGCGTCCAGGTTCAGGCAGTATTTGTACATATGCCAGTAGAAGGGGTCGGACCACTGTAAAAGGCCGTAGTCCGCCGAGAGATAGTTGATGTCGTTTATATAAAAATCCTGGTGTGCGGCGGCGTACTCATAGAGCTTAGTGTTCAGCCGGGTGATAAAGTTGGTCTGGCCCCGGTGGTCCCAGGCGTCCCGGTTGCCAAGGAGCCGGTAGAAGGGCAGCTCGAAGTTGTTTTGTATCACCGGGCAGCGGTACTTTTCGGCGATATGCTCCCACATTGTCTCAAAATGGGAGTATTGGGCGTTGAGCAGCTCCGTGGCCGACTCCGGGGTATCGGCAGGGGCAGGAAAGGCGGCGATGTTCCGGCGGGAGGTGTGTATATAGATAAGGTCCGGGGCGAAGGCGGAGAGTTCCTCGCTGAACATGGCGTCCTCATAGTAGAGCCCGAACTCCGACTCATAGAACTCCGGCTTTATGCCGAAGTCCAGAAGGAACAGCTCGAGGATCGAGATTATATCGTGGGTGGTGGACCCGCCTAGGACGGCAATCTTCTTATCTATGCGCGCCTCGGCGGAGGCGCACGGCCCGGAGGAGGCCAGCAGCTCCCGGCGGATGGATTTGCGCTTTTTAAGTATGGTCTGGGGGTTGAAGGGGTAGGTCAAAAGGTTATGCATACGTCGTTATTCCTCCCGTTTTTGTATATGTATCCCATTATACCAAATAGGGGCGGGCTCTTTCAAGGGCCGCAAGAAAATATCTTGAAACCGCTGTGCAAAAGTGGTATAATATCAGAGAACGCGGGTATTTCCGCGTGTATAAATTCGGGCTGACGAAGGATTAGAAAGGACGTTTTAGGATGAAGGAAAGGATAGAGGGGCTGCGCCAGAGCTTTGAGCAGGAGCTGCAAAGGGCCGGCAGCAGCGACGCGGTGGAAAAGCTGCGGGTAGCGTATCTTGGGAAAAAGGGTTCGGTTACGGAGCTTCTGAAGGGGCTCAAGGAGGTGGGCGCGGAACAGAAAAAGGAGCTGGGACAGCATATCAACGCCCTAAAGCGCGGCGTTGAGGAGCGGCTATCGGAGAGAATAGAGGAGATAAGGGTCGCCGAGGAGCAGCGGGAGATAGAAGCGGCCGAGCAGTACGACGTGACCCTGCCGGTCGCCGGGGACCCGGGGTCCTACCACCCAATAACCATAGTCCAAAGGCAGTTGGAGGAGGTCTTTACCTCCATGGGCTTTATCGTAGAGGACTTTAAGGAGATCGTCACCGACTACGAGTGTTTCGAGGCGGTGAACATCCCCAAGGACCACCCCGCAAGGGATATGCAGGACACCTACTATCTGGAGAACGGCCAGCTCCTCAAGACCCATACCTCCGCCGCGCAGAATTTTATTCTGCGGAAGTACGGCGCGCCGGTGCGGGCCATCTTCCCCGGCAGGTGCTTTAGAAACGAGGCCACGGACGCCAGCCATGAGAACACCTTCTTTCAGATGGAGGGCATCATGGTGGACAAGAATATATCTATATCGAACCTGATATATTTCATGAAGACCATGCTTTCAGAGGTTTTCGAGCGGGACGTGAAGGTGCGGCTGCGGCCGGGCTTCTTCCCCTTCGTGGAGCCGGGCTTTGAGCTGGATATAAGCTGCCTTATCTGCGGCGGCGAGGGCTGCTCCACCTGCCACCACTCGGGCTGGGTAGAGCTCTGCCCCTGCGGGATGATACACCCCAATGTCCTGAAGCTGGGCGGCGTGGACCCGGAGGAATACACGGGCTTCGCCTTCGGCCTGGGGCTTACCCGCCTTGTGATGATGAAGTACGGCGTGAAGGACATAAGGGACCTGAACAGCGGCAATTTAAAGGCCCTTTCGCAGTTCCGGCATGAATAAGAGAGGGAGGGATATAGTATGCTTATTTCGATGAACTGGATAAACGACTTCGTGGACCTTAGGGGCCTTGATATACCCGCCCTTATACAGCGCTTCACCCTCTCTACCGCCGAGGTGGAGGACGTATATGAAATGGGCCGGGACCTGCGGGGTGTGGTCGCGGGAAAGATACTGAGCGTCGAGAACCACCCCGACTCCAAGAAGCTGCACCTCTTAAAGGTGGACGGCGGGGACAAGATATACGACGTGGTCTGCGGCGCGCCCAACGTAAGGGAGGGTCTTATCGTACCCTTTGTGAAGGAGGGCGGCATGGTGGGCGGCCAGGAGATATCTATGGCTGTGCTGGCGGGGTATGAGAGCCACGGTATGTGCTGCTCCGAAAAGGAGCTGGGCATCTCCGCCGACCATTCCGGGCTCATGGAGCTGCCCGACGATACCCCGGTGGGCCGGGACATGACGGAGCTCTACGGCATAATAGACACCGTGTTCGAGGTGGACAACAAGTCCCTGACAAACCGCCCGGACCTCTGGGGCCACTACGGCATAGCCAGGGAGTTCGCGGCCCTGTCCGGGCGGGAGCTTAAACCCTTGGAGACCGTCTCTCTTGAGCAGTTCGACGAACTCGACCCCATAGACATCGAGGTGGAGGATAAGGAGCTCTGCTATAGGTACACAGGGCTTAAAGTGAGGAATATCACCAAGAAGGTGAGCCCGGTGGATATGCGCATAAGGCTCTTCTACTGCGGCAGCAGGGCAATAAACCTTTTGGCGGACCTTACCAATTATCTCATGCTGGAGATGGGCCAGCCCATGCACGCCTTTGACTGCGCCAAGGTGGACAGCATAAGGGTGAAGCGCTTTGACGCTCCCTTTACCTTCACCACCCTGGACGGCACGGAGCGTAAAGTGGACGAGAACACTTTGATGATATGCACCAAGTCCGGCAACGGACTTGAAGATACGCCTGTTGCCGTTGCCGGTATCATGGGCGGCCTGGACTCCGAGATAGAGGACGACACGGACAGTCTGCTTTTAGAGTCGGCGAACTTCGACGGGGCTTCGGTACGCAAGTCCTCTACCCGGCTGGGGCTTCGGACGGACGCCTCCATGCGCTATGAGAAGACCCTGGACCCGGAGATGACCGTGCCGGCTATCGGGCGCTTTATGAAGCTGCTGCTGGACATCGACCCGGGGGCCCAGGTGATTTCAAGGCTGACGGACGTTTACGTTAAGCGCTATCCCCAGGTGGAGCTGAGCTTTGACAAGGCCTATGTAGACAGGTATACCGGCATAGAGATAGAGGACAAGAGGATTATTGAGACGCTTTTGTCCTTGGGCTTCGGGGCCAAGCAGGAGGGCGACAGGTTCACCGTGCAGGTGCCCAGCTGGCGGGCCACCAAGGACGTGACCATTAAAGCGGACATCATCGAGGAGATAACCCGCATTTACGGCTATGACAACTTCGAGATAAAGACCACCGTCAGCCCCTTGTACCCACAGAGAAAGAGCGTGCAGAATAAGGCGGACAACTTTGTTAAGGACCTTTTGGTGCAGACGTATAAGCTCCACGAGGTGCACTCCTATATCTGGCAGGACGCGAGAAAGTGCAAGATTTTGGGGATAGAGCCCGAGGAGAACGTGAAGCTGATAAACGCCCAGACCCCGGACCACGAAATAATACGCCGGAGCATGGGGCCGACGCTGCTGTCGGTTTTGCAGGAGAACAGGGCGTTTTCTGCGGACTTCGGCGTGTTCGAGATAGGCCGGGTGGCCGAGGGGCTTAATGGGGACGGCCTTGCGGACGAGCACAAGAAGCTGGGGATAGCCCTCTTTAGCAGGACCGAGGGGGAGAAGGAGCTCTATATGCGGCTAATCGGCATGGTGAAGGCCCTTTTAAGGAGCGTCAAGCGGGTGGAGCCGGAGCTTGCCAACTGCGAGCCGAGGTTCAAGTGGCAGCACCCCAGGAACACCGCCGTTATTATGGCGGGGGGCGAGTCCCTGGGCTGGGTGTGCACACTGACCCCCTCGGTGCTGAGGAATATCGACCGCAAGGCGGCGGTAGTCTGCGGAGAGCTGGACATGGACGCGTTCGCCGGATTGACTGCGGGAGAGCTTGGCTATAAAGAGCCCAGCAGGTTCCCGGGGATAGACATCGACCTGTCGGTGGTGCTGCCCGAGGGAATGCGCTTTGCGGACATGGAGCCGGCCTGGGAGGGCGCGGGGCACCTTACGGGGGTAAGTCTTATCGACTCCTTCCAGCAGGCCGGGCGCAGGAGCCTGACGCTGAGGTTCGGGTTCTCGTCCACGGAGAAGACCCTCTCCAAGGAGGAGGTACAGCCCATTGTGGACGGAATTGTGGAAAAGCTTGGGGCTGCGGGGGCTGTGCTCAGGAGCTAAATATAACTTGCTTTTTGGCGGGAAAACTGTTATAATATACTACCGATTCCAAAAACGGAGGTGTCCCACTATGGATAACAGCACGATAACCTTCTCGCTGGACGAGGTGCGGGAGGCTGACATGAAGCGCATACTTCTGACGGTGTATGACGCGCTGAAGGAGAAGGGGTATAACCCCATAAGCCAGCTGGTGGGGTATCTCCTCTCGGAGGACCCGACCTATATCACGACGCACAACAACGCCAGGAGCCTTATCCGGCGGATAGACCGGGACGAGCTTTTAAAGGCCATGGTGCGGTCATACCTGGGCGAATAGCCCGGGAATACATCACAGCAGAAAGGGCGGCGGCGGAATGAGCGAGAAGAAGAAAAACGAAAAAAGCGCCCCCAAGGCGCAGGGGGGCTTTCCCAGCTATAAGGGAAGGCCGCTGGTGCGCAGCGGGGACACGCTTTACTATGGGAGCATGACGGAAAAGTATGTGGTGAAGCTGGACGTGAAGTCCAAGAAGGACGTGCAGGGGCTGCAGGTGGCGGATAAGGTGTCGGTGCAGCTTATGAGTACGGACGCAGAGATACGCAACCGCAAGCAGATAGTGAAGACCAGCGAGAAAGAGGGATTGTACCTGGCGCTGGATATAGCGGACGCGTGGCTGACGCGTGAGCTGGGGAAGGCGGAGTAAGGACGCGGTCAAGGTGCGTTAGGCACCTTGCAGGGTGTGGGGCAGCGCCCCACGACCTTATACGCGAGCGAAGCGACGCGAAAGTCACACCAATCTATAATCACTCGAATCCTCAAGAATGTCAAACCCGATCTTCCGGTAAACCCGGTTGGAGATCGGGTTTTTCTTATCAACAAATAGGGTCACATACGACTTGCCGCAGGCAAGGAGCTCCCTGCATAGCGCAGCGACAGTATTCTGACAGTAGCCTTTACCACGGTGCTCCGGCGGGGTGTACACGCCGGAGACACAGGCCCCGCGCTCCAGCATCCTGCCCGAGTTAGCCATGGAGACAGGTTCGCCGGAGGGGTCCCGCATGAGCCAGACGACGGAGCGCTTTAGCTGGTCGAGGGTGGTCTCCCTGAGCTGTTCCGGCACAGGCTCCTCTCCTATGGCCTCGCGGATAAGGGCGCATTTCCAGTCCACTATGAGGTCCAGGTCCGACATGGCGGCTTTTTGGACCGTGCCGGGGCAGGGCGGGGGCACTATGAGGGTCTCCAGCACCATAATGTCCAAGGCTTCACGCAGCCGGAACTCTCCGTCATAGGCTTTCATAAACGCCCGGCAGAGAGAGTCGCGACCGGTGACGCCGGTTATCTCTATACTATTCTCACGAAGGTACCCGGCAAGTTCTGTTATAGCTTTGTCTATACCCGCAGCGTCCGGGGCGGCATTTAGGCAGAGGTGTCGGGGCAGGGTGTTGCCGAAGAGCAGGACCGGCTTGCCGCTAAGCTCCACCCTGCCAAAGAGCAGGGCGGGAGTACAGGGCTCGTCCATATGGGCGGCGGCGTTGCCCCGGTTCAGCTGGGCCTGTACCTCGTACTTTTCAAAAAATGCGCTGTTGTCCCGAAGAAGATCCCCAGGGGTGGGGTAGAGTTTTATGGCCATCTGTGTACCTCCCTGAAAAAAATTTCTGACATTATAGCACGGGAAAGCCGAATAGTCAAGGAAGGAACGCAAAAATATGAATAATCTGTAACAAAACGGTTGATTTTCTTTGAATTACCAGTTATACTAATAAAGTGTTCTATCATTTTCCTGAAATTTCTTTTCAGGAATTATCTCTCAAATCTTTAGAGGAGGATATAATTTTGGAAAAGCTTCTGGCACTTTTTAAGCTGAAGGAGCACGGCACCGACGTGAAGACAGAGGTCATCGCCGGTATTACCACGTTCCTGTCCATGGCCTACATACTGGCGGTGAACCCCAGTATGCTGGCCGCCGCCGGCATGGACCAGGGCGCTGTCTTTACCGCAACGGCAGTGTCCGCGGCCATCGCGACCATTATCATGGGCGTTTTCGCCAACTACCCGGTGGCCCTGGCCTCGGGCATGGGGCTTAACGCCTACTTCGCCTATACCGTTGTGCCCATGGTGGCCGGTATGGGCATAACCGACCCCTGGAAGGTGGCCCTGACCGCCATCCTGGTAGAGGGCATCATCTTCATAATCCTCTCCATCTTCAAGTTCAGGGAGACTCTGGTGAACTCTGTGCCCGCCAACCTCAAGTATGGCATCTCCGCCGGCATAGGCCTTTTCATCTCCATTGTGGGACTGAAGGGCGCGGGCATCGTCACCACTGACGCTTTCGCTATTGTGGGCGAGGACGGCACGGCGACGGTCAGCTCCTCCACCCTGGTGGCTATGGGCGATCTGGGCTCTCCCCAGGTGGTCCTGGCCTTTGTGGGCCTGATACTTATCGGCGTTATGTGGCATTTCAAGGTAAAGGGCGCTATCCTCTGGGGCATTCTTGGCACCTGGGTGCTGGGCATTATCGCGGAGCTGGCGGGCTGGTACGTGGTGAATCCCGACGCGGGCGTCTACTCTCTGATACCCAACTTCAGCAGCGGTATTCTGCCGCCGTCCCTGGCCCCCACCTTCTTCAAGTTTGACTTCAGCTTTGTGGCCGGGCACTTTGTGAACTTCGCGGCCATAGTGTTCGCCTTCCTGTTCGTGGACCTGTTCGACACCGTGGGCACCCTTATCGGCGTTGCCGACCAGGGGAATCTCTTAAACGATAAGGGCGAACTGCCCAACGCGGGCCCTGCCCTTATGAGCGACGCTATCGGCACCGTGGCGGGCGCTGTGCTGGGCACCTCTACGGTCACCAGCTACGTGGAGTCCACCGCAGGCGTGGCCGAGGGCGGCCGGACAGGCCTTACGGCCATCTCCACCGCGGTGATGTTCGTGCTGGCCCTGTTCCTTTCCCCCATCTTCCTGGCCATCCCCAGCTTTGCCACCACCCCGGCCCTGCTGTTTGTGGGCCTGCTGATGATGAAGTCCGTCCTGAAGATGAAGTTCGACGGCGACATCGCGGACGTTGTGGGCGGTTTCCTGGCCCTTGTGATGATGCCCTTCACCTATTCCATCGCCAACGGCATTATGTTCGGCATCGTGGCCTGGGTCCTTCTGAAGGTCTGCACCGCCAAGGTGAAGGATATCCACCCGGTAATGTGGGTTGCCTTCGGGCTGTTCGTGCTGCGCATTATTACGCTGGTGGCGGGCGTGTAAGGGTCTGTTTCAGTTAAAACCAGCGGGGGGCCGGGGAGGCCTCCCGCTTTACTTTTTGGGGGTGAAGCGCATGATAGAGTATAAAAAAATCAGCATGGAAAGGCTGAACGCAGAGCTCTTTTCGGGCTTCTCCCGCCGCCAGGAGGTCACAAAGTGCTGGCGCAGGGAGGGTGGCCGGTGGGTGGTGAAGGATATCGCCTTTGTGGACGACTGGGACAGCGGGGACCATGAGCGGGTGCTCCGGCAGCTGGAGGGTGTGCTGCAAAGGGGCGGCGCGGTCTGGGGGGCCTTTGACGGGGACACTCTCAAGGGCTTCGCAAGCGTCAACGGAGGGCTCATAGGCTCAAGGGAACAGTATGCTGTGCTGAGGCTCTGGAGCCGGACCCGGGGCATATGGAGAAGGAGCCCTGCGATGTGCAGAGGGAGTATACACTATGAATGTATAAAGGTTGTTCAACCGAACGAATTGCTTTTGTGTACTATAACTAGATAGACCGGATTGTTCGGAGGCTAACTTTGTCGAATACGCGGTAGAGCTTTTTACAGGATTCTATGATATAATAAGCTAATAATGAGATAAGGGAAGGAAGGATAATTTATGGCAGGAAGGCTCTCCTCGCTGTTCCAGGCCCAGGACATGACGGTGGGCAGCCCCACAAGAAACCTGGTGCGCTTTTCGGTGCCGCTGCTTATCGGCAATATGGCCCAGCAGCTTTACAGCACGGTGGACTCCATCGTAGTGGGCAACTATGTGGGCGACAGCGCCCTTGCGGCAATCGGGGCCAGCGGGCCGGTTATAAACCTTCTGCTGGTGCTGTTTATGGGCGTTTCCGTGGGCGCGAGTGTCATGGCGTCCCAGTATTTCGGGGCCAAGGAGCGGGACTCCCTTTCACAGACCATCGGCACCACCATCACCGCCACCCTGGTGTGCACGATTTTTGTGATGATACTGGGTCCGATAATCACAAGGCCCGTGATGTCCATGCTGGACACCCCGAAGGATATCTTTGACATGGCCTGCGACTATATGCTTATACTGTTCCTGGGCTTTATCGGCAGCGCCTTTTATAACGTCATCTCAGGAGTGCTCAGGGGCCTTGGGGATTCCATCATGCCCCTGGTGTTCCTTTTGACGGCCTGCATACTGAACATAGGCCTTGATATCTGGTTCGTGGCGGGCTTTAAGATGGGCGTGGCCGGGGCGGCCTGGGCCACTATAGTGTCACAGTTCATCTCTGGGGTGCTGTGCATGGTGCGGCTTCTGAAGATGAGGGAGCATTTCACCGTGACCCTTAGGACCCTCTGGCCAAAGGTCTCGTTTGTAAAGCGCCTGTGCAAGCTGGGGCTCCCGAGCGGCCTTACGCAGGCCATCTTCTCCCTTGCCATGATAGTGGTGCAGAACCTTACAAACTCCTTCGGCACGGCGGTGCTGGCGGCCAACACCGTTGTAATGCGCGTGGACGGCTTTGCCATGATGCCCAACTTCACCTTCGGCTCGGCCATGACTACATACACTGGCCAGAATATGGGGGCGGGGCGGCTGGACCGCACCGAGAAGGGCGCGAAATCCGGGCTTATTATGGGCGTGTCCGTGTCGGTGGTGCTGGTGGGGCTGATACTGCTGTTCGGCAAGTACCTTATGCTCATGTTCACCGATACCCCGGAGGTTATCAGGCTGGGCCAGCAGATGCTGAACACCCTGGCGGTGGGATACATAGCCATGAGCGTCACCCAGATACTTTCCGGCGTAATGCGCGGCGCGGGCGACACCATGACTCCCATGTGGATCTCCTTTATCACCACCGTTATTGTTCGGGTGCCCGTGGCCTACGGCCTTGAGTTCCTCACCCGGCCCGAGGGCGGCGCAATGGGCTCCGGCGAGCCCACCCCGCTGTTCCTCTCGCTGCTGATATCCTGGGTAGTGGGCGCGGTGCTGACCACCATCGCCTATTTGAGGGGCAAGTGGAAGAAGAAGGCCATTACCGAGAAGGCCATGGAGGACTGAGCCCGGAGGGCTTGACAATGGGCCCCGAAGGGGGTATAATAGAGACAGAAAAAAGAGGAGCCCGCCGGTGAACGGCTGGCCCAGGCTAGATTAGAATTTTGTCTTGCAAAAAAGTAACCGAACCTTGCCGGGGGCGGTTACTTTTTTTGCGTCTATCAAGGCCATCAGGAGAAGGACTATGATGTTGATGAAGCCTACTATCAACGTAGTCATTATCCCCAAGACATCGCCTATTGGAACGCTCATAAGCTAATCCCCCTTATACCAGATTCCCGCTTGCGGGTTTCTATGTAATCAGAGGTTTCAGACCCTCTGTAAAGGGCCAACCGTCCACCGCGCGGCGGACTCCGTATATATAGTACCAGAAGGAACGACAAAGTTCAAGAGCGTTTGCAAATCATTTCCCGCTCCCGCAGCTTGCAAAATCCTGCCAAATAAAGTATAATACCCAAAAGAAAGGAGCTGACCTCATGAAGTCATACGTGATACACCTTCTGCGTGCCATGCCGTCCCAGGGCGCTCTGGAGGGCCGGTATGTGGGCCGGGCCCAGTCGCCGCTGCCCATGGGGGCGGTGGCGGAGCTGGCGGAGTTTAAGCGGGAGTATAAGTATCCCCAGGGAGAGCTCTACTGTGCGAGCCCTGCGGTGTCCTGCGTGGACACGCTGAAAATTCTGTACCCGCAGGCCCAGCCTGAGGTGGTGCTGGACCTGGCGGAGTGCGACTTCGGGGACTGGGAGAATAAGACGGCGGAGGAGCTGAAAGACGAGCCGGGGTTCCCGGAGTGGCTTATGGGCCAGGGGGCCCCGCCGAACGGCGAGAGCGGACAGGTGTTTTTCCAGCGGATATGCAGGGGCTTCCAGCTGCTGGTGCAGAACATGATGGCAAGGGGCGTTACACCGGCGGTGCTGGTGACCCACGCGGGGGTGATGACCTCCATACTCGCCGCCTTCGGTCTGCCGAAAGCGGCGCCCCAGGACTGGCTCTGTGACGGCGGGTTCGGGTATTCGGTGCGCATAACCCCGGGGCTCTGGATGCGCGAGCCGGTGATGGAGGTCTTTGCCAGGGTCCCAAAGCTGGAGGATAAGTAAAAAATTTCAAATCCCCTTGACAAACCTTGCGCGCCGTGGTATACTTTGACTGTATTCTGATAGCACGAAAATGTACTCACAGTTTCTGTAGGTCATTGGGCGTCTGATGATTTACACAAGCTGTGAGTTCTTCTTAGCCAGGGGGACAATAGTTGACCTTGCAAGCTCGGTTAACTATCGGTTTCTGAGCCGGGTGTTCGTGAAGCAGTCGGATTACGAAACATTTCTATGGAGGTGCCAAAAATGAACGGTACAGTCAAGTGGTTCAACGCAGAGAAGGGTTATGGCTTCATTTCCAACGACGAGGGCGGCGAGGACGTCTTCGTGCATTTCTCCGCCATCCAGGCCGAGGGCTTCAAGACCCTGGAGGAGGGCCAGAAGGTTACTTTTGAGACCGAGCCCGATCCCAAGAACAGCGAGAAGCTGCGCGCTGTTAACGTTATAAAGCTGTAAGCTTAGAAGCGTAAAAAGGCCGGGTCTCCTTATTGGGGGCCCGGCTTTTGCGTTTCCCTTTGGAGTTTGCGACCGGTTTGGAGCTCACTGGAGGACAGAGAAATGAGCGCTGAAGAACTCCCCCCATACCCACAGAGGGGGCTGTAAGTTTTTTTTCCTGCTTTTTATTTCTCTGTTGACAAATCCCGGGAAAGGGTGTATAATAAGTGACATAAGCGCGGGCGTAGCTCATCTGGTAGAGCGCCACCTTGCCAAGGTGGAGGTAGCGAGTTCGAGCCTCGTCGTCCGCTCCAATTTATGAATAGCTCGGGAAAAAGTAGAGAAGTGTAAACTTCCCTATTTTTGTTAATGGGGGTAAAGAATATCGGGAAAGGCGGGAAAGCTCCTATGACGCAGCCAAAGGCGTTAGGTATAATAAACGAGGTGCGCAAGACCATAATCGGCAAGGACACTGTGGTGTGCAAGACCCTGATGGCCATTATCGCGGGAGGGCATATCCTTTTGGAGGACAACCCAGGCGTGGGCAAGACCACTATGGCCCTGGCTTTTTCCAGGGCCATGAGCATGAGCTTTTCCCGGGTACAGTTTACCCCAGAGACCATGCCCAGCGACGTGGTGGGCTACTCGGTGCTGGGAAGGGAGAGCGGGAAGCTGGAGTATAGGCCCGGAGCCATTATGTGCCATCTGTTCCTGGCCGACGAGATAAACCGCACCAGCGCCAAGACCCAGAGCGCCCTTTTGGAGGCCATGGAGGAGGGTCAGGTCACCGTGGACGGGGTGAGCCGCAGACTGCCGCGCCCGTATACGGTTATTGCCACCCAGAACCCCCTTGGTACAGCGGGCACCCAGCCCTTGCCGGAGAGCCAGCTGGACCGCTTTATGATAAGGCTCTCCATCGGCTATCCCACCGCTGAGCAGGAGATAGGCATTCTCAGGCAGACCGAGGACAAGCGCCCCCTTGAGAGCGTCCGGGCAGCCGCCAGTCTTGAGGAGGTTACGGCCATGCGGGGAGAGGCCGCCAGGGTCCACGTGGCCGACGATTTGTATAAATATGTGGCCGACCTGTGCACCGCCACCAGGGAGGACCCGGCTTTGCGCCTGGGGGCCAGCCCCCGGGCGGGACAAGCCCTTGTTCGGATATGCCGGGCCTCGGCCTGGATGGGCGGAAGGGACTATGTGGTGCCTGCGGACATACACCTGCTGTTCCAGGACGTTATGGCCCATAGAGTGGCGCTGGAGCCCCAGGCAAGGCTCTCCGGCAGCGACGCCCCTTCGGTGCTGGAGGGCGTGCTCTCCGCAGTGCCGGCGCCAAAGCTTCTGCGCTGACCGGGGGCCGCCTATGCTCAGAAACCGGCTATTGTATCTGTTCATACTGCTCTGCACCACAGCCTTCCTTATCTGCTTTAACGGCTACTACTCCTGGTATGTATTCCTGCTGTCCCTGACGGTGCCCTGGCTGTCCCTGGCGCTGTCCCTGCCGGGGATGCTTACCGCCAGGGCCACGGTGGAGGTGGGGAACGGCGCGGCCAGGACCGCCAAATCCGCCGCGCTGCCGCTGCAGGTGTCCGCCCGGAGCCGCTGGTTCCTGCCGTCCGGGCGGGTTCGGGTACGGCTGAGTATTGAGAACACCTTTACCGGCGAGGCTCGGCGGGAGACCCTGGAGCTCTCGCCGGGGCGCAGGCCCCAGGCGGTGGAGCAGCGGCTTGTTTCCCATACCTGCGGGCGGATAATCTGCCGGCTCTCTAAGGCCCGGGCCTATGACCTGCTGGGCCTTTTTTGTCTACCGGTGCGGCTGAAGGCGGGGAGCGCGTGCCAGGTCATCGTGCAGCCCAACGTCTATGAGACTCTTGTGGGCATGGGCCCCCGCCAGGCCCCGGACGCGGAAAGCGACCGCTATTCCCCCACAAGACCAGGCGGGGACCCCACGGAGTTTTTCGGCCTTAGGGGCTATAGGCCCGGGGACAGGCTTAACCGGGTGGACTGGAAGCTCTCCCAGAAGTCCGGAGGGCTTTTGGTGCGGGAGGGCAGCCTGCCCATGGCCCAGCGGGCCCTGCTGCTTATGGACTTATATGGGGACAGCCAGGAGGCGGACCTGCTTATGGATGCCCTTGCCACCTTGAGCCACTGCCTTTGCTGGGCGGAGTATGTGGTGGGCTTCCCCAGGGGCCGACAGTTGACGTTTATTGAGGTGGACAGCCCGGAGGCGGGGAATATGGCCGTGGAGGCGGTGCTCTGCCATGGGGACAAGGGGCCCTTCCCGGCGGGGACGCCCCTGGGAGCGCCACAGGATATTGCCCGGATAGCTTACATCTGTCCTGAGCCGGCCCCGGCCGCACTGGAGATGATAGGCCGGGAGTATCCCTCGGCCCGGCTGACGGTGATACACACCCGGCCCCTGGAAACAGGGAAGGGCCTGCCGCCGGATTCCTGCTGGGCGCAGGTGCGTCCCGGGTCGCTGGCGGGGGACCTGGAAGGGCTTATGCTGTAAAAAGGGGGGACCGCTGATGGACAGAGATACAGGCCTTACGCTGGACCAGCCAAGGCTTTTGCTGAAGGAGAACGGAGCTCTTGGCCGGGCGGTATTCTATGGGGCGCTTATGGTCCTTGGGGGCCTTGGAGGCTGGGGGTGCTTTATCACGGCCTTTCGGGTGCCGGTATACACCCCATGGCTGGTGGTCATGGGCCTTGTCTGCATAGCCTTCTCCGTGTGGCGGCAGACGGATAGCCGCAAGCGCGGGTGGCGGGTATCGCTGCCGGGGTGGGCGGCGTGGCTGCTGATGGTGATCTTCCGCTTTGACGCGGCGGCCCACGGGGCGGTGCGCACGGTGAACTTTATGCTGGACTGCTATGGGGCCAAGCTGAACTATGACCTGCCAACCCTGCGCCTGCCATATTCCGTGGGCGCCGCCCAAGTGGATATTACAGGCGAGTGCACAAGCTTTATCATGGCGCTGCTCCTCCCCTTCTTCTGGTCCATGGCCCGGATGTGGGTCAGGAGCAGGAACAACAGGGCCCCCTTCGGGCTGACCGGCGCGCTGCTGCTTCTGCCCATGAGCTTTTCCATACTGCCGGCGGGCTGGGCCTTTGCCGCGCTTCTGATGTTCTGGTGTATGCTTCTGCTGCTGGCCCCGTCCCTTACGGGAAACGAGGGCGTTGTGGGGCGTTTCCGCAAGAAGGGGTATAAGGCCTCCGGGGTGGCGGTGGCAAGGCCCACGGCGCTGCTGCTGCTTTTGGGGGTGGGGCTCTGTATGGGGCTGGTGTATATGTACGCGCCGCCGGACACCTATAAAAGGCCCCAGCTTGCCGAGAATCTGCGCACGGCGGTGCGGGAGGGGATAGGCTCCTCCCAGTATATAAGGGGCGGCCAGGGAAACAGCAACAAATCGGTGCAGTTTCGTACCATGGGCCGCCGGGATTATACCGGCGAGACCATGCTGCGGGTGAAGTTCGACTGGGAGGCATACCCGGAGTATTCGGTGGACTTTGAGCGTACCAACGGGAACGGAGACACCTGGTATGAGGCCCCCCGGGACAACCTGGGCGTCACACCCGCCAACCTCTATAAGGAGTACCTGAAGAGCTTTGTGGGCTCGGTCTATACCGGCCACAGCTGGGAGCGGCTGGACAATGAGGGCCGAGAGGAGCTCTCTAAGCTGGAGCTCTGCGCCCAGAACCAGCTGGCAAGGTACAAGCGGGAGATGTTCGCCCCAGGGCGGGACAAGCAGAACTGGTACCACCTGAGCGTGCAGAACCTGGGGGCCAACCCCCGGTGCGTGTATATCCCCGCAAGCCTTATAAGCGGCGGGGAGGAGCTCTCGGAGTACGGCATAGAGCCGGTGGACGACGGCTATATGAGGTCGCAGAGCTTGATAAACGGCACCAGGGGGTATGAGCTGGAGGGGGACTCCAGGGCCTATGGGTTCAACTATTTCAGCCGGGTGATTTCCCATCTGGCCTATAGGAACTATGGGATAGAAAACATCAGCGACCTGGGCTCGGCGCTATATGGGAACGTGATCACGGACAAGTACGGCGAAAGCATAACCTGGCTATATGGTTCCTCACAGATGTCTTTTCAGAACAAGCCGGTGGGCAGCGATATCCCGGACTTGTTCAACAGCATAAACAGCCAGGCGAGCATAGGCGGAGAGGGCTGGCCCGCAGACCTGTGGGAGATGCCCAGGTTCTATGAGATCTGGGAGAGCCTGGACCCAAAGCAGCAGGAGCTCCTGGAGAACGTGGAGGAGTACAATAAGTTCGTTTATGAGCACTATCTTGAGGTGCCCGAGGAGCTGAAGGACTTCCTTGCGGACTTCCAGGAGGCCTATGACCTGGACCCGTTGGGACATAACAGGGCGGGGGATTTCCGCTATGTGGACGGAGTGGAGCATTACGCCGCCGGAATAGCCCAAGCGTTCAGGGAATATTTCACCTATACCCTTGACCCGGAGCAGCCGCCGGAGGACCGGGACTTTGTGGAGTTCTTTTTGGGGGAATCCCACGAAGGGTACTGCGTGCACTTCGCCACGGCGGCGGTGCTGCTGCTGCGGGCGGCGGGGTACCCGGCCAGGTACGCCGAAGGGTACGTGGTGCCGTCAGGGAGCAACGGCTGGGTGGACGTGCCGGACTACAACGCCCACGCCTGGGTAGAGGTGTACTGCGGGGGGACCGGGTGGATGCCGGTGGAGGTGACCCCGGCGGCCCCGGACAACCCGGCGGCGTTCTTTGACGCTGTCCTGCCGGAGAACATAGAGGAGTATGAGCTCCCCACCCCGCGGCCCGAGACCGAGCGGCCCACTATGCCGCCCAGGGATAACCCGCTTATTGATGAGCAGTTGGCGTCGCCCACACCCAGGGCGGGAGTCTCTCCGGCTCCCAGCCCGGGAACCCAGGGTCCCGGGGCCGGGACCAGCAAAAAGGAGAGCGGCGCGCTCTGGGCGGTGCTGTGGAGCCTGTTGGGGGCGGCGGCATTCATGGGGGCGCTTATGCTCCAGAGAATACTGCGGATAAAGAGACGTGAGCGGGACCTGGGGCAGAGAGACAAGAACGCGGCGGGGCTCAGGGCCTATGCCTACCTCTTGAAGCTGTATGAGAAGGAGACCTTCTGCGGGGTGCGGGAGGCCCCGCCGGAGAGGTGGAGGGAGCTGGCGGAGAAGGCCAGATTCTCGGCCCATATGCTCAGCGGGGAGGAGCTTTCTGAGCTTATAGGGGATAGTGAGAGGCTGAAAGAGAAGCTTAGGCGGCAGTTACCCCGGGGCCAGAAGCTCCTTTGCTGGCTGGAGGGTCTGATATAGCATTATAATTGGGAGGTAATTTTATGGTCAGGTTGGGAATTATCGGCATTGGCAACATGGGCACCGGCCACGCCCAGAACATTATGGCCGGCAAGACCCCGGAGATAACCCTGGCGGCTGTGGCCGACAGGCGGCAGTCAAGGCGGGACTGGGCCGGTGAAAGCCTGCCCGGGGTGCCGGTGTTTAACGAGGGCGCTGAGCTTATAATGAGCGGACTTTGTGACGCGGTGCTTATCGCCGTGCCCCACTATCAGCACCCGGTGCTTGCAAAGGAGGCCTTCGCAAAGGGCCTGCACGTGCTCTGCGAGAAGCCGGCGGGGGTGTATACCAACGCGGTGAAGGAGATGAACGCGGCGGCGGATAAGGCCGGGAGGACCTTCGGCATGATGTTCAACCAGCGGACCAACTGCGTGTACAGAAGGATGCATGAGATGGTGGAGAGCGGCGAGCTGGGGGACCTTAAAAGGGTCAACTGGATAATCACCGACTGGTACCGCACCCAGATATACTACGACTCCGGGGACTGGCGGGCCACCTGGGCCGGAGAGGGAGGCGGGGTGCTCCTCAACCAGTGCCCCCACCAGCTGGATTTGCTGCAGTGGATATGCGGGCTGCCAAAGAGGGTGCAGGCCTTCTGCCACGAGGGCAAGTGGCACGATATCGAGGTGGAGGACGACGTGACGGCCTATCTGGAGTTTGAGAACGGCGCCACGGGGGTCTTCGTCACCACCACCGGGGACGCGCCCGGGACCAACAGGTTCGAACTGACCGGCACAAGGGGCAAGCTGGTGTGCGAGGACGATGTGCTGACCTTCTGGCGGCTTAAAGAGGACGAGCGGGAGTTCTGCAAGAGCTCCAAGGAGGGCTTTGCGAAGCCGGAGACGGAGAAGATAATTGTGGAGACCGACGGGGAGAATCCCCAGCATGTGGGGGTATTAAACGCCTTTGCCGCCAATATCCTGCGGGGCGAGCCTCTTGTGGCCGACGGGCGCGAGGGGATAAGGGGGCTGACGCTCTCAAATGCCCTGCACCTGTCCGGGTGGCTTCATAAGCCGGTGGAGATTCCCTTTGACGAGGATTTGTTTGAGCAGGAGCTGGGTAAGCGCAGGAAAAATTCCAGACGGAAAGAGGGCGGGGATATTACGTTCTCTACAGAAGGAACATACTAAAACAAAAAGCGAAGCGCTCCACTTTCAAAGTGGGGCCTTCGCTTTAATATATTAGCAGAAGTTATACGCTTACTCCGTCGGCCCTTAACACTCTCATACTGCCCGAGGTGGTGTGCAGGTCGATTTTGCACTCGCCGCTGCCGAAGGTGGCCCGGCCGCTCTTCTTGCGCTTGCCGTCGGCGGTTATCTGGGCCGGGAAGTCGGTCTTGAAGTCCCCGGAGGTGGAGCCGTAGTTGGCAGTGAACCCGGCATTCTCCGGGAGCCGTATTTTGAGGGAGCCGCTGACGGAGCTTATATGGGCCTTCTCTGGGCACTGGTCCACCATAAGGCTGGCAGAGCCGGAGACCGTGCTTATCTTGAACTTCTCCGCGTTGCCGTGGGCATTGAGGGATCCGGAGACGGTGGTGAGCTCGGCTTTCTCGGCAGAGAAGCCCTTGCAGAGGTTGGTACCGGAGACGGAATGTGCGTTGAGCTTTTCGGCGGAGCAGTCCTCCAGGGTCAGAGTGCCGGAGACGGTGCCCGCGTCCAGGGTCTCGGCGGAGATGGACCGCAGCAGGACCGTGCCGGACACGGCCGAGAGGGAAAAGCTTTCCCCCGAGAGCTCGCTTACCTGAACGGTGCCGCTTATGCACTGTACCCTTAGCTTCTCAATATTTTGGCACTGCTTTCGGGGAACGAGCACCTCCAGGCGCTTTGAGGGCCGGGTGACTGCGTTCCAGCCATTTGAGAATATCCCGCCGGGGCTGTTCTGGGGGTACTCCAGAATGGTGAGTTTTTTTGAGTCCTTGGAAAAGAGCACACAGGAGTGCTCCGGGGCCAGGGCCTTCTTGCTGTACTCCACTATATCTATGCTGTCCCCATCCCAGGGGGCTATGCTCACCCGGCCTGTGGGCCAGTTTATGTCCAGCTTCTCAAGGCTGCTGATTCCCGCCCATCTGCGGTAGGCAAATTCGCCGTCTATAAACTCTGGCTTCTCCGGGGGCACAGCTACCTGCTCCATGCCCTCTGCCTCGGCGGGGCCGCCAAAGGGGAAGCCCGGGTTAAAGTCCAGGAAGCTGTTTTCAGCGGCGGCTTCGGCGGCCTCCTCCATCTGCTCCGCCAGCTCCTCCTGCTCCTCCATGAGCTCCTCCTGCCAGTCCTCCACTACATCGCCCAGGGCGTCCTTCATGTCGCTTATGGCGTCGGACACATCGTCCATTGCGTTGTCCAGATCCCGGCCCAGCTCCCGGCCTATCTCCCGGAGCCCCTGGCGAAGCTCCTCGCCTATTCCGGAGAGCCAGCTGCTCCAGCTGCCGGTGGTGGGGGCGGGGGCTTCTGGCTGTGGGGAAGCCTGAAGCCTGGACTTTTCCAACTGGGCGGCATACTGTGCCATCTGCTGCTGGTACTTGTTCATCTCTTGGCAGTACCGCTGGTTGTTTTCCTGGCACTCTTGGATATAGCGCTCCATATCCTCTTGGCTGCCGGGCTGGGGCGGCTGGGGCGGTTCAGGCGGAGCGGGCGGGGCCGGGGGTATGAGCTCATGGGGCAGCTCCACGTTTATCCCGGAGGGCTCGCCGTGGTCCAAGTTTATCTCCGCATGGTCCGGGTGCAGGGTAAGGTTTATCTGGTGGTTCCCGCCGTTTATCACCATGGGCTCCCCGGTGCTGTCCCCCTGCAGCTCGATGGTGCCGTCGGGATAGATGGTGGCCGAGCCGTCCGCGTCGTTTACAGTGATGGAGGGGGTGGTCTCCTCTGTGGGCTCTGCTTCGATTTCTGCCTCAGCTTCGTCACTATCCCCCAGGGCCTCTAAAAGCTGGTCTGCCTGCTCCTGGGTTATCCTGCCCTCTGCGAGCATTTCAAGTATCGTGCGCTTCTCGTCGCTCATTTTAGTGTCCTCCTCTGGTTTCTGTTTTTACGCTGGCTGCCGGTCATCATTTCAAACCGCTCCTGGGCGGCAAGCCTTAGGGCGTTCTCTCTGTCGTGGGAGACATAGGGGAGCATTTCAGGGGGGCTATATTTATCTATGCACATTTTACTTTTCCCCTTTCAAGGATTTCAGAGCCTCTAAGGCCGCGTCCACGCTCATGTCCCCGCCGGACAGGCGGGAGAGTATCTCGGAGCGTTCCTCTTTTTTGCGGGCCTCCTGGGGCTCGGGCCTGTCGTCCAGCCTGAGGGCGCTGAGGGCTGCGTCCAGCATATTCTTTACCGTAGGGTAGCTGACCCCCAGGGTCCTCTCCACCTCCTTGATGGAGCCCCGGCAGCGGAGGAACACCTCTACGAACTGCAAGTGCTTCTCCTCTAGGGTGCAGAAGCGGCAGGGGGTGAACTGGCCGGAGAGCTCCGTGTGGCAGTTTGGGCAGTGGAGCCGGGTGACCTGCATGGGCTCGCCGCAGACCGGGCACTGGGAGGGGGCGTGATAAGTTTTCATAGTATTATCCCTTTCCTTTCTATATGATGTGATATATGGTGTGTTTAAGTTCCGATTTGCTTTCTATGCTTGCATTATATACCAGGTTTTTAAGAATGTCAAGCGTAAAATCAATTTTTTTAAGAAATTTCTTTAATTATTTTAATTTTAGACTTTAACAATACAGTAGTTGTGATAATAAGAGAGAAAAAGCAGCCCCTCCGGGGGGGTTACGCTCCGGAGGGGCTGTTTAGGGCAGTTATCTGTTATTTGCCTCGGGCGGCTTCGTAAAGGGAAAGCATAAGCTCAACAGTATTTGAAACGCCGGAGATATCGTTCATAAACCGCCTGCCGCTCTGCACACAGCGGTAGAAATCCTCTATGCAGCGCCTGTGGCTGCTGCCCCAGTAGGCCTTGCCGGGGACGGTGGGGTCCTGGGCGGTGTAATCCTCCTGCTCTATGCGGCCGTCACGCCAGAAGCGGGTGAAGCGCTCCCCCTCAAGGCGCAGGGTGGCGTTTTCACAGCTGAGCTCGAAGAGGATGGGCGCGTCCAGGGAGTAGTCCGTGGCGGCGTAGAACAGGCCCCGCTTATTCCCGAAGTCCAGGGCGGCTTCTAGGGTGTCCTCTACCTCTATGACCCCTTTAAGGTGACGGTTGGAGAGGCTTGCGCCCAGCACCTGGCCGGGGCCCAGGAGGTAGGCCATCAGGTCCAGGGTGTGTATGGCCTGGTTTATCAGCGCGCCGCCGCCTTCGGTGGCAAGGGCTCCCCGCCAGCCGCTTTCGGTGTAGTAGGCCGCGTCCCGCCGCCAGGTGACGAAGCCCCGGGAGCCCAGGACTTCGCCCGCTTCGCCGGAGTCAAGCAGGGCTTTGAGGGCCCTTGTGCTGCCGTTATAGCGGTTCTGGAAGCATATGCCGACCCCAACTTTATCCTCAAGCCGATTAAACTGTGCCCATTGGTCGCGGTCTATTACCGGTGGCTTTTCGGTAAAGACGTTTATCTGAAGGTCCGCCGCCTGTTGGGCCATGGGCGTGTGCAGGTAATGGGGGGTGCAGAGGTGCAGCACGTCTATCTGTTCGTGGGCCAAAAGCTCGTCGAGGGAGCCGTAGGCTTTGCCGCCGTATTTTTCCGCCATAGCCTGCGCCCGCTCCGGGAGAAGGTCCGCGAAGGCCAGAAGCCGGGCTTCGGGCATTTCACTAAGCGCCCGGGCGTGGACCTGGGCTATGCTGCCGCAGCCCACTAGGGCGCATTTTAGAGGGACCGTCATGCCTGCACCTCTTTTCCGTCCAGCCGTGCCAAAATCTCCCGCAGGGAGGAAAGGGCCAGTTCCCAGGCTTCGGGCTGGGTCAGGGCGGAGCGGCGCTTCTGGGGGTCCTGCTCAAGGGCGCTGAGCCCTGCGAAGTCCGTCAGGTGGGGCTCCAGGGACAGAAAGCCTGTCCAGCCGGAGCCCAGCAATCTGCCAAGTATCTCCTCTACCTGACCTATGCCATGGCCGGCGGGGACGATCTGCTTCTCTTTTGAAGCGTCCTTGATGTGCACGTATTCTATGTAGGGGCGGAGCCTTTGGAAGGCCTCGATAGTGGGCTGGCCCACCTCGAGAAAGTTCGCAAAGTCAAAGACCGCCCGGAGGTTTTCAGAGCCCAGCTGCTCCATAATGTCCAGGCAGCGGGGGGCCGTGTCGCCGTAGATGGCCTTCTCGTTCTCGTGGAGCAGCACCGCATCCCAGCGCTTGGCCTCCTCCGCCATGGCCGAGAGCCGGTCCATCACCTTGCCTCGGTACGCCGCCGGGTCGGCGTTTTGGGGCAGATAGAAGCTGAACATACGGAGATATGGGGCGGAGAGCTCCTTTTGGATCTCTAAAGTGCGCTTCAGCTTGTCCATATGGGCCGCAAAATCGTCCTCTATGCCGATCTTGCCGATGGGGGAGCCGAGGGACGAGACCTTTATCCCCGCAGCGGAAAGTTTCTCCCGGACTTCCCGGAGCTTTTCGCCTGTCAGGTCGGAGACGTTCACGTTGTCGATGCCCCGGAGCTCGATGTGGGACACGCCAAGACGGTTTAAAGCCGCCAGCTGTTCGTCGAAGATTGGTGAGTATTCGTCGGCAAAGCCGCTTATGACGGCCTGTTCCTTTATGCTTATCATATATTGCCCTCCTGCGTATGAGTTTGGTTGCTATGCCAATTATAGCATGAGGGCCGGGAATGTCAAGGCCGATTGACCACCCCCGCGAACAGGGGCATACCGTCCGTGGTGTGTATCACGAAGATGAAGGGCCGGTCAAGGGTGAAGTCGATTATTTCATCGGGGCCCATCGCGGCTCCCGCAGCTACCATTATCTCCACATAGGAGGCGGCGGTACAGCCCTCCTCGTCCACCATGACCCGGGCGGCGTGGTTCACTTTGCTTATGCAGACGGGAATATCGCCATCCATCAGCGGGCTGAAATCGCTGATATCGGGGTCGAACGCGCTGGTCATGCCCAGGGATTTCAGCGGGTCTATCAGGTCGTTATTGGAGGACACGTCGAACTTGGGCAGGGCCAGCTTTATCTTGGCCCAGGTGCTCTCCTCCCATTCGGGGGTGTTGGGGTCGGCCCTGCGCAGGGCCTGCCAGGAGAGGAAGTCCCAGAGGTCGCTGCCGTCGGCCAGGAGAGCGTCGACGCCGCTGTCCTCGTCCGGCAGGAGGAGGGTCATGCCCGCGCCGCCCTGGAAGGACAGGCTTGTGGCGCCGAAGTGCTCCCCCCGGAAGTAGTCGCCAGAGACGCTGCGGTGCATGAAGTCGCGCTCAATGTCGCCCTCCGGGGCGTGGAAGGTTTCAGTGGCGGTCAGGTCCTCGGGGAACATATCGTGCCAGGAGGCCTTGAAGTAGACAGTGCTCATCAGGGTCAGCAGCGTGGAGGGGTCCATTTGAAGGCTGTTCGCGCTGTCCTCCAGCAGGTTCCGGGTCTTCTCGTTGGTCCAGTCCTGGAGGAGCTTATTATATTCCTCGGTGCCGGGCTGGCCCCGGAAGCTCTCGGCGAAGTGGTCCCCCGCCAGAATGTCAAGGGTCTCCTGCTTATAGTCGATGGAGTTATTGAGCCATATGGAGTTGGCAAGGTCAGTTTCGCCGCCGTAAAGGTTCAGGGAGCTCATGAGCCACAGACCCTGGGATTGGTTACGCAGGCTCTCAAGGTCCGGCGCGCCCAGTAGGTCCAGTATCTGCCCCTGTGTGGAGCCGCCGGTCACCTCCGCGGCCATGGACAGGGCCATATAAAGGTTCAGCGGGGAGTATATCTGGTTCTCGCCCCCATGGCTGGAGAGTATCTGCCGGGTGCTCCTCTCAAAGAAGGGGGCCAGGGCTTCGGCGTGCCGGGGGAGTTCCTCGCGGAAAGCCTCCACCCGGGAGGTGATGTCGGAGAGCTCCCTTTCCTGCTCCTCGGTGGGGTAGTTCTCGAAGGAGAGTTGCGGGAGCTTTGGACCCGCCAGCTTGCCGCTGCCCGCGAACAGGGGCTTTGTCCCTCCTGTTGTTCCGCCGCTAAAGGCCACCACCGCCGCCGTGACGGCCAGCAGCACCGCCAGTATTATCAGCGCCAGAGTAAGTTTTTGACTGCTTGTAAGCTTCATAATGAACGCTCCTCTCATGATTATTCAGTTATCTGGTTTACAACGCCCATGTATATGGGCAGGCTTTCATTGCCGATCACCATAAACAGGAAGGGCCGGTCAAGCCTGAAGTCCAGCTCCTCCTCCGGGGGCGCGGAGGCCCCGGAGACAGGCGCTATCATTACCGACGCGGCCTCGCAGCCCTCCTCGTCGAGGGACACCCGACAGGCGTGCTTTACGCCGGTGAAGGAGAAATCCTGGTCAGCGATGGGGGCAAAGCTGCCGGAGCCGCCCTCAAATATGCCGCTTACGCCCATCTCACGAAGACCCGGGGCCATGTCCATATCGGAGGTTATATCGAACTTGGGGACGCTCAGATTTATGGTGGAATAGCCCTTGTTCTCCCACCCCGCCGGGTCCTCAAGGTAAGCTGATATGAACCGCTTATACTCGGGGTCGGTCAGGAGCTCGTTGGGGGAGGCGCCCTCCTCCGGCAGGACAAACAGCAGCTCCTGGGAGCCGTACATATACTTTGCCGTGGCGGTGAAATTCTCCCCCTTATAGTATTCCCCCTGGCCGGACTGATTCATGAAGGTGCAGGGCTGGTCCATATAGGCGGCGTGGAAGGTTCCCTCCTCGTTGCCCGAGGGGCTGAACTCATGATACCAGCGGGCCTTGTAATAGATGGTGCTGTCCAGATACATAAGGGTGTCTGTCTCAAGCTCCGGGAGCCTGCCGTCCAGATAGCCCTCGGTCTTTTCCTTTAGCCAGTCCAGGTGCATAAGGTCGTATTCTTCGCTGCCCATGTCGCCTCTAAAGCTGTCGGCAAAGTAGTTCTCCGCCAATATATCCAGCACCGGCTGCTTGTAATCCACGGTGTTTGAGAGCCATAGGGAGTTTGCCAGAAGGCAGGTGCTGTCGTCACGGGCAAAGCTTGCGCACCATATGCGCCGGGCGCTGTCCCGCAGGTCGGTGATGTCGGGGCTGCCCAATAGGTCCAGTATCTCCTCCTGGGGCCCGCCCTCGCAGAGCTCGGCGGACATGCCCAGGACGGTATAGAGGCTGACGGGGCTGAATATCAGGTTCTCCTCATTATCGGCGGTCAGGAAGGTCTCGGCGCTTTCGGCCCAGAAGCCGCCCAAGCGCCGGGAGTATTCGTCACGCCTGTTGAAGTATTCCCTGCGGCCCTGCTCTATCTTTTCCCACAGTCCGCTGTCATCGTATCCACAGGAGCTGCTTTTGCCGCCTGCGACCTCGTCATGGGCATAGGGGCCTTCGACTGTCTCCGCAGCAGTCTCCGCCCGGGAGGAGCCGGGGTACTCTGCTCTGGCAAGTTGGGCGGAGCCGGTATAGAGGGGCTGCACCACGGGAGAGGGAGAACTCAAAAACGGCAGGGCGATAAGAGCCAGCGCCAGGCACGCGGCCATGGGGACCAGGTACCGGCGGCGGGAGCGGGCGGGTTTTGCGAACTCTATCTGGTCGTCGCGGATATCCGTGACAGCATTAAAAAGGTCTTCGGGTCTCATATTGTATAGCCCTCCTTTTCAAGGTGGTTTTTAAGGGATCTTCTAAGCTGATAGGCGCGCTGTGAGAGCGCCTGGGGGGTCTCCTCCATACGGGCGGCCACGTCCGAAAGGCTGTCGCAGAACCAGTAGCGCCGCACAAACAGCTCCCGGTCCCGGGGCGGAAGCTCGTCCAGCCACCGGGTGATAACGCCGGTAAGGGCCCGGGAATCCACCTGGGCGTCCAGGGTATTGCTGTCCGGCAGGCAGTCGGAGAGCTCCGAGAGCAGTTCCTCCATGCCGGGGCAGCGCCTTTTCGCTTTTAAGGAGCGGTACCTTGAGACGGAGAGGTTCCGGGTGACCCGCCCCAAAAACGCCCGCAGGGACCGGGGAATAAGGGGAGGTATCTGCCGCCAGGCGGCGAAAAGGGTGTCGCTGACGCACTCCTCGGCCTCCTCGGGGGAGCCCAGCAGGTTCAAAGCTATTTTATTGCAGTAGGGGCCGTACTTTCGCCGGGTCTCGGCGATGGCCCGCTCGTCCCGGCTGTTATATAGGTCGATGATGCGCATATCCTCCACGGGGAACCCCTCCTTGAAAGGCCTTTCATGTATATAGTCGCAGAAAATCCGGGAATATTGAAGGGGTCTGAAAAAATTTTTCCCCTGCCGGGAGATGCCGACGGTGTTGACAAACCTGCCCTTCGCAGGTTATAATAATGTCATGATAGTCGGGCTCCCCGGCGAGACGGGAGGACAGAGGAAACAAATATGGGTATTTGCGCCATTTTTCGCTTGAGGAAATGACAGGGACATGACAAGCATTCCCGCCGCAGGAGGCGGAGGGCTGCTTTGCCGTGTCTCTTTCTAAGGTTTACTCAACTTTGCGAAAGAGGTGCTTTTTCATGCCCAAAAATACCCGTTACCCAAAGGGAACCCCTCTTTGGGCTTCACAGAATTTCCTGACAAGCAGGGCCGGGATACGAAGGCTCATAGGCCTTGCGGATATTGGGAGCTCTGACCACGTGCTGGAGATAGGCCCGGGCAAGGGGCATATCACAAGGGAACTGCTTCCGCGGTGCGGGCGGCTGACCGCCGTGGAGCTGGACCCAAGGCTCTGGGCGGGGCTCCGGGAGCGCTTTGCGGGAGAGGATAAGCTGGAGCTTATCAAGGGGGATTTCCTCAAATACCCGCTGCCAAAGGGGCCCTATAAGGTGTTCGCCAACCTCCCCTTTTCCGGGACCAGCGCCATACTCAAAAAGCTGACCCGGGCCGGACGCCCTCCGAGGGCGGCGTGGCTCATAGTGGAGCTGGGCGCGGCCAGGCGCTTTACAGGGACGGGCCTTGCGTCCTATGCCATCAGGCCGTACTTCGACGTGAGGATAGCCGCTAAAATACCCAGGACGGAGTTTCATCCCATGCCGGGAGTGGACGCCGCCCTTCTGGAGCTCAAGTGCAAAAGCGTCCCGGACCTGCCCTGGGAGCTGCAGGGGGAATACAGGACGTTCCTGGAGCGGGCCTTCAGAGCGGGTCCCAGGAGTCTTTTGACAAAAAGGCAGATATCCGCTGCCCTTAGGAGGGAGGGCCTGCCGCCTCTTTGCAGGGACGGGAACATGGAGTATGTCCAGTGGCTCTGCCTTTTCCGATGGTGGCGGGAATTTTACCGCTGACTATACGTGTGCCCTTGCGTTTCCACATATCATTTGGTATAATGATATGGTAACGGTTGGGCACACTATAAATATGGGCATGAAAAGGAGGCGGAGGAATGGCTGGGGACAATAAGAACGGCTTTATGAAGGGCGCGGCGATCCTCTCCATCTCCACCCTGGTGGTAAAGGCCCTGGGGCTGCTGTTCTCCATACCCCTTGCGAACTTTATAAGCGCCGAGGGTATGTCCTATTTCTATGGTGCGTATGATATCTTTACCATCTTCCTGGTGCTCTCCACCGCCGGGCTGCCTATCGCCGTGTCCCGGATGGTGGGCACGGCCAGCGCAATGGGCCGACGCAGGGAGGCGGACCAGGTCTTTTCCGTGGCCTTCTGGCTGTTTTTCGGCATAGGTCTTCTGGGGTGCCTTGTGATGCTGTTTGGCTCAAGGCAGATAGCGGGGCTTTTGGGCAAGCCCGGGGCGGCGGGCACTATAGTGGCCCTTGCGCCAACGGTGTTCTTTATCGCCATAACCTCCGCTATCCGCGGCTACTTTCAGGGACGCTCCAATATGGTGCCCACAGCCATGTCCCAGGTCATCGAGGCGGTATTAAAGGTGGCCGTGGGCATAGGCCTTGCCTATTACATTATCTATAAGTACAACTCCGACGTCTGGGCCGCCGTTGGGGCAATATCCGGCGTGTCGGTGAGCTCGGGGCTGGGTATGGTGTACCTGGCCTTCTGCAAGCTCCGCCAGCGCAGAAGGGACAGGACCCTGCCCCAGGACGAACACGCTGTCTCAAGCCGCCGGGATATGCTCACGGCCCTTCTGCGCTTTGCGGTGCCCATAACCCTTGGGGCCTGCTTTTTAAGCGTTCTTGATTTTGTGGACAGCGCGGTGCTTATGGACAGGATGAAGACGGCGGCGGACTTTAGCCAGTCCCAGGCCGACTGGTACAGCGGGGTGCTGGGCAACGCAAGGAAGTTCTTCGACCTGCCGGGGTCCTTTGTGGTGCCCATCTCCACAAGCCTGCTGCCGGTGCTCTCGGGGGCCGTTGCCTCCGGGGACAAGCCCCAGGTGCGGCATATCTCCTCCATGTCCATGCGCATGACTCTGCTTATCTCCATACCCGCAAGCGTGGGTATGTCCATATTCGCAGAGCCCATCTGCCAGCTGCTGCTGTTCAGCAGCTCGGAGGTGGCGGCGGGAACGGCGCGGCTTTTACAGGTGCTCTCGATGGCAATAGCCTTCAGCAGCACGGTCTATACCACCAACGCCATGCTCCAGTCCTTCGGCAGGACCACAAGGCCGGTGCTGGACATGGCGGTGGGGGGCGTGGTAAAGATAGGAATCTCCTATGTCCTTTCGGGGATACCCGAGATAAACGTGATGGGCTCGGCCGTAAGCACGGTGGTCTCCTATCTTGTGATAGTATTGCTGAACCTTATGGCCATCAGGGAGAGCTTCCCCAGCATGGACAGCGTTATAGGCACGGCGGCCCCCATGCTGCTGTCGGCGGGGCTTATGGGCGCGGCGTCCTACGGGGCCTATCTGGGGCTCTGCCGGTTTTTGACGCCAAGGCTGGCGCTGATACCGGCCATTGTGGTGGCTATAGGAGTATACGCGGCCTGTGTGGTGCTGTTTAGGGCGGTGAGCTATGAGGACGTGTGTATGCTGCCAAAGGGGGAGACAATAGCCCGGCTATTGAAGGTGAAAAGGGCCGTGCGCCCAAGGCATATGATGACGAAGACCGTGGCTACAAGGCCCCCCAAGGGCGGGCGGCATATGCGGAATATGTAGTTCCATTTGTAGTTCCATTATAGAAAGGTGAGATAATATGAAGGTCACGTTTATCCTGCACAGCGGCTATTTTGTGGAGCTTGACTCCTGCTGTCTGCTGTTCGACTACTGGAGGGGGGATATCCCACAGTCGGATAAGCCCCTATACGTGTTCGCGTCACACCACCACGAGGATCACTTTTCCCCGGAGGTGTTTAAGGAGGCCCGCCCCGGGCGGCGGGTGCGCTTTATTCTCTCGAAGGACATCTTTGAGAGCCGGGTGCCGGAGGAGCTTCGGGAGGCCGCTTTGTTCGTGAAGCCCCACGAGACCTACGAGCTGGAGGGCCTGCGGCTGGCCACCTTGAAGTCCACGGACGAGGGTGTGGCGTTCCTTGTGGAGTGTGAGGGCAAACGCATCTACCACGCCGGGGATCTGAACTGCTGGGTGTGGGAGGGGGCCCCCAAGTGGCAGAACGACATGATGGAAAAGGCGTATAGGGAGGAATTAAGACTCCTTGAGGGCAAGGACATCGACGTGGCCTTTGTGCCTCTGGACCCAAGGCAGGACGCGGACTTTGACCTTGGCATGAGGTACTTCTTCGAGGCGGCTGGAGCCGAAGCGGCTGGAGCCGCTCACGTGTTCCCCATGCATATGTGGGAGGACTATACGGTGGTGCCCCTCTTTAAGGGCACGCCCACATACAAGGAGTATGCTCCCCGTGTGATGGACGTGAAGGAGCCGGGACAGGTTTTCGAGATATAGTATAGTAAGGGGGACGGGCGTATTGCCCGTCCCCTTTTTGCTGTGGTATAAGGTACGCAAAGCGTACCTTCGGAGTTTATGGTATAATGACCTTCGCCCTGGCATGGCCCTCTGGAGTTTGGGTAACCTGGAGACGATTTGTTATGCGGCTCTGGAGCTCCTGCACGTGGGAGATGACCCCTATCATGCGGCCGCCGGACTGTAGGAGGGCCAGGGCCTTCATGGCTGCGTCCAGGGTCTCGGAGTCCAGGGAGCCAAAGCCCTCGTCGATGAAGATGGAGTCCAGGCCCACCGCCCCGCTGTGACTTTGGACCACCTCCGAAAGCCCGAAGGCCAGGGACAGGGAGGCCAGGAACTGCTCGCCGCCGGAGAGGGTCTCGATGGACCGGGGCAGCATGGAGGCCCCGTCCAGCACCTCCAGATCCAGGCCGCCCATGGCCCCGCCGCCCCTGGGGCAGTCCGCCAGCTGTAAGGCATAGCGTCCCCGGCAGAGCCGCTGGAAGAAGCGGTTGGCGGAGACCAGCACCTCGTCCAGGGTAACGCTCAGGACGTACTGCAAAATTGGGGTCTTCATGGGGTTGGACCCGGAGAGGGCCCGGCTCAGGCGGGAGACCCGGCTGAACCGGGCGGAGAGCCCGGAAATCTTTTGGTCCAGCTCTCGTATTGAGCCCAGGGCCGCACGGCGGGATCTGAGGGCGCTCCTTGTCTCGCCGATGGCCTGGGAACTGCGCTGGCTCTCCTCCCGGAGGTCCTTCGCCGCCTTAGTGAGAGCGGGCAGGTCCAGTGGGTCAGGGTGTTCCGCCCGGAACCCAGCCAGCCCCGCCTTCGCCGCCGCGCCGGCTTCTTTTGCCAGACGCAGAGCCTCCCGAGCCCCGGCCAGCTCCTGGGCCCGGAGCCCGGCGGTCTCCCGAAGGGACACGGCCTTTTTGGCAAGGCTGTCTGCCAGGGTCTCCTGCTCCTTTATGGCGCGCTCCAGGGCCCGGGGGTCCGCGCTCTCAAGCCGGGAGAGGGCCCCCTCGGCCTGGCGCTCCAACTCACCGGCCCGAGCGTTAAGGGCCGAGAGCCGGGACATCTTTTGGGCCCGCTCCTGCTCTATGGCCTCCCGGCGGGCCCGAAGCTCCTCAAGGCGGCTGCCGGCCTTTTGCAGCTGGGCCGCCAGCTTCCGGGCCTCGGCGGCCCTGGCGGTTACTTCGGCCAGCAGCGCGGCGGCCTTCTCCGGGGCGGGGCCGTCTTTGCAGAGCTCCTCCTGCCGGGACAGGGATTCCCGGGCTGTCTTTAAGCTGTCGGCTCTGGCCTTTACAAGGCCCTGGGCTTCGCTTAGAGCTTCACGGGCCCCCTTCTCGCCAGCGCGCAGAACGTCTAACTCCCGGGGGGACAGGGCGCTGCGCACCGGGTTTCTGGCGGGGGCGGGGTGGTGCACGGAGCCGCAGACCGGGCAGGGCCGGGCCTCCTCAAGAGTACCGGCAAGCTCCAGGGCGGCGCTGCTCCTTAGAAGGGCTTCTTGCTCCTTTAAGCGCAGGGAAAGGGTCTCCCACTCCACCCGCCGCCGTTCCGCCTGGGCTTCGGTTTCCTTTAGGGCCTTCTCCGCTTCTGTAAGCGCGGCGCGGCGGCGGGCAAGCTCCTCCAGGGCGGCGCACTGGCCCTCAAGGGCCTGCCGCCGCTCCAAAAGCTCCGGCAGACGCAGGTTGGCCTCCCGGCAGCGGCCCTCGTACTCCGCCCCCTGCTCCAGGCGTTTTGTAATGTCCTCCTGCTCCTTTTGGGCGGTTTCCAGTTCCTTTTTCAGGTTATTTTGCTCCCTCCGGGCCAGCTTTGCCTTGTCCGAAGCGTCCAGGGCGGCGGTGAGCTGGGAGAGCGACCCGTTAAGGCGCTCCCGCTCCCGGGCGGCGGCGGTGGACTTCTCCTGGAGCTCTGCGGCCTCTTTGAGCATATGGTCGGTTTTGTGGGCGGACTTCTCCAAGGTCTCCGCCCGGGCTGAGGTCTCGGAGAGCCGCGCTTCGGCCTCCTTTGCCGCCCGGTCCAGGCGCAGGAGCTCCCCGGCGGCTTTCAGCCGGGTCTCGGTCTCTGAGAGCTTTTTGCCGTTTTGGTCCAGCCGGGTGATAAGCTCGGAGAGCTCCTTTTCCAGCTCCGCCACCGACTGCTCAAGGCTTTCCGTGTCCTGTGCGCCCTCCTGGCGCAGAAGGGTATCCCGCAGGTTTTCCGCGTCTCGGGCTTCATTTTCCAGGAACTTTTCCCGCTCTCGGAACTGCTCCCGCAGCCGCTCCCAGACCTCGGCGGAGAACAGTGTGCGCAGTATCTCCCCCTTCTCCCGGCTGCCCGCCCGCAGGAGCTTTAGAAAGTCCCCCTGGGGCAGGACTATCACCTGACGGAACTGCCGGTAGTTGAGGTGTAAAAGCTCCTCGGCCTTATGGGTTACGGACAGGGCGCTGCCCCCGGCCAGGAGCTCCGGCCGGCCGTCGCCGTCCAATAAGAAGCACTCGTGGGTTTCTCTAAGCTCCGTCTCCCTGGAGCGCTTTGTGTATGTGTACTGGCGGCGGCAGAAGCGGTAGACGCTGTCCCCCAGGGTGAAGTCGAACTCTATAAGGGTGTCCAGCTCCGGGGGCGCGCTCATGCAGCGCATACCGGCAAAGTCCCGGCCCTCGCCGGTGGCACGGCAGTACAGGGCAAAGCACATGGCGTCGAGAAGAGAGGTCTTCCCGCCGCCGGTGGGGCCGGAGATAAGGAAGATGCCCCCGGGACCGAAGCCGGTGAAATCCAGCTCCGTCCTCTCAAGATAGGGCCCGAAGGCTTGGATTAGCAGACGCAGGGGCTTCATGGCTGTACCTCCCTCCATATCTCTCTGAACAGTTCCAGGTCCTCCCCATCTGTCTCAAGGCCGCAGACATCCTTCATAAAGGCGGTGAACACCGCCTGCTGGTCCCGGCCGGAGAGCCTGCCCGCCCGCTCCCCCGGGGCCTTCAGGGTCCAGCTGTTGGTGACGGACAGTAGGTTCGGATATCTCGGGCGCAGGCGCTGGGCGGCAAGAAGCACCGGGTCCCGGTCCGTAAGGTGCAGCTCCACGTAGTCCTCTGAGGAGCCGGACATGAGCTCGTCGAAGGAGCCCTCTATTCTCCGCACGTCCCGAAGTGGCGTTATGTCCCGCTCTTGGCAGCTTATCCTGCCGTGGGATATCTCAAGGCGCAGAAAGCACTTGCGCTGGCCCGCTTCGCCTATGGAATACTTTAGGGGCGAGCCCGAGTACCGGGCGTTTTCCCCGGCGGGCTGGGGGCCGTGGAGGTGGCCCAGGGCCACGTAGTCAAAGCCGGCGAAAACCTCTGGGGACACCTGGCCGCTGCCGCCCACAAACACGCTCTCGGAGTCGCTGAGAGAGGCCCCGGCGGCAAAGCAGTGGGCCACCAGCAGCCGTGGCAGCTTTGGGTCCAGCTTGGGTCTTATCCGGTCAAGAAGGGCGCCCATACAGGCGGTTTCCCCCCGCAGATCGCTGTCACAGAGGAGGTCCCGAACCGCGGAGGGGTCGCAGTAGGGCAGCAGGGCGAGCTGGACGGTCTCGCCACCCTCTGAGAGGGTGACGGGCTCCATGGCCTCCTCCAGGGTGGTGGCTATGTACACGCCGCTTCTTCTCAGGGCGCTTTTCATTATGGCCATGCGCCCCGCGCCGTCGTGGTTGCCGGAGACGGCAAAAACCTTGCAGCCAAGGTTTACCAGACGGTCCAGTACGCCGTCAAACAGACGGATGGCTTCTATGGCCGCCACTTGGCGGTCGTATATGTCCCCGGCGATTATAACCCCGGCGGGGTGTTCCCGCTCCACGGCGGGGAGGAAGACGTTATAGAGAAAGTGCTCCTGGTCGGAGAGAAGGCTGCGGCCGTAGAGCATACGGCCCAGGTGCCAGTCTGAGGTGTGATATATCAGCATGATGTGCCCCCTTGGATTTAAAGCGGTACTCTATATAGAATTAACGGTAAATTAAGAAAATCTTACTTTTCTTTCGGGCCCGGGCAGTGTATAATATGTTTGGCTACATTATACCACAGATGGGGAGGAATGAACAGATGAAATTCATCCGCTTGCTGACGGCGGCAATTTTGGCCGTGCTGACGGCTGCATTGACAGCCCTGCCCGCCATGGCGGAGGGCTTCACCTTTAACTGGGACCGGGGGGACGAGATATACGACGGCGGGCTCATAACGGCGGAGACCGACAGCGGCGGGCCCCACTGCAAGTCCCTCTTCATGCTGAACATAGACACGGACACGGTGGTGTATACCCTGAACCCGGACGACCCCCTGCCCATGGCCTCCATGACGAAGATTATGACCTATATAATCGCCTATGAGAATATACCCAACATAGAAAACACGGAGATAACCGTGCCCCAGGCGGTAGCGGACGACCTTGAGGGCTCGGGCAGTTCGCTGGCGGGGGTGCAGGTGGGGGAGAAGCTTACGGGATATCAGCTTTTGAACCTTCTGATGATACCCTCCGGCAACGACGCGGCGGTGACGCTGATGAAGTATGTAGACAGCCAGTATGCCAGCGGCCAGCTTGTGCCCCCGGACGCGCCGGACCCCGAGGACCCGGGGGCGGGGGAGGAGGACGGACAGGCCGTGACAGCCGCCGGGGACTATGTTGTTCCCGAGGGGGGCATGACCGACTACACCGGCATCAGCTATTTTGTGCAGCTGATGAACGAGAAGGCCGAGGAGCTGGGGTGCAAGAACACCCACTTTACAAACCCCCACGGCCTTCATAACGAGAACCACTACACCTCTGCCCGGGACATGGGCAGGATAACCCAGTATGCCATGAAGCTGCCGTATTTTATGGATATAGTGGGGGAACAGGACTATAGCAAGGAGCCCACCAACGTAGACCCGGACGGCACCTGGGTGTCGAACACCAACCGTATGATACTGCCCTTTGAGGACGACTACGGCAATGCCTACTGGTACAGCTACGCCAACGGCATAAAAACCGGGTCCCACGACCAGGCGGGCTACTGCCTGGCGGCCTCGGCCACGACCTTTGGGTACACGTATATAGTTATAGCCATGGGCAATATGGAGGGGTACGAGCGGGGAGTGCACGAGGAGATGCTGGACTGCCGGACACTTTTCAGGTGGGCGTTCACAAGCCTTGGGAAGAAGACCATCGCCTCCCAGGGGGACATAATGAGCTCGGTGAAGCTGGAGTATGCCTATCAGAAGGACGAGCTGCTGCTGGCGGCCAGCGAGAACGTGAGCGTCATGCTGCCGGACAGCGTGGAGCAGAGCTCCATTGTGGTGACGGTGGACAAGCCGGAGAGCGTGCAGGCCCCCATACGCAAGGGGGAGGTTATCGGCACGGCGACCCTGAGCTATGCCAACGAGGTGATAGCCACGGTGCCGGTGGTGGCCACGGAGTCGGTATCGAGGAGCGACCTGATAGCGGGCTGGGAACAGGGAAGAAAGCTGCTCAGCTCCCCGTGGTTCGTGGCCATAATGGCGGCCATCGGGGCCCTGGTGGTGGTCTACCTGATACTGGTGGTCTTCTACCGCAGGAAACAGAAGCAGCTAAAAAGAGTGAAGAAGTTTAGGGACATGTAAACGAAGGGGTCAAGGGGAACGGTGTTCCCCTTGCAGGGTGTGGGGCGGCGCCCCATGACCTTGCCGTAAGGCTAGAAAATAACAAAAGAAAATTAGGACTTTTCCAAAGGAAAAGTCCTAAAACTCTCTTATGTCAGATAGAACACCCGCACTCCTCGCACTCGGGAACATCCCCCACAATAGGCGCGGGGTCGATGCCCTGGCGCTTGTAGTAATCAGAAACCGCCGCCTTTATAGCCTGCTCAGCCAGAACCGAGCAGTGCACCTTTACAGGCGGGAGCCCGTCCAGGGCCTCCATAACAGCCTTGTTGGTAAGCTTCAGGGCTTCGCTGATGGGCTT
Organism: Acutalibacter muris; assembly: GCF_002201475.1. Classification (NCBI taxonomy): domain Bacteria; kingdom Bacillati; phylum Bacillota; class Clostridia; order Eubacteriales; family Acutalibacteraceae; genus Acutalibacter; species Acutalibacter muris. The sequence goes on along the minus strand of NZ_CP021422.1, from coordinate 3,468,338 downwards.
GCCCTTGATAAGCTCGGTAGCCATGCTGCTGGTAGCTATAGCCGCGCCGCAGCCGAAGGTCATAAAGCTCACGTCGGTGATGGTGTCGCCCTCCACCTTGATGTACATACGCATGATGTCGCCGCACTTGGGGTTGCCCACCTCGCCAACGCCGCTGAAGTCCTTCATCTCGCCCACGTTGCGGGGGTTCGCGAAGTGGTCCATTACCTTTTCACTGTATGCCATAGTTTATCATCCTTTCCTGAGAGTCATCACATATATTTATCGTAGTTTACCTTGCACTGCTGAATAGCGTCCCAAAGGGGCGACATATTCCTAAGCCGCTCTATTATCCCCGGCAGGACCTCCAGAATATAGTCGACGTCCTCCATGGTGTTGTAGTCGCCGAAGCTGAGCCTCAAAGAGCCGTGGGCCACCTCGTGGGGCAGGCCGATGGAGAGGAGCACGTGGCTGGGGTCCAGAGAGCCGCTGGTGCAGGCGGAGCCGGAGGAGCCGCTTATGCCGTGCATATCCAGGAGGAGCAGGAGGCTCTCGCCCTCAACGCCCTGGAAACAGAAGCTGACGTTGCCGGGGAGCCTGTGCTCGCGGCTGCCGTTGAGGCGGGAACGGTCTATCTTCAGCACGCCGTCTATCAGCTTGTCGCGCATGGGGGTCAGGCGGGCCACGCGCTCATCGATGGTCTCGGTGGCGCGCTTGATGGCCGTGGCGAGGCCCACTATCTGGGCCACGTTCTCGGTGCCGGCCCGGCGGCCCCGCTCCTGAGCGCCGCCGTCCATGAAGTTCTCAATAAGCACACCGCTCCTGATGTATAGCGCTCCCACGCCCTTGGGGGCGTGTATCTTGTGGCCGGAGAGGGAGAGCATGTCTATATTTTGCGATTTCACGTCGATGTGCACGTTGCCCACGGCCTGGACCGCGTCGGTGTGGAAGAGTACGCTGCGCTCCTTGCATATGCGGCCCAGCTCCTCAATGGGCTGGAGGGTGCCTATCTCGTTGTTGGCGTACATTATTGTGACCAGCGCGGTATCGTCAGTTATGGCGGCGGAGAGCTCCTCCGGGCGCACAAGGCCGTCCTCATGGACAGGGAGATAGGTGACAGTGAAGCCCTCCTTCTCAAGAGCCTGGCAGGTGTGCAGCACTGCGTGGTGCTCGAAGGCGGAGGTGATTATATGGGCCTTGCCGTGCTTTTTGCGCATTGCCCGGGCCGCGCCCTTTATGGCCCAGTTGTCGCTCTCGCTGCCGCAGGAGGTGAAGTATATCTCGTTTGGCTTTGCGCCGAGACAGGCGGCCACGTCGGCTCTCGCCTGCTCGAGGGGAGCCTTGGCCTGCTGGCCCAGCTCGTAGAGACTGGAGGGGTTGCCGTACACCTCCCTATAGAAGGGGAGCATTGCCGCCAGGACCTCCTCCGATACGGCAGTGGTGGCGGCGTTGTCGGCGTAAACTTTTCTTTTTACCTGCATATTTTTTACATCCTTTCGATGCTGAATTATTAGGGGAGTCTGCCCTTATAGGATAAATATATACCTTTTTAGTATACTTTGTCAAGCCCCTGGGGAAATTTTCTTTTCTTATGGCATAAAGTACGCCGGGAAAGCCTACAATATGGTATCAAGGCGGTCTCCCGGGCTTGACAGGGGACGGCAACTTATAGTACAATAACCAATATATCTTCGGGCGATACGGCGAACGCCGTTTTTTTATACTGCGCGCGGCACGATACACCGGGCGCATACTACATTATATTACAGCAGCCCCCCGGCGGACCGGGAGGCCGTCCGGGTGTGCCCCAGAGTGCGGACAGCCGGCAAATATACTAAGGAGGAAGTTAAGTGACAGAAGTTGAAAAAAAGAATAACAGGCCCCGCAGGAGCCAGACAAAAGAGCTCCCCAGGGTGGGAAAAATATCGGGCCCGCGCCAGAGCGGCGAAAAATCCGCCCCCAAGCCGGCCCCCCAGCGCCGCCAGACCCGGAACGGCCAGGGCGGCGTTCAGACACGTACAAATCAGGGTGGGGCCCAGAACCGCCAAAACCAGGGCGGCCAGACCGGCCGGCAGCGCAGGCCCCAGGGCCGCCAGCAGAGCGCCCAGCAGGAGCGCCAGAACCTTGGGCTGGGCACGGCGCCTATGACCGCGGCGGCCCAGAGGGCCCAGCAGCAGATAGCCGCCAGGGGCGCGGCGGCAGCCCAGCCCAAGCGCGGAAGGGGCCGCCCAAGAAAGTCTCAGAAGCCCCCGGTGAAGGTGTACTTCTTAGGGGGGCTCAACGAGATAGGGAAGAACTTTACCCTCTATGAGTGCCAGGGGGATATGGTCATAGTGGACTGCGGCCTTGCTTTCCCGGACGAGGAGATGCTGGGCGTGGACCTGGTGATACCGGACTTTACTTTTGTAGAGAAGAACCGGGAGAAGATAAGGGGCGTGGTTATAACCCACGGACACGAGGACCATATCGGCGCGGTGCCATACCTTTTAAAGAAGCTCAACGTGCCGGTATACGGCACGGCCCTGACCATAGGGCTTATAGAGAGCAAATTGAAGGAGCACAACCTGACTGCTTCTGCAAAACTGAAGGTGACGCCTCCGGGCAGTCATATAAAGCTTGGATGCTTTGAGGTGGAGTTTATCCATGTGAACCACTCCATCGCCGACTCCGTGGCCCTGGCCCTGCACACCCCGGCGGGGGTGCTGGTGCACACCGGGGACTTCAAGATAGACTGCACCCCCGAGGAGGGGGAGATGATAGACCTCTGCCGCTTTGCGGAACTGGGCAAGGAGGGGGTATTGGCCTTACTCATGGATTCCACCAACGCCGAGCGTCCGGGCTATACCCAGACCGAGCAGACGGTGAACAACTCCCTGGACGCGCTATTCATGCGGGCCGAGGGCAAGCGGATAATTGTCGCCACCTTCGCCTCCAGCATCAGCCGGGTGCAGATGATAATAAACTGCGCGGTGAAATACGGGCGAAAGGTGGCCCTCTCCGGACGCAGCATGGTAAACGTGATGGGCATCGCCAGCGAGCTGGGGTATCTTGACATCCCTGACGGGGTGCTGGTGGACCTGAACCTTATAAACCGCTATGAGCCAGGACAGCTGGTGCTTATAACCACCGGCAGCCAGGGGGAGCCCATGTCGGCCCTGACCCGCATGGCCTTCTCCGACCACAGGCAGGTGGCCATAGGCCCCGGGGACTTTATAATACTGTCCGCCCGGCCAATACCCGGCAACGAGAAGACCGTGGGGGCCGTGGTAGACGAGCTTTTGAAGCAGGGGTGCACGGTGATATACGAGTCCATGTACGAGGTGCACGTGTCCGGCCACGCCTGTCAGGAGGAATTAAAGCTCATACACGGCCTTGTGAAGCCCAGGTTCTTTATTCCCGTGCATGGCGAGCAGAAGCATTTGCAGAAGCACGCGGGTTTAGCAATGGCCATGGGCATGGACCGCAAGGACATCTTTATCGGGGACATCGGCAACGTGCTGGAGCTGCACGAGGACCATATGAAACAGCTGGCGGAGGTGCCCGCGGGCAGCGTCATGGTGGACGGCCTGGGGGTCGGCGACGTGGGCAGCGTGGTCCTCCGGGACCGCAAGCACCTGGCGGAGGACGGACTTATCGTTGCGGTGTGCTCCATCGAGTCCGAGACCGGGCACGTGGCCGCCGGGCCCGATATCGTCTCCAGAGGGTTCGTATACGTGCGGGAGAACGAGCCGCTGATGGAGGAGGCCCGCCGGGTGGTCTATAGGGCCCTTGAGGACTGCGCGAACCACCGGGTGCGGGACTGGAGCGACATGAAGCAGAGCGTTAAAGACGAGCTGTCAAAGTTCCTGTACCGAAAGACCCAGAGAAATCCGATGATACTGCCCATAATCATGGAGGTATAAAGAGAGCGAAAGGTAAAATGTTTCGCGGACTTCATAAAATGAAGTCCCCGCCCTTTTAAAGGTGGCGGGGTTTGGGGCAGAGCCCCAAGAAGGAGCTGAGGTAAGGTGCGCAGAAAAAAAGTATGGGTCACGTCCCCCTTGATGTACCTGATGGCCGCGGCTATGCTGGCCATGGCCATAGCCAGCTATCCCTATAATAGGATCGTGTTCCTTATTGAGATAACCGCCGCTGGGCTCTGCGCCCTTGGCGTAACCGTTTCGGGCGTCTTGTACCGCACCAACGCCGTCACCACCCTGCGGGCCGCGGCAAGGGTGCTTGCGGCCGAGGACCAGGAGGTGCTGGAAAAGTTTGCGCTGCCTGTGGCGGTAGCGGCCCCGGCGGGGGACGTGGTTTGGGTAAACGAGGCCTTTGCGGAGTCGCTGGGCAAGGGCGGGCCCTGCCTTGGGGAGGGCATCTCAAGGTATATTTACCCCAAGACCTTCCGGCAGGTGATGGAGGCCCGGGGCACCGCCGTGGCCTATGGGGGAAGAGAGTACACCGTGTACGGCGCGAAGGCCCGGCACGGGTATATACTCTACTTTGTGGACGACACCTATTTCAAGGCCGTCAACAAGGAATACAGGGACAAACGGCCGGTGGTGTGCATAGCCTCCTTTGACAACCGGGAGGAGATGGCCAGGGACGACGCGGGGGGCGAGGAATCGCGCATCACCGCCGAGGTGGAGGCCGTGCTCAGAAGCTGGGCCATGAAGGAGATGGCCGGGTTCATGCGCCGGGTCTCCAGCGGCCGGTATCTTATCATCACCGACGACGCCCATATCGAGGGGGCAAAGCTGAAGCGTTTCCCGGTGCTGGACAGCGTCAGAGAGGTAAAGAACAGCCGCAATACCATGAGCGCCACGGTCTCCATCGGCGTGGGCCGGGGGGCCTCGGGAGTGGCGGAGAGCGAGCGCTGGGCCAGGCAGGCCATAGATATGGCCCTGGGCCGGGGCGGCGACCAGGTGGCCGTTATGCAGGGGGGCGATACATACGAATTCTTCGGGGGCCTTTCTAAGGGCGTGGAAAAGCGCGACAAGGTGCGCACCCGGGTGATCGCCGCCACCTTGAGCGACCACGTGAAGCAGAGCGACCGGGTGTTCATCATGGGGCACACCAACTCCGACCTGGACGCGGTGGGCGCGGCGGCAGGTATGTGGGCGGTGATATATAAGGGCCTTGAGAAGCCCGCCCATATCGTCATAAACCGTGGGACCACCCTTGCGGGGTCGCTGGTGGAGATGATAGAGGGGAGCTATCCCGAGGAGGGCGTCTTTATCGGCCCCCAGGAGGCTTTGCAGACAATGACGGAGCGCTCGCTGCTTATTGTGGTGGATACCCACGCGGTGAACTATGTGGAGAACCGGGAGGTTCTGGAGAGCGCGAAGCGGGTGGTGGTGATAGACCACCACAGGATGATGGTGACCCATATAAAGAACGCTCTGATATTCTATCATGAGCCCTATGCCAGTTCAGCGTCTGAGATGGTGACGGAGCTGGTGCAGTATATCAAGTCCTCGGCAATAGACCGGGCGGACGCTCAAGCCCTGCTGGCGGGCATAATGCTGGACACCAAGAACTTTGTTTTAAAGACCGGCGTGAGAACCTTTGAGGCCTCGGCGTATCTTAGGCGGCGGGGGGCGGATACGGTGTCGGTGAAGAAGCTGTTTTCCAATACTCTTGACAGCTATAAGCGCAAGGCCCAGCTGGTGTCCGGCGCGGAGATATATAAGGGGTGCGCCATAGCGACCTCAAGCTGGGAGTTCGACGACCTGCGGGTGGCCTCGGCCCAGGCGGCGGACGAGCTTCTGGGCATACAGGGGGTGAAGGCCTCCTTCGTGCTGTATAAGGTGGGCGGGGACGTGAGCATTTCCGCCAGGAGCCTTGGGGACGTGAACGTGCAGCTTATCCTGGAGGAGTTCGGCGGCGGCGGGCACTTTACCATGGCCGGGGCGCAGATTAAGAATGTGTCCATGGGCGAGGCCAGGCGGCGGCTGATAAGGGCGCTGGAGGATAAGCTGGAGGAGACGACGGTGAACTGAGAGGTAATAGTTTATGATACACAACGAGTTTGACCCGGAGCGCAAAGCGATAATCAACCCGGAGGACAGCTTTCACCGGCCGGACGGGGACTTTCCGGAGATATGTGTCGGGATATTCTCAAAGCCAATTATGGAGTGGCTTCTTGAGAAATACGGCGGGACCGAGATAAGCCATTTCGGGTGCTGCATAGGGGCCGTGCCCGTCTATAAGGTGAGCGCTTTTGGTACGGAGGCGGCGGTCTTTATGCCCTTTGTGGGCGGGCCGGGGGCCGCGTCCACCATGGAGGAGAGCATACCCATGGGCGGGAGGTACTATGTGTACTTCGGCGCGGCGGGGGTGCTTCAAAAGGGCATATCCCACGGCAGGCTGCTGTTGCCGACAGCGGCCGTAAGGGACGAGGGGCTTTCCTACCACTACCTGCCGGCGGCGGAGGAGGTGGAGCTTGACCCGAGGGACGTGCAGGCCTGCCGGGAGGCGATGGACGGGCTGGGGGTTTCCTTTGCAGAGGGGAAGACCTGGACCACGGACGCCTTCTACCGGGAGACCAGGGCCAAGACCGCCAGAAGGCGGGAGCAGGGGTGCGTCTCGGTGGAGATGGAGTGCGCGAGCCTTGCGGCGGTGGCGCGGTTCAGAGGGGTGCACTTTGCGGAGTTCTTTTACGCGACCGACACCGTGGACGACGCGGGATGGGACAGCGGGGTCCTGCATGAGAAGGGCGCGGGGCTGGAGGAGGTCTGCTTCAGGGTGGCGGTGGAAACCGGGAAGCGGATGAGAGCGGCGCGAAGCGAGTAATGGGGTCAAGGGGAGCAGGCTCCCCTTGCAGGGTTTGGGACAGAGTCCCAAGGTCTTGCGGCTGAGCGAAGCGAAGAAGCCGCAAATATAATCAAAAAATAATTCCGAAAGGATGATAAAAATGAAAGTAGTATTACTGCAAGACGTAAAATCCATAGGCAAAAAGGGCGAGCTAAAGGAGGTCTCCGACGGCTACGCCAGGAATTTCCTCCTGCCCAGAAAGCTTGCAAAGGAGGCTAACGCCCAGGCTATGAACGAGCTGAAAAACGCCGAGGCGGCCAAGGAGTACAAGATAAAGACCGAGACGGAGCAGGCCAAAAAGAACGCCGAGGCCCTCTCCGGCCGGGCGGTGAAGATATACGCCAAGGCGGGCCAGGGGGGCAAGCTCTTCGGCTCGGTCACGGCCAAGGAGATCTGCGAGGAGATAAAGAAGCAGTACAATATAGACGTGGACAAGCGCAAGGTGGTCCTTGACGGCGACATCAAGTCCTACGGCACCTTCTCCTTTGACATCAAGTTCTATAACGGCGTTACCGCCACAATGAGCGTGGTGGTCTGCGAGCAATAAGCCATGGACTTTGAACCTGAGAGGTATCTTGACACCCAGGCCCAGCCCGGGCTCAGTATGCCCTTTAACCTGGACGCGGAGCAGTCGGTGCTGGGGGCGGTGCTCCTGGACGCGGAGTGCCTGTCGGTGGTGGCGGAGGTGCTGCCAAGGGCGGAATATTTCTACGCGGTAAATAACCAGCTGATCTACGGGGCCATGCTGGAGATGTACACCCTGGGCCAGCCGGTGGACTTTGTCACGGTACTTGAAAAGCTTAGGGAGTCCCCGGACTTCGACCAGGAACAGGGGCGGGTGTACCTGGTGCAGCTGGCCCAGCTGGTGCCGTCGGTCAGCAGCGTGGAGACCTATGCCAGGATAGTCCGGGACAAGTACGAGATACGCACCCTTATGCAGGCGGTGCGGGGTATACTTGAGGAGGCCAGCGCCGGCACGGAGGAGTCCTCGCTGCTGCTGGACTCGGCGGAGCAGCGGATATACGAGATACGCCAGGGCAAGCAGGTGGAGGGCTTAAAGCCCATCAGGGAGATACTGCTGGAGACCTATGACAGGCTGGACCTTTTAAACTCTCCGGACAGGGACAAGTATAGGGGCATACCCACCGGCATAGGCTTACTGGACAGCACCATAACCGGGCTCAACCGCTCGGACCTTATAGTGCTGGCGGCCCGGCCCGGCGTTGGCAAGACCAGCTTTGGGCTGAACATCGCCCGGCACGCCTCGGTGGTGTCAAAGCGGCGGGTGGCGTTCTTCTCCCTGGAGATGTCCAGGGAGCAGCTGGCTTCGAGATTATTGTCCACCGAAGCGTCGGTGGAGGGCACGAAGCTCAGAAGCGGGGACCTTAACGACGACGAGTGGACCCGGATAATAGAGGCGGGGGATATTTTGGGCAAGGCGGAGCTGTACTTTGACGACGCCCCGGGCATAACCGTGCCCCAGATGAAGGCCAAGGTCCGGCGCTTAAAAAATGTGGACCTGGTGATAGTGGACTATCTACAGCTGATGTCCGGAGGAAAAAAGACCGATAACCGCGTAAACGAGATAAGCGACATAACTCGGAACCTGAAGATAATGGCGAAGGAGCTGGACGTGCCGGTCATCGCCATGTCCCAGCTCCGCCGGCCCACGGAACGCTCCAAGGACCACCGGCCCGGGCTCTCGGAGCTTCGAGACTCGGGCTCTATAGAGCAGGACGCGGACATAGTTATCTTCCTGCACCGGGAGGCCTATAACGCCGCCAGCGAGGGCGGGGAGGTCACCGAGGACATGGATACCAGCGCGGCCCAGATAATCGTGGCGAAGAACCGCCACGGGGCCACCATCGACATCGACGTGCACTGGCAGGCGGAGTATATGCGCTTCACCTCCAGGGAGGTGGTTCGGTATGAGTAAGTCCCTTGAGGGCCAGCAGCTGGAGCTGCTGAAGCTGCCGGAGCTTCCGGATAATGGGCTCCTGGTGGTGGGCTTCTCCGGCGGGGCGGACTCCACGGCCCTTGCCCACTGGCTTATGGGCCGGGTACAAAGAGAGCGCGTATTACTGGCCCATGTGAACCATATGCTCAGAGGCAGCGAGGCCGACAGGGACCAGGCGGCGGCGGAGGCTTTCGCCCGGGAGCAGGGGCTTAAAATAGAGGTTCTGCGGGTAGACGTGGGCAAATTGGCCCGGGAGCGGGGCATGGGCACAGAGGAGTGCGGCCGGGAGGTAAGGTATGGGTTCTTCCACCGGCTTGCCCCAGGGGATAACGACCGCATATTGACCGCCCACAATGCCGACGACAACGCCGAAACCATGATTTTGAACCTCTGCCGGGGGGCTGGCCTTGAGGGGCTATGCGGCATCCCCCGGCAGAGGGGGAGGGTACTGCGGCCCCTCTTGGGGGTTAGCCGGAAGAAAATAGAAGAATACTGCCGGGAGAACGGCCTTAGATATGTTACGGACAGCTCGAATTTGACCGACGGCTATACACGAAATAAGCTGCGCCACCAGGTGCTGCCGGTATTAAAGGGGCTCAACCCCCGCTTTATACAGGCGGCGGCGGGTACGGCGGAGCTGCTTGCAAGGGACCGGGACTGCCTTATGGGGCAGGCCGAAGCCCTTTTGGAGGGGGCAAGGGGCCTGTGGGGCCTTGAGACGAAGGCGCTGATTAGAGAGGAAAAGAGCGTAAGGAGCCGGGCGGTGAAGCTCTTTTTAGAGCGCTCCGGCGGCGTAAATCTGGAGCGAAAGCATATTGAGGAGGCCCTTGAGATATTGGAGCGGGGCGGCGGCGCCGACCTCCCCGGGGTGCGGGTAAGCTGTGCCCAGGGAGTGCTCTGGGCGGGTGATAAAGCCGGGTGCGGGCCCTTTGAGGTGCCCGCAAAACTGGGCAGGAATCCCATACCCGGAGGAAAATGCGTGATCATAAGTGAGAAAATCCCGGGAAAAGCAGAAAATCCGGGAAAAATTCAAAATTTGTTATTCAAAAATGAGTTGGACTATGATATAATGACAGGACCGGCAGCTTCATTGCCCGGGGGTCTGGCGCTTCGCAGCCGCCGCCCGGGGGACCGATTCGCGCCCGCAGGCCGGGAGGTCACAAAGCCCATAAAGCAGGTGTTCCAGGAGCTGCGTGTGCCGGGGCCCATAAGAGACAGTCTTCCCCTTTTGGTATGCGGCGGCGAGATAGTCTGGTGCCCGGGGGCGGGGGCCTCCGAGCGCTTTAAGGTAACAGAGAGGACAAAAAGGGTTTTAGTTGTGGAAATCGAGGATGGGAAGGGGTAAAAGAGGATGAAGGAAAAGAGTATGCTGGACGATATCCAGCGGGAGCTTTTCACAAAGGAGGAGCTGGCGGCCATCGTCTCGAGGATAGGCCGGGAGATAAGCTGGGACTATAGGGGGAAGAACCTTCTGATGGTCAGCGTCCTGAAGGGCTCTGTGGTGTTCATGGCCGACCTTATGCGGGCGGTGACGGAGCCCCTGAGCATTGATTTTATGGTGGTATCCAGCTACGGCAAGGGGGTAAAGACCTCCGGTGTGGTGAAGATAGTGCTGGACCTGAATATCCCCTTGGAGGAGTATGACCTTTTGATAGTGGAGGATATTCTTGACAGCGGCAAGACCCTGAGCTATCTTCGGGAGGTCCTGGAGGCCAGGAACCCAAAGAGCATAAGGATATGCACACTGTTCGACAAGCCCGAGCGCCGGGAGGCCGACGTGACCCCGGACTATGTGGGCGCAAGGATACCCGACGCGTTTATCGTGGGGTATGGGCTCGATTACGCGGGAAAATACCGCAACCTGCCGTTTGTGGGCGTTTTAAAGCCCGAGATATATGAATAAAGAACGGCCGGGCGGGATAACTTATAGATGACTTAGGAGGGCAAATCTTTGGACGGCAACAATGGCAAGAAGCTTCGGAACCTGCTGCTTTATATCGGAATACCGGTGGTGGTGCTGTTTATCATCATCTTCCTTTTCAGCAACAGGTCGCCCCAGGGCGCGACGTATAAGTATTCGGACATACTGGACTTTTTCGAGACCGGGCGGGTGACGGAGTATTCACTGAACCTGGGCACCGGCGAGATGGTGCTGAAGCTGGACGACAGCAACAACACCGCCGTGGGCTTTGTGATGCCCAGCGTGGACCTGTTTTACCGGGACGCGGGGGAGTATATAGACAAGTATAACGAAGAGCACCCGGACAAGAAGATGGTCCAGGACGTGACCCGTCCGGCGGAGACCAGCTGGCTTATAAGCCTGCTGCCCACGCTTATACTTTTCGGCGGGCTTATCTTCTTCTGGATATTTATGATGCGCCATTTGGGCGGGGCCGCCGGGGGCGACAAGCAGATGAACTTCGGCAAGGCGAAGATAAAGCAGCTGACCGACGAGAAGCGCAAGACCACCTTTGCGGATGTGGCCGGGGCCGACGAGGAAAAGGAGGAGCTTCGGGAGATAGTGGAGTTTTTAAGGAACCCCGGGCGCTATAACTCCCTTGGGGCCAGGATACCAAAGGGTGTGCTGCTGGTGGGCCCTCCCGGCACAGGCAAGACGCTTCTTGCAAGGGCCGTGGCCGGGGAGGCGGGGGTGCCCTTCTTCTCCATATCCGGCTCCGACTTTGTGGAGATGTTCGTGGGCGTGGGTGCTTCGCGCGTGCGGGATTTGTTTGACAAGGCCAAGAAGAACCACCCCTGCATAATCTTCATCGACGAGATAGACGCGGTGGGCCGCCAGCGCGGCGCGGGCCTCGGCGGCGGGCATGACGAACGAGAGCAGACCTTAAACCAGCTGTTAGTTGAGATGGACGGCTTCGGGGCCAACGAGGGCGTTATCATGATAGCGGCCACCAACCGGCCTGACATCCTGGACCCGGCCTTAATGCGCCCCGGGCGCTTTGACCGGCAGGTGACGGTGGGCTATCCCGACATAAAGGGCCGGGAGGAGATACTGCGGGTCCACGCCAAGGGCAAGCCTTTGGCCCCGGACGTGGAGCTGTCCACCATCGCCAAGTCCTCGGCGGGCTTTACCGGGGCTGATTTGGAGAACCTGCTGAATGAGGCGGCGCTGCTGGCGGCCAGGAAGAACCTCAAGGCCATCACCATGGTGGAGATAGAAGAAGCCACCATCAAGGTGGTGGTGGGCACGGAGAAGAAGAGCCGGGTTATGAGCGACAAGGAGAAGAAGCTGACGGCCTATCACGAGGCGGGCCACGCCATCACCAGCTTCTACTGCAAGACCCAGGACCCGGTGCACCAGATATCCATTATACCCCGGGGCATGGCCGGGGGCTATACCATGCACCTGCCCACGGAGGACCGCTCCTATAGGTCCCGCAACGAGATGCGGGAGGAGCTGGTGGTGCTCCTTGGCGGGCGGGTGGCCGAGGCGCTGGTGCTGGACGACATCTCCACCGGGGCCAGCAACGATATCGAGCGGGCCACGAAGATAGCGAGGGCCATGGTCACAAAGTACGGCATGAGCGAGAAGCTGGGGCCGATAACTTACGGCACGGACGACTCCAACCCCTTCCTTGGCAAGGAGATGGGGCATATCAGTAACTACTCCGAGCAGACCGCCTCTGAGATAGACGAGGAGATACAGGCCATCATGTCCACGGCCTATGAGCGGACCAGGGAGATACTGGAGGAGCATATGGAGGAGCTGCATAGGCTGGCCGGGGTGCTGTATGAGCGGGAGAAGCTGGACGAGAGCGAATTCCGCGAGGTTATGGGCGGAGAGCTGCTGCCCAAGCCCGAGACCCTGCCGGCGCTGGAGGCTGTCGGCACAGAGCCGGAGCCCAAGGCGGAGCTGCCGGAGGAGGCCGGCGAAATGCCCGAGGAGAGCGGCGCGAAGCGGGAGGAGGTCCAGGAGTCTTGACTCCTGGCAGGGTGTGGGGCGGAGCCCCACGACCTTGCAGAGCGAAGCAAAGGAGAAAAAAGGACCTGCCGTGGCTACATGGCAGGGCCTTTCTTGTGAAAGAGGGAGGAGTATTCCATGCCAAAAAAACCGGTATACGACAACGAAAGCATCCAGAGCCTGAAGGGCGCGGACAGGGTGAGGCTGCGGCCGGCAGTGATATTCGGCTCTGACGGCATAGACGGATGCCAGCACTCGGTGTTCGAGATACTGTCAAACTCCATCGACGAGGCGCGGCAGGGCTACGGCAGCGAGATAACCGTCACCAGATATCTTGACAAGTCCGTGCGGGTGGAGGACCACGGGCGGGGGTGCCCGGTGGACTATAACAGGAAGGAGGAGCGGTATAACTGGGAGCTGGTGTTCTGCGAGCTGTACGCCGGGGGAAAGTACAATAATGACTCCGGGGAGAACTATGAGTATTCCCTGGGGCTCAACGGCCTGGGCCTGTGCTCCACCCAATACGCGTCGGAGTTTATGGACGTACAGGTGCGCCGGGACGGGTATAAGTACACCCTTCACTTTGAACACGGCGAAAACGTAGGTGGGCTCGGGAAGGAGCCGTATAAGAAGAAGGACACCGGCTCCGTTTTCCACTGGAAACCCGATTTGCAGGTGTTCACGGACATAGACATCAGCGCGGAGTATTATATGGACGTGCTCAAGCGGCAGGCGGTGGTGAACGCCGGGGTCACCTTCCATTTTTTGAATGAGACCGAACCCGGGAGGTTTGAGCAGACCGACTTCTGCTATGAGAACGGCATACTGGACCACGCAAGGGAGCTTGCCGGTGAGGACAGCCTTACCGCCGTGCAGCTCTGGCAGAGCGAGAAGCGGGTTAAGGACCGGGCGGATATGCCGGAGTATAACTGTCGGATAAATGTGGCGGCGGCCTTCTCCAACCGGGTGCACGTGGCGGAATACTACCACAACTCCAGCTGGCTGGAGCACGGCGGCGCGCCGGATAAGGCCGTCAGGAGCGCGTTCGTGGGGCAGATAGACGCGTATTTAAAGCAGAACAGCCGCTACACCAAGGGCGAGGGGAAGATAACCTTCCAGGACGTGGAGGACTGCCTGGTGATAGTCATTTCCTCCTTCTCCACTCAGACCTCCTATGAGAACCAGACCAAGAAGGCCATCACCAACAAGGGCATCCAGGAGGCCATGACCGAGATGCTCCGGCACAGCCTTGAGGTCTACTTCATTGAGAATCCCATGGACGCGGACAAGATAGCCGGGCAGGTGCTGATAAACAAGCGCAGCCGGGAGGACGCGGAGAAGACGCGTCTCAACCTAAAGACCAAGCTTACCGGCAAGATGGACATGGCCAATAGGGTCCAGAAGTTCGTGGACTGCCGCAGTAAGGACGTGAACGAGCGGGAGCTGTTTATCGTGGAGGGCGACTCGGCCCTGGGCTCGGTGAAGCAGGCAAGGGACGCGGGATTCCAGGCGGTGATGCCCATAAGGGGCAAGATTCTGAACTGCCTAAAGGCGGACTATGACAGGATATTCAAAAGCGAGATAATCACCGACCTTATCAGAGTCCTGGGCTGCGGGGTGCAGGTGAAGACCAGGGCCAACAAGAATCTGGGGGTCTTCGACATCAACAACCTGCGCTGGAGCAAGGTGATCTTCTGCACCGACGCGGACGTGGACGGTTTCCAGATAAGGGTGCTGCTGCTGACCATGGTCTACAGGCTGGCCCCGGCCCTTATCGAGGAGGGAAAGGTGTATATCGCGGAGAGCCCGCTGTATGAGATAACCTCCAAGGAGGAGACGTATTTTGCCTATAACGAGCAGGAGAAAGCCGAGTTTTTGAAGAAGCTGGAGGGGAAAAAGTACACCATACAGCGCTCAAAGGGCCTTGGCGAGAACGAGCCGGAGATGATGAGCCTGACCACCATGGACCCCAAAACCCGGCGGCTGATAAAGGTGAATCCCGGGGACGCGGAGGAGGCCGCCAGGATGTTCGAGATAATGCAGGGCAACGACCTGGACGGGCGCAAGGAGTATATCGCGGAGCATGGGAACGAGTATACGGAAGAACTGGATGTGAGCTGATGGACAAAAACGAAAAATGGCTCCAGTGGGCCGTAAAGCTCCAGAGCATCGCTCAGGCGGGGCTGTATTACGGCAAAGACAAGTTCGATCTGGAGCGGTACGAACAGATAAGGGACATTGCCGCCGAGATGATAAGCTATAAGTCGGAGATACCGGTGGAGAAGGTGAAGGACCTTTTCTGCAATGAGATAGGCTATCAGACCCCCAAGCTGGACACCCGGGCGGCTGTCTTTAAGGAGGACAGGATACTCCTGGTCCGGGAGAGCGATGGGCGCTGGTCCCTGCCCGGGGGCTGGGTGGACGCGGGGCTGTCCGTCAAGGAGAATGCTGAGAAGGAGGTCCTGGAGGAGGCGGGGCTTACGGTCGCCGCCCGCAGGATAATCGCAGTGCAGGACAGAGACAAGCATAACCTGCCGGTGTATGCCTATAAGGTGTGCAAGGTGTTCGTGGAGTGCGAATATCTGAGCGGGGAGTTTGCGCCAAACCTTGAGACCATAGCCAGCGGGTACTTTGGCATGGACGAGCTGCCGGAGCTTGCCACCGAGAAGAACAACGAAGAGCAGGTGCGTATGTGCTTTGGGGCCCGGGGCGTGGAGCACTGGGAGACGGTGTTTGACTAGGGGGGGCAGTATGGGAGACGCCGTGATATTTGAAACGAGACAGGATTTCCGAGCCTGGCTTAGTGAAAACTGCCGCACCCACCAAGGGGTAGGGCTCCTTTTCGGCAAGGCCGGGGTGTGTGCCGGGTGATAAATACTTACTTTCGGGGTATGAGCAACGAGGAGTTTTTCCATTATTTAATGGGAAACTGCGGCCTTGAAGAATACGAGTTATAATGTAGGTGATAAATATGCCAAGAAAAGAGAAAAAGCCCCCCAAGAAGACCGGCAAGGCCCAGGGCTATATTGCCGGGGCGGGGGAGATAGTGGAGCAGGACGTGGGGGACACCCTCAGAAAGAACTATATGCCCTACGCCATGAGCGTCATTTTGAGCCGGGCCCTGCCGGAGATAGACGGGTTAAAGCCCTCACAGCGAAAGCTCCTCTATACCATGTACAAGATGGGGCTTTTGACCGGGGCGCGGACGAAAAGCGCCAATATCGTGGGCCAGACCATGAAGCTGAATCCCCACGGGGACGCGGCCATATACGACACCATGGTACGCCTTTCCCGGGGCTATGAGGCCCTTTTGCACCCGTATGTGGACAGCAAGGGCAACTTCGGCAAGGCGTACTCAAGGGACATGGCCTGGGCCGCGCCCAGGTATACCGAGGCGAAGCTGGACGGTATCTGCAAGGAGTTCTTCAATGACATCGACCGGGACACGGTGGACTTCGCGGACAACTACGACAGCACCATGAAGGAGCCCCTGCTGCTGCCCGCCAGCTTTCCCACCATCCTCACGAACCCCAGCACCGGCATCGCCGTGGGCATGGCCTGCAATATCTGCTCCTTTAATTTAGCGGAGGTATGCCGGACCACCATAGCCCTTATGCGGGACCCGGAGACAGACCTGTTCGAGACCCTTCTGGCCCCGGATTTCCCCGGGGGCGGCCAGCTTATCTTCGATAGGGCCCAGATGGAGAGGATATACGGCACCGGCCGGGGGAGCTTTCGGGTGCGCAGCAAGTGGGGGTATGACAAGAGCGCCAACTGCATAGACGTGACCCAGATACCGCCCTCCACCAATGTGGAGGTGATTGTGGAGAAGATAATCGAGCTTGCAAAGGGCAGCAAGCTAAAGGAGGTGGCGGACGTCCGGGACGAGACAGACTTGACCGGCATGAAGATAACCATCGATCTCAAGCGCGGCGTGGACCCGGAAAAGCTCATGCAGAAGCTCTTTAAGCTGACCACCCTTGAGGACAGCTTTGCCTGCAACTTCAATGTGCTGGTGGCCGGGGTGCCCAGGGTCATGGGCGTGCGGGAGCTTCTGGAGGAGTGGACGGCCTTCCGCATAGAGTGCGTCAGAAGGCGCACGTACTTCGACCTTACGAAGAAGCAGGAGAAGCTGCACCTTCTCAAGGGCCTTGCGGCAATACTCCTTGACATCGACAAGGCCATTAAAATTGTCCGGGAGACCGACGAGGAGGCCGAGGTAGTCCCCAACCTGATGATAGGCTTCGGCATAGACGAGGTCCAGGCGGAGTTTGTGGCGGAGATACGCCTTAGGCACCTGAACCGGGAGTATATTTTAAAGCGCACCGAGGAGACCGGGCAGCTTGAGAAGGACATCAAGGAGCTTGAGGGTATACTGGGCTCCAAGGCAAAGATACAGAACGTCATCATAAAGGAGCTGGAGGCCGTCATAAAAACCTACGGCCAGCCCCGCAAGACCATCCTGCTCTATGCCGGAGAGATAGAGGAGGCCGTTATCACCGAGGAGGTCCCGGATTATCCCGTCAACCTGTTCTTCACTAGGGAGGGCTACTTCAAGAAGATAACCCCCCAGTCCCTCAGAATGAGCGGCGAGCAGAAGCTGAAGGAGGGGGACGAGCTCAGCCAGCAGCTGGAGGGCCAGAACGTGGGGGAGCTCCTGTTCTTCTCGGACAAATGCCAGGTGTATAAGGCCCGGGCCTTTGACTTTGACGACAGCAAGGCCAGCGTCCTGGGGGACTATATCCCAGCGAAGCTCCAGATGGACGAGGGGGAGCGGGCCGTTTACATGGCCTATACCACGGACTTTTCGGGGTATATGTTCTTTGTGTTCGAGAACGGCAAGGCGGCGAAGGTGGATATGAGCGCGTACCAGACCAAGACCAACCGCAAGAAGCTCATAAGCGCCTACAGCGACAAGTCGCCGGTAGTGGCTGTGATACAGCTGCCGGAGGACGGCCTGGTGCTGCTGACCGCCAGCACAGGAAAGCTCCTGCTGTTTCATACCGGGCAGATAGCCAGTAAGACCACCAAGAACACCCAGGGGGTCCAGGCCATGAACCTGAAGAAGGGCCAGCGGGTGATATCGGCGCAGCCCTATCAGGAGGGGTCCTTGAAGAACGAGGGACGGTACAAAAAGAAGCTCCCGGCGGCCGGGTCCCTCCCCAGCGAGGAGGAGGCCGGGGAGCAGATGAAGCTCTAATTTGCTAAAGTGCCATGTTCGTCCTTTTGTAGAATATAGAGCTGCTCTTCCAGGCCAGTCTCAGCGTTCACATAGCTCAAAACCTCCTGTCCGTCGGCGGCGGTACAGTGGAGCTCCCAGCAGAGCAGCTCCTCAAGTCCCGGCGTAGGCACTATGGCCATCCGCCCGCTCTCCACACGGAGCAGGGGGTTGACGGCGTTTTTAACTTCGTCAAGGGAGACCTTGGGCGCGGGAACGCTGCGGGTGTGGTTATTCATCACATAACCTGTAGCGTCGAACTCTATGGTCCCGCCCTGCTCCAGCTCCACGGTGACCTTCATAAGGTCCGGGTAGCAAATCACCGTCTGGCCGTCCACAGTCTTGAGGGAGCCGTGAAAGTTGAAGCCTGCCATATTGTCGTTTATAAGAAAGTAGCTCAGTTCCATGGGGTCGTAGCCCAGCCCGGAGAGGTATTCCTCCGCCGCCCGGCGGGCCTGGTCAATAGTGAACTTGGCGGCGGAGACGCCCCCGGCCTTTTTAAAGTACACGGGCCGGCCGCCCTGGCGGGTAATATTCACTATGGAGTCCTCTGTGGTAAAGGAGTACACCGGCAGGTTCCCGCCGCCCTCGCCGGTGAAGCCTAGAGAGTCCTCGGAACAATTTAAAAACTTCGCTGCCTCGGCACGCGCCTGTTCCGGGGTAACGCCCTCTGAGCCCGCGAGGGACAGGGGCTCCCGGCGGCTGATATGGTCGGAGAAGGGGCCGTCGTACAACAGGGCCGGAAAGGTGGAGAACTCCTCGGAAACCTCATCGAAGTCGTTGTCCAGCACGGCAAGGTTATCTATCTCGTCCAGGTTGTTCAGCAGGTGGACGTTCTGCACGAGGCTGTCCCCTTCGGCGGTGAGCCGGGCCTGGAGCCCTGTAAGGGCCTCGGTGAGCTTGCCGGCGTATTCCCGCAGCATTTTAAGGTTCTCAAGGTCAGCGCTGTCCGGCTGAGCCCCGGAGAAGGTCTTGCGGGAGAGGGCCATGGCATAGTCCCCGGCCTGGGACAGGAAACGGTTGAAACGGTCGGACTTCTCCCCCGAGAAGGGCAGAGCCGCCATGGCGGACTTGGCCCCGCCGGCCTGCTCCAGAAGCTGTGCCGACAGGGCACTGCGGGTGGCGGGGGAGCCGGCATACATAGATTTATGGAGGGTGTCGCCCATGCCGGACACATAGTCCGTAAGGTCCCCCAGGGCCCGAAGGTACACGTACTCCAGCTGTGTCCGGGCCGAGCGGAGCGAGAGCTGAGCGTCCAGCCAGAAGCCCCCCAGCAGCACCGGCAGGGCAAGGGCGAAGGTTATCAGACGGACTTTTGCGCGGGTCTTCATATATGGTCACTTCCTAAGGCTTTTTCACATTATTTTCCCTTTGAAAGGGAAAAATAATGCGGAAGAGCAATTTTTTTTGACTGGAAATATCTTCTGTGTTATAATGTACGCAAAGCGTACCTTCGGAGTTTCCCTCTCGCTCGAAGAGCTCGCCTTTTGCTTTGCAAAAGTACCGGAAAACTCCAAGCAGATTTATGATATAATATAAGCTGAACCTTTTTAAAATGGAGAAGAATATGCGCATATTAGGCATCGACCCCGGCTATGCCATTGTGGGCTATGGGGTCATAAACGCGGCCCGGGGCCGGTACGAGACGGTGGAGTACGGTGCGGTCACCACAAAGGCCGGGGAGGACTTCGGTCTGCGGCTTCTGGAGATATACGAGGGCATGACGGAGCTTATAGAGACCCTTCGGCCCCAGGCGGCGGCGGTGGAAAAGCTGTACTTTCTCAACAATAAGACCACCGGCATAGGGGTGGCCGAGGCAAGGGGAATAATACTCCTGACCCTGTCCCAGGCGGGGGTGCCCCTATTCGAGTATACCCCCATGCAGGTGAAGCAGGCGGTCACCGGCTATGGCAAGGCACAGAAGCACCAGGTCCAGGAGATGACGGCGAAGCTTCTGAACCTTCCCGACACACCGAAGCCCGACGACGCGGCGGACGCTTTGGCGCTGGCCATCTGCCACGGGCAGGCGGCTGGGTCCAACGTGCGCAGGAGGCTTATAAAGATAAACGGAGGGATAAGCAATGTTCTATAGCCTTACAGGGACCGTGAGCCACACCGAGCCGGGAGTGGCCGTCATCGACGTGGGGGGCGTGGCCTTCAAGTGCCTTACCTCCATGGGCACACTTCGGGCTTTGCCCCGCACCGGGGGCAAGGCTACGCTCTATACCTACTTAAACGTGCGGGAGGACGCGCTGGACCTCTACGGCTTCTATACCCAGCAGGAGCTGAACTGCTATAAGCTCTTAACGGCCA
This sequence comes from Acutalibacter muris, assembly GCF_002201475.1. Taxonomy (NCBI): domain Bacteria; kingdom Bacillati; phylum Bacillota; class Clostridia; order Eubacteriales; family Acutalibacteraceae; genus Acutalibacter; species Acutalibacter muris. The sequence continues at coordinate 3,448,157 of NZ_CP021422.1, read as the reverse complement.
TAAGCGGCGTGGGCCCTAAGGCGGCCCTTGCCATACTCTCGGAGATGGCCCCCGAGGATGTGGCCCTTGCCGCAGCCGCCGGGGACGCCAAGCGCTTTACAAAGGCCAACGGCGTTGGGGCAAAATTGGCCCAGCGGATAGTGCTGGAATTGAAGGACAAGGTAAAGGGTTTGAGCTTTGCGGGCACGGACCTCTCCGGCATAGAGCCCGGCGGGCCCTCGGCGGCAGGCAACGCCGCCCAGGCCGCGGAGGCCCTGGTTACCCTGGGCTACACGCCCTCAGAGGCCGCGGCGGCGGTGGGACGCTTGGACAGCTCGCTGCCCGCAGAGGAGCTTATCAGACTGGCGCTGAAGGGGTTTGGGAGCAGGTAAAGATGGGAGATATACAGGCCTGGCTCATCCAAAACGGTATACTGCTCTGCAATCAGAACCCTGAACTTCCGGCCCTTGAGGATATAGGCTGCACATGGAGGGACGCTATGGAGCTGATAGACAAGCACCTTGTGTTCTACTCCAAGGCCTATAAAAAGCGCACGGCCTATCTGTCCCCCGAGGCGTACCGCCTCATAAAGGTCCTACGGCCCCAACGGCCAATGAGCGGCCCGGCCCGGGAACTATACAGTATGATTGAGGAGAACCCCGGGGCGGACGCGGCGTTCCTTAAAAGCGCCTGCGCCATGGAGAGTAAGGACTACCGGGCAGGGATGGACTTTTTGCTGCAAAACCTCTATGTTACCGCCATAGCCAGCGGCAGGGAGCTCAATGAGAACTGGTCGGAGCTCCTGTACTGCACGGCGGGGGAGTGGGAGCGGCTGGCTCCGGCCATAGTCCCGGCGGAGGACCCGAAGGGGCGTTTGTGGGAGCTTGTGGGCGGCGTTATGACCGAGAAACAGTTTAAATCGCTGATAAGATGATAGGGATATATGAGAGGAGATAATAAAAATGGAATTTATGACCCCCGAAGGCCACACCAACTTTCACGCAAAGATACTTTTCGACTGTAAAGAGGCGGGCCGCGCCGGTAAAATACAGTGGGGGGCCCTGGCCTATATAGACAAGGACGGCGGCGGGCCCAAGGGCAACCACACCCACGAGAGCGCGCATATCTTCATCGTAACCGAGGGCCGGGTCCGGGTGATGCTTGGCGAGACGGCCCATACCGTGAATAAGGACGAGAGTTTTTACGTGCCGGGAATGGTCCCACACTCCATCTGGAACGACGGCGGGGAGACGGCCAAGGTCATAAAGCTGAACGTGCTGCCTGAATAAGGCGTGCACCTGAGAGGAGACACCCATGATAGAGAAAAGCGGCGGGAATAATAGCGCCCAGCAGTACGGCATTGACTGGGACGCTCAGGATAACGATTTAGACTTAGAGGACCGCCTGACCGACACCGGCTACATCCCCGGGGACGGCGAGACGGAGAACCCCCTGCGCCCCAGGACCTTCTCGGAGTACATCGGCCAGGACAAGGTGAAGGAGAACCTTAAAATATACATTGAAGCGGCAAAGTCTCGGAAGGAGAGCCTGGACCATGTGCTGCTCTACGGCCCGCCGGGGCTTGGCAAGACCACCCTTGCGGGTATCGTCGCCAACGAGCTGGGGGTGGACCTGCGCATAACCAGCGGCCCCGCTGTAGAGAAGCCCGGGGATTTAGCCGCGCTTTTAACGAACCTGTCCCCCGGGGACGTGCTGTTCATCGACGAGGTGCACCGGCTCCCAAGGACGGTGGAGGAGATACTGTATCCCGCCATGGAGGACTTCGCCCTGGACATAATCACAGGCAAGGGACAGATGGCCGCGTCGTACCACCTGCCGCTGCCAAAGTTCACTTTAGTAGGGGCCACCACCAGAGCGGGCCAGCTCTCTGCGCCCCTTCGGGACCGTTTCGGGGTGGTATTGAGGCTTGAGCTCTATAACCCCCGGGAGCTGGGGCTCATCGTCCAGCGCAGCGCAAAGATACTTAACTGCGAGATAGACGCGGACGCGGCTTTGGAGCTTGCCTCCCGCTCGCGGGGCACGCCCAGAATAGTGAACCGCCTTTTAAAGCGGGTGCGGGACTTTGCCGAGGTCATGAGCGGCGGGGTGATAACCCTCAACACCGCCCAGGTGGCCCTGGACCGTATGGAGATAGACGAGTTAGGGCTCGACCAGAGCGACCGCAATATGCTGACGGCCATCATCAAAAACTACGGCGGCGGGCCGGTGGGGCTTGAGACCCTGGCGGCGGCCACCGGTGAGGAGGCCGTGACCCTGCTGGACGTGAACGAGCCCTATCTTATGCAGATAGGCTTTCTCACCCGAACCCCCCGGGGACGCTGCGTTACCCCCGCCGCCTGCGCCCATTTGGGCCTGCCGGTGCCCTCAAGGCTTAGGGATGATACGGAGGGGTTACAGCTTAAATTGGAGTGATAAATATGACGGATATAGTGGAGAAGAACCGGCTGGACTGGGAGGAATACTCGGAAAAGTACCAGGCCTTTAACCTGTCGGACAGCATACTCGAACGGCTGAAGCAGCGGCGGAGAAGCTGGGGCTGGGCGGGCGCATTGCGTTTCAGCAGGAGGACACGATGCGGCTCTCCGGGGAGAGCATGAAGGTGGTGAAGCCCTACGACAGCACGGGGCCCTTTGCGGGGAGAAAGCTTGGATAGGAGTGATAAATATGGTGGAAATATGCCCCAACTGCGGCAATTATGACTACGACAAAACTGTTGAGGAAAGCGCCGTAACCTGTCCCAACTATATGGAGCCGGGCGGGGAACATCCAGATGCTTTCGAGGGCCTATGGCACGCGGTTTTTCAGCGATATTTTTGTGCTGGCTCTGACGGTGGGCGAGCAGGAGCTCCGGCGGCGCATGGCGGAGGGCCGGGGAATTACGGATACTGGCTGGATACAGAGCTCCCTGGACTATGACAGGTATTTCAGAGAGCACGACAAAATAGAGGGCGTACCGTATGACACACTGGAGGTGTCCGGGCTTACCGTAGAGGAGGCCGCCTGGGAGGTGGGGCGTTGGGCGCTCTCAAAGCTCAGCTAGACAGAGGGGCCGGAATATTACGGCATATATATTATAAAATAAAATTTTTCAGAAAGCGAAGGTGTTTTTTATGGGCAGACTTTTCGGAACGGACGGCATACGCGGCATAGCAAACAAGGACCTGACCTGCGAGCTGGCCACCCAGCTGGGCCGGGCGGCGGCACAGGTGCTGACAAATAAATCGAACCTGCACCCCCGGGTGCTTATCGGCAAGGACACGCGCCTGTCCTCCGATATGCTGGAGAACGCCATGGCTGCGGGGCTTTGCAGCATCGGGGCAAGCGTTCTGACCCTGGGGGTTGTGCCGACTCCGGCCGTGGCGTACCTGGTGGAGAAGTACAAGGCCGACGCGGGCATTATGATATCGGCCTCCCATAACTCCTTTGAGTATAACGGCATCAAGATATTCTCCGGCGACGGCTTTAAGCTGCCGGACGATTTGGAGGAGCGCATAGAGGACATCATCTTAGGGAAAACCGACATCTCCGGCCAGCTTCCCCAGGACGAGGGCCTGGGCACCGTCACCCGGGCGGAGGGGGCCGTGCGGGACTATATCGAGCATGTGAAGTCCACGGTGCACTTCGCCCTGGACGGCATGAAAATTGCCATAGACAGCGCCAACGGCTCCGCCAGCGCCACGGCCGAGGCCCTGTTTACAGAGCTTGGGGCCCAGGTCACCATGCTCAACGACAAGCCCGACGGCATAAACGTAAACGACAACTGCGGCTCCACCCATATGGAGGGGCTCATAGAGTATGTGAAGACCCACGACCTGGACGCGGGCGTGGCCTTCGACGGGGACGCGGACCGCTGCCTGATGGTGGACGAGAAGGGCAACTTTGTGGACGGCGACTTCATTATGGCCATCTGCGCCCTGGACATGAAGAGCCGGGGCAAGCTCAATAAGAACACCGTTGTGGGCACAATAATGACAAATCTGGGCTTCCAGAAGTTCTGCGAGGACAACGGTATGCGCTTCGAGGCCACCAAGGTGGGCGACAGATACGTGCTGGAGCAGATGCGCCTTGAGAGCTACAGCTTCGGCGGCGAGCAGAGCGGCCACGTGATATTCCGGGATTTCGCCACCACCGGCGACGGCCAGCTTACCGCCTGCCAGCTTTTGAGCCTTTTACGGCGGCGAGAAGCAAAGCTGTCGTCCCTTGCCACGGTCATGCAGCGCTATCCGCAGACCATGGTGAACATCAGCGTCACCCCCGAGGGGAAGCTGGCCTTCTACACTGATCAGCGGGTGCGGGCGGCTATAGAGCAGGTAAGCGAAACGCTGGGCTCTGACGGCCGGATAATTGTGCGCCCCAGCGGCACCGAGCCCCTGCTGCGCGTGATGGTGGAGGGCCGTGATGAACAGCAGATAGAGGAGCTGGCTGAGAGCGTGGCGAAGGTGATACGCGAGGAGCTGTGCTGACAGATGGAGAAAGGCTATAGTGAAAAGATTTCCCGCAGGCTCTGGAACCTGCCCGACAAGGGGGAGCTGGAGAGCCGCCGGGAGGAGACGTTTATAGATGATATCGTACAGAAGGACCACCTGGAGCGTCGGGTGCTCTCGGCCATAGCGGGCGGGGATATCAGGACCGCCTTCGACGGCGGGGCGGGGAGCGGGCGCTTCTCCATCCTGCTGGCCAGACACGGCGTGAAGGTGACCCACTTTGATATCTCCTCGCCCATGATAGCCCGGGCGAAGGAGCTGGCAGAAGAGGCCGGGGCGCTGAAAAACATGGAGTTTGTGGAGGGGGCCCTTGAGGACCTCTCGGCCTATGGCGACAGGCAGTTCGACCTGGTGCTGTCCTTCGACGCGCCGGTATCGTACACCTATCCGAACCAGGAGCGGGTCATAGGGGAGCTGGCGCGGATATGCAAAAAGAAGCTCCTGCTGAGTGTGTCGTCACGGCTGGGGTTCCTGCCCTATCTCAGCAATCCTATCCAGAAAAGCCAGTTTGTGCTGGACGACAACACCGCCGACCCCTTCGCCCGCTGGTGCCTGGACCACAGGGACGAGATGGCAGAGGGCTTTCACTTTGATATCGAAGCCGCCAGAAGGCTCATGAAGGAGGGCCTTATGGGCGGCGAGGAGGAGATAGCTGAATATGAGCGGGGCGGCGCGCCCTGGTGCATCACCTACGGCTTTATGCCCGAGGAGCTGCGGGGTATTTTAGAACGCCTGGGCCTTCGGGAGGTAGAGATGGCCGGGCCCGGGGCCTTCGCCCGGACAGTGCCCCACGAGATACTGCAAAGAATAATGGCCGACCCGAAGGAGAAGCGGGACTTTCTGGACTTCTGCTATGAGTACGACCAGAACCCCTACGTGCTGGGCATGGGCAAGGACAATCTGTTCGCCCGGGCGGAAAGGTAAAGGTTATGGAGATATTGGGCGAGAGGTTCCGGCGGTTCACAGGAAGGATGGAGCGCGTGGGGCTATGGGAGTTCTTCCCGGCTCGGGAGCTTATGGTAAAAAGTTTAATTTAAGGAAAATGACAAATGAGAACAGCAGACTGGCAGGACTACGAACTGATAGACGCCTCCTCCGGCGAGAGGTTAGAGCGCTGGGGGGACATACTGCTCATACGCCCGGACCCGCAGATTATCTGGGACAGCGAAAAGAAGGACCCGCGCTGGCATAACGCCCACGCCCGCTATCACCGTTCCAACAAAGGCGGCGGGCACTGGGAGCTCTATAAGAAAATGCCCGACGTGTGGCCCATAAGCCGCAAGGGGCTTACCTTCCGCCTAAAGCCCATGGGCTTCAAGCATACCGGGCTGTTCCCGGAGCAGGCGGTAAACTGGGACTATGTGTCTGAAATAATAGGGAAAGCGGGCCGCCCGGTGAAGGTGCTGAACCTCTTCGGCTATACCGGCGCGGCCACCTTGGCCTGCCTTAAAGCAGGGGCCTCGGTGACCCATGTGGACGCGTCGAAGGGCATGGTGCAGTGGGCCAAGGAGAACGCCGCCGTTTCGGGGCTCGCGGAGAGGCCGGTGCGCTGGCTTGTGGATGACTGCGTGAAGTTTGTGCAGCGGGAGCAGCGCCGGGGAAACAGATACGACGGCATTATAATGGACCCGCCCTCCTATGGCCGGGGGCCCGGGGGCGAGGTTTGGAAGCTGGAGGAGCAGATGGACGGTTTACTCAGGCTCTGCCTTACAGTGATGGAGCCCCTGTTCCTGGTGCTGAACTCCTACACCACGGGCCTGTCTCCGTCGGTGATGGAGTACCTTTTAAACGTGCTCATGGTCCCGAAGCTGGGCGGAACTGTTTCAGCCGGCGAGATAGGCCTGACGGTGACAAGCACCGGCATGGTGCTGCCCTGCGGGAATACGGCCATATGGCGGGGGGAAGGCCTATGCTGAAATGGACCTGCGCCGCCTTAGGGCTAGGCTGGGTGGCCTCTATGATATACGAGTGGGCCTGGGGCGGCGGCAGCCTTGGGCAGTATATTACCTGGGCCGTGGTAGGCGTGACCCTCTGCCTGGGCCTCTTTATGTCCGCCCTTACAAAGGAGCGCCGCACGGGCAAGCCCGCCGAATTCCGGCCAATAATGTGGTTTCTGCTGGCGGCCACGATCTTTGCCCTATTCTACTCGGCTCTTGAGCGCACCGCGCAGGAGCGGCTGACTCATGTGCCAATGCTCCCCATGTACCTTGTGCTGTTCCTGGACTTTTTGGGGTCGGGGGCTTATGTGTGGTGGAGGAGGATGAAAAAAAGATAGTCCGCGCAGTGTAGTTAACCAAGAAAACGGAGGTAATACCTATGTCATTCATTGAAGCCCAGGCCGTGCGCTTTTGCTACGACACCGAGGAGACCGGGAAGCTGGAGGTGCTCCACGGCATAGACCTCTCTATTGAGGAGGGGGAGTTTGTGGCCCTTTTGGGCCATAACGGCTGCGGCAAGTCCACCATGGCAAAGCTGTTTAACGGTATGCTCCTGCCTACAGGGGGGCGGCTGCTGGTGGACGGCATAGACACTCTGGACGAGTCGAGGGTCCTGGACGTGCGCCGCAGGGTGGGACTGGTTCTACAGAACCCCGACAACCAGCTTGTAGCGGGCGTGGTGGAGGAGGACGTGGCCTTCGGCCCGGAGAATCTGGGGGTGCCGCCCGAGGAGATACGAAAAAGGGTGGACGAGGCCCTGAAGGCCGTGGATATGTACCACTACCGCACCCACGCCCCACATAAGCTCTCCGGCGGCCAGAAGCAGCGGGTGGCCATAGCCGGAGTCATCGCCATGGAGACCAGGTGCATCGTCCTGGACGAGCCCACCGCCATGCTGGACCCTCGGGGCCGGGCCGAGGTAATGGACACCATAAAGAAGCTCAACCGGGAAAAGGGCATAACCATAGTGCTCATAACCCACTACATGGACGAAGCTGTGCAGGCCGGACGTGTGGTGGTGATGGACAGCGGCTCCATACTGATGGACGGCAGGCCCCGGGAGGTCTTCGCCCAGGTGGAGCGGCTCAAGCGCCACGCCCTGGACGTGCCCCAGGCCACGGAGCTGTGCTACAGATTAAAAGCGGCGGGGGTCGACTTGGGAGGCGCGCCGCTGTCCGTTGAGGAGTGTGTGGAGCTGTTTAAAAATAAACAGAAAACACATTGAAAACAAGAGAGGAGGTTTGCCCCGTGACCTTAAAAGGCAGGGAGCCGGCGGACAAGTAGAAAGGGGAGACATTATGGGGACTATAAGGGAAAACGCGGACCATATACTGCACGGCAGGGGGCTTATGGAACGCCTGCGTGAGATAGGCGAGCCCCATATAATCGGCAGCTATAAAATGGATATGATGGCCTGGAACGACCTTGACATCGACGTTGAGAACACTAATATGTCCATAGAGAAGCTCTATGAGCTTACGGACTATATTATCAGGGCTTTTCACCCCAAGTGGTTTGAAGCCAAGGAGGAGGTAACGGATCAGGGCAAGACCGTCTGGTTCCAGGGGGCCGAGGCCGTGATAGACGGCGAGCTCTGGAACTTCGATTTGTGGTTCTTCGACCGGGAGACCATTGAAAAGGCCGAGGTCTACTGCGACAGCATAGCGTCCCGGGCGGCGAAGCTCCCCGGGGCCAAGGAGCGGATAATCGGGATAAAGCGGGAGCTTTTGAAGCGTGGCCTTTACGGCTATGGCGAGGGGAAATATATCAGCATGGACGTGTACCGGGCGGTGCTGGAGCAGGGCATTACCGATACGGAGGGTATGCTGGAAAGCTATGTGCCGGGGGAGAACCGGCTGTAATGAAAGCGTGGAGAAGGTGCTTACCATGACAAGAGCGGAGCTTGAGAGGTACATAGCCGGGACCTACAACACCGACCCCGACTACCCCTGGGAGGACAGCCCGGACGCGGCGGTGTTCCGGCACGCAAATAACAGGAGGTGGTTTGCCCTGGTTATGCGGGTGAAAAGGGACCGGCTGGGGCTTTCGGGTCAGGGGGAAATTGATATTGTGAACCTGAAATGCGACCAGCTTATGCTGGGGTCGATGCTTATGGAGCCGGGATTTTTCCCGGCGTACCATATGAGCAAGACCCACTGGATATCCGCAGTTCTGGACGGCAGCGCGGAGGAGGAGAAGATACGGTTTCTGCTGGATTTAAGTTTTGAGATGACAGAGCGGAGGGGGAGAAGGCACAAATGAGAACGCCAGAGGAGATACTGAAACTCATACTGGACACAGCCAGAGGGGACGACAATATCCGCAGTGTGCTGATGGTGGGCTCGAGAGCGGACCCGGACTGTCCGGCGGACATATACCAGGACTTTGATATCTGCTATTTTGTCCGGGACGTGGGGCCGTACTGGGACAATATGGATTGGATAGAGAGCAGGTTCGGGCGGCCCGGCATAGTGCAAAAGCCGGAGAGCATGAACCTCATGCCCCCGGAGGGGGACGGAAGCTTCGTCTACCTGATGATATTCCCGGACGGAAACAGGATAGACCTGCAAGTGACGGCGGACCCCTATGTGGACGACGGGGAACCGGCAGTGCTGCTGCTGGATAAGGACGGGGATTTCCCGGAGATATCCGTTAAAAAGGACTTCTGGTATGTGAAAAGGCCCAGTCAGAAGCTGTTCTCAGACTGCTGCAACGAGTTCCACTGGTGTCTGAATAACGTGGCCAAGGCCGCCGCCAGGGAGGAGCTGTCCCTTGCCATGGAGCAGCTGAACCATTATGTGCGGGACATGCTTATACTCATGCTGGGCTGGTATATAGGTGCGGAGCACGGGTTTAAGGCGTCTATCGGGAAGAACGGCAAATACTTTAAAAAGCTGCTGCCCGGGGAGATGTACGAGAGCTTTGCGCGGACCTATTCCGACGCGGACTACGGCCATATTTGGGCAGCGGCCTTTGAGATGCTGGAGCTGTTCGGCACTGCCGCCAGGAGCGTTGCGGGGGAGCTGGGCTTTGTCTATGACGAAGGCGAAGAGCGGGGCATAAGGACGTACATGGAGCAGGTCCGCTCTGGCGGGCTGGAGAGGGGAAAGGCTGAAGGATGAAAATACTTGTCACCGGCGGCACGGTATTTGTAAGCCGGTATATGGCGGAATACTACTCGGGAAAGGGCCACGAGGTGTACGTCCTCAACAGGAATACCCGGCCCCAGCCGCCAAATACCACACTGATACAGGCCGACCGTCACGATTTGGAGAATATCCTGCGCCCATATAGTTTCGACCTGGTGATAGATACCGCCTATACCGCCAGGAACGTGAACACGCTCCTGGACGCACTGGGCAGCGTTAGTGACTATATACTCATAAGCTCCAGCGCGGTGTACCCTGAGACCGCGCCCCAGCCCTTCGCTGAGGAGAGCCCAACAGGTCCCAACAGATACTGGGGGAAATACGGCACAGACAAGATAGAGGCCGAGACGGCGCTTTTAAAGCGGGTTCCGGGGGCGTATGTCCTGCGCCCGCCGTACCTCTACGGGCCCATGAACAACGTGTATAGGGAGGCCTTTGTCTTTGATTGCGCGAGCCTTGGCAGGAAGTTCTATCTGCCGGGGGACGGCTCCCAACGCTTGCAGTTTTTCCATATCCGGGACCTATGCCGGTTTGTGGAGGTGCTTCTTCTGAAGCGGCCCGGGCGGCATATCTTCAACGTGGGCAACAGGGACGCGGTTTCGGTAAGGGAGTGGGCGGAGCTCTGCTATAGGGTTCTGGGGAAAGAGCCGGAGTTTGTGAACGTGCGCGGAGACGTTGAGCAGAGGAACTATTTTTGCTTCTATGATTATGAGTATATGCTGGACGTGACGGAGCAGTACGTATTGATGGACAGTGTGACGGATCCGGAGGAGGGCCTTAGGGAGGCCTGGGAGTGGTACAGAAAGAAGGGGGATAAGGTGAACAGGAAGCAGTATTTTGAGTATATCGACAGGAATCTCCCGGAGATATTGGAGGACAATAAATGCCAATCATAGAAACCAAAAACTTAACCTATATCTACGGCCAGGGCACCCCCTTCGAGAAGGTGGCCGTCGAGGACGTGTCCATCTCCATAGAGAAGGGGGAGTTCGTGGGGGTCATCGGCCACACGGGCAGCGGCAAGTCCACCCTTATCCAGACCCTCAACGGCCTGATACGCCCCACCTCGGGCCAGGTGCTTCTGGACGGCAAAGATATTTGGGCAGAGCCCAAGAAGATACGCTCGGTACGCTTTCGGGTGGGGATGGTGTTCCAGTACCCGGAGTACCAGCTCTTTGAGGAGACAGTCTTGAAGGACATCATGTTCGGGCCGAAGAATATGGGACTTTCAGATGATGAAGCAAGGGCCCGGGCCTATGAGGCGGCGCGCTTTACAGACCTTAAAGAGGAGCTTTTAGAGAAATCCCCCTTCGAGCTCTCCGGCGGGGAGAAGCGCCGGGCGGCCATCGCCGGGGTCATCGCCATGGACCCGGAGGTGCTGATACTGGACGAGCCCACGGCGGGGCTGGACCCCCGGGGCCGGGACGTGCTGCTGTCGCAGATAGGCCAGTACCACCGGGAGCGGGGGAACACGGTGCTTTTAGTGTCCCACAGCATGGAGGACATTGGCCGCACAGCGGACCGTCTCTTAGTCATGAGCGGCGGACATAAGCAGTACCTGGCCCCTACCAGGGAGGTCTTCTCCCACGGGGAGGAGTTGGAGAAGATGGGGCTCAGAGTACCCCAGATAACCAAGATAATGCAGGAGCTAATAAAGCTTGGCGTGCCCGCCGATCCCGCTACCCTTACGGTGGAGGGGGCCGTGAAGCAGCTGATACCGTACTTTAAAAAGAGGGGGGACGAGGAAAATGCTGTCTGACATCACCCTGGGCCAATACTTCCCAGCAAAGTCCGTCATGCACCGGGCGGACCCCAGGCTTAAGATATGCCTTACCATATTCTCCATCGTACTGATATTCTCGGCGGGCAACTTCTTCTCCCTGGCGCTGGCCGTGGGATATATAGTCCTGGGCATGGCGCTGTCTAAAATACCCTTAAAGCTGTACCTTAAAAGCTTAAAGCCAATACTCTTTATAATAGTATTTACCGCCGTGTTAAATATCTTCTACGGCACAGGCGACCCTCTGTGGCAGTGGGGCTTTATAAAGATAACCAAGAACGGCTTGCTCAACAGCCTGTTTGTTTCCATACGCATCATAACCCTTATACTGGCAAGCTCCGTTCTGACCTTCACCACCTCGCCCACCCAGCTTACGGACGCCATAGAGCGGCTCTTGCGGCCCCTTGCCAGAATAGGCGTCCCGGTGCATGAGTTCGCCATGGTGATGACCATAGCCCTCAGGTTTGTGCCCCTTCTCTTAGAGGAGACCGACAAGATAATGAGCGCCCAGAAGGCTCGGGGCGCGGACATGGAGAGCGGCGGGGTTGTGCAGCGGATAAGGGCGCTGGTGCCGGTCTTGATTCCTCTGTTCGTGTCGGCGTTCAGAAGGGCCTTCGACCTGGCTACGGCCATGGAGAGCCGCTGCTATAACGGCGGCGAGGGGCGTACCAAGATGAAGCAGCTGCACTTCGGCTCTGTGGACTGGTTGGTGCTTATGAGTGCGGCGCTGGTGCTGGGAGCGTTTTTGGCGCTGAATATTGTGCTGCCGCCCAGCATTGTGAGATAGGAGACAGATAATGCGCAACCTGCTTTTTACCATAACCTATGACGGCACAAATTACCACGGCTGGCAGATACAGGAGAACGCCCTGACGGTCCAGGAGGTGTTCCAGAACGCCTTTAAAAAGGTCACAGGGGACCGGGGGGACATGAAGGCCTGCTCCCGCACGGACACGGGGGTGCACGCCAGAGAGTTCTGCGTCAGCGTGAAGACGGAGAGTAAAATCGTCACGGAGCGCTTTCCAGCCGCCATGAACCACTGGCTGCCCGAGGACGTGGCCGTAAAGGGCTGCAAAGAAGCCCCCCTGGACTTTCACGCCCGCTATAGCTGTAAGGGTAAGGAGTACAGCTATGAGATATGGAACAACCCCGTAAGGGAGCCGTTTTTAAGGGGCCGGGCCCTGCACTATTGGTACCCTATAGACGAGGTAAGGCTCAAGGCGGCGGCGGGGTATTACGTCGGGGCCCATGACTTCACGTCCTTCTGCACCCTTGATAAAAGGGAGCGCGGGGATATGGTGCGCAGGGTCACAAAGGCCTGGGTGGAGCGCCGGGGGGATATGGTGCTGTTTACCGTGGCGGCGGACGGATTTTTATACAATATGGTGCGTATAATGGCGGGGACCCTTTTAAGGGTACAGGAGGGCAGGCTCTTGCCGGAGGATATCCCGGGGATAATAGAGGCTCGGGACCGGGCAAAGGCGGGGCCCACCGCCCCGGCCTGCGGGCTGTATCTGAACAGGGTGTTTTACTGAAAGGCAGGCGATGTGTGTGGCGAAGCACAATAAGCACGGCGAAAAGAAGGCGAAGGTCATCAATCTGGACGACTACCGGAGGAAGCCCCAAACCGGGGAGCCGGAGGTACACGTGGAGTATGAGGACATATTCAGCGATGAGGACGGCCAAAGCCCGGAGGAGGGGAAGAAAAAAGAACTCAGGCAGCTGCCCAGGGCGGTTTATGTCATAAGCTTGGCGCTGCTTCTGGTGATAGTGGGGCTGAGCCTCTGGATGAACAGGGAGCACCTTAACTGGGAGAACATAAAGGAATCGGTGAAGCTCCAGGTGAAGGGCGAGGAGATAGGCGACGGCTTTCCTGTGCCCATCACCGGAGCCAACGTTTACGAGGGCAATTTCATAAGCGTGGACGGCGGCGCGGCGGCCCTTAGCAACACGGCCTTTACGGCAGTGAACAGCACCGGCACGGAAAAGTTTTCCGTCCGGCACAGCATGAGCGAGCCGGTGCTGAGAGCCGCGGGAAACCGCTACCTGCTTTTTAACAGCGGCAGCAAGGGGTATATGGCCCTGTCCGGCGAGCGGGTGATGGCAGAGGGCGCGGCGGAGACGGATATTATTGCCGGAGCCGTCTGCCCCGGCGGGAAGTTTGCTCTGGGGCTGGAGGGCAGCTTCGGGGCGTCAAAGCTGGAGGTATATATGGCCGACGGCAGCTTACAATATGAGTACCCCTTTTCCGCCGACTATATTACGGCCATCGCCATGAACTATGACGGCACCCATGGGGCGGTGTGCACCGTGCGCAGCGAGAAGGGCGAGATGGTGTCAAAGCTCACCATACTCGATTTCAACCTGGAGGAGCCGGTGGCGGAGTTTGAGACCAGGAGCAACTATCTGCTGGCGGCCTACTGGGCCGAGAACGGCGCCATCTACTGCGTGGGGGACACAGCCCTGGTCCTTGGAAGGTCCGGAGACTACCAGTTTACGGAATACAGCTATCAGGGGCGGCAGCTGACGGCCTTCGAGCTTAGCGCGGGACGGGCCTTTTTGTCCATATCCCCATATGAGCACGGGGGCACAAGCACCCTGCTGGCCTTTAATGGGAATGAGGAGACGGGGGAAAAGAACCCGGTGCGCATGGAGATGGAGGGCCGGATAGAGGCCGTGTCGGTCTTTGGCGGGACCGTAGGGGTGCTTATGGGGGGACAGGCGGTGTTTTTAGACTATATCACCGGCATGGAGCTGGGTCGGGCCCAGGCGGGGGAGGACGCCAAGGGCATAGCCCTTGGCAGCGAGCGCAGGGCCTATGTGCTGGGCGTAAGCGAAATACGCATAGCGGAAATAAGCTGAGCGCCGCCCATAAGTGAAAGAGAACTGTAAGGTGATTGCCCTTGAGAAAATTCTGAAACCATGCTACAATAATAGAACCGACGAAAAAAGGAGAGTTTTATGGGCTACATATTGGACGGTATCATATTGCTTATATGCCTTATCTGCGTGCTTGTGGGCGTGAAAAAGGGCTTTATCCACTCGGTGGTGCGCTTTTTGGGGGCGGTCATTGCGGCGCTGCTGGCCTCGACCCTGGGCGGGACCCTGGCCCAGTGGCTGTTCGACACCATGTTCCGGGGGGCCATGGTGGAGAAGATAAACTCCTCCTTACAGGCCTTGGGCAGCGAGAACGCCGCGGCGGCGGCGGGGCAGGTGCTGGCCTCTCTGCCGGACTTTTTAGTGCGGGCCCTTGAGGAGGCCGGGGTGACCTTAGAAACCGTCAGCCACGCTATAAACAGCCAGACCAGCGGCGCGGCGGGGATGGTGGTGGACTATCTGTCGCCGGTGTTTGTAAACTTTCTGAAGGTGCTGGCGGTGATAGTCCTGTTCTTCCTGTTTACCACCCTTGCGCGCCTTCTGGCAGCGCTCATAAGCGATCTGCTGCGTCTGCCCATACTCAGGGAGCTGGACGGCGTTTTGGGCGGAGCCTTCGGGTTCCTGCTGGCCCTTGTAAGCGTGTGGGTGGTGGTGGCCGGCGCCACGGTCTTCATGCCCATGCTGGATTCCTCGTCCCAGCAGCAGGTGCAGGCGGCGCTGGACAGCTCGCTGCTCACAGGGACGCTGGTGAATATGAACCCCCTGGGCGGTATGTTCTGATAAGGTGAAAAGGGAGAAGGAAATTGGATAAAACCGAAATGATGAGTAGAAATTTGGGAAAAGAAAGGGAACGCTCCATGCCCCAAGAGAAGAAAGCCGCCAGTCGTATACTGACCGTACCAAATGCCATGTCGGCCCTGCGCATACTGATAGTGCCGGTCTTCGCCGCGCTGTACCTTCGGGGGCACGTGGCGGCGGCTGTGGTGGCGCTGGTATTCTCGGGGCTTACCGATATGCTGGACGGCCTTATAGCCAGGCGCTTCAATCAGATAACGGACCTTGGGAAAATGCTGGATCCCTTTGCAGATAAGCTGACCCAGGGAGTGGTGGCACTGTGCATAGCCATACGCTTTCCCTCCATACGGCCGCTGCTGCTGCTGTTCATGCTGAAGGAGCTCTTAATGCTCAGCTGCGCTCTGGTGCTCCTTAAAAAGCATAAACGCCCCTGTGCGGCCAAGTGGTACGGCAAAGTGGCCACGGTGATGTTTTACGTGTCCGTGTCCGCCATAGTGCTGCTGGACGGCCTTGGCATAATGGGGCCCGACAAGCAGAACATAGCGGCCTTTGTTATGCTGGGGCTGACAGGGATTATGATGGCATATGCCGCCGTGAAGTATTTTCAGATATTCCTGGCCATACTAAGGGAGCCGGGAGAGAAGGAGAAAAAATAGCATGAAGCAGCGTATGCTGGGGTTTTTCAGCGGTTTCCCCAGCCATCATTTTCCAAGGGAGATAGCTGAGAGACTGAAAGAAAGCCTTATAGAGCGCGGGAGGCGGTACGGCAGGCCTCCTGCATATTCCTTATGGGCGGGCACCCGGGCCTTCAGCTTCAGAGGATAAAGGCTATGAGGCCCTTTTCGCCGGAAAAACTGAATATCCCGGGCAAAAAGTTAAAAGGTTGTTAATGAAATCATCGAGGGCGCGTGGTATAATACTAGCGGAATGCTGGATTAACTGACGTTCAAGGGGGGACACGGCATAGGGCGTGTTCCCCTTGTCAAAATAGAGGGACCAAGGAGGAGGATACGGATGATGATGCTTTGTACAAGATGCCATAAGCGGCCGGCTACGGTTTTCGTGTCCCAGTCGTCGGACGGCAGGGACGCCAAGGGCTACTGCTTTGTCTGCGCCAAGGAGCTGGGCATAAAGCAGGTGAACGACCTTATGGACAATATGATGAACACCTTAAAGGAGCAGACCGGCATCACTGAGGAGGAGTTCCAGGAGGCCACCGAGCAGATGGCCCAGATGATGCGCATGGATGCGGAGGAGGCCGGCGAGGACCCGGAGGACGAGGGGGAGGACGATTTCTCCCCGGGGGGCGCGGCCACGCTGCCCACGGATATGCTTTTGGGGCGGCCCTCGGCGGGAAACGGCTACAGCGGCGTGCGGGAGAAGAAGGAGAGCGTCCATAAGAAAAAGCGCAAGCATATAGGAAACTACTGCACAGACCTGACCGCCCGGGCCCGCAGGGGCGAGCTTGACAATATAGTGGGCCGGGAGAAGGAGATAGAGCGGGTGGTGCAGATATTGTCCCGGCGCACAAAGAATAACCCCTGCCTTATCGGCGAGCCCGGCGTGGGCAAGACCGCCGTGGCGGAGGGTCTTGCCCTGCGCATAGCGGCGGGGAAGGTCCCGGCGAAGCTTCGAGACAAGGAGATACAGCTTCTGGACCTGACAGCCCTGGTGGCCGGGACCCAGTTCAGGGGCCAGTTCGAGAGCAGGATAAAGGGCCTTGTGGAGGAGGTCCGGGCCGACGGAAACGTGATACTCTTTATCGACGAGGTCCACAACTTAGTGGGCACCGGCGACGCGGAGGGCAGCATGAACGCCGCCAATATCCTAAAGCCCGCCCTCTCTCGGGGAGAGATACAGGTGATAGGGGCCACCACCTTCAACGAGTATAGAAAATACATCGAAAAGGACGCGGCCCTTGAGCGGCGTTTCCAGCCGGTGACGGTGGGGGAGCCCTCCATAGACGACGCCGTGAAGGTCATACTGGGCATAAAGAAATATTATGAGGACTACCACCGGGTGACGGTTTCTGAGGAGATCGCCCGGCGGATAGTGGTGCTGTCCGAAAGATATATCAGCGACCGCTACCTGCCGGATAAGGCCATAGACCTTCTGGACGAGGCCTGTGCCTGCGCGGCCCTTCGGAACAAGCGCCTGGAGGAGTACGACGCCATGGAGCTGAACCTCAATAAGGAGCGGGTGCGGGAGCAGGACCTCTCTGACCCGAGCAGCGCCCTGGTGGATTATGAGGAGCTGGCAAAGACCCACTACAGGATAGCCACCCTTGAGGAGGGCCTTGACAAGCTCAGGAACGAGGGAATCTTCTCTCCGGTGGAGGAGCGGGACCTGGCGTATGTGATAGAGCTCTGGACCGGCATACCCGCCACTAAAGTGGAGGCCGGGGACCTTAAAAAGCTCGGGGGCCTTGAGGACGTGCTGAGAAAGCGCATAATCGGCCAGGAGGAGGCCATAAAGGCCGTGTCGGCGGCGGTGCGGCGGTCAAGGGTGCAGATAAGCCCTCGGCGGCGGCCTGCGTCCTTCATCTTCGTGGGGCCCACAGGTACCGGCAAGACCGAGCTTGTGCGGGTGCTCAGTGAGGAGCTTTTTGACGCCACTGAAACCATGATACGCCTTGATATGTCGGAGTTCATGGAGAAGCACTCGGTGTCGAAGATAATTGGCTCCCCTCCGGGGTACGTGGGCTATGATGAGGCGGGTCAGCTTACGGAAAAGGTCCGGCGGCGGCCCTATTCGGTGCTGCTTTTTGACGAGATAGAGAAGGCCCACCCGGACGTGATGAATATACTCTTGCAGATACTGGACGAGGGGCGCATAACCGATGCCCACGGCCGCACGGTGAACTTTGAGAACACCGTGATAGTGATGACCTCCAACGCCGGCAGCGAGCGTAAGGAGGGCTCCCTGGGCTTTGCCAAGACCGCCGGGGATATCAGTCGGGAGAAGGCCATGAAGGCCTTGACGGAGTTCCTGCGGCCGGAGTTTTTGAGCCGCATCGACGAGGTGGTCATCTTCAAGCCCCTGACTGTGGAGGACTACAGAGACATCGCCGGGCTTATGCTCTCTGAGTATGTGGGCTCACTCAAGGAGAAGGGCATAGCCTTCAAGTATGACGACGCCGCCTGCGTGGAGCTTGCGGAAAAAGCCTTCGGAGGCAAGTCCGGGGCCAGGGACCTTAGAAATACCCTTCGCCGGGAGGTGGAGGATAAAATAGCGTCCCTGATGGTGGAGCGGGGCGATATAAGCGCCGTGGCTGTCACCGCCAACCAGGGCGGGCTGCTGGTGGAGGCCCTGTAGATGGAGCTGAGACCGGCTTGCAGAGAGGACGTTCCCGCCGTCGCAAGGCTGTATGATATGGCAAGGGCTTCCCTAAAGGCCGCCGGTGTGCCCCAGTGGCAGGAGGGCTACCCGAACGGAGATGACGCGTTAAGGGACATAGAGCAAGGGCACGGCTATGTGCTTACCGAGGACGGCGAAGTGGCGGCCTTTGCCTGTCTGGCCTTCGGCGTTGAGCCCACCTATAACGTCATAGAGAAGGGCGGTTGGCTGGGCCAGGGGGAATACGGTTTCCTGCACCGGGTGGCCGTGGACCCGGTACTTCGTGGCCGGGGCGCGGCGGGGCTGTTCTTCGACGAGCTCAAGCGCCAGGCCGGAGAGCGGGGCGTGAAGATAATACGCGGGGACACCCACAGGCTGAACCTGCCCATGCAGCGGGTGATGGCGAAAAATGGGCTGGAACTGCGGGGGGTTATCCACGTGGAGGACGGCAGCGAACGGCTGGCTTATGAGTGCATATTAGAATAGAAAAAGGGCCCACCCAAACCGGGAGGGCCCTTTTACTTGGTTAACTTACATCAGCTTTCTGAACAGCTCCACAAAGTCCTCAACACCGGCCTCCTTCGGGTTGCCGGGGGCGCACGCGTCAGCCGCTGCGGACTCGGAGAGGAACTGTAAGTCCTCCTCCTTTAACGCCTCCAGCTTGGTGGGTATGCCCACGTCCACAGAGAGCCTGCGCACCGCGTCGATGGCGGCTTTGCGGTAGGCGCCCTGGTCCATGCCCTGGGTGTCCACGCCCTCTAAGGACCGCACGTCGGCGAACTCCGGGTTGTTGATGATGATGCCGATGGCCTTGCCTGTGTCCATGGAGGAGCCGCCGCCGACAGCTATCATATAGTCCGCGCCGGACTCCTTATAGGCCTTTACGCCGCTCTGGACATTCTCGATGGTAGGGTTGGGCTTGATGTCGGAATAGACCTCATAGGCCATGCCCGCCTTGTCCATAAGGTCGGTGACCTTCTTGGTAACGCCGAATTTCAGAAGGTCCGGGTCGGTGGCGATAAAGGCCTTTTTAAAGCCCTTCGCTTCAATAATGCCGGGTATCTCGTTGATAGCCCCCTTGCCGTGGTAGGAAATGCCGTTGAGAATGAAACGATTTACAGCAATAATAATTGCTTCCAGATAATAAAATTATATAAAAGCTCAGTGCTTTTCATACAGGAATTGCTCCGGCAGCTCCACCTTGAAGTCCACGGCCAGATGCCGGAAATCATCGGGCCCTATGGTTTGAAGCTTTCGGGGGGTCATGGAGAGCACCTTTACAAGTATCTCCGCCGACTTCTCCACCGTGTGCATGAGCCCGAAGGTCTCGTCGAAGTCCGCGCCCGAGCAGAATATACCGTGGTGGGCCCAGATGGCCACGTTGTACTTCTTCATCAGCTCAGAAGTGGCAACGGCTATATCCCGGCCCCCGGGCACTCTCCAGGGCACCACGCCTATACCCTCTGGGAACACCACCGGGCATTCCGTGGCCATCTCCCAGAGCTCCCGGGTAAAGGCCTCGTCCGTCAGGGGCAGCACAAAGGTCAGGGCGATGGTGTTGGCCGGGTGGCAGTGGTATATCACACGGTGCTTGCCACAGGTAACACTCTTCTTGACTTCATGGTTCATAAGGTGGCTGGGCAGCTCGCTGGTGGGTCGGCCGCCGTTTATAAGGCCCCAGCATATGCGGTAGTTCTCCCCCTTGCCGTCCAGTTCGATTATACAGAAGCTGTCCTCTGGCTTTATCATAACGTTGCGGAAATATTTCCCGGAGCCGGTCACCAGGAAATACTCCCCAGAAAGACCCGGCACGCTTGTGCCAATCTCCTGCCAGTCACCGGGGGCCAGCTCCTCCCGGACAGACTCCGCCTCCTCGGGCTTCAGCCGATAGCTCAGGTTGCCTCCGTTGCGCTCGTGCCAGCCCTGGTCCCAGCCGTCGCCGGCCATGCGCATAAAGTCCTTTACAAATTCCGCATCCAATACTCTCATGCTCTTGTCCCCCTTATCTTGTGATGATATCCACCGGCACGTTAAATATCTTTGCCACTTTTAAGATGGTATCAATATGCCGTCCTGAAGCCGCCGCCATATGGTGGGTGGGGCCCGCCTCGCTCCACCTGTCGCAGAACTCCCTGGCCCCGCAGGCAAAGCGGGTACGCATATTGGTGTCACCGAAGGTGAAGATGGGGCCCTCCTGGTTTATGCCCTCCGCCACCACGAACTTGAAATGTCCGTCCCTGTCCTGGGTTATGCCCAGGTACGTCACCGGCCCCAGATGGGGGTAGAATTGGGTCAAATACCCGCCGCCGGTCTTGCCGTGGAACACGTCCACTATCTTCATGGTGGGCTTTTTCGCGGAGATGTCCGCGTCCCCGGAGCCGCTGTGGCCGATGATGCACAGGTCCTCCTTGAAGTCGATGGAGTACATCTCAGAGAGCTGGCCCATGCCGGCGATGGTCTTTAAAATGCTCATGGCCATAGCCACCTTGACGTCCCCCTCCACAGCACAGGCCACCCCCTGCTTTATGAGCATGGAGAAGGCGGGGATAAGCATACTGTCCAGCACCCCGGCCTGTCCCTTGGCTAAGCCGTCATAGTGGGAGGCCACAAAAGCGATCTTCTCCTCCTTCACCCACCGCTCGAAGGCCACCACATACCTTGCCATGTCCCAAACCTTTTCGACGGTGCCGCCGCCCTCAACGTCGAAGGTGTCAAGAAGGTCCTGGGCTTTGGCGCGTATTGCGTCCTCGTCGTTGATATCGTCCGCAATGGCCCACATCTTTTCCCAGTCGAACTGCTTTGTATACAGGTACATACGGTGATAGAGGTTTGTCTCGTCGATATAAAGGTCCATCATCCCGGGATAGGGCCGGCCGATCTGGGCAAGGTTTGTGTCCCTGAAACGTCTGCGCACCTGGGCGGCCCTGCACCAGTCCTTTATCTCGGCTTTGGCGTGGGGATCGCCGCCCTCTACTACGCCGGTTATAACAGCGTGGCGCTTGCCCGCCCGCTCCAGGTCGGCCACCATCTCGCCCACCGCCCCGCAGGCGTATAGCTCGCCAAGCCACGTGGCGGTGTCGGTATTGGCGTAATCCGGGGCCTTCTTCTTTTGCAGGTTCACCAGCACCACCGGCACGTCCAGGTCCCGGACGGCGGGGAGCATATTGTAGCTGGTGGCGTAGGTCAGAAGCTGCAATATCACCAGGTCCACGTCCGCAGAGCGAAACCTGTCCCCGGCTTCCATGGCCTGCTCCTTGGTGGTGACAATGCCGCCGTCGATTATCTCCACGGTATCGGGCAGGGTCTTCTTAAAATCCTCGTACTGGCCCTTAAACTCCGGCACAAGACTGGGGAACTGGGGCAGATAGGCCCCAAGGGCTATAGCGAACACGCCGATACGGGCCTTTGTCTCAACTAGCATTGACTTTCCTCCTCTGCTCTTATCTGGCATTTTAAGTTGCCCAGGGCCGTGGCCTCGATGGGCAGGGCAACGACTCTCAGGCCGGTTTCCTCCTCGGTCAGACGGTTCAAAAAGTCGTTCTTGGCCCCGCCGCCCACAATATACAGCGTGGCATATTTACGCCCGGTCAGGCTCTCCAGCTCCCGGACGCTCTCGCCATAGCACTTTGCAAGGGAACGGTAGGCGCAGCGGAAATAATCCCCGCAGGTCTTTGGCGCGTCAAAGCCGGACTCCGCAAGGGCCGCGGACATCTCCCCGCTCATGGAGCCCGGGGCCATGAACCTCTGGGCGGTCACGTCCACAAGGCCCGGATAGGCGCTCTCTTGGGCGGCCCTTACTATTGCCGGGAAGTCCTCGCCGGGGCAGAGCTCTGCCCGCAGATTATTCGCCATCCACATACCCATGATGTTCTTTAAGTAGCGGATATACCCAACACCGCCCTCGTTGGAGAAATTGGCCCTGCGGCTCTCCGGGGTGGTGACGGCCTGGGGAAGCTTTGCACCCAGAAGGCTCCAGGTGCCCGAGGACAGGAACAGCTGGTCTGTACCCTCCACGCCGTTCTCCATGGGTATGCCCTCCACCGCGCTGGCGGTGTCGTGGGTGGGGCAGAGCAGGACCTTTATGCCCTTATACTCCCCCAGCGGTGTGCCCGGCTGGCAGAGTTCGCCGAACAGGCTCTCCGGCAGGCCAAGTCTTTTGATAATTTCCAGGTCAAACTCCCCTGTGGCGGCGTTCAGAAGACCAGTGGTGCTGGCGTTGGTGTACTCGTGCCCGCAGGGCGGAGCGCTCTCGCAGAGCCTCCACATCAGGTACTCGGGCATCATCAGCCAGCCGGTAACGCCCTCCAAACGCCCCGCGAGCTTGTCGGCATACAGCTGATAGATAGTATTGAAGGGCTGGAACTGCACGCCTGTGCGGGCATACAGCTCCTCGAAGGGGAGGAGCCCCTGCACCCTTGGGACTGCGGTCTCGGTACGGCTGTCCCGGTAGGCATAGCAGGGCAGGACAGGCTCACGCTCTTTAAGCAGCACGTAGTCTACCCCCCAGGTGTCGATGGACAGGCTTTCAAGCCCCGGGTACTTTTCAAGGGCCGCATCTATACCCGCCCGGACCTCCCGCTCCAGCCGTCCAACGTCCCAAGTCAGATGGCCGTCCGCTTCTGTCACGCCGTTCTTGAAGCGGTATACCTCCTCGGTCCTCAGCGCGCCCTCCTCCTGCCAGCCCACAATATGTCGCCCCGAGGAGGCGCCGATGTCTATAGCCAGGTAGTAACGTGTCATAGAGCCCCTCCTTCGTCGAAATGAATTTATATATATTTGGATTATAGTATATTACAGTCCATCAGCCTGCCCTCATACACAAGGCGGTAATCCCGCGCGCGCAGGAGCTCCACCAGCTCCTCCCCGGTGCGGGCCCGCTTGGGCAGAGCTATACCCGAATTATTGATGCCGCCGTCGGTATAGATGTGCACGTCCCCGCCGGAGGTGCCGGGCAGGCCGGTTTCCCGGGCCAGCTCCACGGCCTTCTCATTCTCCTCCGGGTAGTTGTGGTAGTTAAAGACCTCCAGGGCGTCCAGGTACTGCGGTTCCGGCCCCACGCTCATGTCGATATAGTCCCGGTCTCTGAAGGGGTGGGCCATGGAGAGAAAGCCGCCCCACTCGTGCACAAGCCTTGAATATTCCGACAGGGGCAGACGGTCGATGTCGGGATATTTCAGCAGAAAATCCAGGTCTATACCATAGGTCAGTACCTCTTTCCCATGGCCGTAGTTGTGCTCTATGCCAAAGAGCACATCGAAGTCCTTGCCCTTCGCCCATTCCCTGGCCGCAAGGTACACGTCGTAATACCTTGACACCTTCTTCTCCCAAGGCCAGTCCTTTGGCACGGCGGTGTTGCCCCTTAGGAAATGGTCGGTGAATATCATCCCGGCGTACCCTGCCTCATAATAGGCCCCGGCCATCTCATAGGGCGTGCTGACCCCGCAGCCGCTGCACCAGCAGGTGTGGCAGTGGGTCTCGTACAGATACGGATAGTTTTCGTCGGTCATTTTTTGTCCCCCCATGCAGTAGGCTAAATATATTTTATAAAAGCTTTTTTGACATATAAAGCACCAGCTCGTCGTCATTTTGGCAGGCAGCGCCGGGTTCGAGCACCCTTCCGTTGTACCACGCCCCGGAGCCGTCCGGGACATAGCCCCTTATGGCGTACATGCGCTGGGCGCTGCCGTACCCGCTGTGCAGCCCCACGCAGAGGAACACCGTCCCGGCATACTCTGCGGCGACTGTCTCCGCCACGTCCATAAGCCTGCCGCCTATCCCCTTCCTGCGGAACTTCTCCAGCACCCCGAAGTCGATAATTTCCGGGTATCTCATCCCGGCAAAGGGCCCGTCATCCGAGTTTGGATACACATGGATATACCCAGCGGCCTCGCCCCCATATTCCGCAACAATGGCCATACATTTCCCATCGCGCTGGTCCCTAAGACGCCGCTCATACTTCTCTATAGTCTGCCGCCAGCCCTGGGCGATCTCGCCGTCGGTGATGGCCAGGGCGTCAGCGGGTATCATGTCGCGGATGATAAGTTCTTTATCTCTATAGTAGACCATATTGAAAAAACCTCTTCCTAAATCAGGATCTTACCCACCGCCTGTTGCGGACCGGCCCGCCGTGCCCGAAATAGATCGTCCTGTCCCCGAGTGCGCTGATTTTCTTCGCGCTCTCCAGCATATCCCTGCGGTCATGGTACAGCATGGACACGGTGGGGTAAAACATATTCATCAGCGCGTCCCCGACTATCAGTGACGCGCCGCCCACGTCAACGCCGATAGAGCCGGCAGTATGCCCGGGCAGGGCGATTATTTTTGCGTCCACCCCATACGCGGACAGGTTGTCCCCGTCCTTTAGGAGCACCTCCGGCTTGAACCTCTGCATTTCCCTTCTTGAAAAATCCCTTAAAGACACTGACAGGACTATTTTCCCCAGGAAAGTACCAGCAGAAAGCTCCTGGCTATTGTTGGCCTCTATCAAATTACTGTCCAGTTCGCTCATGCCGATGGGAATCCCCAGCTCCCGAGAGATACGGGCGGCGTTTTCGGCATGGTCGAAATGCCCGTGGGTCAAAATTATAAGCCCCACCTTATAGGCCCTGCACCTCTCCAGCACGCGCTCTGCATACTCCCTTTTCCCCGTGTCCACCAACACCCCGCCGGATTCGTTTTCAATTATATAGCAGTTTCCGTTTCCACATTTTATCCGGTGTATATTGCTCATCTTATCACGCCTATCACGCATTCACCACATTCTTCGCCCATATCCCGGACTTCAGCATTATCACCGAAATGACCGCCTTAAGCCCTGAGTCTACGCACTGGACCAGGAGGAACAGCCAGGGCAGGCTCAGCGTGGTAAACCGGCTGAGTAAAAACGCCACAGGCAGGCAGACCACCCAGGTATAGGCGCAGTCGAAAAGGAAGGTGATAAAGGTGCGCCCGCCGGAGCGAATGGCGAAGTACGAGCAGTTGGTAAGGGCCCCCAGGGGCAGGAAGGCCCCGGAGATAATGAGCATCTGGGCGGCAAGCTGCCGGACGTTCTCCTCGGTGTTGTAGATCATGGGTATCACCCCGGAACTGGATATAAGCAAAAGGCCCATCACCACGTTCATGGCCACGCCGAAGGCCGTCAGTTTTCTCACGGTGTCCTTGGCGCCCTCTATATCGTTTGCCCCCAGCTGCTGGCCGCACATTATAGCCACGGCGTTGCCCATGGACATCAGGAGCATGGAAAAGAGGTTGAAGGCCGTGCTGTTTATGTTGCTGGCCGCCACGGCCGCAAGGCCCCGGGTGGCGTAGCAGGCGGATATCATGGAGATGCCCATGGACCACAGGCTCTCGTTGAGCATCAGGGGGGTGCCGGTAATTACAATGCGACGCACCAGCGGCAGGGGCACCCGAAGGCTCCTGAACGCGCCCTGTACAAAGGGGAATTTTTTCTTGTGGCGCAGGGTCTCCATAATAAGGTAGCCCATCTCTATGTACCGGGCAATCACCGTGGCCAGGGCAGCGCCCGCAACGCCCATTTTGGGGAAACCGAAGCTGCCGAAGATCAAAAGGTAGTTCAGCACCAGGTTTACGGCGATGGAGATGACGCTTGCCACCATGGGTATAAAGGTCTCGCCGGTGTCCTTAAGGACGCTTGCAAAGCAGTTGGACACGGCGAAGGGCAGCAGCCCCCAGAGCATTATACGCATATAGTTCTGGGCATGGGCCAGAGTTGCGGCGGTCTCCTCCGGGGTGTTGGCCTCGCCGTTCAGAAACAGCATAAAGAAGCTCTCTCCGAAGAATATCAGCGCCAGAATTCCCAAAACGCCTATGGCAAAGGCGAAGATAAGCCGGAAACGCAAGGTGTGCCGAAGGCCCTCCAGGTCCCCTTTCCCATAATACTGGGCCCCGAAGATGGACGCGCCGGACATACCCCCGAAGATAGTCAGGTTGAAGATAAAGATTATCTGGTTCACAATGGCCACCCCGGACATGGGCTCGGTGCCGAGCCGCCCCACCATCACGTTGTCCAAAAGGTTCACGAACTGGGTGATGCCCTGTTGTATGACCATTGGCACCAAAAGGACGATGACGGAAAGATAAAAGGCCTTTGTGCCGATAAACTTCTTTATGAACTGCATGAAAGTAAACCTCCAAAAGATGGTGAAAACATTATATCATGCCTCCAAAGGAGATTCAAGGCCTTTGGGTCAGGAAGTTTCCGGACGCTAACTATACCGCTGTTTTGCAGTGAAAGGGTCTTTTCAAAACCGCCGGACTGTGCTATAATAAGCATTTGGATAATGAAAAACAGTTATGCGGCTGAAAGGAAAGGATAGAAAATGGGAAAAAGAGAAGACCTGCGCAACGTGGCCATTATCGCCCACGTTGACCATGGGAAGACGACTTTAGTGGACCAGCTGCTGCGGCAGAGCGGAATATTCCGCGCCAACGAGGCCGTGGCGGAGCGTGTGATGGACTCCGGCGACCTTGAGCGGGAGAGGGGCATCACGATACTTTCAAAGAACACGGCGGTGAAGTACGGCGGCACGAAGATAAACATCGTGGACACCCCCGGCCACGCGGACTTCGGCGGCGAGGTGGAGCGGGTGCTGATGATGGTGGACGGTGTGCTGCTCCTGGTGGACGCCTTCGAGGGCTGTATGCCCCAGACCCGCTTTGTGCTGAAAAAGGCCTTAGGGCTTGGGAAGAAGCCCCTGGTGGTCCTCAACAAGATAGACCGCCCGGGGGCCCGGCCGGCCGAGGTGGTGGACGAGGTGCTGGACCTGTTTATAGAGCTGGGGGCCAGCGAGGACCAGCTGGACTTCCCGGTGGCCTACTGCTCCGCCAGGGAGGGCTGCGCCTCTCTGGACCCCAGCGTGCCCGGCACGGACATGAAGCCCCTTTTTGAGATGATACTAAACCAGGTCCCGGCCCCGGAGGGGGACCTGGGCGGCCCCACTCAGGTGCTCTTCTCCAACATTGACTACGACGAGTATGTGGGCCGTATCGGCATTGGCCGGGTGGAGCGGGGCGAAATAAAAGTAGGCCAGCAGGTGGCCATCTGCGGGGGCGGCGAGGAGGGCCATAGGAACGCCAAGATTTCAAAGCTATACCAGTTTGAGGGCCTGAAAAGGGTGGAGGCGGAGAGCGCCAAATTAGGGGACATCATAGCCGTCTCGGGCATCACGGACCTGAACATCGGCGAGACTGCCTGCACCACGGACCATATAGACCCACTGCCCTTTGTGAAGATAGACGAGCCCACGGTCTCCATGCTCTTTAAGGTGAACGACTCACCCTTCGCCGGCCGGGAGGGCAAGTTCGTCACCTCCCGAAACCTTCGGGACCGGCTCTTCAAGGAGGTGGAGACAAACGTGGCCATGCGGGTGGAGGAGACGGACAGCATGGACACCTTTAAGGTTTCGGGCCGGGGTGAGCTGCACCTGTCCATACTCATCGAGCAGATGCGCCGGGGAGGGTACGAATTTCAGGTGTCCCCGCCCACAGTCATCTACAAGGAGAAGGACGGCAAGAAGCTGGAGCCCATGGAGCTTTTGATGATAGAGACCCCCGACAGCTATGTGGGGGCGGTGATGGAAAAGATAGGCTCGAGAAAAGCGGAGCTTGTGAACATGGGCTCAAGAGAGACCGGCATAACCCATATGGAGTTCAGAATACCCGCAAGGGGCCTTATGGGCTACCGCTCGGAGTTTTTGACGGACACCAACGGCAACGGCATAATGAACCACGTCTTCGACGGCTACGAGCCCTATAAGGGGGATATCCCCCAGCGGCAGCAGGGCTCCATTATCGCCTTTGAGACCGGGGAGAGCACGGCCTACGGGCTTTTCAACACCCAGGACCGGGGCAGGCTCTTTATAGGGCCCGGGGTGGAGGTATACGAGGGTATGATAGTCGGGGTCAGCCCAAAGTCCGAGGATCTGGTGGTGAACGTTTGCAAGAAAAAGCACGCCACCAATACCCGGTCGTCCAGCTCCGACGAGGCCCTGAGACTTACGCCCCACTCGATGCTGAGCCTGGAGCAGTGCCTGGAGTTCATCAGCGAGGACGAGTACGTAGAGGTCACGCCAAAGAGCGTGCGCATGAGGAAGGCCACGCTCTCCCACGAGCAGCGCATGAAGCAGCAGAGCCGAAAGAAGTCCCAGTAATATAAAGGAGGTGCCCGCCATAAACGCCAAACCCACTGTCGCAATACTGGACCTGGAGTGGAACGCCGCTTACAGCAGCAGGCGCCAGGGATATATAAACGAGATAATCGAGTTCGGCGCGGTTAAATGCGGCCCGGACCTGGAGCCCGTAGGCACCTTCACCTGCTTTGTGCGCCCCCAGGTGGGCAAGCACCTGAGCTCCCTGGTGGCGGACCTTACCAGCATAACCGACGAGGATCTGAGCGAGGGAGGAGTCCCCTTCATGACCGCCGTGGGCCGCTTTAGGCGCTGGCTTGGGGACTGCGTGCTCATGACCTGGGGCCAGTCGGACATTCTGGCCCTTATGGACAACTGCGGGTATTTCAGCGGCAATATACACGTGCCGTTTCTCACCAGATACTGCGACCTTCAGCGCTACGCCCAGGACGCCCTGGAGCTTGGCTCAAAGGAGCAGGCGGGCCTTGAGAAGGCGGCGGGGCTTTTGGGGCTGGACATCTCGGAGCTCTCCCAGCACCGGGCCCTGGACGACAGCCTTATCGCCCTTAGGATACTCCGCGAGGTGCGTGAGCGCCGGGACCTCTCGCCCTATATCCAGGCCTGTGACGAGGAATTCTACCGGCGCATGAACTTTCGCACCAGCTATATAAAGGACCTGGAGGACCCACGGGTGCGCCCGGAGCACCTGCGCTTCCTGTGCCCGAAATGCGGCGGCAGATGCGCCCGTACCAGCCGCTGGGGCCAGCATAACCGGGCGTTTTTGGCGGACTTCTGCTGCCGGGGCTGCGGGCTGCGCTTTTCGGGAAGGGTCATTATTAAACAGAAATACGAGGGATTGGCCGTGAACAAGAAAGCTGTACCGTTACCTGTGATAGAAAAGCCCCGGAGGTCCGAGCCCGGGGGGATAGGCAATATGCTGCTGGAAATAAACGGCGGCGTGGGCGTGCTGCGCTTTCCCGCCCTTGGGGGCCTTCGGTTTGTTACCCACGCCTTTTCCACCAGGATAGGGGGAGTCAGCTCTAAGGAGTTTGCCTCTATGAACCTGGGCTACGGCCGGGGGGACCCGGAGGAAAATGTGGAGGAGAACTACCGCCGCTTCGCCGCTGCCGCCGGGTTCGAACCCCAGGGCATGGTCTGTGGCTGCCAGGTGCATAAGACGGACATACGCCGGGTGGGTGAAAAGGAGCGGGGCATAGGCATATGGAAAACCAACGACTGCGACAGCGCCGACGGACTAATAACCGACGCGCCTGGGGTGACCCTCGTCGTCTTTGCCGCTGACTGCGTGCCGGTATACTTCATCGACCCGGAGCACAGGGCCATAGGCCTTGCCCACGCAGGCTGGCGGGGCGCGGCGGCTGGTATGCCGAAGGTCATGGCGGAGCGCATGAGAGAGGAGTTCGGTACGGACCCGAGGAAACTCATAACCGCCATAGGGCCCTCCATCTGTAAGGACTGCTTCGAGGTGGACGAACCTGTGGCAAGGGAGTTTCTCGCGCTTCCCGACTCTCAATACTTTGTCACCGGCCCCGTGGAGCTGCCCGGGGAGGGGGGGACAAAGTACCACGTGGACCTTTGGGAGTGCTGCCGCAGGTCGCTTCTCTCCGCGGGGGTGCTGCCGGAGCATATCACCGTGGGCGGGGTCTGCACCATGGAGGAGAGCAGCCTTGTTTTCTCCCACCGAAAGACCCGGGGCCATAGGGGCAGCAACTGCGCCATGCTTATGATAAACCCATGAACTGTAAACTCTGCCCGCGTATGTGCGGGCGGGAGAGGGACGGCGGTGCCCCCTGCCACAGCGGGGAGGAGATGCGCATAGCCCGGGCGGCCTTACACTTTTGGGAGGAGCCGCCCATAAGCGGCAAAAACGGCTCCGGGGCGGTGTTCTTTGCCGGGTGCCCGCTGGGGTGCCGGTACTGCCAGAATTACGATATCAGCCGGGGCATAACCCCCGGCCGGGCAGTCACCCCGGAGGAGCTCAGCGGCATATTCTTTGACTTAGCGGCGCAGGGGGCCCACAATATAAACCTTGTGACCGCCACCCAGTTTGTCCCGGGGGTACGGCGGGCCCTGCTATATAGAAAGCCGCCGGTGCCGGTGGTATACAACACCTCTGGGTATGAGCGGCGGGAGACACTGCGCGCTTTGGAGGGCCTTGTGGACATATACCTGCCCGACTTCAAGTACGCTGAGGGCGGGCTTGCAAAGGACCTCTCGGGCGCGCGGGACTATCCCGAGACGGCCATAAAAGCCATACATGAGATGGTCCGTCAGGCCGGCCCGCCGGAGTATGACGAGAACGGCATGATGAAAAGGGGCGTGCTCATACGCCACCTGATACTGCCCGGGCACACAAAGAACTCCATAGCTGCCCTGGAGCTTATCGCCCGGGAGTTCCCCGGCATACCCGTCAGCCTTATGGCCCAGTACACCCCCTGGGGCCAAGCCAGAGATGGCATACCCGGATACCCGGAGCTTTCAAGGGGTATCACAAAAAGGGAGCTTTTAAAGGTGCAGGACGCGCTCTTTGAGCTGGGCCTTGAGGGCTTTGTGCAGTCCAGGAAAGCCCGGGGCGCACAGTTTATACCGGAATTTCAGTGAGGTGAAAGCTATGTCAAATAAAGCGAAGCTGGCCGAGACCGCCCGGGCCGAGGCCCAAAGGACCTGGCACGGCGCTGTTGTGGGCCTTAAGTCCAATTTGCAGCCCATCATAGAGCCCTTTCCCGGCTGGCGGAAGAAGGAGGCGGAATCTCTTTGGTGCGCGGCCTTTGTCTACTACTGCTGCATTGCCGCCGGGTACAGGTTCCCCGTGCGGCCCAAGGAGTGCGCCTCCTGCAACCTGGCGGGCTGCGTGGCCTGGGAGGAGTGGGCCAAGAAGGACCCGCGCATAGGCTGGCTCCCCAGCTCCTGCCTGCCCCAGCCCGGAGATATTGTTATCTTCGACCGGGTCTTTGAGAACAAGCCCCACGACCATATGGGCATCGTCATAGAGGTCCGCGAAAACAGCCTGCTCACCGCTGAGGGAAACCTCGGGAACGTGTCCGGCCTGGTGGAGCGCCCCCGGGATAAGCATATCCGTGGATATCTGAGCCTGCCGGACGGGTTCGACTATGGTGGGGAACCATGATGGACGGTCACATCATACCCATGACAGCGGAGCTTGCCGCCGAAATCGCCGCCTGGAAGTACCCGGGAGAGTACGCGGTCTACAACCGGGAGGAGGGCTCCTCCGCAGACGAGCTGCTGGAGGGCGGCTCATACGCCCTTCTGAACAGCGCCCGGGAGCTTATAGGCTTCTACCAGTTCGGGGCCGGGGCCAGGATACCCGCCATAGAGGAGGACGTATACCCCGAGGGCCCCTTGGACATGGGCCTGGGGCTTCGGCCCGACATCTGCGGGCTGGGCTTTGGGGAGCCCTTTGTCCAATGCGGGATAAAGCTGGCCCGGGAGGAGCTTGGGGTCGGAGATATACGGCTTACGGTGGCCGGGTTCAACCTGCGGGCACAGAAGGTATACGAACGTTGCGGATTTACCTCTATGCGCGGTATTACCCACAGAAGGTCAAACGCTGAGTTTCTAGTCATGCTTTTATAAATATATCCGTTATTCTAAGATTGGAAAGGGGTAACTATCATGACCGACAAGCTTACCGAGAGATTGTTCAATTTCATCGAGAGCAGCCCCACGGCCTGCCACACCGTCAACGCCGTGCGGGCCCTGCTTCTGAACGCGGGCTTTACCGAGCTCCCAGAGACCGGGCCCTGGGAGCTTGGAGAGGGGAAGGGGTACTTTACCGCCCGCAGCCAGAGCTCCGTCATCGCCTTCAGGGCCCCGAAGAAGGACTTTTCTGCCTTTTCCGTTGTGGCCCCCCACGGGGATTCCCCCTGCTTCAAGGTGAAGGGCAAGCCGGAGATGGACTGCGGCGGGCTCTACACGAAGCTGAACACCGAGGTCTACGGCGGTACCATACTGAGCCTGTGGTTCGACAGGCCTCTGTCCGTGGCGGGCAGGCTTGGCATACGCACACAGGAGGGCGTGCGTATGCAGCTGGTGAACGTGCCCCGGGACCTTATGACCATACCGAGCCTTGCCATACACATGGACCGGGAGGCCAATAACGGCAAGAAGCTGGACCCCCAGCGGGACACTCTGCCCCTTCTGGGCGGCAAGGGGGCGGACCTTTTAAAGCTGCTGTCGGAGTTGGCCGGCGTCAATAAAGAGGACATTTTGTCCCACGATTTATACCTCTACAGCCGGGCCCGGGGCACGGTCTTCGGCGCGGAGAGCGAATTCATACAAGCCCCCAGGCTGGACGATTTAGAGTGCGCGTTCTCTGCCATAACCGCCTTTATAGGCAGCGAAAACCCTGAGAACTGTACAGTTTGCGCCATATTTGACAACGAGGAGACCGGCAGCATGACCCGCCAGGGGGCGGGCTCCACCATGCTCTCTGACGTGCTGGACAGGATATGCAAATGGGCCGGGAAGGACGGGGAGGAGAGGAGCCTCGCCATACAGAACGGTATGCTCCTCTCGGCAGACAACGCCCACGCCGTGCACCCCAACTACCCCGACAAGGCGGACCCCACCAGCAAGTGCGGTATGAACGGCGGTATAGTTATAAAGCACAGCACAAGGTACGCCACGGACGCGGCCACAGCCGCCCTGTTCAAGCGCATCTGCGAGAAGGCGAACGTGCCCACCCAGGACTACTATAACAACTCCTCCACCCCCGGCGGCGGGACCCTTGGGCTCATCTCCGGCTCCCAGGTGCCCATACCCACCGTGGACATCGGCCTTGCAGAGCTCTCCATGCACTCTCCCTATGAGACGGCGGGCCGGGAGGATCTAAAGCACATGGTGGACGGCATGACGGCGTTTTATAACAGCGTGTTCTCCTGGGAGGGGAACAGCTGCCGCATAGATTAGAGGGTTCCGTTATGCTGCGGCCCTTCTATGAAAAATTTGGCTTCTATACCATGCTCTGCGGACAGCTGGAGACCTGCCCTGAGAGCTGAGAAACAAATGAAAGGACGAAAAAACTATGAGCGACAGGCAAGTGATCCATCTGAAAAATAACCCCGGCTGGCAGAACTCAGCCATGTTCTACCAAATATACCCCATCGGCTTCTGCGGCGCGCCCTATGAAAACGACGGCAGGCCCCAGAGCCGCATAAGAAAGGTGATAGACTGGGTGGAGCACCTTAAAAAGCTCAATACCGGCGCGGTGTACTTCTCCCCGGTGTTCGAGTCGGACACCCACGGCTATGACACCCGGGACTTCCGCAAAATAGACACGCGCCTGGGCTCAAACGAAGACTTCGCGGAGGTCTGCAACGCCCTGCATGAAGCCGGTATACGGGTGGTGCTGGACGGTGTGTTCAACCACGTGGGCCGGGGCTTCTGGGCTTTCCAGGACGTGCTGAAGAACCGGGAGAGCTCCCCTTATAGGGACTGGTTCCACATCAACTTCGGCGGCAACTCCAACTATAACGACGGCCTGTGGTACGAGGGCTGGGAGGGCCACTATGAGCTGGTAAAGCTGAACCTGCAGAACCCGGCGGTGGTGGACCATATCTTAGAGTGCGTGGGCGGCTGGAGGGACGAGTTCGCCATCGACGGCCTGCGATTGGACGTGGCGTATCTCTTGGACGAAAATTTCATGCGCCGCCTGCACCAGTACACAAAGGGCCAGGACCCGGGCTTCTTCCTCCTGGGGGAGATGATACATGGGGACTATAAGCGCATAATGAACCCGGAGATGCTTGACAGCGTTACCAACTACGAGTGCTATAAGGGGCTCTACTCCTCCTTCAACGACAAGAATATGTTTGAGATAGCCCACTCCCTGAACCGGCAGTTCGGCTCTGAGAACTGGTGCCTATATAGGGGCGAGCACCTTCTGTGCTTTGCGGACAACCACGATGTCAGCCGCATACACACCCTTCTCCGGGACAAGGAGCAGATAAAGGGCCTGTACGCCTTGCTCTACTGTATGCCCGGCATACCCTGCCTGTACTATGGCAGCGAGTGGGGAGCGGACGGCGACAAGCATGACGGAGACCCGGCCCTGAGGCCCTGTTTCCAGGAGCCGGTGGAGAACGGCCTGACGGAGTTCATCGGGGAGCTTAGCCGGATAAAGCTGCAAAGCAAGGCCCTCAGCGAGGGCAGCTATAAGAACGAGACTATTCTCAACAAGCAGATAGCCATACGCCGGGAGTGCGGGGACGAGACGGTGCTTGCGGCCATCAACGCCGACGGCAGCGGCTTCAACATCAACGTGGACTACCACGGCCCGGCCACGGACCTGATGACCGGGGAGAGCCGGGAACTGAACGGCTGCATAGAGCTTCTGCCCTACGGCATAAAGATATACCGGCTTGGGCCACCAAAGGAGGGGGACAAGGCCCCCAAGGCGGAGACCGTCACTGTCAGCGTACCCGCGCCCGAGGTCAAGGCGGAGCCTGCGCCTGAGACAAAGCCCCAGCCAGAGGTGAAGCCGGAGCCCAAGCCCGCGCCGGGAACACTTACCCTTACCCCCACGGATATCCCTCTGAGATACAAGTCACAGGACGGCACGGATTATTTTTCCATACCTTGTGATGACCCGGCGCTGGAGAAATTCCTGCGCGCTCTTACAGGAAAATAAAGGAGTGTTTAAATGAGCGAGAACCCACAGTCACAGAACAGGATGGGCACGGCCAGAATGCTGCCGCTGATATTCTCCATGGCCCTGCCCGCCATGTTCTCCATGCTTATACAGGCCCTATATAATGTGGTGGACACCTACTATGTTTCCCAGGTGAGCCAGAAGGCCATGTCGGCAGTGTCCCTGGCCTTTCCCATACAAAATTTGCAGATAGCCTTTGCGGTGGGCACCGCAGTTGGCGTCACCTCCCTTATCTCAAGGCGGCTGGGCGAGGGCAGGAAAAGTGACGCCGAGTCCGCCGCCGCCCACGGCCTCCTCTTAGGGCTCTGCACTGCGGCGGTCTTCGCCGTGTACGGTGCCTTCTTTACCACGCCCTTTTTCAAGATGTTCGAGTCCGACCCGGAGATAGTGCTGATGGGCGACCAGTACATATCTATCTGCTGTATCTTCTCCTTCGGCAGCTTCGTTGTGGTGATGCTCGAGAAGATACTCCAGGCCACGGGCAATATGCTCTGGCCCATGATATTCCAGCTGGTGGGGGCCCTTATCAACATAGCCCTGGACCCGTTGTTCATCTTTGGCTATTTCGGGCTTCCGGCAATGGGGGTCACCGGCGCGGCCATAGCCACCGTGGGCGGCCAGATAATCTCCATGATCTTTGCCGCTGTAGTCTTTGCCGTGCGCCCCCACGCCATCTCCATCAGCTTCAAGGGCTTCAGGCCGCGCTTTGAGACCATAAAGAACATCTACGCCGTGGGGCTCCCGGCCATTGTGATGCAGGCTATCGGCACCGTCATGAATATGGCGATGAACGGAATACTCTCCGGCTTCTCCACTGCGGCCTATACGGTTTTTGGTCTGTACTTCAAATTGCAGTCCTTCGTATTCATGCCCGTCTTCGGCCTGACCCAGGGGCTTTTGCCCATTATGGGCTTCAACTACGGAGCAAAGAACAAGAAGCGCCTGACACAGGCCATGGCCCAGGGCTGCCTTATTGCCCTTTGCATAATGCTGGCCGGAATGCTGGTGTTCCTCCTTCTGCCGGATAAGCTCCTGGGTATCTTCAATGCCTCAGAGGAGCTGTTGAGTATAGGGGTCCCGGCCCTGCGCACCATATGCACCTGCTTTGTCTTCGCGGCCCTGGGAATAGTATCCTCCACCATGTTCCAGGCGGTGGGACGGGGCACCTACAGCCTGATAGTCTCCCTCATGCGCCAGCTGGTCGTGCTGGTCCCCGCCGCCTGGCTGCTGTCCATGATTTTCCACGAGGTCAACGCGGTCTGGTGGGCTTTCCCCATAGCGGAGACCTTCTCCTTGCTTGTGAGCATATTCTTCTTCCTGCGGCTTTACAAGAGGGAGATAGCGGAGCTTGGTATGTAGCTGTATAAGCCTATATCTCAGGGAGCCCTCCAGATTTTTGTTGTAAAAAAATTCATCTGCCTATTGACATTTCGTCTCCACAGGAGTATAATCATGAAAGTGATAACCTGCGGGCGTAGTTCAATGGTAGAACATCAGCTTCCCAAGCTGAATACGAGGGTTCGATTCCCTTCGCCCGCTCCATCTGAATCACCTATTGCAATCTGAACCCCCTATGGTTTGGACAGTAATAGGTGATTTCCGTTTTCTAGGCTGCTAGTAAGACTTCAGGTACGCACTCCATTATGTTGACTTGGACACGTATACTGAAAAACTCTAATATGGCTGTCCAAAAAGTTTAAAGGCCAAACATTCGAACCCCATATCTAGTCCTAGTCGGCCCCTACTCCCGCGCAATTACTGAGGAAATCAGACTCCTTCTGTGCAGGAGTCCTTTATTGATTCGTGGAGTGGGGGCGCTCTTCATTATAGAAAATCATATACTTATCAACAGCCGTTCTGAATTCATTTTCAGAACGGTGCTTTGATCTGCACAGTTTTTCTCTTTTTAGATTGGAGAAGAACCACTCCATTATGGAATACTAAATGAGTAATATGCTTGTTATCCTGCGTGGCATGATGAACACGGACATTAAGGAGAGCGATTAGGATTACGAGTTGGACATCGACCTGCCCGGTGCCCACAAGGAAAGTCTCGCCGCCGAGATGAAGGACAGCTGCCTTTGTATGTTCACCCCCAAAGTGAGCCAGGTGGTTCAGATGGAGCAGAAGAACTTGATTGCCATTGAGGGCTAAAAACCGGCCCTGGTCTCGCTGTGAAGAGCGAGGGCAGGGAGATTTCCTGAGTAGAAATTTAACGATTGTCTCAATGAAATAATGATACCCAATAAATCCACAATAGCTCCCTCTCTAAGGACCCAAAAACGCAAAAAGGCCCACCGCTGGCTGGAGGATTTTCCTGACCAGCAGTGAGTTCTTTCTTAAAAATGTTAGACAATATTCATTTTTGACGGTTTTAAGCAAAATCAAGGACGGTTATTCTGATATCCATTGCATCAGAATAACCGTCCTCAGATGGTGGGGATAACAGGACTCGAACCTGTGACCTCCTACGTGTGAAGCAGGCGCTCTAACCAGCTGAGCTATACCCCCGTGACTTCTCTATTATATCAGGTAACTTCTAGAAAGTCAATACTTTTTTACGTAGGTTGTAATATTAAATGCGAAAGAACACGAAGCCCCCCAAAGCGGGGCGGGAGAGTTCTTCCGCATTTATTTTTTTACCATAAAGCGCGGAAAATGTCAACAAAGGGGTGAAAGCATGGCGGGAAAGTATAAATATCTGACGTTTGAAGATCGGCAGAAAATTGAAGTGTGGCACGCCCGCGGGGATCGCCCGCTCGAAATAGCCGCGCGGCTGGGCGTGCATACGGCGACGATCTACAACGAATTGAAGCGGGGCTACGTCGGGGAGCTGGACGGCAGGCAAAGGGAAATCTACAAAGCGGAGCGGGCGCAAGCAACCGTTCAGGAGCATTTCAAGCGGCGGGGCCGGACGGCGGCCACGGCTGGGAAGAGTGCTTGCGATCTGGCACATTGCCTTCAATCGCTTACGGCTTCAAAAAGTGTTCGTTAAAGCACAAGATCGGAACGCAAGAAAAGTTTTGCAATCACGATCCGCGCTGTAAAGCGGAATGGAAGGCAGGGCGGCGCGTTCATAAATACATAGGGTACGACGCAGGCGAAACGCGCCGTATTCAGCACGCGGCGGCGGCAGATGAAGCAAACAAAAAGTATGAAAATCATTATCCGCTTTGCCCGCCCGTCTTTTAAGAGGGCCGCGACAATGGCCTTGGTGCGGCCACCAGCTCCAACACCGCTTTTTCCCCCACAGGGAGGGCGGACAAATCCGCATCCCGAAGATTGCGGGTGGGGATCACCGCATGGTGGTCGGTCACTTTCTTATCGTTGATGACCGCCTCCGGGTTGCAGGTAATGCCGATCCCCTTTCGGAACGGCATGGCATTGGCGGTGAGGTTGACCAGCACCGGCAGGCCCTCCGCCATATCCGAGGTCAGATACCGGCTGTCCGTCCTGGGATAAGTACACAGCTTTTTCTCATAGAGGTTTTGCAGATAGTCCAGCGTTTGCTGGGCGGTAAACCCCAGCAGGCGGTTGGCGTCCCGCTGTAAGGTGGTCAGGTCATAGAGGGCGGGCGGCTTTTCGGACTTCTCTTTCCGCTGTGCCTGTTTCACCACCGCAGAACCTCCCTGGCAGGCGGTTTTCAGCTCTTTCGCGGCGGTTTTGTCTTTCATCCGCGCCCCCACAGCGGTAAATCCGGGCAGTTCCAGTGCCACCGTAAAGAACGGCTCCGGCTGGAAGGCTTCAATCTCTGCTTCCCGCTGGACGATAAGGGCCAGGGTCGGGGACATGACCCGCCCGATGTTGAGGGTCCGGCGGTACAGCACCGAAAACAGCCGGGTAGCGTTGATGCCCACCAGCCAGTCAGCCTTGGCGCGGCAGAGCGCCGCCTGATGCAGACCGTCATAGTCCGCGCCGGGGCGGAGGTTTTCAAAGCCCTCCCGGATTGCCGAATCCTCCATGCTGGAAATCCAGAGCCGTTTCATGGGCTTTTTGCACCCCGCCAGCTCATAGACGTTGCGGAAAATCAGTTCGCCCTCCCGTCCCGCGTCACAGGCGTTTACCACCTCGGTCACATCCGGGGCGCACAGCAGCTTTTTGAGAATATCAAACTGTTTCTTCTTGTCCCGCCCCACGCTCATTTTCCAGTCCGAGGGCAGGATCGGCAGATCGTCATAGCGCCACTTGGCATATTTAGGGTCATAGCTGTCCGCATCGGCAAGCCCGGCCAGATGCCCCACGCACCAGCTGACCCGCCAGCCGTTTCCTTCCAGATACCCGTCCTTGCGGGCATTGGCCCCGATCACAGCGGACAGGCTTTGGGCCACCGACGGTTTTTCAGCAATCACAAGGCGCATAATCTTCATCCTCCCATTCTTCCCGCATAGATGTACGCAAGGTTGCTCATAATGCCGCCCACCAGCATTTCTTTCAGCCAGGTGGTGATTGCATCCAGCAGAAAATCCATACAGTGCTACCTCCTTTCCGCCCCTCCCGTGTTTGCGGGAGGGGCAAAGGTATGGGTTGTTTCCGGTGCGGGGATTAGCCGAACAGACCGGAGAGCAGGGGTACAAGCACCATGCCGATCAGGGCGACACCGCCGCCCGCCATGAGCTGTTTCATCTCAAAGTTAATGAAACAGCCCACGGCGGGCGGCGGCATCCTCGGTCAGCATCACCCCGGTTCCCCTACTATCCGGGCCTAATGTTGCGATATTCAGTTATTTCTTGCGGATAATCCTGCGTTTATCCGCCTTATCGTTGAAATTGAAATGGATTTCCACAGTCTGGCGAACAGTCTCGCCGTCTATGTCCTCGTGAATGACGATTTTCTGAACAAGCCGGTTCAGCGTCACAGAGTCCAGCTCTTGAATGTCCGCATAGTCCTTGATGATTTCCAGCCAGCGTGTGCTGTCCTCCTGCTCCTGGGTCTGCTGGGCCAGCCGTTCCCGGTTCAACATGACACGGTTTTTCAGCGTGGCCTGCTCCGTCTGGCTGTTCTCCAAGATGCGGTTGAAGTTGTCCTCGCTGATGCGCTGGGCAATCATGTCCTCATAGACCCGGCTGATGATGCGCTCCAGAGCGGTGATGCGTTCGCTGTCCTCGTCAATGCTCCGCTGGATGGCCTCGCGCTCGGCCTGCTCGTCCGCCTGGCAGTTCTCCCGGAGTTGGGCCGCTGCCTCCTGTTCATCGGCAAGGGCCTTTCTCGCACAAGCTCTAATCTGTTCCAGCACGACGTTGTAGAGCGTATCATACTTGATGCGGTGCTGGGTACAGTGGGCCACTCCGTACTTGTTGTAGCGGGAACAGGTGTAGATGCGCTCGTTGCCCTTTTGGTTGGCGCGGCGGATGTTCAAGGTACTGCCGCACTGTCCGCACTTCACCAGACCGGCAAACAGGCTGAAATTGCCCCATGCGTCCGGGCGTTTCCGGCTCTTGACTTTCTCTTGTACCAGGTCGAACGTGTCCCGGTCGATGATGGCCTCGTGCATCCCCTCGACAACAATCCAGTCCTCCCGTTTCTTGTCGCCCATCCAGCCGATTTTGAAACGGTAGTTGACCTTTTGGGAGGCAATCGCGCCGATGTAAACCGGGTTTGCCAAAATGCCCTGGATGGCGGTGAAGTCCCAAATAAACCGCCCCCGCTCCGGGTTTTCCCGCTCAAACTTGGTAACATGGTCGCGCAAGCCCTTTTGCCGGTTCCACCATGCGGGGCAGGGGATTTCTTCATCTTCCAGCCTGCGGCGGATGCGGTTGGGGCCGCTGCCGTTCTTCGCCCACTCAAAAATCCTGCGGACGATCCATGCGGTATCCTCGTCAATGAGAAGATGGTTTTTGTCCTCCGGGTCTTTGCGGTAGCCGAACGGGGCCAGACAGCCGGTAAACTTGCCAGACTTGGCTTTTGTCAGGTAGGACGAATGGACTTTCTTGCTCACATCCCGGCTATACATCTCGTTCAGCAGCGAGCGAAACGGGGTTATCTCATTCTCAACCTCGCTGTCTACGGCATCGTTCAGAGCGATATACCGCACCTTCTGCCGTGGGAAAAAATCTTCCAGCAGTTGCCCCACCTGCAAATAGTTCCGGCCCAGCCGGGAAAGGTCTTTCGTCAAAACCACATCGAACATTTTCCGCTCAACCGCCGCCAGCATCTTCTGAAAGTCGGGGCGCTCCATGTTCAGGCCGGTGTACCCGTCATCCTGGAAAATCCCTGCCACACGCCAGCCCTGTTCCTCACAGTAGCGGCACAACAATTCCCGTTGGTTCTGGATGCTTGCGCTGGGGCCGCTCAAATCGTCGTCCTTGGACAAGCGGCAATAGATAGCTGCTCTCACCTCCTGGGGATAGGGTTCAGCATACACAGTGTTAGTCCTCATTTTTGACCTCCATCCCGCTGTGTATGCCGCGTTTTGGAGTAATTTCATTATACCCTGCCGCACGTCCGGCGTCAAGGGAAAGTTGTACTTTCGCAATCTCTTTTTTCTGTATAATCAAATCAATAAAGGCTTGCCTGTCGGTCTGCCTCCCGGCGAACACGGTGCTGACGGTGATAACAGGCTCCTTTGCTTTTGCCATAGGCGGCTCCTTTCAGTCCATCAGATTTTTCAGACGTGCCAGCTTGTCCTGCGCCGTGGCCTTGCGGAAGTTCTCTCCCGAAAAGCGGATGGGGGCGCACATCTCCAACAGCCGGTCATAGATACGGGCACGGGCGGTGTCCTGGGGGTACTGCAAGTCTTGAAGGGAGAGGTTCGTGGTGACGATCAGTGGCCTGCGGCTGCGATAGCGGCTGTCGATCACGTTGTAGACCTGTTCCAAACCGTACTCCGTCCCGCGCTCCATGCCAAAGTCGTCCAATATCAGTAGCGGGGCTCGGCACAATCTGGCTATGTACTCGTTGCGGCCCTCAAAGCTGGCGGTCAGGTCGTTCAGTATCAGGGCAAAGTTCGTCATGCGGACGGCCACCTCCTGCTCCATCAGAGCGTTGGCGATGCAACCGGCGAAATAGCTTTTGAAAGAATGGAATGCCCTCGCCGTTTTCGTTGTATGATGTTGAATCTGGCGATTGCCCCATATTCAGCACACATATATCTCCCAACCTTGCCATCACACCATCCCCCTCAACTCCCGTAGCCCCGCCGCAACCTCCTCCTCCATTCGCTCCAGGGGGAGGCCCGGCTTGCTCAAATGAACGCCCGCACCGATGCCCTTTCGGAGAGCGAGTCCAAAATGAAGCGCAAGGCGGGGTACAGCATGGCTGTCACCAATACCGTGATTCTGCTACTGGACTTGGCAATGCTTTTCACCTCGGTAGCGCTGTACAGCCGGGGGCAGGTGGACTTTACCGGGGTACTCATCCCAACTGTCGCCCTGATGAGCAGCTTTGGCCCCTGCGTGGCTCTGGCTAACCTGGGCAGCACTTTGCAGAGTACCTTCGCCGCTGGAAAACGGGTGCTGGACATTCTGGAGGAGGCGCCTTTGGTAGAGGAGGTCAGCGGTCAGACCCAGGTAGAGTTCACCGGCGCGGCGGCTGAAAACATGGGCGCGAACTCGCTCTCTTCCAACTCCTCTGATCCCATGGATGGACAGCCGAAAGCGATGGTGTTAAAGGTGCCTGCCATGTCAACGTCAAATTTCCCAGCAGTGAACAGTGCGGCCTCGCCGCCCTGGGCCTGCACGCCCTCAGCAACGGCCTGGGCCATGGCCTCAGTGTTGCCGGTGCCGCTCCAATAAACTAAGATGACTTTCACTGTAGTACCTTCCCTGTTCGCTTTGATTGGCGAGGACCTCAAGGGGTATACCCATATATGATTACCCGCCCC
This sequence comes from Acutalibacter muris, assembly GCF_002201475.1. NCBI lineage: Bacteria > Bacillati > Bacillota > Clostridia > Eubacteriales > Acutalibacteraceae > Acutalibacter > Acutalibacter muris. The sequence continues at coordinate 3,405,144 of NZ_CP021422.1, read as the reverse complement.
AAGGCTGACCCATTATTACCTTAGAATATATTATTTACAAAATAGATTGACTCGCTCGAAATCTTGCAACTCCCAACCGTTCCTTTTTCCGCATGATAATACTCTCAGGAATAGCTGGCAGCCACTTTCTACTGAACATGGTACTGCCAAAATATGCGTCAAAGTTTGTGACCGGCAGCACGACCCATTCAGAATCCTCCGGCTTATTTGCAATGTAATATGCCACTAAAGTGCGGATAACTTCAGCCGGTACCTTCTCAGGCCGGAGTGCTTCCATTCGATTGAGAATATCGTCCGGCAAGTCAATGCTGTTGTTTCGCAGCGGCCCCAGTTCCAGAGCGTCAGCCAGCACGTCATCAAACCTCAAAACCCACGCACCACTCGTACCCTGCGAAAAGATCGGCACTTGAAACTGCACAACCTTCTTTCGCCAAGCCGCATCAAATTCTTTATCTATGACATCTGCTTTGCCATACGCCGTCTTGCTCACCTTATCAGGATTGTTCTTCATAAAGCGTGCGATACCGTGAACATGGCGGCAAAACCAACCCAGGGCGGTAGTGATCGAATCCACGCCGTCCTTACAGATATGGGCGAGCCCCTTTGTGGTATAATCCCAATCTTCCGGCAGCGACAGCATGAGCGAGAGGAGCCCCTTTGCCTTTAAGGACAGTTCCGTATTGCGCAGATGGTGGTTGCACATGATTGTGAAGTCCTTTGTTTTTTCTACCCGGAATACAGCCATTTCAAAGCCTCCTTTCTCCGGTTATCCTGTTACAAGACGCGGTCCCTGCGGTCATAATGGAGATGCCCGTCTGAGACCTTCGCATGGTTTTTCAGTTTGACTTCGCCCCGCTCCTGGCTGTCTAAAAATTTCTGATAGCCGGCATCCGTAAGGAACAGGCGCATCCTATCGCCCTTATCGCCGACAGGAGAATTATAAGACAGCACATTGAAGATGATCATGTGCCGTACCTCTGGGGCAAAGCGTTCCAGGGCCATGATGTCATGCCCTTTCAATTTTTCCGCGCCGGATCGCTGCCTGGCCTCCGCAATCTTTTCCCCAATCGTCCGGGGCGGGTAGGGCAGGAGGTAATTCTTCTGGATATCCCGCACGATGTCCATGCACTCGTCATCCGTCAGGACGCGCAGCTTTGCCATCAGACTTTCCGCTGCCTTCCGCTGTTCAGGGTTCTTTGTGTACCGGGCAGCCATGTGGAGCTCGTTCAGGACTTTGTATTGATAGTCTCCCTCAACCTGAAACAGCAGCCGTTTTTCCATTTCGTTTAATTCCATGTGGATCTCCTTTCTTTTGAAAATGGGTATAAAAATGCCATAGGTGGTTAACCTATGGCACATAAAAGAATATATAAATATTTCTTTTATTGGTTTGAATTTTAGGTAAGCAGAGATTTTTCTGTCCAATAATAAGTTTATCGAGAGGTTGTTTATGAAACAGTATAAAACTAAATGTATGTATGGCTATTCAATTTTGGGGGAGCGCCCACCCAAATTAGATACTCAAACAAAATATGTAATTATTGAACAATCGAGGTTTTTCCCGCATTGTGTTATTATTCAACGAGTAGACGGTAAAATCTTTCAAGGTGAAAAAACTTGGATTGTTCCGCAAAACAGCATATATTAACCAAGCTCTAATTCGTTAATAATGTCACTCAATGTTGATAGATTTTTGTTTTGCTCTAAGAAATCACTATATAAGTTTTGTGCATTTCTTAAAAGTTCATCATAATACATAATCCTACAATGGTAAGCTTTTAAGGCTTCTTTAGTAGCTTGATATACATCTTCATCATAATGTTTTCCGTCTAGGTGATTCCCTAAGAGGACAATAATTTCAAATGGTTCAGGCTGATCTAAGGTAGCCATTACTTTTTTTGTGGCAGAAAAATATTTATATACTTGAGCCGTTATTTCTTGTGATTTTACCGTTCGATCTCCTTTTTTTAATTCAATTATCAAATGCTTATTAGATGCTTTTTTATATCGAATATCAAGGCGGGCATCTAATTCTTCTTGAGTGAGACTTGCGTCTATGGTTTCAAATTGTGTTTTAAACGCTTGTTCTACGATTGGAGCTTCAGTTCCTCTATCCCATGAGGGATCAAGTAGCCACAAATTTTTGCTTAAATGGTCTTGTATGACTTTTTCAAGGCTACCATCCGATACAACATCTTGCATTTTCCTAATAACAGCAAGACGCTCTTGCACAATTTGATAATACATAGTTGCTTCAATATCATCAAGCCGTCCCGCAACTTCTATAAATGCCGCAATATTTTCGGCGGAAATTTTTTCAAGTTGACTTAATTCGTTTTTTAATTTAAATGATTCAAAAGCCAAAACTCCATGCTTGAATAGTTCTTTTTTCTCCTCTTTTTCAACAGTTAACTGATTGATTTTACCGAATAATTTTTTTGCAGATCTTTTATCATCTCCTTTCAACTCGTTATACCAATCGCTTACAACCACGTATTTGCACGCTTCGTCGACTCCATTAGTGCTTCTGGTCTCTTCCCAATCAGTTCGAACTGATGTAAGGCTCTTTCTAACAAATTCTTTTAAAGCGATATAACGTTCATCGTCTTCAAAGAAATCCTGCCTGCTACTTGTAGTTATATCTGCCTCATCGTCTAAATCCAAAAAATCCGCAGATAATTCTCCAAAAACATATTTTGAATAGAGGGCAGTTGTTCCAATTTCAGAAAAAATATCTTCTTTTGCCATTTTCCCACGAACCATAATTACAATACGATTTAAATTTTCGTCATCATCTAGTTCCTTTGGTTCTGAGCAAGTAGCAATCCATCCTGTAATGTGATAAGAAACTTCACCAACCGTTATCGTAGAGGGCAGTTCCTTTATAAGTTTAATTTTATTTGCTTTGGTTTGACTCTCCAAATCTTTTTTGAATTCATCAGGCTTATCCTCTGGAAGAAACATCCATACACATTGTGCTTTGGAGAGATAATTTCTATCAGATATGACTATTTCATCACCATTTATTGATACTTTAAAATTATTCTTTGCACCAATAATTGCAAATCTGCGGGCTAAACGCTGCCTTAAATGCGTCGCCAAAGCAGCTGTTCGCTTTTTCTTAAGATCATTTAAAATAATTTTTGTACCGTTCCCACAAAAAGTTATATTATCAGGAGATAACTCTGTAGGAAGGTATGTATCGTTGGTTTTAATTGCCTCCTTCAGAGAATTTGCATCAATTTTAAAACCGTTAATTTCTCCATCTTTTTTAGAGTAAACCTCAACAACATTTGCAATAGAGAAAAGAGATAGTTTTCCAATTCCTTTTCTTCCCATTACTGGTCTATGAAGTATTGGTGACAGACCACTTTCGCTACGTTTCTGATAGCCTACAGTCAAATATTTATTATTTATATCGGATAGGTTCATCCCAATACCATTGTCAGTAATGGATATACTATCGCCATTAATTTCTATTAACACTTCTTTAGCATCTGCATCCCAGGCGTTTGCAACCACTTCAGATAATACTGCAGAAGTATTACTATAGAGATTTAATCCCAGATGATTTAATACCTGTAAATTTATAGACATTTGAAATTTGGGTTGATTCATGGCTCTACCTCCCTATGTTCAGAAATATATTCAAAATAAAGTCGTATTGCACGTCGAATTTGAGCACGTACAGACGGAACAATATCTTCAAACATAGATTCCTTACTTAATTTTTTTAAATAATATTCACAATCATCTGTACCGAATTCCGAAATCCTTTTTGCACGACCTATTCTTGAAAGAGTATCTCCTGCTACTTCCGCAGAAAGTTTTTTTTCGTTCTTCAACCAATCAATGAAGCGCAGGTTGTGTAAATCGGTATCTCCTTTAATAAAGCGCATTAAACAAGTTGCTACATAATTAGCCAATTTGACTGGAACCGCATTTCCAATCATTTGTTCAGTTGAAGCAGATGAATCATCCCAAATAAAATTAGGCGGAAAGGTTTGTATAAGGGATCGCTCTAGGCGAGATAAGTTACGTATTCCATCGGGATCAATTACATCTCCACTATGCTTTTTATAGTTTCCTGGTTTAGGACGGTTAACACCTCGTATTGTAGGAGAGGGCTCGTCAACAGAAAATATACCACGTCGTTTGTATGAACGAGGGTGTCGATAGTAATATTCCATTGACAAATTGTAATTTTCCTGTCGAAAGTATTCTCTTACTGTTAAAGGGAAAATAGACTGATTTGTTGATAATAAACCATCTAAAAAACTGTCTTGCCCATTCTTAAATCCAATACAAAAAAATCGTTTCCTTTTCTGAGGAACACCACAAAAACTAGCATCAAGAACTTTTTCTGTTAGCCCATATCCAGCTTCTTTAAAAATAACTCTGGCTTTTTTATAGGCCTCACTACTAGCTGCACGCTCTACATTTTCCATTACAAAATATTTTGGAGAGATTGCCTTTATTATTTTTGCATATGAAACAGTTAAATCTGCACGATCGCCTTCAACTCTATTTCCTGCTCCAGAAAAGTCTTGACAAGGCGGTCCCCCTATTATAATATCAGGATTATATTTTATAATGGTCTGGACGGAAAGGTTTACATCTGAGAGGTCAACATCTTCAATCGGATGTGTGAAATTTTTCTTATAGCAAGAGATAGCAACATCCCAATGCTCAAATCCCGCCAAAATGTCAAATCCTGCTCTTTGGAAACCCAATGACATTCCGCCACAACCACAAAATAAATCTACAATGTTAATGTTAATCTCCTCCTTTCTGCCAGTCTGTTTAATAGTTTATTATAACATACCGGAGTCCATGAACGCAATAAGATTCTCGTATTATTACAAAATGCCCCAGAGATTTTTCTCTTAGGTGTTTTGAAAACTACAATTCTATGTTATTTAAGCACTCGTCAGCCGTTTTTCCATTTCGTTTAATTCCATGTGAATCTCCTTCTCTTGAAAATGGGTACTAAAAAGGGCGCCCACCTATAAAAGTAAAACGCCCACGGCAATCAGCGGCCAGGCAATACACCGGACCGCTGGCGCTATTAAATTTTGTCGTTAATGAAACAGCCTCCTTTTTTCGATATTTTTCTCGTCAGATTTCAACTTGGAAAAGGAATTGAATAAATGACGGCAAACGCTCAAACCCCTTGAAAATCAAGGCTTTTTCCGTTTGTCGTTATTATACCGTAACGGCACACAATGGCTAGTATACTCATTAGCCACGATGTACCACTTATCAATGTTTCCAACTTCCTTGGGCATAGTGACATCAGCACTACGGCTAACATTTACGCCCATCTGGACAAGGCCAGCAAACAGGCCAGCGCAGATATTATCACGGGTATTTTTGATAATAAGAGCGAGGGGTAAAGATGGCGAAGTATCTCAGCGCAGACGAGTTGTACCGTTACCTGCATATCTCAAAGCGAAAGTTGAAGTATTTGCTGGAGAACGATTATATTCCGTGCATTGATACCGGGAAAAAGACGCATCGATTCCTGATAAAGGCAAGCGATGCGAAGGAGTTTAAGCGCAGAATGGATACTGAGGCGGAATTTCTGTCGGAGCTATACGGGCAATTTAATTCTGATATCTACAAGCCGAGGAAGAAATTGATTGAGCCTACGCCAGAGAATTGCGCGGCATTTCAAGATTTTTTGACGATGAAGTGGGCCGACTATCCTGACGCCCTGCCCACAAAGCTGGCCGCTGAATTGATTGGCTGTGCGCCCCAAAGGGTGGGGGATTGGATGCGGAAGGGGGTAATCAGCAGCGTCAGTGTGGGCGGGATGCGGTACTGTGGGAAAGCAGAGTTTATTGCTTACTGTGCCTCGCCGGAGATGTTGAGGAAACCAGGAGTGGAAAAATATAGGGAACTGATAGCAGAGTTTCTGTGTATGACTTCTTAACTTCAGGTGCGCAATAGGTATGGCACGATAACATCATAGAATTTCTTGCTCCATTCCGCGTGAAAGCGAGCCATCTGCAGCCAATCCACCTCATGCTCTATACTTACATTGTTCAGCATATAGTACACTTTTGACGACTTGATATCGTCGCCACGGCTCCATTGGAGGGCTATCCCAAGCGCAGACTCAATCTCTCCCTTGTGTTTTATCAGCGCGTCAAATGTCTGTTTGTTAACGTCCCGGTCTGCGTGACCAAGATAAACCTCCACCCGGGCAGAGTCATAGTTCGCAACACAGCACAAATTAAAACCATTAACACCAAAGAACCCATTTACCCAGTTCATGCTGGACGGATTGACATTGCTGAAAGGGCCGTTTTCTCCGTGGGCCTCTTTAATAATCGGCAGCGCGTATGCCCAATACTGCCTCCTCAGAGCATAACGTGGGCCATTCTCATCCTCCAGGGCCTCGCTTTCATCCCGGAGATAGAACACAAGGTCTGAAGGGTCGGCGTCATATAACTTGAATACACGGTTCAGGACAGAAAGCTTGCTTTGTGTGCTTGTATTTGTCAACACATAAATCCCATCGCCGATCTCCACCGATTTAAGCAGTTCATGGGGGCCTATGGAAAAGTGGTAGCCGATGTTTTCATCGGAGGATACTGCCAGCCGTGTTATGACGGACTTGTCCTCTGCATACAAGATCTGAAACACCTTCTGGAACATCTCCACCCAACTGGTCACCGGCTGTTCGGCGTTTTTGTAGCGGAACCGGATAATCGTCCGGCCGCTCAAATTCTCGTCATCATCCAAAGTATAGGTGTCCATTTGCTTTTCCTGCGGCTTGAAAGTGGTAACAGGCGCCGCCCAGATCTCAATGGCCCGCCCGCGCAGATACTGACTGCGGTCCTCTAACTCTGTCAGGGTCCATTTCTCTTTTTTGCTGATATATGTATTCATCCGAAGGCCGCTGTCATCAAAACCATTCTTCATGCTCTTCTTTTCAAGGAAGGAGCTGTTGCTGTAGGCAGAGTTATAGGCGGTCAGCGTTAAGTTGGCGATTCTATGCAGCCACTGCTCGTGTATCTGTTCATAGTCCTCGCCAAGCTCCCTGATCCACGCGGGTGTGAGATGCTGGGGCATGATGTGTTCGATGGAATACGTTCCATCGTCGCAGTGGGCATAAATGTCCTTGTCTTCCAGCGTGCCATAGTTTTCCAGGCGCTCCAGAATGTAAACCTTGTTTTTGTTGGTCATCTGGTAGACCTGGCGCTCCGTAAAGCTTGCGCCGAATTCTTCGTCATCCGGGAAACGCGCCCTTTCCTTTTTTGAGAGAAGCGCGTATTTGAATTTATCCACATAATCCTTTTCCGTGCCGTCATAGCGGGTGATCTCCCGGTGCAGCATAAGGAAAATCTTGTTCAGGGCGTTGGTGGGCAAATCGCAGATGTTCCGGCGGAACAGGTAATTTTCGGCAATCAGAAAAATCTCCGTGACTTCTGAAATACTCAGAGTACCCTCATCGTGCAGACGCAAGACTTCCAAGAAAAACGGCCGGGTGACCGTTGTTTCCAAACGATTCAGACGGCTGATACAAGCATTCAAAGCTTTGCTTACGGTGCCGCCTTTCAGCAGAACCTGATACCGCTGGGCATACCCGAGAAGCTCTCTGAGTAAAGGTTCTGTTTCCATTTTACCCAGCTCCACATACTCTTTGAAATTCACATAGACGCGCTTCTGTGAGGGAATGGACTGCTGCTTTAAGCTGAGATAGTCTCGAATGAAAGAGCTGGCATCATAGCCTGTGCACTCCTCAATGCGGTTCCAATACTTTTCATAATAGACTTCCTGTTCCTTTGAAGGTAGACCAATCAGGACAAAGTTGCGAATCTTGTCGCCCTCGCTTAGATCAAGGCCAGTAGAGTTGAGGCTTTCAAAAATGAACTGGGGGTTATCCTCGTTGTTCAGCCGGATATCAATGACCTCCAGCCTGCAAATTGCGTCAAAAAGCTCGTCGATGGTAATCTCCTGTTTCTGGATGCGGTCATAGAAATAGCTGTAGTTTGCTGTCAGGTTGGAATCCTTTATGTGCTCCTTTTTGTCCTCAAACAGCTTTCCCAGCGCGCGCTGGTCATTCTTGACAGGCTTGAGCTTGATGCGCGTCTCCTCCGGCTGGAACTTGTCCACAAGGTACCCCTCATAGATTTCTTGGGTCAAAGAGGGTGTGGCCGGAATGATCACGCCTTCCTTTGTTAAGTTGTATATGGCAAGGAGCAGGAGGGACACGGTAGTAAGCCGCTGCTGTCCATCGATCACAAGAAACTCGGTATAGCGGCCATCCGGGTTAAAGACCGACACGATGCTTCCAAAGAAGTGGCTTTTTCTCCCATTCCGGATTATTTTCAGCAGATCGTCAAAAAGCTGTTTGCAGTTTTCCGTTTTCCAGTTATAGTTCCGCTGGTAGACCGGGATGACAAAGCGCTTTTTAGCCCCTTCCATATATTCTATCAGCCTGGACTCTGAACCTCTCACAATGACTCCTCCTTCTACGTTTTTGTCGTGCAAAAGACAAACTCGTTCCCCATCTCCGGCCTTTATGGAAAAGAGCCGCAAAGTTTCCCTTGCAGCTCTCTTGCGCGGTACAAACCGCCTTGGCGGAGACGGTGGGATTCGAACCCACGGTACCGTGAGGTACAACTGATTTCGAGTCAGTCCCGTTATGACCACTTCGATACGTCTCCAAATATATTAACCTGAATATCACAGGTCAACAGCTATTTGATTATTCTTAGAATTTCTATTAGAACTCGGCCAAATCTCTGTCTACCCAACTCCAAAATTCCCAGTGTTTTCAGGGCCTCCCAGCCCCTCCGGTTCCACTCCACCCGCAAGATTTCGAGTGTCGCACCTTAAATTTATTCCGTCTTCGAAATGTGAAACCTCGCATAAACACTGGGTTCCTTGCGGAGGAAACGGATAGTCTACTTAAAAATTTCGGGTCAATCCCGCCGTGATTAATCTGATACGTCCCTGCACCTGCACTTCTTATATATTTTAACGCTTATCACTCAAAATGTCAAGGGCGCAGGTTGTAATATTATATGCGAAAGAACACGAAGCCCCAAAAGCGGGGTTGCGTCGGGGAACTGGACAGCAGGAAAAGGGAAATCTACAAAGCAGAGCGGCGCAAGCAACCGTGGCCGCACTCATATCGTGAAAGAGATTTCCGGCGGTCAGGCCGTTATAACCTTTGGTGGCGTGGTGGTCGCCGTCAAGCCGGCCGATCTTACGCTTGTATGAGCGTATGCAGATGAATAAAAGAAAGTGGGGAAACGAAAAAATATTCAACAGTTGTCGCCCATACAGAAGTTATGAGTGGAGGAAGCAAAGAGAACAAAAACAAAATGATACGGCGGCACCTCACGAAAGGAACGGATTTCGGGAAAGTGACCGCCGCAGAAGTCAAGCGCGCGGAAAGTTGGATCGCCAACTATCCGCGTAAAATTTTAGGCTGGGAAACGTCTGAAATGCTCTTCTGCGCGGCTGTCGCCGCTCTCTGAAGAAATATTTCAATTTTTCGTATTTGCTCTTGACATTTCCAAAGTAATCTTTGGCCTTCGGCAAGACCCAGGGGGCTCCTCGCCCCCCAGAACCCCCTCGCAAGCGTAGGGCCCGCTTGAGCGGCCAAATTATTCCAAGTCCTTCAGCTGCTCCAGCTCCTTCTTGTCCACCTTCACCCGGCCATCCTTCAAAAGCTTCACTTGGTCCACTGTATACACCTTTGGCGCCGCGTCCGGGTCCTTGTCCAGCCGGACAGTTAACCTCCTCGTCAAAAGGTTCTGGTCGATGACCACGCCCTTTCCATCCGGGGTGGACACGATGGCGTTCACCTTTGGGGTGTTCCGCAGAAGGTCCTGATAGGCCTCCTGCTCATATTTTAGGCAGCACATGAGCCGCCCGCAGGCCCCGGATATCTTCACCGGGTTCAAAGAGAGCCCCTGCTCCTTTGCCATCTTGATGGACACCGGCTGGAACCCTCCTAAGAACGACCCGCAGCAGAAGGGCCGCCCGCAGATGCCGATGCCCCCCAGCATCTTGGCCTCATCCCGCACGCCTATCTGCCTAAGCTCTATGCGGGTGCGGAATATTCCCGCCAGGTCCTTTACCAGCTCACGAAAATCCACACGGCCGTCGGCGGTGAAGTAAAAAAGTATCTTGCTGTTGTCAAAGGTATACTCCACGTCCACCAGCTTCATCTCAAGGCCCCGGGCCTCTATGCGCTTTTCGCAGGCCTTAAAGGCAGACTTTTCCTTTTTATGGTTCTCCTCCACCGTCCGCAGGTCCTCCGGGGTGGCGGGGCGTATGAGCTTTCTCAGGGGTTGTATGATGGCCGAGTCCCGGACCTCGGTGTTTTCCATGGCCACCTCGCCGCACTCTATGCCCCTTGCGGTCTCCACAAGGGCCATGCTGCCCTTTCGCAGCTTTTCCCCGCAGGGGTCAAAATAATATACTTTGCCGGTGCTTCTGAATCGCACCCCTATCACTTCTGCCATTTATTCTCTCCTAATATTCCTTGCTTCCTATTTTATGCCCTTATCCTGCAAACCCGCGCAGTAGCAGGTGAGCAGAAGGGCGGTATTGGCGTTTCGGTCCAGCTTCTGCCGGAGACCGTCGGTAAGCTCCCCAAGGGCCGTCAGCCGCCGCAGAGAGAGGTTCTGCAGGGCCTCTACCGCCTGGGGAGCTCCGCTCAGCTGTGAGCCGCCCCCTGACCGCTGCACCCAGGCGTCCCGGAATATCAGCTCCAGCCGCTCCAAGGTCTCCCTGAAGAGGGCCCTGTCCCTTTGCAGCGGGGCCGCCGCCTTTAGAAGACCATGGCCGGGACCCCGGACAGCCGCCGCCATTTCACAGGCCAGCCTCATAGCCTGGGCCGCCGCACCGTCCTCCAGCTCCTCCTGCATCCGGCCCAGATTCCCGCCGCAGAGCCGGGCCAGCTCCAGGGCCTTTTCCGGGTCTGTGCCCTTATGCTCGCATAGCCACTGCGCGGCCTCCTCCGGCTCCGGGGGGTGCAGGGCGAATATCTGTGCCCGGGAGCGTATGGTGGGCAGGACCCCCTCGGCCGTGGGGCATAAAAGTATAAACACCGCGCCCTGGGGCGGCTCCTCTATGAGCTTCAGCAGCTTATTCTGGGCGGCGGGCTGGGCGCCGGTCCCCAGGTGGACTATATAGACGTTATAGGCGGCCTCCTCGGGCATACGGTACGCGTCCTCAAGCATACGGCCCACCGCCTCCACGCTGAGAGCCCCGGAGGCGCCCGAGCCCCGTATAGTACGTATATCCGGGTGGCTGCCCGCCTTGGCCCTTATACAGCTGGGGCACACGCCGCAGGGTGCATTAGCCGGGTCCCGGCACACCAGGGCCTTGGCGGTGAGGGCGGCGAGGGTGCGCTTGCCCACGCCCTTTTCGCCGTGAAAAAGCAGGGTATGGGGAAAACGCCCGGCGGAAAAGGCGCGGATAAGCGCCTCCTTCACCGGGGCGTTCCCCAGAAATCCGGGAAATTTCATCAGACCTTCTCGAAACGGTCCACGTTCAGGACAAAGATGGTGGAGCCGCCCACTGTGACCTCGACCGGGAAGGAGGAGTACATACCCACCTCCATGGTGGAGGAATGGGGCACGATCTGGGTGCGGCGGCTGCTGTACTTGGAGATGATCCCGATAACGTCGTCTACCTTTTCGTCGTCCACGCCGGAGATAAAGGTGGTGTTGCCCGCCATGAGGAACCCGCCGGTGGTGGCGAGCTTGGTGACGGAAAAGCCCTCCCGGGTCAGGGCCGAGGATACGGCGCCGCTGTCGTCGTTGCTGACGATTGCAAGAATAAGTTTCATAAAAGAGCTCCCCTTTCTGGTAATAGAGGTCATTTCATTTATTTTACCATAAATCACGGGGAAAATCTAGCCCTAATGAGAAATTTCACTTCAATTTACGCCGCAGGTGAGCAGTTCCGCCTTATCCTGGCTGAGCCCGGCGTATTTTACCATCAGGCCCACCACCTGCCGCTGGCGCTGGGAGGCAAGGTCGGGGTTCACGCTGGGGTCATAGACTGAGGGGGCGTTGGGTACGCCCGCCAGCATAGTACACTCATAATCCGTCATATCTGAGGGCTCCTTGTGGAAGTACGTCCGGCTGGCGTCCCCGATGCTGTAGCAGCCGCTGCCATAATAGATACTGTTTACGTACAGCTCCAGTATCTCCTCCTTGGAGAAGCTGTGCTCCAGGTTCCAGGCCATGAACACCTCGGCCACCTTGCGGGTCAATTCCTTTTCCTGTGTGAAGTAAAGGTTTTTTGCCAGCTGCTGGGTGATGGTGCTGCCGCCCTCGGCAAAGGACATGGTCCTTATGTCGTTATAAACAGCCCGGCCTATGGCGATATAGTCCACGCCGCCGTGCTCATAGAACCTATGGTCCTCGGCGGCGATGACGGCGTCCAGATATGTGTCCGGGAGCTCCGAGAGAGGTGTGAAGCCCTCCTTGGCCCGGACCTCCCCGGCGGCCCGGCGGACCGGGAGCTGCTCCAGGGCGGAGGTGTACATATAATAACCCCGCAGGGTTATCGCCCCCGCAGCGGCAACGCAGACGGCGAAGAATATCAAGAATATATTGCGGGCTATTTTAAGGGCTTTATGCTTTTTCTTATTTGCGGTCATTGCAAGGACTCCCTTCGTTTTTGATGGCTCTATTCTATCAGGTCTTCCTTGCAAATTTCTTACGGAAATTCTTTCGGAATATTTAGCGTGCCTTACATTTTTTGTAAGGTTCCCTTTTTAAGCAGGAGGATCCCCGCTTTCTTGCCGGAGACGAGTATATCGTATCTCCCGGCAAGCGACAGCCCCGGGGCGCTCTTTAGAGCCGCCGGCAGCGCGTCCTTTGCGGCGGTGAGCAGGACTATCCGCCCTCCGGGCTTTAGGCAGGCGGACATCTCAGCGAGGGCCCGGGAGTAGAACTCCTCAAGGGGCATACCCACGTCCTGATAGAGCCCCCAGGGCGGGTCGGTGACGAAAGCGTCCACCGTGCCGGGGGCAAGGACCTCTGTCAGCTTCAGCGCGTCCTGCTTTTTTATATGCACATTCCCCCGGCGGGGGAGCTTGCGCCGGGCGGAGGCCAGCCTCCTCTCCTCTGTGTCAAAGGCGAAAATTTCACTGTACGGGAATCGCCTGCACCGCTCCCGGGGTATGGCCCCGTGGCCGCAGAAGGGGTCGCATATAATGTCCCCGGGCTTCGGGTCTGAGAGCCAGCAGAGCATATAGGCAAGCTCCGGGTGCAGCTCCCCGGGGGAGAGGAGCTTGTCATATGCCTTGTGCCGACTGAGGCGCTTTAATAGCCACCCCTGCCCGTCGGAGCGGACCATGGTCCAGAATTCGCTGTCGGGCAGGGAGCGGTCGGGCCTAAGGCCGCTCTCTGCCCGAAGCTTCTCCTCCAGGCTGGCCTTTGCCTTCTTGGGCACGGAGACCAGTTGTCCGCAGCAGGAGCTGACCAGACGGAAGGTGCGCGCCCCCCGGGGATTGTCCCGGCAGGCAAGCCAGTCCACGGGCGCGCTTGGCAAAGAGCGGAGGAAGCCCGCAAGCCCCTCGGGAGTTGGGGCAGCGGGGGCGGTGTAGAGAACCCGGAAGATATTGTTGAAGCAGAACAGATTGAGGTCGCTGTAGGGTACGGCGGTGGTAAAGTCTACGGAGCCGCCGGAGAGGGAGAGCCCGCAGAGATCCTTCAAGCGGCGGGCAAGTATTTGGGCGCAGATATCCTCCGTCCCGGATATGCAAAGGCCAAGATAGCGGTATGTCATAAGTATCGTCCTCCTGGGGATGTATGCTTGAAATCTGGCGAGAGATATAATATAATATAAAGTATATCATAGAAGGGACGGGTCGTGTTGAAAAAAATTCAAGAATCTTCGGAAAATTATTTGGAGACTATACTCATCCTCCACCAGCGCACAGGGGCCGTGCGGTCCATAGATATTGCCGCTGAGATGGAGTTCAGCAAGCCCAGCGTCAGCGTGGCCATGAAGCACCTTAGAGAGCGCGGCTGCATAGCCGTGGACCCTGAGGGGTACATCACCCTTACGGAGGAGGGCCGGGCTATTGCCGAGAGCGTATATGAGCGGCACCTGCTGTTTACCCGATGGCTGACCTCTCTGGGCGTGCCGGAGGAGCTGGCGGCCGAGGACGCCTGCCGGATAGAGCATGTTATAAGCGAGGAGACCTTCAGGGCCATACAGAAGCACGTGGACGGATAAGCGCACCGCCCTCCGCCTCGGGGCATAAACTGCCGGGAGCAAAGGCATTTTCCCGCATGACCCCAGCTCATAAAAAATCCCTCAAAAAACATCTTGCAATTTTGCAGATATATGTTACAATAAAGGTATAATGCGGCATAAACAGTAAACGCAGTTTTAAAATGCGTTTACTGTACCAGGCCGCAAATCTACATGGAGGTGTTCCCTATGCCTTATACTATCAGTGACGAGTGCATCGCCTGCGGTGCCTGCGCCGCCGAGTGCCCCTCCGAGGCTATCTCTGAGGGCGACGGCAAGTACGTTATCGATCCCGACAAGTGCGTGGACTGCGGCGCCTGCGCCGGCGTCTGCCCCGTAGACGCTCCTCAGGAGGGCTAAGCAGCAGTTTGACACGGTTCGTGTTAAACTGCAACGCATAACCAGAAGAAGCGAAGCCTGCAAATTCCGGGCTTCGCTTTTTTTGTAATATTATTACTGCTATGAGGAGTTCACATATGGAAGACCACTGGGAGCCCCTGGGAGAAGGTCTGAGGGTGCTTGTCAGCCCCTCCCACGGCTTTAATACAGACACCCTGCTGCTGGCGGATTTCTCCCTGCCAAAACCCCGCTCACGCTGCGCGGACCTGGGCAGCGGCTGCGGGGTGATACCGCTGCTATGGTGCCGCCGTGCGCGGCCCGAATCCGTCCTGGCCCTGGAGGTGCAGGAGGACGCAGCGGAGCTTGCCAAGACGTCTGCCGCCGCCAACGGCATGGAGGACCGCATATACACAATCTTAGGGGACGTCCGTGACTATAAGGCCCTTCTACCCCACCAGTCCCTGGACCTTATCGCCAGCAACCCGCCCTACTTCGCTCCGGGCACCGGCGCTGTCAGCCGGAACCCAGAGCGGGGCCTTGCCCGACACAGCCCCACCTTTCAGCTTTCGGACCTGGCGGAGGCTGCGTTTTACTCCCTGCGGCATGGGGGGCGGCTTTGTATCTGCCTGCCCACTGTTCGCCTGGCGGAGGCCGTGTCCCTTTTCCACGCCCGGTCTCTGGAGCCAAAGCGCCTGCGCCTTGTGCAGCAGCGGCCCGGAAAGCCGCCGTACCTGTTCCTGCTGGAGTGCAGGAGGGGCGGAGGTTCTAGTCTTGCGGTAGAGGAAACCTTAACGCTCACCGACGGGTCGGGGCGATATTCCCGGGAGATGGAGCGCATATACGGCGACTATTTAGAAATTAACCGAAAGGAGCCTTCAAATGCTTGAAAAAGGTGCACTTTACATCGTGGGAACACCCATCGGGAACCTGGGCGATTTCTCGCCCAGGGCCCGGGAGACCCTGGGCGAAGCCGACTTCATAGCCGCAGAGGACACCCGGGTAACCATGGGGCTATTGAACCGCTTCGGGCTTCATAAGCCCCTTATAAGCTATTTTGAGCACAATAAGCTGAGCCGCGAGGGAACTATAATAGCCCGCCTGCGGGCCGGGGAGACCTGCGCCCTGGTCTCCGACGCGGGCATGCCCGCTATATCCGACCCCGGCGAGACGCTAGTGGCCGCCTGTGCCCGAGAGGATATCCCGGTCTATGTGGTGCCCGGACCCACCGCCGCCATCTCCGCCCTGGCCGTCAGCGGCCTGCCCACAGGGCGTTTCACCTTCGAGGGTTTCCTGTCCGTTAACAAGCGAAGCCGCCGCAGGCACCTGGAACAGGTGGAGGGCGAGACCCGCACCATGGTCTTCTATGAGGCCCCCCATAAGCTGCGCCGGACCCTCTCGGACTTTGAGAAGCTCTTCGGCGGGGACAGGAGGATAGCCGTGGTCCGGGAGCTGACAAAGGTACACGAGGAGGTCTGGCGCACCACCCTTGGGGAGGCCGCCGCCCATTACCGGGAGAAGGAGCCCCGTGGGGAATATGTGCTGGTAATAGCAGGGGCGGAGGAGTCCGGTAACGAGGAAACCGCCTATACCCTGGAGGAGGCGGTTGACATGGCACGGGAGCTTTTGGAGGAGGGCGCGCCTCCCTCAGAGGCCGCAAAACAGGCCGCAAAGGCCACGGGCCTGCGCAAGTCAGAAATCTACCGGGTCCTGACAGAAGAAAGCCCTTGACATTGCTTTTTTGCGCGGTATTATTTATATGCTCCAATCGGAGCATATAAATAATATTTTCAAGGGGGATTAAGATGAACACCAATACCGGCAATCTAACGGAGAAGGTTTCAGTAAACATCAACACCACCACACTGGCCGCTATTGACCTGCTGATAGACAACGGCCACTACTTCAACCGCAGCGACTTCATAAACCAGGCCTTGCGAGAGGCCATAGCCCGGAACGAAGCAAACATTCAGCGGGCCTCTGAGGAGAGCGGCAAGAAGCTTGAGAGCGGCTACTGGTTCATGGGCGTGTCCCGGCTGACCGGGCCGGAGGTGGACGAGATACTCCGCTCCGGTAAGCCCAGAAGCATCACCGGCTACGGCGTGCTGTCCATTGACCCCAATATACCCGCCGAAAAGGTCTTCGCCGCCATAAGCGGCATAAATATCCGGGGCAAGGTTTCCTGCGCGCCGGAGGTTCGGGAACACTATAATCTATAAAAAGGAGCGAGAAACTATGCAATGGTTCTTTGATGGGGACAGGACCCCGCCTGTTTTCACCGCCAGGCAGCACGCGGAGAGCAAGCACGTCACCACAAGCGTATCTCCCCTGCCAAGGCGCGGGGTGGCCTTCTGCCTGGGCCGGGGCCTGCCGGTGCTTCTGGAGCGCTTCGAAACCCGCCTGATCATGGAGGAGCTTCCGGGCTTCATCGTCCACAGCCCCGTCTATATGATAGAGGGCTTTGATAATGTCTGCTTCTTCGACGGTGGCCGGGGCGCGCCCCAGGCCGGGTGCTGTGTGGAGACGGTCCACGCCCTGGGGGTGGAGGAGCTGCTGGTAGTTGGGCTCTGCGGAGCCTTCGGGGAGGATATAGAGGTCTGCGACGTGCTGCTGCCCGGCCGCCTGCTCATTGAGGAGGGCACCTCCCACCACTACTCCGCGGGGCAGGAATACACCGTTCCCGAAAGCCCCTGGCCAGGTGAGCAGATGGCGGACTTTCTTGGCGGCTTCGCTGTAAAGCGCCGCGACACCGTCACCACAGACGCGCCCTACCGCCAGACTTACTATAAAGAGGCCCTCTGGCGGCAAAACGGCTTTTACGGCGTGGACATGGAGGCCTCGGCCCTTGTCAGCGTCTGTAATTATTTTGGCATGAAATCCGCCGTGGCGCTGATGGCCTCGGACAAGCACCCGCTGTCGCCGGACAGCCCGCCCTGGACCTGGGGGAACGTGGATTTCAAGGCGCGCCGGGACGATTTTATCGAGGCCTGCGTGCGGCTGGCGGTGGAATAGAATAGACTAAAGAGCTTGGAAATCCTGAAGGGGTCTCCCAAGCTTTTCTATTTTAACTCGTTCATAAGGTATGGAGGCTCGTTTTCAGAGTGCATTGGATTACCCATAGAACCACTACTTTCTCTAACATTTTATACCGAAGGAATGAAAATAAATTAAGTCGACAAAAAATCCCAAATATCCCTTGACAACCCCAAAAGCCAGAGTTATAATGTTACCATCCTAACAGTTCGTTTTCTAACAGTACAGCATCTAACTGTTCGGCAACTATCGGAGAAGGAAGGAGGGACTACAGATGTCGAAAGACTGCGGCAAGCTGCACCGAATGGAACACCGGGACGAGGTGGGATTCCAGATAAACGGGCTGTCGCATATGATACGCTGGCTCACCCACCAGTATGTGGGCGAGGACGGCGGGCACTCGGGCGCCGGGGTGTACGGCTGGCTTATCGGATTTTTGTATGACAACCGGGACCAGGATATATTTCAGCGGGATCTGCAGCAGCAGTTCTCTGTGCGCCGCTCCACCATGACCGGGATTTTGCAGGCCATGGAGAAGGACGGCATGATAACCCGCAGCCCCGTGCCCTGGGACGCGCGGCTTAAAAAGATAGAGCTCACGGAGAAGGCCGTTGCCCGCCAGGAAAAGTTTCAGCAGACCATTGCCGCCATCGAGGCGAAGCTCTCCTCGGGGCTGACGCCACAGGAGAAGGAGACCTTTATAGGGCTCTGTGAAAAGATACGCAAGTCCCTTGAGGACTGACCGTTACAGCCACAAATATTTACGAAAGGACTGATACCGCAAATGATTCGCAAGCTTTCCCGCGCCATAAGGGAATACAAACGGGATACGGTGCTCACCCCCGTCACCGCCGCCATGGAGGTGGTGATGGAGGTGATAATTCCGGTGCTCATGGCTTTTCTCATTGACCGCGGCATAAACGCCGGGGACATGGACACCATCTGGAGGACCGGCCTGCTCCTGGTGCTCTGCGCCCTCGTTTCCATGGCCTTCGGCGTGCTGTCGGGCTTCTTCGGGGCAAGGGCCTCCACGGGCTTTGCCAGGAACCTTCGGCAGGATATGTACTATGCTGTGCAGAAGTATTCCTTTTCAAACATCGACAAGTTTTCCACCGGCAGCATCGTCACCCGGCTCACCACCGATGTGACGAACCTCCAGAATACCTTCCAGATGCTCATACGCATTGCCGTGCGGGCTCCCTCCACCCTTATCTTCTCCATGGTGATGGCGTTTCTGGTGAACGCCCGGCTGGCCCTGCTGTTCCTGGCCGTCATACCCGTCCTGGGCGCGGGCCTTGCCTTTATCTCCATGAAAGCGCATCCGGCCTTTACCCGAATGTTCAAGCACTATGACCGCATGAACACCGTGGTCCAGGAGAATCTCCGGGGCATAAGGGTCGTAAAGGCCTTTGTCAGGGAGGATCACGAGACCGAGAAGTTTGTGGACGCGTCTGAAAAGCTCCGCCGTGACTCTGCCCTGGCCGAGAAGATACTGGCCTTCAACTCCCCCTTAATGCAGTTCTGTATGTACGCCGTCATGCTGCTCATATCATGGTTCGGCGCAAAGCTCATAGTAGGCTCCGGGGCCGGGGCTCCCGGCTCCATGACCACAGGCCAGCTCATGAGCATGATGAGCTACGCCATGCAGGTACTTATGTCCCTGATGATGCTGACCATGATACTGGTGATGGGCACCATGTCCAGGGCCTCCGCCACCCGCGTGGTGGAGATTCTGGACGAGCAGAGCGATATCTTAAACGGCGAGAAGGACCTGACCCTTGTAAAGGACGGCTCCATACAGTTTAAAGACGTGGAGTTCAACTATAAGCGCTCGGGCCGCGCCTGCCTGTCGGGGATTAACCTCGACATCAAGTCCGGCCAGACCGTGGGAATCCTAGGCGGCACAGGCAGCGGCAAGTCCAGTCTTGTGCAGCTTATCCCCCGGCTGTACGACGTAGTCAGCGGCCAGGTGCTGGTGGGCGGCGAGGATGTGCGGGACTATAACGTGACGGCCCTTAGAGAAGAGGTGGCAATGGTCCTGCAAAAGAACGAGCTCTTCTCCGGCACCATAAAGGACAATTTGAGATGGGGCGACGAGAACGCCACCGACGAGGACATTGAGCGGGTGTGTAAGCTGGCCCAGGCCGACGGCTTTATAAGGGAGTTCCCCGAGGGCTATGACACCTACATAGAACAGGGGGGCACAAACGTCTCCGGCGGGCAGAAGCAGAGATTGTGCATCGCCAGGGCCCTCCTGAAGAAGCCCAAGATACTCATACTTGACGACTCCACCAGCGCCGTGGACACCCATACCGACGCGCTGATCCGGGACGCCTTCAAAAACGAGATACCCGACACCACCAAGCTCATCATAGCCCAGCGGGTCAGCTCCGTCCAGGAGGCCGACCAGATAATCGTGCTGGACGGCGGCAAAATTGCCGACATCGGCACCCATGAGGAGCTCCTAAGGACCAGCCCGATATATCGGGAGGTCTATGAATCCCAGCAGAAAGGAGAGACCGCAAATGCCTCCTAGAGGACCAATGGGCGCGGCCTACGCCAAAAACAGGCCGAAACCAAAGAACCAGGGGAAGGTCATCAAAAGGCTTTTGAGCTATATGGACCTGCCCAACAGAATACGCTTGGCCATAGTGCTTGTGTGCATACTCGTCAGCGCCTTGGCGGGAGTCGTGGGCTCCATGTTCCTTGAGACCCTCATAGACGACTATATCACCCCCCTGCTCCAGATGGAGAACCCGGTATTTACAGGGCTCTTAAGGGCCCTTGGCACCATGGCGCTGATATACCTTGCGGGCGTTGTCACCACCTTTACCTATAACTGGCTGATGGTGAACGTCTCCCAGGGGATATTAAAGGACATAAGGGACGACCTGTTCTCACGTATGCAGCACCTGCCCATAAAGTATTTCGATACCCACACCCACGGCGACATTATGAGCCGGTACACCAACGACACGGACACCCTTCGTATGCTCATCTCACAGAGTATCCCTCAGCTCTTTAACACTGTGATAACCCTTGTGTCGGTGTTCATCGCCATGGTATCCACGAGTATACCGCTGACTGTCCTGGTGCTGGTGGTGGTGGCGCTTATGCTGCTGCTCACCGGCAAGATAGGCGGTATGTCTGGCAAATATTTCGTGCGCCAGCAGAAGTCTCTGGGGGCCATCAACGGATATATCGAGGAGATGATCACCGGGCAGAAGGTGATAAAGGTCTTCTGCCACGAGGAGCACGCCAAGGCGGACTTCGACAAGCTCAACGACCAGCTTAGAAGCGACGCCGCCCGGGCCAACAGCTTCGCCAACATAATGGGCCCCGTCATGAACAACCTGGGGCATTTGCAGTACGCCCTGATAGCCATCGCCGGGGGCGCGTTGGCCATAGGCGGCGTTGGCGGACTGACTCTTGGCGGCATAGCGGCGTTTTTGCAGCTTAGCAGAAGCTTCACAATGCCCATAGGCCAGATAGCCCAGCAGTTCAACGTGATGGTCATGGCCCTGGCGGGAGCCGAGCGCATCTTCGAGATGATGGACGAGACACCCGAGCAGGACGAGGGCTACGTGACCCTTGTGAACGCCAAGGAAGTAAACGGCGTCCTCACCGAGACCACCGAACGTACCGGTATGTGGGCCTGGAAGCACCCCCATAAGGAGGACGGCACCGTGACCTATCAGAAGCTCACCGGTGAGGTGGAGCTTTTGGACGTGGACTTCGGCTATAACGAGGAGAAGCTGGTGCTGCACAACATCGACATCGATGCCCAGCCCGGCAAGAAGATAGCCTTCGTGGGGGCCACGGGCGCGGGCAAGACCACCATAACCAACCTTATCAACCGCTTCTACGATATAGCCGACGGCAAGATTCGGTATGACGGCATAAATATCAACAAGATCAAAAAGCCTGATTTGCGCCGGTCCCTTGGTGTGGTCTTACAGGACACCAACCTCTTTACCGGCACCGTGCGGGAGAATATCCGCTACGGCAAGCTGGACGCCACTGACGAGGAGGTGGAGGCCGCAGCTAAATTGGCCAACGCCGACGGCTTTATCCGCCGCCTGCCCGAGGGCTATGACACCGAGCTCACCGGCGACGGCGGCAGTCTCAGCCAGGGCCAGCGTCAGCTGCTCTCCATAGCCCGGGCCGCCGTGGCCGACCCGCCGGTGATGGTCCTGGACGAGGCCACGTCATCTATCGATACCCGCACCGAGCGCCTGGTACAAAAAGGCATGGATGGCCTGATGCAGGGCCGCACGGTCTTCGTCATCGCCCACCGCTTGAGTACCGTCCAGAACTCCGACAGCATCATGGTGCTGGAGCTGGGGCATATCATCGAGCGCGGGACCCATGAGGAGCTGATTGCCCAGAAGGGCAAGTATTATCAGCTTTATACCGGGGCGTTTGAGTTGGAGTGATTTAAAGTGCATGAAGAAAGGGAGCCTTTTAAGGGGCTCCCTTTCTTAAATGGTACTTATCCTTGCGACGGGCTTCAGAGAAATTACCGCCTTGAAGTGTAAAATTATATGGCGTTTCAGTCGGACGGCGAAGGGATCACCCCGCCCCGACCAGATGCGGCGACCATATTATATTTGGCGTTCTCTCCGGGTGGACCCTGATGCGGGCGGAACCCAAGCTTACCACGTTTACCTGGAGCTGAAGGATCTCCAGCTGTTGTAAACGCAGAAATACCCTTTCTAAAACGCCGTTTTTCGCCCAGCGGTTTATCCGAACATAGATCACGTGCCAATCTCCGTATTCTTTGGGTAAGCCCCTCCATTTGCACCCATTTTCCACTATGTACAGCACTGCGTTCAACACGTTCAAATTACTGATCTTCGCTGGCTTACGCTGTTTTGGAAAGCAGTCTGCTACTTGTTCGTACTGTTCTTTTTGTAACGTCATTCTTTCTTTAAAGCGCCTTCCCGCTTAAGTGAGCGGGCCCCGGCCGGGGGCTCCGGGGCAGGGCTGCCGGCGTTGCCGCCATAGGCAGTCAGCCCCGTCAGTACGGCTAAAAGCAGTGCTAAGATGGATTTTTTCATAGTGCATCCTCCTAAAAATATTTTCCCAGCGACACCCCCCAAAGGGCAGACCCCAGGCCCGCCCTATGGGCTTCGCCGCTGAGACAACAAAAGCGGCGCAGGGAACTTGACCCTACACCGCCGGAAGCTACACGCAAAATCCACTTAGGCCCTTGTAAAAAAACAGGGGATTGTTTATAATAGATATGGTGCAGATATTCTGCTGTGTGGGAGGTTAGCGCTCCTGCATAGGGGCGTTGGGGATGGCGGTCCCCGGCGCCCTGCCTTTTTTGCTTCTGTGTCTCGACTACATTTTACACCATATTGCGCGGAATAGCAAGAGGTTTTTTGCGCGAGGTCAAGACCCGGCAGAGTAAGCTGCAAGACATTTTTGGAAATAGGTCTTGACATGGAGAGCGGTCAAGGTTGTATAATGGATAAAAAATATGAAAGGAAGTTTACGCCATGAAAAATTTCGGCTTCGGCCTAATGCGCCTGCCCACCACCGACCCGTCCAATGCGGGCGCTATCGACGTGGAGCAGGTCAAGAAGATGGTAGACCTGTTCATTGAAAAGGGCTTTACTTACTTTGACACCGCCTGGATGTACTGCGGTTTCCAGAGCGAGCCCACGGTGAAGGAGGTGCTCACCAGCCGCTATTCCAGGGACAAATTCACCCTGGCCAGCAAGCTGCATAACGGCTTCTTCAACAGCCTGGAGGACAGAGACACCGTCTTTAACCAGCAGCTCCGCAAGACCGGCGTGGAATATTTCGACTATTATATGCTCCACGGTATAGAGTCCGGCAGCCTGCCTAAGTATGAACAGTTCGATTGCTTTAGCTGGCTGAAAGATAAGAAGGAGAAGGGTCTGGTGAAAACGGCGGGTATCTCCTTCCACGCCACGGCGGAGCTGCTGGACGAGATTCTTACCAAGTACCCCTTCCTCGAGTTCGTTCAGTTACAGATAAACTATCTGGATTGGGACAGCCAGTGGATACAATCCAAGGCCTGCTACGATGTGGCGGTGAAGCACGGCAAGTGGGTGACGGTTATGGAGCCCGTGAAGGGCGGCACTCTGGCGAAAGTTCCCGCAGAGGTGGAGGAGCTGTTCAAGGCCCACGACCCCAGCCTGTCCCCGGCTTCCTGGGCCATCCGCTTTGCCGCCAGCCTGCCGGAGGTGAAGATGGTGCTCTCTGGCATGAGCAGCCTTGCGCAGATGGAGGACAATCTCAGCTTTATGGAGAACTTCAAGCCTCTCACTGAGGAGGAAAAGGCCATGGTAATGAAGGCCGGGGAGATCATCAACAGCCGGATCGCCGTGCCCTGCACAGGCTGCTCCTACTGCACCGAGGGCTGCCCCCAGAAGATCGCCATACCCCAGTATTTCTCCCTATATAACGAGGATATGCGTGAGCATTTGGAGGAGAAGGGCTGGACGGTGAACTTCTCCAACTACGCCAATCTGACAAAGAATTTTGGAAAGGCAAAGGACTGTATTGAATGCGGCCAGTGCGAGGAGATGTGCCCCCAGCACCTGCCCATCATCGAGAAGCTGAAGGAAGTTTCCGCGCATTTTGACAGATAGGCTCCGCAAATATTTTGTAGCTCAAAGCCCCCTATGCAGTTTTGTTCTGCATAGGGGGCTTTACTATTATGCTTATAGATTTCTATTCCAGGCGCTCACTTCTCTATGGCCGCCCGGGCAGACATGGCGGTCCTCATGCCCTCATATATCCTGTCGGAGAACTTGCGGCTGCGGTCATAGGAGTAAAGGCCGTTCTGCTCCTGCTCCACGTCGGTGAGCTGGGTATAGCACAGGGCGCACACTGCCGGGTTCTCGAGCATTGCTCCGGCAAGGCCCGCAAAGCGCCGCAGCACCTCGTCCTCGCTCTGGGGCCGGTTGCCATAGCCCCAGTTGTTTTCATCCTCGGGGGCGGGATTCCACCAGGTGCCGCCGTACTCGCTGACAAAGTAGGGCTGGCCCTCATACTTCTGGCGGTTCGGGAAAGTCTCGTGGGCAGGGCCGCCCTCGGCCATGGGGGCAAGCTTCTCCCTGAAGGACTCCGGGTCCTGGTCATAGTCGTGTATGTCGTAGATATCGGTTATCACATGGAAATTGCCGCTGGTGTCTATCAACGGGCGGGTGGGGTCCAGAGCCTTGGTGGCAAGGTACGTGGCCCGCAGCACCTCGTCGTCCTGCCGGGCGCCTGTATAGGGGTGGTCCCAGGTCTCGTTAAAGGGGCACCAGCCCACTAAAGCCGGGTGGTTAAAGTCCCGCTCCACCGACTCTATCCACTCGGGCAGGAAATACTCAAGGCCTGCCGGGGTGGAGATGTCGCAGCCCCAGCTGGCCATCTCGCCCCAGACGATATATCCAAGCTTATCCGCCCAGTAGAGATACCGCTCCTCGAACACCTTCTGATGCAGCCTTGCGCCGTTGAAGCCCAGGTCCATGCTCAGCTCTATGTCCTTTTTCAGCGCCTCGTCGCTGGGAGCGGTGTAAATGCCGTCGGGATAGAAGCCCTGGTCCAGTATCAGCCGCTGGAATATTGGCCTGTCGTTTATCTCGATGGCCTTTTTGTCCCAGCGGAGGCTGCGAAGACCAAAGTAGCCGTCTATCCTGTCGATCACAGCGCCGTCCTTTTCAATAATAAGCTCCAAGTCGTAGAGGTTGGGCTCCCCCGGGGCCCAAAGATGTTTCTCAGAAAGGGAGAGCTCAAAGGCCAGCTGGCCGGCTCCTGCGCGCTCACATCTGCCCACGGTCCTGCCCTCAAAAGAGGCGGCGGCCTTTAGCGCGCAGCCCTCAGTGCAGCCCTTTATAGATACCTGTAGGGAGACGGAGCTGTTATCGGGCTGGGGGTAGACCTTATAGGAGACGATATGTGTCTTGGGAAGGAACTCCAGCCATACCGTCTGCCATATGCCGGTGGTGCGGGTATAGTCGCAGGCGTTGGAGTAGTGCAGATGGGCCTGCTTGCCCTTGGGCTGTTTGCCAGAGCGCACGTTGTCCTGGGCGCAGAGGGCAATGGTGTTCTCGCCGGGCTGTACATAGGCCGTGATGTCAAAAGCGAAGGACACATAGCCGCCCCTGTGGCTTCCCACCTCCCTGCCGTTGACCCAGACGGTGCACTTATAGTCCACCGCGCCGAAGCGCAGCACGACTGCGCCCTTTGCCTGCTCCGGGGTAATATCGACCTTGCGGCGGTACCATACGGCGGGGATAAAGTCCGTATAGCCTATGCCGGAGAGCTTGCTCTCCGGGCAGAAGGGCACTGTGATGGCCTTGGAGAAGGGTTTTTCCCACTGGCGTCGCTCAATGCCGCTGTCTCCGAAATCAAACTCGAACTCCCAGCTGCCGTTAAGGTTCAGCCAGCT
Organism: Acutalibacter muris; assembly: GCF_002201475.1. NCBI lineage: Bacteria > Bacillati > Bacillota > Clostridia > Eubacteriales > Acutalibacteraceae > Acutalibacter > Acutalibacter muris. The sequence goes on along the minus strand of NZ_CP021422.1, from coordinate 3,379,115 downwards.
TTCTTCTCCCCTTGTCATCTGAGGGCGGGGATATTCAGGACGGGGTATGGACATGGTCTTTCTCCTTCCAAAGTTGAATAAATTGTACACATCATACCACAACCGATAGGCGTTTGCAAGCACAACTTTGCATTTTACCTTTGCATTTTACGCCCCGTTTTTTCTTGCAAGAAGCCCCGAAAGCTGGTATAATAAAATAGACAGCCTGTTGTCACAAAGGAGAATACCTATGTATTGTGTAAGCTACGGCTCCGCCTTTGCCGGCGGGAGCCTTACCGTGCCCCCCAGCAAGTCCGCCGCCATACGGGCGCTGCTTTGCGGGGCCCTTTCCCGCTGCACAAGCGGCAGGGAATGCGTTATTGAGAACCTGTACCCAAGCGAGGACATCACGGCCACGGAGCGGGCCGCGGGTATCCTCTGTGCCGGCGGCGGTGGAGAGGTGGACTGCGGCGAATCCGGCTCGCTTCTGCGCTTTATAATACCCATCGCCGCCGCCCTTGGGGGCCGCTGGCGCTTCACGGGCCGGGGGCGGCTGCCCCAGCGGCCCCTCGGGGTGTACGCGGAGCTTCTTCCCGCCCACGGCGTGGCGTTCAAAAACGGGACCGGGGGCCTTGGCCTGCCCCTTGAGATAGAGGGCAGGCTTGCTCCGGGGCGCTTCTGTCTGCCGGGAAATATCAGTTCCCAGTTTGTAACAGGCCTTTTGATGGCCCTGCCCCTTTTAGAGGGGGACAGCGAACTGGTACTGACCTCGCCCCTGGAGTCCATAGGGTACGTGGACATGACCCTGGAGGTGCTTCGGGACTTCGGCGTAAGAGTTGACCCAATAGCGGGCGGCTGGCACGTGCCCGGCGGGCAGAGGTATGAAAGGCCCGGCTATCGGGTGGAGGGCGACTGGTCCCAGGCGGCGTTTTTCCTTAATATGGCGGCGCTGTCTCCCATAGGGGCAGTAGTGCGCCTAAGAGGCCTGCGCCCTGACTCTCTACAAGGGGACCGGGCCTGTGTAGAGGTATTCGGCCGCTTTGGCCTGGATATCGGCTGGGAGGGAGAGGAGCTTGTGGCACGGAATAAAAGCGCCCGGGAGCCCTTCGGCGGCCTTGTGGGGCAGGAGCTGGACGTATCGAACATCACCGACATGGTCCCGGCGGCGGCGGTATGCGCGGCCCTCTGCCGGGGGGAGACCCGCTTTGAGAACGGGGGCCGGCTGCGGCTTAAGGAGAGCGACAGGCTTTCCGCCATGTGCCGGGCCATAAACGCCCTTGGAGGACAGGCCGCCGAGGAGGGCGATACTCTTGTGATACGCGGGGTGGAGCGCCTTGAGGGAGGCAGGGCCCAGGGCTGCAACGACCATCGGGTGGTGATGGCCCTGGCCGGGGCGGGACTCCGCAGTAAAGCGCCGGTAGAGGTCACGGAGGCCTACAGCATCAACAAGACCTATCCCACATTTTTTGAGGAATACAGAAGGTTAGGAGGTATTGCCAATGTCCTCCAGCTGGGGTAACAGTATCAGGATATCCATCTTCGGCGGCAGCCATACGGCGGCCATCGGCGTGAATATAGAGGGCCTGCCTGCCGGGGAGAGGATAACCTGGCCGGAGATTTTAAAGCAGATGTCCCGCCGGGCCCCGGGCCGGGACAAGACCGCCACCACCCGAAAGGAGAGCGATGAACCCCGGGTTCTCTGCGGCCTTCTGGACGGTGTGACCACCGGCGCGCCCCTCTGCGCCGTTATAGAGAACAGCAACCAGCGCTCAAAGGACTACAGCCAGTTAAAGGTCCTGCCCCGGCCCGGCCACGCGGACTATACCGCCGAAGTGAAGTATGGCGGCCATCAGGACGTGCGGGGGGGAGGACACTTCTCCGGGCGGCTCACGGCGCCCTTGGTGTTCGCGGGGGCCGTGGCCCGGCAGATACTTCGGCGGCGTGGGATAGAGATAGGCTCCCATGTGCTGAAAATAGCCGGGGCGGAAATAGGCGACCGGTCCTTTGACCCTGTGGGAGTGTCCCCGGAGCTTCTGGACAGGCTATCAAATGAATATTTCCCGGTGATAGACCCGGCGGCTAAGGAGAGTATGCGCCAATCTATTGAAGGGGCGCGGCTCAGCCAGGACAGCGTGGGGGGCACAGTGGAGTGCGCCGTGCTGGGTATGCCGGTGGGGGCGGGGGACCCCATCTTTGACGGCGTGGAGAACCGCATAGCCTCTATAATTTTCGGCATACCGGCGGTAAAGGGGATCGAGTTCGGCGCGGGCTTTTCCGTGGCGGATATGCGCGGCAGCGAAAACAACGACCCCATATATATGGAAAACGACGGCTCCATAAGGACCCGCACCAACAATTCCGGCGGGATTCTGGGGGGGATCGCAAACGGTATGCCCATAATATTCCGGGCGGCCTTAAAGCCCACCCCCTCCATAAGCCGGGAGCAGGACACAGTGAACCTGGCGGACAGGACCAACGCCAAGCTGACGGTTACGGGCCGCCACGACCCCTGCGTGGTCCCCAGAGCCGCCCCGGCGGTGGAGGCGGCGGCAGCCGTGGCGGTTTTGGACCTTTTGGCCCAGAGCCGTATGCTATAGGGAGGAGCAAAGCATGGAGGAACAGGAATTTCAAGAAAAGCTGGCGGTAGAGCGCCGGGAGATAGACCGCATCGACAGGGAGCTTCTGCCCCTGTTTTTAGAGCGCATGGGCTGTGTGGAGCGGGTAGGAGAGCTAAAGCGGCAGGCCGGAAAGCCCGTGCGAAACGCCGCCCGGGAGCAGGAGATAATCGACAGGGTCAGCCGGCAGGCCGGGGAGATGGGCCAGAGCGCCGCAGAATTTTACCGGGCCATAATGGCCATAAGCCGAGACAGGGAACACAACCTCATGGGCGGCGACCCGGACCTTTTGGAGCTGGAGCAAAGGGCGAACCGAGAGCTTCAGAGCCCCGGGAAAGTGGTCTGCCAGGGGGTGCGGGGGGCCTATTCCCATCAGGCGGCAGAGAGGCTGTTCCCTGGAGCGGAGATCGGGTTCGTGCCGGAGTTTCACGAGGTGTTCCGTGAGGTTTCAGAGGGCGCGCTGGGGGTGGTGCCGGTGGAGAATTCCGCCGCGGGCTCGGTGACGGCCGTGTACGACCTGATACTGAAGTACCGCTTCTACATTGTGGGCGCCGTTGATATACGGGTGGAGCACTGCCTTGCCGCCGCAGCCCCGGGGGAGATTACAAGGGTGCTGTCCCATCCCCAGGCCCTGGCCCAGTGCTCAGAGCTCCTCTCCAGGGAGGGCTATGAAACGGAGGACTACAGCAACACCGCCGCCGCGGCCAAGGCCGTTGCGGAGAGCCGGGAGCCGGGGCTGGGCGTGATATGCTCCGAGGACGCCGCAAGGCGCTATGGACTTACAATACTCCGGCGGGGCGTTCAAAATGTGCGCAACAATACCACCAGGTTCGTGGCCGTGTCCAGGGAGGCCGTGCTGCCCGTGGACGCCAGCAAGATAAGCCTCTGTTTCTCCCTGCCCCACACCACCGGCTCCCTGCACAGCGTACTGCGGAGGTTCGCGGGCTCAGGGCTGAATCTTACGAAGATAGAGTCGCGGCCCCTCCCCGGGCGCTCCTTCGAATATGATTTTTACCTGGATTTTACCGGCTGTATTCACGACCCCTCTACCCTAAACCTTATCTGCGCCCTAAAAGCGGAGCTGCCCAGGTTCTCGTTTTTGGGCAATTACAGCGAGCTTTCCACAGAGGAGGAAATCTGAATGAACATAGAGCTAAAGCCGGTTAATACCCCGGAGGAGATAGGCCTCCTCTGCCGTCTGGCAAAGGAGGCCTGGGAGCAGGCCTATAGTGAGCTGCTGGGCCTGAAGCAGGTGGAGTATATGGTGGAAAAGTTCCTGTCGCCGCCGGCGGTCAGGGAGCAGATGGACAAGGAGGGCTATATATACTATATGATATACGGCGAGGGCGAGCCCGGCGGCTTTACCGGCTTTGCGCCGGGTTACGGTGGACGGGACGAGCTGTTTTTAAGCAAGCTCTATCTGCTCCCACATATGAAGGGCACAGGCGCCGCCCGGGCGGCCTTTAAGCTCATAGAGCACGAGGCCCGCAGCCGCAGCCTTTCCCGCATACGCCTGACGGTGAACAAGGGAAATACCCACGCCAAGGAGGTATACGAGCACTGGGGCTTTGAGACCGTCGAGAGCACTGTGACGGACATCGGCGGCGGGTTTGTGATGGACGATTACGTTATGGAAAGGAGAGTCCGCAATGCTTGAGCTTGCTCCGTTTATTGAAGCGGCTACCCCCCTGCGGGCTTTGGGGGTGGTTGTCAGCCAGAACGGGCGGGAGACCGCCCGCCACACCTGGGAGGGGGCCTGCCGCCGGAATATCTACTCCGCCAGCAAGAGCTTTACCTCCGCCGCGGTGGGCATAGCCATAAAGGAGGGGCTGCTCTCTCTGGAGGAGCGGCTCGTAGACGCGTTTTCGGAGGAGCTGCCCGTAACCGTTTTGGAGAACCTCAGAAAAGCCACGGTACGGGACCTTCTGACCATGTGCCTGGGCCAGCCGAAGGCTTTCCTCATGGGGGAGGACCGGCCCTATTACCCGGAAAAGAACTGGGTCAGGCTGGCCCTGGCCCAGCCCTTCTCCTATGAGCCCGGCACGAAGTTTGTCTATAACAACGTGGGGCCCTACCTTGCGGGCATACTGGTCCAGCGCCGGGCGGGCTGCGACCTGGTACACTATCTCATGCCCCGGCTCTTTGAGCCCATGGGCCTCCGGCTGCCCACCTGGGAGACGGACCCCCTGGGGAACACCTTCGGCGCGGGCGGGCTTTTCCTCACCATGGACGAGCTGCACAAGTTCGGGCTGCTGTACCTGCAAAAGGGGAATTGGCAGGGCAGGCAGCTTGTGCCGGAGAGCTGGGTTAGAGAGTCCACCAGCAAGCAGGCGGAGAACGGCGGACATGGATACGGCTACCTGTTCTGGGGCGGCGAGCACGGCTCCTTTAGGGCGGACGGCAAGTACGGGCAGTTTTCCATTTTAATGCGAGATAAAAACGCCGTGGTTACTATTGTCGCGGAGAGCCGGGAGGCGGACAAGCTGCTGGCGGCGGTGTTCGAGCATATTTACTGCCGGCTATAGAATAGAACAGCAGAAAAGCCGCCCAAAGGGCGGCTTTTCCGTTTATAGTGGAAGCTTTCTTCTTGTACTCTGAATTACTTCATGCTGTAATATTTCATCAGCATCTGCGCGGCCTCGCCCCTTGAAGCATTGCCCTTGGGGTCAAGCTCGCCGTTGGTCCGGCCGCTTATGATGTCCTTCTCAACAGCCCAGAGCAGGGCCTCCTTGGCGTAGCTGCTAACTTTGTTAGCGTCAGGGAAGTTCAGCGTGGTCATGGTGGGAGCGGGCCTGCCCTCATAGCGCCACAGCAGGCTCACCAGCTGCTCGCGGGTGATGTGGTCGTTGGGACCGGCCTTGCCGTTGGCATAACCGGCCAGGATGCCCTCGTTCGTCGCCCAGATTATCTGCTTGGCGAACCAGTCGCTCTCCTTAACATCGGGGAACTTGGCGGTCCAGGTGACGCTGGGGCTGCCTTCCTTCTTGTAGAGGATCTGGGCAAACTCCGCACGGGTCAGGTTGCTGCGGGGGTTGAACCGGCCGTTCTTGTCGCCGACCATCAGGCCATTCTGGTTGACATACTTCACCGCGTCGAAGAACCAGTCGCTCTCTTTAACGTCTTTAAAGGGGTTCTCCCACACCGGAGGAGTGGGCGGCTCCGGGGTGTCGTCGACCTTCTTGAAGGTGGCGCCGACGGTTACGGAACTGCCGGGCATGGTGAAGGTGTACTTCCCGTTCCCAACGTCAGTTGTAGTCACAGTCTTGCCGTTAGCATCGGTGACGGTCAAGTCCTCTATCTCATAGCCCTCGTCGGGTGTGACGGTAATCGTCACGGTTGAGCCGCTGGCGGCGCTGGTGGGGCTGACGGTTATCCTGCCGCCCTCAACGTCCGCGGGGGTGTTGACTTTGTAGGTGGTGGGGGGAACCACCGGGGGAACGTAAGGGGGCGGCGTGGGTACAGGAGTGGTGTCACCCACATGCAGTCCATCTCCGTCCAATGTGCCCTCTTGTATCTTTGCACCGGCAGGAACCGCCAGGCTCACACACATAACGAGTGTGAGAAGGAAGGCAATCACTCTTTTTTTCATGACTATATTCCTCCTTTTTAGTCAGCGGTAACGCCCGTATAGCTGTTCTCTGCCTCCGTTACATTAACCCAGTCATCGATATCAAAGTCCTCCATTTTGAACTTCTCGTTCAGATTTGTGGTCATACCAACGCCAACAACCTTGACAGCAAGGGTCTGCTGGCACTGGAGAACATACTGTTCGTCCTTTTCGAGCTTTACAACATAGGCAATATTGAAGCTATTTGCCGTGGCCTTCGGGCCGACAGAAATAATATATCTCTGTGTTGCTTCGCTTGTGTTCTTGACCACCAGCACGCCGGACTCGTTATAAACGTCATTCTGATTGATAGTACCATTAACGCCGGTAACTGCTCCGGTCATATCAGCGAGTTTGGTGTATGTGACCTTTGGCATCGCGGCCGCGCCCAGCTCGCCCGGGTCGACAGGAATATCACTCACTTCACTGCTCTTAGCGCCAAATACCTGGGACAGATGATTCAGCGTGACTGTCAGGAAGTAGCCGTTCTCCGCATCGCCGCCCTTTTCGGCAGGCTCCTTTGTTACTTTGCCGTCGTCGCCGATGTGGATCACGGTATCGTAGTCGGAGCTGGGAACCGGCACCTTCACGATAATTTCGCAACTAGCAGGGGCTGTAAACAGCTTGCTCTCCTGCTCCATGGTGACGGTCACAACGTACTTGCCATCAGTGCCCAGGGATTCGAGAGCGTGGGTTACAATAGCTTTAGTGGCCTCATCAGCTGTTAGGTTCTCGGTGTTAACATTTGCGTCCGAGGTAGTCTCGGCCTTAACGGTGGGCTTCAGATCCTTCGCAGCATCAAGAGCCTTTGCCGTAGTCGCGGGAATCGTAGCCTCCGCGCCGCCCTGGCCGACGATCTTCAGGTCGACATTGTTTTTCTCACTGTCGTTAGCTGCATTCGTAAGCGCCTCAACGATTGTCTTGTCGATAGTAACGGTGCCATTGGCGATGGTCCCGACGCTGACGGTGGGAACGTCTTTACTTGCTTCGCCGGTGTCCTCGTGGTTCGTGCTGCTGCCGGTAGCCGCGGCGTTGATAGCGGCGACGAGCTCCTTTGTGGTCTCCTCGCTCAGTGAGCCATCATCTTTGGGCGTTGCGGCGGGCACCACGATCTCCACGCCTTCCAGGTCAACATTGAACTTGACCGCTACAGATTGTTCACCCTTAGTATAGGTCACCACAACAGGACGCTGGCGGGGGTTTGCCACCGCGGTATCGCCCACATTGTAGTAGCCGTTAAGAGTCTTCGCACCTTCCTCGCCATCAAAGTCTTCGGCTGTAATATTTCTTTCGGTCTCCTCATCCCTCTTATACTTGGTGATGGTCCAGCCATCCACAACAGCAGGGAACTTCACGCCGACCCAGTAGCCCATGGTCTCAGGGGCATCGGCGTTCTGGTGGCCCATGAGGTTCTTGGCCGCGACCTCTACATTGATATCGCCGTATGTCGCAAGGTCAGAGGCTGTGGCAGTTACAGTGTAAGTGCCTTCGGTGTACAGCGCATCGTCAGCAATAGCGTTCCCTTTTATTGTCTCGTCATCAGATTCATTCCTTGTGTCGTGCAGGGGGGCGCCGTTAGGGTCGACTCTCATCTTCTCCAGGATAGCGCGGATTAGCGCCGCGTTGGGATTAGAAGCAGCCTCATACTCTAAGGGTACCACAATCGGCATGGTACTCCACGATATCAATCTCTCTGCCCGCTACGCCGACTGGCTTTTTGCCATGCGCAAGGGGAAACTGCTGGCCCAGGGAGAGCCTGCGGATATTCTCACCCCGGAGTTAATAAAAGAAGTCTACGGGCTGGACTGCGTGGTAATGGAAGATCCTGTCTCCTGCACGCCTTATGTTGTGCCAAAAGGCAGGTACCATATGAATACTGCCCTGGTGCGGGCCGGATAAGGTTCCAAAAGAAGATAAGACTGTACAAGCGAAAACGACTTGCTTGTACAGTCTCTTTTTATCCCTCCAACTCCGCCTTCCACTTTCGAAAGCTCTCCTCGCTGATGGCGTGCTCGATCTTGCAGGCATCCTCCTCAGCCAGCTTCTCATCCACCCCGGCGGCGATAAGCTGGCGGGTGAAAAACTGGTGCCGCTCATAAATCTGCTCTGCCACCTCCCGGCCCAGGCCGGTCAAGAGCAGGGAACCGTTTCCGTCAACCTCCAAGAACCCGCCCTTTTTCAGCAGCCCTACCGCGTTGCTAATGCTGGGTTTGCTAAAATTCATGTGTCGGGCCAGATCAACTGAGCGCACCGCGCCCATTTTACGCTGCAAAACCAAAATTGCCTCCAGATAGTCCTCGCCGGACGCGTATAATACCATAATTGTCCTCCCTTTAGGTGCGTACCTTGGTATGGTCGCGGAACAGATGATAATAGATTGTAAAAGCCAGTGATGTGACCGCCCAGGAAACCGGGTAGACTGCCAAGATTGCCAGCAGTTGGTGATTGTGCGGCACAAGCCATATCCACAGGACACGGGTAGCGCAGGTGCCAAGCAGAGTGATCACCATGGGCCGCAGGCTCTCCCCCTGTCCCCGAATCGCCCCGGCAAAGACCTCGCCGAACACATATAGGAAGTAGAGCGGGGCCATCAGCCTCATAAGCCTGCCGGTGACGCCGGCAATGGGCGCGTCCGCCGGGTTGAGAATAAGGTGGCCCAGCGGCTCGCTCCACAAAAATAAGATAGCGCTGATAAAAATAATGACAGCGAGGGTCATGCCAAGGCCGATCCGCACTCCCTTCTGGCAGCGCTCTCCCTGGCCTGCGCCGTAATTTTGCGCCACAAAGGTGGCGACCGCCGCCGCGAAGGAGTCCGCCGCCAGCCAGATGAGAAAATCCAGCTTGCCGCACAGGGCCCAGGCTACGATATTATCCGTGCCGGTCTGGTTCACCGCTGCCTGCACGGTCATGTTGGAGATGGGGTACAACACGGACTGCAAAGCCATAGGCAGACCGATGGTGAATATTTTCCCCAGCACTGCCCTGTCAAAGCGGAGCCGCCCGAGGGACAGCCGGTAAGCCGCCTGCCGCCTTACCAATACCACCAGCGCCAGTGCCGCGCTCAGCCCCTGGGCCAGGACTGTGGCCAAAGCCGCGCCGGGAGCGCTCATGCCCCATGCCGCCACGAACAACAGGTCAAGGCCCACATTCGCCGCGCCGGAGACTGCCAAAATGCAGAACGGTGTCCGGGAATCCCCCACCGCCCGCAAAATTCCGGCGCAGATATTGTAGACCATGGATACGGCCAGCCCGGCAAAATAAATCTGTACATACCCCAGCGCCAAAGGATACACGTCGTTCGGTACGCTCATCAGGCGCAAGCCCAAAGGCGCTGCCGCCACGCATACCGCCGACAGCACCAGTCCTCCTGCCATAGCGAACTGCCCCAATATCACAGCGTCCACCGTGGCGTAAAGCTGCTGAAAAAGCCCACCTGCCAGGACGGGCAGAAAATACAGCAGAGGCAATTTCCAGATAGAGCCGGTGGTGAAATCAATGGCGCTGGCCCTCTTTTTCATGTTGGCCTCCTTTTTGTTAGTTTATGCTAACCTTCGGGCGTGAAAGATTCACTGTGGAGCATGAAGCCCATGTGAAAGGTGCGCATGACCTAGTAAAACACCCATTTCCCATTGCGCCCTCCGCCGCTTCATAGATGGACAGCCAGATCATCCCCGCCACAAGGCAGACGTGGAGGGAATTACCGGTCAGCCCGCCGATACTGGGTGTGCGTTTCACCATCTGACGGTAAATCGTCTTGGCTCTCCTTTTCAGCGCAGGAGCGTCCCAGCCCTGCAAACTACTGAGAGAGGCCGGGGCGAGGATATGCCACATCAACCCTTCACAATAAGTGTATTTCGTGATTACCCTTCCTATTTTCCATATGAGAGGTAAAGCGCTTGCCAATCGGGCATAGCCTTTCGCAGGGCGTCCCAGTTTGGCATGGGAAAGTCCGGCCGCTGCTCCCGCAAAGCGGCAAAGGCTTTCTCCAGCGCCTCCAGCTCCGCGACCGCGCTGCGGCAGTGATCAGTAGCAGCCAGTTCCCCAATAGCTGTCTTGGCCATGATCTGTAGCACGGCATAGGAAAGCCCCCCTTGGAAACCGTAGAGCTTCTCTATTGTGTTCTCCGGCAAAATGGGGTACCCCAAAGCTTTCAGCAGTTCATACCCCTCCCGGACTGCCCGAAGCCCTGTTTTGATCTGCCGCTCTGTGGCCCGCTTCAAATTACAGTTCAAGGCATAGCTTAAGTAGACGATGGGCAGGATGAAAGCCAGATGGCACTTGTACCAGGCGTCCATGTCCGCGGCCCAGGTGAGCCTGTATTTCGTCCCGGCAAACGCCGACCTGAGCCTCCGCTTTTCCACCAGGGACAGCTCTTTATGCAGTCCGCCCACCGTCATTCCCGCCTCCCCGAACCGAACACAGACCACTCGTTCCGCCTCCCGCCGTCCGCCGGTGCCCTGAAATCCAAACAGCACTCTCTGAGGCGCGGCGGAACAATTTCGGATATGCCGCTCCATCTCTCCGGCGGACATATTATTGCCCACCAGCACCACGATAGAACTGTCCACCCGGCCCAAATCGTCCAGGACCGCCGCCATCTGCTGATACTGCATGACGACGAAAACCAAGTCGTAGTGTTCTCTGTCCAGCGCTCCAATTACGCGGGGACGGTCGCGGGTAACCTTCTTTTGCAGGTGATGGTAAATGGTCAGGCCGCTTTGCTCCAGTGTCTCCCGCCAGCCTCCACGGGCCAGCAGAGTCACATCATTTCCCGCCGCGCACAGTACATGGGTCAGATAGCTGCCTATGACCCCGGCCCCATAGATCAAGATTTTCATGCTTCCCCTCATATTCTCTCAAGTTTGTTAGCCGTCGCTAACATGGAGTTCAAGAAATAGCGCACGCCAATTAGCGTGCGCTAACTCACTTATATTTTACTATGCCGAACAATTTTTGTCAATGACAATTTTTCTATTCCAGCGTCCAATTCTGACTCTCCGTTTGCAGCTTCACCATCCGGGCAAAAGCCCCGTTCTTCTTCATCAGCTCCTCCGGGCTCCCCATCTCAGCCACCGTGCCGCCGGACAGCACCACGATCTTATCGGCGTTCTCCACCGTCCTCATGCGATGGGCAATGATCAGCACCGTCTTTCGCTCCACCAGCCGGGAGATAGCCTGCTGGATCTCCGTCTCGTTCTCCGCGTCCAGGGAGGCGGTAGCCTCATCCAGCAGGATGATGGGCGCGTCCTTCAAAAGCGCCCGGGCGATGGAAATGCGCTGCCGTTCGCCCCCGGAGAGACTGGAGCCGTTTTCCCCAATCATGGTCTGATACCCTTGGGGGAGCTTGGCAATAAAGTCCTCGCACATAGCCTCCTGTGCCGCCCGCATGACCTCCGCGTCTGTTGCGTCCTTCCGGCCAATGCGGATATTCTCCAGGATCGTGTTGTTGAACAGGGTCACGTCCTGGAACACGATGGAGTAGGCGGTCAGGAGCTTTTCGGGGTCAACCCGGCTCACATCCACACCGCCGACGGTGATCTTGCCCCGGTCAATATCCCAAAACCGCGCCGCCAGCTTTGCGGCGGTGGACTTGCCGCCCCCGGAGGGGCCGATCAGGGCCGTGACCTCGCCCTGCCTGGCGGTAAAGGAGACGTCTTTCAGCACTGTCTCGCCAGTGTTGTAAGCAAAACCCACGTGGTCAAATTTGATGTCATAGCCTTTGGGGACAAAGGCCGCTTCGCCGCTCTGAGAGGGAGTTTCGTTGATCTCGTTCATGCGGTCGATGTTCACTTGCAGGGAGTTCATAGCCGCCAGATTTTGCAGGGAGAAATTCATGGGCTCATAAATGCGGGAGACCACCAGCAGGAACAGGAAGAAGGTCACCAGGGACAGCTCGCCGCTCATCAGGCGCATACTGCCTACCAGCGCCACCGAGACGATTCCCAGCTTGAGAATCATTTGTGCCGGGACCACAAACATGGCCGAACCCAATTCGCTTTTGATGTGCCGTACCTCCAGTACGTCGATTTTCCGGCCCAGGCCGTCCAGGTATTTTCCCTCGGCTTTACAGCTTTTCAAGTCGCGGAGGGTTTCCAAGCACTCCTGCACTCCCTCTGCCACGGCAAGGTTTGCGGCGGTCTGCTTGCGTGTAAAATGGTTTTGCGCTTTCTTGGAGAAACCTACAATTACCAGCGCCACCGGCAGTACCCAAAGGGCCGCAAGGGCCATCTGCCAGTCGTAGAACAGCAGGCTGACGGCCACCAGGCAGGTGGAAATCACCGAACCGTAGAACTGTGGCACATAGTGTGAGAACATCTGCTCCGTTACCTGCACATCCCCCATAATGGTGTTTGTCAGGTCGGACAGGTCTTTCTTTCCGAAGAAAGAGAGCGGAAGCTGCCGCAGCTTCTCCGCCAGCCGGAGGCGGCAGGCCCCGGATTCCCGGTAAGTAGAGAAGTAGGTGGCGTTGTATTTCCAGAACTCGGTGAGCCAGACCAGCACCAGAGCCCCGGCAATCCCCAGAACGTAAAGCATATATTGAGGCTGATTATGGTTCAGAAAACTGCTCACCAGCATATACAGCAGCCCCACCGGGAACATCAGTGCCAAGTCAGCCACGGCGCAGGCGGCGGTAGCTTTTACCAGCCCCTTCGCGCCCTCCCGGGAGAGGGCGAAACGTTTCATCAGTCGTTCAACCATGATTTACACCTACCTTCCAGTTTATTGAGGTCTGATAATCCCGCCACATCCTGGCGTAAAGCCCATCGTTTGCCAGGAGAGCGTCATGGGTTCCGCTCTCCTCCACCCGGCCGTCTCTCAGCGCAAAGACGCGGTCTGCGTTCCTAATCGTGGTCAGCCGGTGGGCGATCATGATGACGGGTTTGCCCCTGGAGAGCCGCTCAAAGGCTTTCTGCACCAGCGCCTCGTTTTCCGGGTCCGCAAAGGCGGTGGCCTCGTCCAGAATAAGGAAGGGCGCGTTTTTCAGCATGACCCGGGCGATGGCAATCCGCTGCTGTTCGCCGCCGGAGAGGTACACGCCCTTGGTACCAATCACCGTGTCAATACTTTGGGGCAGTTTGGCTATGATGTCGTCACATTGCGCCTCGTGGAGTACCCGCTCTACCTCCTGCCGGGTGGCGTTGGGCTTAGACAGCCGCACATTTTCCAGAATGGAAGTTTTGAGCAATTTACTGTCTTGAAACACATAGGCCACGGTGTCCATCAGAACATCTTTTGAAATGTCCTTTACATTGACGCCGCCAATCTGGATGGCCCCGCCGGTTACATCCCAAAACCGGGAGATAAGCCCCGCCACCGTGGTCTTGCCGCCGCCGGACGGTCCTACCAAGGCCACCGTTTCACCAGCCTCAACTTTGATAGATATATTCCTGATTGCATCCTCTGCACTGCCACTGTAACGGAAAGTCACGTTTTCCAGGGTAACAGAATTGTCTGCCGGTCGTTTACTGGCATGGGGGTCGGGCAGCGGCTCCACGTCCAAAATGGAGTGAATGCGGCCCAGCGCGTCGGCCACGATCATGCCGTTCTCGCTCATATACATGACCTTGGACATGGCGGTGGCGATAATTGGCGTGAAAATCACGTAGAAGATAAAATTCAAGAGTATCGGCTGCGCCACCGGCCCGCTGCCTGTCAGAATCAGCGCCAGCGCAATCAGGAACGCGAAGGCGCTGTTGATGAACACCGTGTACATCAGCATGGGGCCCCGGCACTTCTTGCAGTAGGCGATGCAGTATTTGTAGTAATTGTCGATGGTGCCCTTGAACCGGGCGAAGGAGTGGACGGTCTGCCCGAAAGTCTTGACCACCGGCACGCCCCTCACATACTCCACTGCCTCGTTGTTCATGTCCGCCAGGGCGTTTTGGTACTCCTTGATGTCCTTTGCCATCTGTGGGCCCACCATCTTGAACATGGCTGCAAAGCCTAAAACGATAGGCAAAAGGCTTACAAGCCCGAACCGCCAGTCGAACAGGAACAGCAGGATTACCATGCAGATTGGGGTGGTGACCGCCGCTGACATATCCGGGAGCTGGTGGGCCAGATAGGTCTCGGTGGCGGCGCTGCTGTCATTGACGATGCGGCGTATTTTGCCGCTGCCCATCTCGCCGATGAAGCCCAGGGGCAGCTTTGCGATATGGTCCATCAGCGCCTTGCGGATGTTCCCGGCGATGCGGAAAGCCGACAGGTGGGAGCTCATCAGGGCGCAGACGTAGACCACAATGGACAGCAGGGCGAAGCCCACCGCCAGCCAGCCGTTATGGACAACGTGTCCGGCCCGGGGAAAATCCGGGGCCACCGCAAGGACCTCTTGGGTAATTCGGAACAGAAACACGAAGGGGAACAGGGCCAGCACCGCGCTGGCGGCGGACAGCAGCAGGGACAGGTAGGTCAGAAACCTGTGCCGCCCCGCATAGTGCATGAGTTCCTTTAGGTTGCTTTCTTTCTTCAAGTTGATACCTCCTTAGATGATTAGTTGCAGCTAACTATATGGCAAAAATAATAGGACATAGTTACCGTGCTAACTATTCTGTCCCATTATTTTTATCCAACCAGCAGTATAAAACTCCCTCAGCCTGGTGACAAACCTGACCGCCCGCTCCTTTGGCATATCATGCCGCAAAACCTCAAACATTCCCTCGAACATCCCGCTGGCGATCATATGGCACAGCTCCCGGTCCAGTTCGGGGACAGTATGCCCCAGGTCCCTCAGTACGTCGATATATCTGAAAGTGTATTCCACCTCGATGTCCACCATATTATGAATAAAGTGCTCATAGGGGGTGCCGCTGCTACAACAGATCAGCAGCTTGAACGCCTCCCAGTGGCTGTACATATAGTCGATCATCCAGTCGACGCAGTCCCCGGATTCCTGCCCCATATGGGCGGGCTGCTCCTCCTTGGGGAGCTGGGCAAAGTCCGTCTGGGCTGTCATGAACCGGCCCATGACAGCCGCTGCGCAGGGCTCCACCAGGGCGGCGAACAGGGCCTCCTTGCTGGAGTAGTAGCCGTAAAAGGCCCCGGTGGTCACTCCAGCGGACTTGACGATATTCCGCAGGGAGGCTCCCTGGAAGCCTTTTTCCAAGAACTCTGCGGTGGCGGTCTGGTGGATCTTTTCGAGAGTGGGGTTGTCGCTCACATTAGCCCTCCTATAACAACGCTATATAACAGTGTTATTATACCGCAATCGAGCAGCCCTGTCAAGTGCAAATGACAAAACTGCCGCAAAGCGGTTGAATGATTTAGAAAGATCCATTGCTAAATTCCGCTTCTTGATGTATACTTGAATAGATAAGATGGAGGTGCGTTAAGTGGATTACAGTCTATCAGAAACTTTAAAAGTCGAAATAATAGATTTGGCTCTCCAATGCAAATTGGACAAGGTAATCCTTTTCGGCTCCCGGGCAAGGGGCGACAACCGGGAGCGTAGTGATATCGACCTTGCCATACAAGGAGAAAGCCTTAAATACCACCTTGCCAGATTCATCCATCATGGAAGCGACATGGTTATTTTTACCAATATCAATGCCAACAAAAAAACATACAGTCACCTCAGAAGAAGAATTTTGGATTGGGAGACCACTCAGATAATAGGCGCCACTACCTTGTGCTAAATACGGAGAGAAGCCATAAGGCAACCAACATCCAACTCATACGCGGAAAGCTTATTAGAGAGAGGGATCAGTCTTTCAAGTACGAGCAAAGGCGCTCAAGGAGGTGACGATCATCCTCTCAATCTAATAAAACTATTATCTCCTATCAGATAGGAGATGTAAAGAAGTAGGTCTGAGGGTTTATAGGTATCCCTTGAACAACCTAAATACATTATACAAGGAGGTGTATCAAATAATCAAGGTTAAACCATCGGAAAGGCTGGGGCAGCCCTTGAGCGGGAGCTGCCCACCGACATCCACCAGCTCTATCACGATATGCTGGAAGCCGGTATTAGCAAGCCGCCAAGGAATATCCTGCTCCGTGACGATATCAAGGCCATGACCTAGGCCGCCCGGCCGGTCAAGCTGGCGCTCTATTGCCCCCTGGTGGGCCAATTGGACGATGGCGAGCGCGACGAGTATATCGACATGGGCAGAGGCTTCCTGACGGCGTATCAAGACCAGATCTAGCAGGCCCTTGCCGATGAACAGGCTCCTGAGATGGGCGATATGGCTCAGCACCAGGGGGCCCCAGGGGTGACCGATAAGTTTATGTAAAGGACTTTCCCAGCCGGTGCCGCCGCTTTTTCCTTGAGGATGCTTCGCCCGCCTCTGTGCAGAATGACGCTCTATTTCAAGTTGTAAGCCAATATGTGGAGGAGAGACCGAACGATATCGTGTATCAAAAGGCAAGGGCGGCCCGCATTGGGAACCGCCCCTGTGAAAAGGATATATCAGGACTCAAAGGTATGGAACGCTTAAGTTTGCAGGAGCAGGTCGCCAACCTTGTCTTTTGAAAAGACGTTCTCCTCAAAGAAGAAAAAGCATCGGGGAACTGTACCAGACAGGTCAGGCACAAGATAGAAAAGACGGTTCACAACCTTGTCCTCCTCATAAATGTCCCTGTTGGTGAAAGGAAAATCAAAGAGACTCTGCAGGGGGACGGGCTCAGAAGCGCCGAGCCAGGATAAGTAACAGCCATAGAATTTCAAAGCGGACATCAGATCACCTCCTCGTCCAGCGCGTCTAAAAGGAGACTGAAAAATCCCCGGACAAGCCACACCATCACATCGTCGGGAAGACCAGCGAGAAGGATAATGAGGCTCACGGCGAAAAAGCCGGACTTGCCCCTCTCCAAGTCGCAGTAGGAACGGGTGGACATATAGAAGAATTCCGCCATGTTCTCCTGAGTAACGTTGTTTTCGTGCCGGGTAAGGTTTAGGACATTTTGCAGGTATGGCCTGAGCAGAGCACTGAATTTTCTCATTGGAAAGCCCTCCTATAAAAAAGATTTATAGGAAAATCTTACCAATAGAAGATGCGTACCTCCATGAGGCACACCTCAGATTCTGCCAAAACACGGCATTGTTCTACAGTGATGGAGCTCCCGCACAGAGAACTTTTTGTACCAGCTTGGACTTATCTTATAAGGTGTTGTGTGATTTTTTCATGTGGGGGGGCCTGCTTTTAGCTCTTGACCAACATCATCGACATTTCCATGTAGCGCTTATGTACAATCTTCCTCAGCTCCTCCGTTCCCTTCTTAAAGTCAAACTCGGCAGTTATACCCAGCATGGCCCCCTCCAAGAGAGTATAGAATTTCGCCACGTTTATCTGGTCCTGCAGCCTGGAGAAGCTCTCGAAATGCTCCTCGCTCATAGCCTATCCGTGGGCGGGGTATTCGTTTGAGTAAAGATCCATATGCGTGGGCAGGCTGTGCATGGCGGAATAGATGGGAAAGCCCTTCTGAACCTCCCGGCTAATTTGGAAATCCAGCACCGTAAAGGCCTCGTCCGGGTGGGCGCTGTTGCGGTTTATGCCCGCAAAGGCGGTTATGTCCACTGTGATGCCGCTATCTTTATTATAGGTAGAAAAGAAGTCGAACTTCCGTCCGTTGAGTAGATCCAGCGTGTTGTCTGGTCCGCTAAATTTGCCGTCTGTAAAGTTCACAAAGACAGGTACGATCGCCTCCGATTGGACTTTCTTTGAATGGTCTATAGCCTTTTTCATATATTCAAACAGCTCGTCTTCTGAAAACGCAGGTAAGCCCTTATCGTAATCAGCCAATTCTCCCATCATATTATAAGGCGTCACATACCCCGCCAGCGACCGGGCAAGCTTATCTGCGCTTTCGGCCAGCTCCTCCCATGCCGCCGGGAGCTCAACGCTTGAGCTGAACCTGTCCCTGTCCAAAAGGAGCACGTCAAACGTATACGCCAGCGGGAGAAGCATTTGACCCTCGTCGCCCCTCCCGGCCTCCATCACAACTGGCAGAAGACGGTCCCACTACATGTACTTAGCCTGCGAAATATAGTCGTCCAGCGGCAGGAATATCC
Organism: Acutalibacter muris; assembly: GCF_002201475.1. Classification (NCBI taxonomy): domain Bacteria; kingdom Bacillati; phylum Bacillota; class Clostridia; order Eubacteriales; family Acutalibacteraceae; genus Acutalibacter; species Acutalibacter muris. The sequence continues at coordinate 3,360,907 of NZ_CP021422.1, read as the reverse complement.
TGTTTTCCATGGCCTGGTTCGGGAACTTGAAAAGCCCTTCCTCACCTATGCCAGGGGCCCAGCAGGTGCAGATAAACACATCGGGGCCTTTTCCCGCCAGTACCTCAGTGCGAATCCGGCTGAGAGCGGCGCTACGCTCCTGACCCTCTGGGGGCAGGGTCTCGGTTATGATCAGGAAGTCCTTTCCGTTTCCGGGGACGTAGGGGAAAAAGCCATCAATACTACCGCTGTCCGCGCTTGGCAGGTCTACAAGCACGGACAGCTGTGGCAGACTCAATTTGTCTGTCCGGCCCGATTGGTCGGGCTGGCTGGGGGTTGGGTCATCTTGATTTTTGCTGCCGCATGAAATCAACAATACTGCCAGGAGCAGAGAAACAAGAGCTATAAAAATGCTTTTTCTCATGTATACTCACCTTCTAAAGAATAAATTGGCAAATAACCTGATTAGGACATCGAGTCGACCAACTCTTGCTGACGGAAATCGGACTTGTAGTACGGTTTCTGTTCAACTGCCAAAAGTGTAGCAGAAAAATTTTGTTTTTACAACTTCCTTTGCGCGAAATGACAAAAAACGCGACAAAATGGTATGTTGATACTTTTTATACCCATTAGGAACTACGATATATTGTGGTTTCCTCCTAACCAAACAGAAGCCCCTCTCTGACACCAGAGAGGGGCTTCTTGGGGGATTATGAATTTATACTTTATCTTTCAACAGGACTGAGATATTAAACAGCTTCGTTTCCCGGTCATATTCATGGTTTAGGGTGCCGTCGCATTTTCTGACAATGGCTTTCACGCTTTTCAGCCCGATACCGTGCTGTTCCTTATTGAGCTTGCGGGTCAGAAATCCCCCACGACCGTCCTCCCGGGGCGGGTGGCTGCAAGGGTTTGTCAAGGACAAAAACAAGTCTGTCCCCGCAGGACTGCCCATGTGCAGTTCCACATAAGGCTCGGCAGTATTTTGGCCGCTTCCACGGCGTTTTCAAGGAGGTTTCCAAACAGGGCGGTAATGTCGTTTGGGGCGATAAAATCATACTCCTAATCCCGCACCTCCACCTGGAAAGCTATGCCCCGCTCGTAACAGAGCTCTTCATACCTGGACAGCACCACGTCAAGCATTGGGTTTTTGCAATAGCGTATCCTGTTTTGAAGTGCCGGCAGCTCTTTGATTTTCGTAACATAGTCCACCACAGAATCCGCGCCCTGCTCCTGGGCAAGTCCCTTGATGGCGGTCAGGTGCCGCCGGAGGTCGTGGATAAGCACCCGCTGATCATCATATTTTCCCTCCAGCATTTTAAAATAGACTCCCTCAGCCTCCTTCTTCTGCTTCACCATTTGCAGTGAAAGGTACTGCTGGCTGACTTTTTGACTGTACTGATAGCCCGCAAACAGCCAAAATCGTCAGCACTGGTGTACTGGATTGGTATAGGTCATAGTCGCCTGGCACAGCGCCCAAGATCAAAACAATTATGAACTCCAGCCCTGTTGATAAGCAGGTGAGCATACCCGCATGAAAGATGCCCGCTTTCCATGGGCAGGTGTAGCAGCCGCATAGCAGAGTGAAATTTATCAGAGCAAACGCCAAGCCGTTTATCCAGGTATCCGCGATATTGAAGGTAAGGAAAGCCGTGCCGTAGCCTACAGCATATGCCGCCACGCTTACCAAAAGCGTACACCGCCTTCTAAACATTCCTGAAAAATAGCTTCACGCCGTAATGCCCTCCGCAACGTATATGCACAGATAGATAAGCCTCATATCCATTATGACATCGCCTCCAAAAAAAGCAGGTGCGCGTCTTTGAACTCCTGGTACTTGCGCCGGGCTATATATGCCTCCCAAATTCTCCCATCAGGTGTTTTAAGAACGATCGATTCATGGGTATAGGACTGGAGGTACTTTAAGTTGATTATGTAGCTTCGGTGAGGCCTATTAAAGCTCCTGTACTTCAAAAGCCTGTCCCAGTATTTCGCGTTTTCTACGGACTCTAAGGAGCGGGAAAGGGTATGGACTATTACTCTACGGTCCTCCTTCTCAATCATGACAATCTCGTCTGATGAACAGATAATGGTTTCCTCTTTCGTTTCTATGCTTATTTTTCTGCCTCCATACTGATTTGGTATAGAGCCTCCTTGAAATTACGAAAGAGCCGCGCCTTATCAATGGGCTTTGAGAGATAGCGAAAGACATGAAATTTCATAGCGTCGTCAAGATAATCCAGATAGGAGGTGACAATGAAAATTTTGATTTTCGGGTTTTTCTCCCTCAAAAGCGCCCCTATGTTTATGCCATTCCGTCCGGGCATCTCTACGTCAAGAAACGCAATGTCAGCTCGCAGGGCAGAAGCTCTGGACTCCGAAGCAAGCAGGGCGTCGCCGTTTGAGTAAACTGCATATTCAGGTTGAGCGAGATGGGCAGACTCATGGTATTCTCTAAGATACTTTTGCAGCTGGTCCAAGATTTGTTCGTCGTCATCGCATAAAATAATTCTCATGGCGTCACCCTGGAACATTATTCTATATGAAAAATTATACCACAAATATCTTCGTTTGTCCTCCTTTTTCTGGGTTTTGTTTTCTTAGCAGCTTGTTAATCTCTGCTGTCAGCTTCTGCTTCTCCGACGTGCCTCCCCTCCCTAAAGATAATCTGCTTTACCTCCACAATATATTGTGTTTATCTTATCACGAGAAGAAAATAAGCGTTTTTTCATGAAATGACCATTTTGTATCGATTTTTGACCATTTGGTAAATTGGGCTAGATTTTTTTGTGTATGGGGAGTATAATATAAGCCAAAAGAGGGAACTGCAATGATAAAAGCAAAAGACATCTTCTCAAAGCTTGCAGCAGGTATGGCCTTTTTCCTTTCCGCTATCCTCTTCGTGGGCGCCAACACAGCATCTTCTACCATCATCCACCAGCCCAAAGCCCCCGAATCCCTGCGCCGGTTCAGCAAGATCAAGTGATCAGGCGCCTAGCCGCCGTCACTGCAAAATGGCTCCTGTAAGCAGGGGCCATTTTTGCTAGTGACGTGGAACTCTACGAGTACGGCATTTACAGCTTTCTTTTCACCCTGTGCCCCTGGGGCTGGCGCTGGTTATCAGCTTTTTCCTTAACATGGTAGTAGAGGGCCTCCTGTTAATAATTCCCTTCCTCCTTGTGAGAAAGTTCTGCGGGGGCTTCCACTTTCAATCGCCGGTACTCTGCGGGATCCTCTCGGCGGCGCTTCAGTTTCCATGCGTGTTTATAAAAGACCGCCATGGTTTGGGCAACAATAAGTGATTTACCTTCTTTCGTGTTTTTGCGGGAGTGCGGACTCTCCCCAAGAAATCCCCCAAAAGCTTGTATTCCACGCCAAAGCCAGATATAATAATACTCAAAGCTTCGGGCTGTAGAAGTATGAACGCCTGCGGCATCAATGCACAAAAATTACCCCGGCCGCTTCCAGCAGAAGCCGGCGGCCCTTGAGAACCAGGAGGACAAAAATGAACACCAATGAAAAACTTTCCCAAGCACGCGTCAGCGGATTTTTACGGGCCAAAGGCCGTGAAATCGTCAACGGAAAAGGCGAGCCCCTCCTCCTGTCCGGATGGGGGCTTGGCAACTGGCTGCTCTGCGAGGGGTATATGTGGAGGGCAGGCCCAAGGGGTGACCGGCCCCGGAAGCTGGAGCAGGTGGTGCGGGAGCTGGCGGGAGGCCGGTACGCCGAGGCCTTCTGGCCCCGCTTTCGGGAGAACTATATCCGCCGTGAGGATATACTGCGCATGGCGGAGCTTGGCTATAACTCCGTGCGGGTACCCATCGGATGGCGGGTGCTTATGGAGGACGAGCCGGGCCTCCGCTGGAGGGAGGAGGGTTTCCGGCTGTTGGACCGGCTGCTGGACTGGTGCCAGGAGGCGGGGATATATGCCTTTTTAGACCTGCACGGGGCCCCCGGCGGCCAGACCGGGACCAATATCGACGACTGCGTGGACGACTTCCCCCGGCTGTTCACCGACAGGGACAGCTGGGACAAGGCCGTGGCCCTGTGGGGGGAGCTGGCCCGGCGCTATAAGGACCGGTGGATAGTGGGGGGCTACGACCTCTTAAACGAGCCCCTGCGCCCGGACGACGGCCGCAGGCCCTGCCAGTACCTTCTGCCAAGGCTGCGGGACTTCTACATAGAGGCTATCGCCGAGATACGCAGGCACGATCAGAAGCATATGCTGTCTATCGAGGGAGGCAGCTGGGCCACGGACCCGTCGGTGTTCTGCATGGATTACGACAGCAATATGGTCCTCCACTTCCACCGCTACGCCGTTATGCCGGATATCGGCGCGTACCGGGAGTTCCTGGAGCTATCAGAGCGCTGGGACAAGCCCCTTTGGCTTGGTGAGAGCGGCGAGAACACCCCGGAGTGGTTCGCGGCCCTGTACCCACTGGGGGCAAAGCTGGGGGTGGGCTATAACGTCTGGCCCTGGAAGAAGATGGACTGCGAGAACTCCCCATACTCGGTGAATATGCCGAAGGGCTGGGAAAAGTTTACCGCCTATACCAGCGGCGGGGAGCGGCCCTCCTATGAGGAAGCCCAGGCCCTGCTGGACGAGTACCTTGAAAATATTCTTATAGAGAACTGCCTGGAGCGGCCAAGGGTCAGCGCCAGCGTCCGAAGAGAGCCGGGCTGCTCAGTGCGGGCCACGGACTTCGACGAGGGAGGCTGTCTTGGGTTCTGCCGGACCGATGTGGTCAGCGGCTATCGCAGGGGCTCGGGCATGAAGCTCCTCGAGCCGGAGTCCCTGCCCGAAAAGCGCTTCGGCTTTGACTGCCGCTGGGACGTCTTCAAGCTGAGCCTATCCCCCGGGGAGTACGCCGAGTACACCTTCTTCGCCGCGAAGGAGGGCAGCAGCGTCGCTGTGGAGTTCGGCAAGGGCTCCGACGGACAGGTAGAGGTGTTTCAGGACGGAAGAAGTCTTGGTACGGTGTCCCCGGGGGACGGCCCGCTGCAACTGCTGCCCGCCGCAGAGACAGTTATACGCGTGGCCGGTGGGTTCGGAGAGAGCCTGCTTGAGAGGATAATTTTTGAATAGATATGCCCGGACTGAATTACTTACATATTGGGAGCAGGAGGACGATTAAAATGGAAACACCGAAAACCCCCTACGGCCTGGAGGAGCATCTAAGCACCCTCTGCCAGCAGGCACCGCAGTTTAAGAACCTGCATTCCAGCTGGGAGCTCAACAAGCGCTCCTGTGTGTCGGCGCTCAAACAGGTGGCGCAGAATTACCCTCACTACAGCGTGCATGATGAGCTCCACTCTCAAAATGTGGTCTCCAATATGGAGCAGCTTCTGGGAGAGGACCGCCTATGCAAGCTGTCTCCTACGGATACCTGGAGGCTCTTACAGTTAGCGTACCTCCACGATTTTGGTATGCTTTTGCTCTATGACAATATCGAACAGGAATGGGAATCGGCTGATTTCCAGGAGTATTTGCTGGGCCAGCTCTCCCTGCTGCATACTTGTAATCAAGAGGATGTTCTAAAGTTGGACTACATTTCCAACGGCTACGCCGCCGACTATATCCATCCACGCTTTTTGGCGGAGATGCTGCGGCTCGGGGACCTCTTGGATGCGGACAACAGCCGGTTTGAACCCACGGCTGAGCTGGTAACCGGGGAACTGCCTCAAGACTCCGCTGCCCATAAGGGTAAGCACGAGGCCACAATTCATCTGTTAATCACGCCGGAGCAAATTGAGTACCGGGCGGACTGCCCGAATCACTCCGTGTACCGGGAAACGCGGGTATTCCTGGATTGGCTGGAGAGCGAGCTTACCTTTGCCGCCATCAACTGGCTGAGCCTTATCCCAAAAGAGCTGGGCGGCACCGCTCCACGGCTGACTAAGAAGGAACTGCTCTTAAACGGTAAGCCTGATATAGAGAACACCAGTGACTTACGCTTTGGGATATCTCAGGAAAAGGCCTTTGAGATTATTGAGGGTTCCGGGATCTATAACGATAAAATGATATTTCTGCGCGAGCTTATCCAAAACGCGGAGGATGCAAGCAAGATTCAGCTATGGCGCGACTTACAGAAACGGCCGGACCTTTATTTGGTTGATAACGCAGATAAAAATGACCTCTCTCATCTCCAGCCCTACGACATAAAAGCCGAGGCCTTTGACAGCTATAAAATCACAGTGGATATGAGGCAAGAGCCTGATGAGAAGTTTCGGATCCGTATAATCGACCGCGGCACCGGCATGAGCGTTGACACCGTCAAGCAGATGTGCCGGGTGGGGACAAGCTATCATCAGGACAAGGCTCGGCGGCGTGAAATCGAAGCAATGCCCGCCTGGCTGCGGCCCACGGCGGGGTTCGGCATAGGCTTGCAGTCGGTCTTCCTGGTTGCGCCCGTTTTTACTATTTACAGCCGCCCGGAGGAGGGCGCTATTAAGGTCACTGTGGAGTCCCGGAAAAAGGAGGGGTATGTGCAGATTGAAAAGGGTGAGTTTTGGGAGGAGCAGGGGACGTGTGTAGAAGTGGTATTTGACCAATTGCAGATTAATATTCCTATGAAAAAGTCCTATGACCCCTTTGGTGAGGATTCTGGAACTGCAGATACTATATATAAAGATTTTTGCGACAATATGAAGCATTGGGTGGAACTGTCTTGGTTTCCGGTAGATATCACCCAGGACTGTCTTTTGTTGAAAAAAATTAGGAACGAACTCTGGAATGACTTTCAGCCAGGAGATTGTCAGCAAAAAGGGCCGTTCCTAGTCACGCAGACTACGTATGAGGGAATCCAGGTATGGGATAGGAGACTTACACGATGCTCCATATTGAGCCTAGTTTTAATGCATCTCCATCGCTCGATATGTCTTTGAAAGGTAAATATGTATATTCCCCTGACGTAACTCACGATTTCTTCGGGTACATAGCCAGATCAGAACTTGTGTATTCTATCGATTTTTGGGGATTGGATGCAAAAGAATATCTATCTTTAGACCGAATGAATTTTAGTCAGAAGAAAATTGATGAAATTGCTCACCGTTTCAGTACTATTCTCCGAGCCGCTGTTGGCTTTCTGCTCGAGCAGGATAACCCACCTCGAAAGGTCATAGAAATAGACAATTTTAATCTCGGCTTGCCTTTGCCAGATAAATTTAGCGCTATTTGGACCATTGCGGATTTCAACCAAAGGAAACGAATGCTTGCGTCACCCGAGAAGTATTTGCATCCCATGGTGAAAAAAATCCGGGTTTTGCAATGGGCAGATGATAGCAAGTATCACGAAACCACGGTTACAATGGGAAGTGTACTAACAGATTATGAAGATTATTACTTTGCGGGTATTTGGCTAGGCAGTGAGATATTTCCAGACGTATGTAGATTGGGATACACGGCGCAAAGCATATGTGAGATATGTAATTTAATGTATGATGGACTTGAACAAAAGAGAATAGTTTTAGATACCAGTTTTATCATGCGGATTCCAGATAGATGCATTAAAAAAATCTGGTGCTCTTTGGAGTGGAACTCCATATGCCTATACTCATTGAGAAACACCCCAGCAGATTACTGTGAAATGGGAAAAGAAACAAGAACTGCTGTTTTGAAATATATGTACTGTGGGGCGGGTCGAGATAGTGTTCCAATTCGCTATAATATTCTTGCCATGGAAGAATATAGCGTTTTAACACTAAACCATCGCGGCGCTACAGTTGATAATATACCATCAAATATTCTGGAAAGTGCCTATATAATTTCGCCTGTTATTGCCAGAGACGAGCGTGTGATAAATTGTTCAAGGTGCGAATTTATCACGCAAATCACACGATCGCCAGAATTTAAGCGTATAACTGAATATGTCCTTGAAAACCGCGCCGCCCCCACCCCCTGCACAAAAGAGGACATCGTCGAAACCTACAAGCGCCTCCTTTCCGACTACTATGACGTTATGCACGAGGACGAGGCTCTAAAAGAAGACGGCGAGGGGGAATAGCATGAGAAGAACGGTCACATCCGCGAAGGACTCTCATGAGAAAGACTCGTTTCCTCCTAAAGGTTAATTGATTGGAATCACCTGTTGTCATCTGAACCCTCAAGGTTTGGACAATGACAGGTGATTTTTAATTTAGCAGATTTATACGGATTTGAGCCTGCTCACTATACAAATTAAAGGGACATACCCCACGTTGACAACCATTAACCCGATTGATATAATAAAAGCCACAGGTGCGCACCCAAACGATAAAGAAAAAAAGTCCAGTGGTAAGAAGTCAATAGAGAAATGAAAGAAAAATCACAAGAAAAGCGGTGAAAAAGAAATGGCATAGCAGCAAAAAGGCAACACCAACCAAAGCCCTGCCCCATGATATTTTTTTGAACAGGGCTTCGTTACCGAAAAGCGAGTAGGACTCAGCCCTCCGGCGGTATGTAGTTCCGCCCCTCCTTCAGCAGTCGAAAGACGAGCCGAACCAGTTTTCTGGCAGTTAAAGCGAGTGCGCGTTTGTGCTGGTATTTATTGACCTGTTTGTACTTGAGGTCATAGTAACGCCTGAACTCGGAGTCGCATCTTCTCACAGAGTTGGCGGCTTCCAGCAGATAGTAGCGAAGGAAACGGTTGCCGGACTTAATGAGGCGGGTGTTCTGGGCTTCAAACTCACCGGACTGGTGCTGCTTCCAGACGAGGCCAGCGTATTTGGCGACAGAAGCCTGGGATTGGAAACGGTTCACATCGCCGATTTCGGCGATGATACCGGCAGAATAGACTTTACCGATACCAGGAACGGAGGTCAGAGTGTTGGGAAGGACAGCAAATATCTGTTCAATTTGTTTGTCAAGAACCTTGATTTGCTTTTCCAACGCCCGCATGGTGGCAATACAAACGGCCATGGCCGACCTTGCTTACAAAAGCAGCAAGTTCATCCAAATCGGCATAAGCCAGCTCGTCCACAGTTTCAAAGCGCTCCATAAGAGCGATGGTGGTGGCGCTGGAGTTCGCTATGTCCTTGTCCTGGGCGAGACCGGAGCATTTCAAAAACAAATAGTTTGCAAAACGCTGTTTCTCTCGGGTTAAATCCTGCACAGCGTAGAATCTGGCTCTGGTCAAGGTTTGCAGGGCTTTGTAGCGGTAGTCGTCCATATAGACCTCCTGGGTGATACGACCAAAACGGAGCTTATCGGCAATCACAAAAGCGTCCACATCATCGTTCTTGGGCAGTTCGGAGTAGGATTCCTTGAACTTGCTGACCTGCTTGGGATTGAGCACATGGATCTTGCGCTGGAACCGGCCCAGAGTTCCGTCCTCACGGAGAGCGTACACGAGATTATCTCCGTAGATGCCGGTGGCCTCCATGCCGATCACGACCTGTTCCAAACCCATTGTGGTGAGTGCCGATACGATTTTATCTATGAGTATTTTAGCTCCGCCACGGTTGTTCTGTACAGTAAAATTGCTGTGCTTTTCCCCATCAGGCCGCATGAGATAGGCTGTGTTCCCGCGGCTTCCCACATCAATGCCAACGAATAATTGATTCACGATTTCACCTCCTCGGGGTGGAAATTTTAGGACCAACAGGCTGTAAGAACCTGTTTAGCATCTATTTAAGAGCAGACGAATAAAGGCAAGAGAAAACATTTGAAAAGAGTTCTGTAATTTACGTTCGCAGTTTTTCCAGAGTCTCCGACATTTGTCGAGCCAGGCAAAAGAGCGCTCCACAATCCAGCGCTTTGGCAGGACAGCAAAAGTATGGAGCTCGTTGCGCTTAACGACCTCAACCTCCGCACCAGAAAGATCCTTGATTGAGTTTGCAAATGTTTCTCCGGTGTAGCCTCCATCTGCCATAATCTTTTTGAGCGCAGACAGATGGTCGGTTACATCACAATAATAATCAACCATATCAATTGCGCCGGTTCGATCTGTTACATTGGCGGTCGTCACCATAATTGCGTGGGGTAGCCCCAAAATGTCCACGCCAATATGTAGTTTTATCCCAGATACTTTTTCCCCGCGTCATAGCCCTTTTCTTCTGCGGTATCAGCATTTTGAATGCTTTTGGAATCGACAATTATCATTGTTGTTTGTGCCTTGCGTCCGTTTTTTTCCCGCTCTGCTTCCACCAGTTTGCGTAAAACCCTGTCAAGAACACTGACTCCATTTTCATCTGGATTTGACCATATGTCGTAATGATACCGCACATTTTGCCATTTAGGGAAATCATGTGGGATGGCTCGCCATGTGCATCCTTCTTTCAACAGATACAAAACTGCACAAAATATGTCATACAGGTCGTAGCTTCTGGGATGTGTTAGCTTTTTGACTCTGGACAATTCCTCGCGTATTTCTTCAAATTGTTTCCGACTGATGTCACTTGGATAGCTTTTCCTCACCTGTCTTCCCCCCTCATCCCCTCTATTTTATCACTGGACCGGATGGTTGGCTAGATACTAAACAGGTTCTAAGATACCCATGATAACCGGAAGCCTCAGCAACCTCGCGTATGAGAATCATTCCGAGGAGCGGCCGATGCGATCCCCTCCACTGCCTGTCCCAGCGGCTCGCCGCTGGGGCTGAGGGGGCCTCACCCCGGCAAACAGCCAGTGAGTTTGCAGCTTACTTCCGGCTCGGGGGGACGGACTTTCTTTGTAGCAACCTTGCGGTTCTACCGGAGAATATAGAACTTATCCTGCTGTCCTACAGCTATTGTACCACGGGTATCTTACGGCCTGCTGGTACCTGATTTATTAACTTATAAACTTATTATACGAGGAGTGTTGACCGTGACAATCAAAGAAGTCATCGAGATCATGGAATCCCACCACAAAAATTTTGACCCTGCCCAGCCCACCTGCGATGGGGTCATCGCGGGGGATGTCTCCAAGGAATGCACCGGCGTGGCCCTGACCTGCTGCCCCACGGCTCGGGTGATCCGGCAGGCGGCCAACGAGGGCTGCAACCTGCTTATCTGCCACGAGCCCACCTTCTTTGACGGCTGGGACAAAACCGACTGGCTGGAGGGCGACCCGGTCTACCTGGTCAAGAAAGCCCTGCTGGAGGAAACCGGCATGACCGTCTACCGCAACCATGACCACCTACATAGCGACAGGCCCGACGGGATTTTTACCGGCGTCGCCAAAAAGCTGGGCTGGGAAAAATACGCACTAAGCGATGAGTTCATGCCCGGCTGCTGCTTCCAGCTGCCTTCCACAACCGTGGCGGGCGTAGCCGAACAGTTGGCCCAGGCCATGGGTATCGACGGCATCCGCATCATCGGCGACCCGGAGATGGAGGTGGAGCGGGCTGCGGTGGTGTTCCATTTCCTGGGTGGGGACATGGACAGAGAAGTCCTGCGGTTCGTAAAAGAAAACTGCGTGCAAGTGCTCATTCCCGGCGAGGTGGTGGACTGGACGGTGGGCGAATATGTGCAAGATGGGCTGTTCTTTGGGCAGAAGCTGGCGCTCCTAAACCCCGGCCACTTCAACTGGGAGGAGCCTGGCATGGAGTACATGGCCCAGTGGCTGGCGGACGACTTGGGCGGCGCGGTGCCGGTCAAGTTCTTCCAGTCTGGAAACCAGTACAAGTGGATTGCTTTCGACTGAAAGATAGTAAGGACTTACGGACTGGAGCAGCCGTAATTTTCTCTGCACCGAATATCTGATGGCTATGGTCATATATCTCCTGAATATCCTCCTTGAGTTCTTTTCGTCTTTCCGCATACCATGTATGCTCTCGCTTGCCGCGCAGAACGTGGTTGTAAAAGGTGCCTCTCGGCACATCCAAAGCCTCACAGATCATGTGCACGCTATATGTATGCTGCTCATGCAGCCTTTCTAACGCACCCAACTTCACTTTGAGAGGATCTCTGGGAGAACATTCCGCGGTTTTGAGAATTTCAATGATCGCCTCTAAACGTTTGACCTTATTCTCCAACAGGCGGAAGTTATGAAGGATAGGCTCCTTGCAATCATCCTCAGCGGTCTTTGCTAGTTTTAACCAGTTATAAATTGTACTTCTGGGATGCCGTTGTCTTGGATAATCCGGGAAATGGACTCACCAGCTCTGTAGCGGGAAATTACCGCTTGTTTTTGTGACAGGTCATACTTACTTTTCATTGTTATCGCTCCTTATGCAAGCTGAGTATACCATACTTTCCACCTTGAGTCATCACACTTGGCTTGAAAAACGTGTGAAATTCTGATATAGTTAAAGTAATCGAGCGAGACAACAGTTATGTGTCGGTGGAATGGCGTCAGATATAATTTTGTGCTTTTTATATAGTTTGGGAGGATAAAATGAAAGGCTCTATTCACGATAGTACTACGTTAAAATACCTAAGAATAATCGGCAGCCACTTACAGGAAGGACACGCTGCATTAATGGTCGGCGCAGGGTTTGGCCTTAATGCAGACAAAATTGACGAGAGTGTTGGCAATATCCCTTTGTGGAATGATCTAAAAAATGAATTTATAGATCGTTTAGCCCATTCTCCGGAGAAGAAAGCCGCCTTGCAGGATACGGACCCACTAACTTTAGCAGAACAATTTGAGGTCATGTATGGCCGGCCCGAACTTGACCGTCTGCTCCTAGACCAAATACGGGATGACGATTATCTCCCGTCTTCACTCTATTATCAGCTTCTTTCTTTACCCTGGTCAGACATCTTTACAACAAATTATGATACCCTTCTTGAACGCACCAGTAAGGAGGTTACAGAAATACCATTCCGGGTGGTGAGAGAAAAAGAAGATCTTGTCGGCAGTTCAGGGATCACCCGCATTGTGAAATTACATGGCACTTTCCCATCCCATCGCCCTTTTATCATTACTGCGGAAGACTATCGGACTTACCCTGAAAAATTTGCTCCGTTTGTCAATACTGTTCAGCAGTCTTTGCTGGAGAACACTCTTTGCTTGATTGGCTTTTCAGGCAATGATCCAAACTTCCAAAAATGGATTGGTTGGATCAGGGATAATCTGGGGAAAGACAACTGCCCTCAAATATATATGTTAACCCATCGGCCTCTTAGCGAGATTGAAGTAAAAATGCTATATCGCAAGAACGTGATCCCCGTGGATTTATCTCAGTTGTCTACAGAGAGTAGTTCGCCGTACTCGATTTACCAAAAGGCTTTAATCAATCTTTCTGAACTATCCAGTACGCAAAAAGAAGATACTTGGCCGCAGGGAGTAGCTTTCTACAATATGGATGGGAGCGATATTTCGCTGATAGAAGCCACGGATCAGTTGAAATTAGTCCGTGAGTCATATCCAGGCTGGCTTACTGTTCCTGCCGGTGCTCTCCAAAGACTACAGTCAAATGTTTTGAATTATGCCCGCCACATACTATTTACGTATTGCAAGGATGGCAGCGTATCTTCCGCACAGAAGTTAGATTATCTGTATGAGTATAACTGGATACATGAAAAGTCTTTGCTTCCCATTATTAATAAAGAGTGGGATTGCTATTTGGATATCCTTAACGGAGACCAGCTTGAGGAATCGACAAAAGCTGTAGAAATCCAACTCGCCATGCTGAGAACAGCAAGAGAAGATGGAAATTGGAATGATTGGGATGATCTATACAAAAGTCTTATCCATAATCCTTCCCTCAATCCTGAGCAAATGCAGCAGTTGTTCTGGGAAAAATGTCTCTGCAATAGAGCACGATACAAATTCCAGGAGTTCATGAAGGAAGTGGAGCATTGGAATCCACCGATTACAATGCCGCTATGGTGCCTGCGGAAAGCCGGACTTCTTGCGGAGTGTGGAAAACTTGATTTAGCTTCTGATTCTTTGGGCCGTGCAATTTCAGAAGTCCGGCGCAGGTTGTCTCATCTGAACTGGGCGGACAAGGCCCTTCTGTCATTGGAAAGTGCATTGATGGAGTTACGAGATTATGTGAAACAGGTGCAGAACCCATCGCACCGCGATACCTCCAATTCAAATGAGAACTCAAACTCCACGGGTGATTGTGTACCTCTTGATTCTCAAGATATTACACTAACTAATACTATGCGTGCAGGGCTTAGAGGTCCCTCCTCGCGCTCGGTGAGTGAGAACACAGAAAAGAGAATAGATGAGCATCATCAAACACTTCATAGGCAGCATGAAGTATCGTGGAGGGAACAAAATACTTGTTTTACAGGTAAGCTGGAAGGGCCATGGATTCCACTAAAAACACATTCTGTTACGACTGGCTTCGACTTCGGATCAGAACAAGGTTCCTTTCATTCAGGGCCGGATAAAGACGTCATATTAGCATATTCTTTCTTACGTTTTCGTGAGGAAACTGGCATACCATTTCAAATCATGAACGTGAGATACGACAAAAAAGCGGCGTGTGGAGCAGCAAAGCGGATTGCATGCGGCTCTGCACCGTGGAGTATTTTGACGATGGTTCGTGCGAACGCCGCCGAGCAGATTGGAGAAGTTATCACAAGAGCTCTACTTAGTGAATGGTCAAGAGAGGAGGCCGATAAATGGACACAATTCTATTTGGAGGCTCTCCTGCATACGGAACAGAGTATAACAGCACAGAGCTGGCTCTATAAAGAAAATTTTGCTTGTTTAGCCGCTAACGTTTTACCAGAGGTTCTGTCTGAACTCTGTACCAAGTGTTCTTATCCTCTTATGCAGAAATTGCTGGATTGGCTGGAAACGGTTTATCATTCTCCAAAAAGGCTGTGTTACCAGCGAACTTTTTCTTTGATGAAGAGGCTAATGGCTGTGTATCCAAAGTCTAAATACAAAGAATTATTCTTACAACTATTGCGATTTCTTGTACTGGACAGCAATCCCCAAGATCAGCGTTTTTTCCCTTCTCCCTTATCCTATGTGACGGTTGAGCCATCAAGGCCCGCTTTCTTTTTGGACGAACCAATCCCAGAAATAGATCTACTTTTACTTCAATCTGTCCAGGATGAACATGTTCAATCGCAGCTTCTGCATTGCTTAGAAGCCGGTCTCTTGACGGAATCACAGGCAGTTCAATTACGAGACACTCTTTGGGATGGACAACAGTTTCATGCTCCAAAGGGGTGGCTATCTGTGGTATGTCTTTCTCTACCTTCTCATCCAACTGTGGATTGTACTCGCTATTTATGTCGGGAGTTGACAGAAAGAGTACAGGGGTATATGGATAAAACGGAACGCCCTCAGAATGATGTGGACATTCTAAATGAAATAAATGCGGCAGCTTTATCAAAAAGCGATGCCTTTACTCCAGAAGAGATTACAAATATTCTTTGTGTATTCCGATTCCGCTTAAAATCTTTGTCTTCTGATGTTCAAGATAAAAGCTCTGACTTTCTGGGGTATAAATCCAGCCGAATTTCATTGATGTACTCAACCGCTCATTCACTTTGGCTGCTCACTCAGAATTCTCCTTCTTGGAAAGCAAACCCAAAAGATAGAGAGAACACGGAAGAAATTCGCGAAATTTTAAGGAGTTCTGCTATCTCCCACTATGGAATCGCTGCTCTGTGGCAAGAGCAATTAGTACAAAATTTGCAATTTGCGGATCCGTTAACACATTATCTGTGCTCTCCAGACAAAAAGGTATCTGAATGGGGATATCGAGTTTTAGCGGTAGCTCTTCGGCACAGCCAATATGGATTACTGCCAAAAGAAGAAATTGATAGTGGCATAGCAGCCATTTCTCATCAAATTATGTGGTCCGCTTCACAGAATTTGTTATTTGCCCTACAAGCTATGACAGTTGCAATAAAGTTTTGTCCTAATATAGTCTCGTCAGAAGAATTGTCGGATCTTTTGATAGGCTTGCATAGCCTCGTTCAAAAGACAAAAATAAGCATCAATGATGCAGCTGAAACCGTTTCTGAAAAAGGATTGCTACGAATCAATGCGGGCGCCCTTGCGAAAGTTATCAAAGAGAAGTGCATATGTAATGATACTTTAGGGGTGCTCGATACCTGGACGAATATCATTGAGTCAGAAAACGAGTTTGGAGAAATACGCAACCAGGGCAATTGAGCGCTTGATTAGATTTGTTTTTGGGTTTGAAGAATTATGCAAAGCGACAAAAATGTAGGCGATTCATTGAGTAAGAGATTTTTAGCAAATTCACTGTGTAAAGGTCTAGCAACAGAATTGGTGAATGACAATTGATCTGAATGGCATCTTTTTTGCAATAGTAGTTTTTTCAATTCCTCAACAGGCCGCAAATCCGCATAAATACTGGCTTTTTTGAGCACGAATAGTCCACAGGCATCTTTTTTGTATGGTCGCCCCATCCTAGGAAAACCAAATATCTTTTTTATATCCACAGGATGGCGGAGAGTGTGGGATTCGAACCCACGTGCCCTGTAAAGGACAACTGCATTTCGAGTGCTGTGCGAGAATCAGAACTTGAGGGATTTCAGCAGAACCAAATGGAAGATAAGAGAACGCCAAAACCCCAGTGTTTGCGGGGAGCTTCGGCGTTTTGGAGCGGCGAAAATTCGCAAATGTAGATGTCGCGCCAGATTCCGGATTTTGAGCAGTTCTAAGAAAATTCCCGAGCGATTCTTAGAATTTTGAGAAGAACCGGGCCATTTTGAGAGCGAATCGGTGGCGTGTGGCAGTGCAGATGTTGGCGCGTCAATGCCGCACCGGGACAAGAATCATGTGCGGAAACCCAACAAATGTCACAGCCACCGGGCTTCCAATTCTGCTTTGAGCGTGTCCAGTAAATCAATATATTCCTCTTTCACGCGCCTTACCAGAGCCAACGCTATTTCCTCATTATAGGAATGTGTCACATCGTTGTGCGACACCAGCATAGCCAGCCACTTTTCCTCGTCCTGAATCATTCCGGCGCTATATGCCAGCTTGAGTATCTGCTTTGGTGAGCCGGTCTGCCCCTCACCGTAGCCTTGTTCCTGCAAAATCTCCTTCATGGCTTTCCACGCCTGCTCAAAGCATATCTCAAACAGGGCGGCGCTGCCGGTCAGGGTCAGCACATCGTATGGCTCATTCAAATCCCGGACAAGCCGCAGATTGTCCAGCGCCTTGCAGAAGTTTTCAAACTTTTTCATAGATCACTATGCCGTCCCTTCTGATTTCCTCCATCAGCTCAGTTTGCACCGGCTTATCCAAATCCACTACGTCGAACATGAGCAGGGTGGGGATATCTTCGTCTGCGCTGGCAGCAAAGGCCACGGTATCGCCGCCTTGAATAGCAAGGTCGATGTCGCTGCGCTCCAGGTTGTCGCCCCTTGCCCGGGAGCCAAAGAGGATCACCTTATCCAGATTGCACCGGCGGGCTAAATCAATTATTTCAGTTTTTATTGTTTCTGAAAGGCTGTAAGCCATTTGACGCACCTCCATCCCAACACTTAAAGCATACACGAAAAACCCAAAATTTGCAATAAACCTTTCCAAAACGCTTTCAATCTGGTATAATCATGTCAAGAGCAGGAAAGCGAGGCAGATTACTATGTCAAAGATCACCATAGATCAGAAAAGCGTTAAAACACTGTTCAGTGAGAAAAAAGCCGACTTCTTGATTCCAGACTATCAGCGCCCCTATGCCTGGGGTGAAAAGGAGTGCCAGACCTTGTGGGACGATCTGTTCCTCTTTGCGTTCCCCGAGAACAACTGCGACCTATTCAATGGCGATGACGAATACTTTTTGGGCCCAATCGTCACATTCAAAAACGATGAGGGTAAGCTTGAAATTATCGATGGCCAGCAGAGACTGACTACCCTGATGCTGCTTCTCCGTGCTTTCTATGCGAAGTACGGCAGCATGAAGGACGATAAGGCCATAAAGACGAGTAAAATGATTGAGCAGTGCATCTGGAAAACAGATGAGTTTGGTGACCCGGATAAAACCGCTCTCAAAATCAACTCTGAGGTTGCAACGGACAAGCAAAAGGATGAGTTCCTAAACATTCTGAAAACCGGAGTTATACCGGACAATGCCTCCAGCAGCTACGCCAACAATTATCGGTTTTTCCAGCAGAAGATCGTCAGCTTTCAGTCTGAATATTCAGATTGGTTTTCCAAGCTGCCTGTCCGTATCATGAATAACTGTATCCTGCTGCCCATTGAGGCCGAATCCCAGGATACTGCTCTGCGCATATTCTCTACACTGAACGACAGGGGCAAGCCTCTTTCCGATGCTGATATATTCAAGGCACAGTTTTATAAATTTTACTCGTCAAAGGGGCAAAAGGAGGAGTTCATTCAGAGATGGAAAGACCTGGAGGTTTTGTGCGATTCCATTTTCCACCCCATCACTGGCACACCTATGGACGAGATATTCACGCGGTATATGTATTATGAACGCGCAAAGCAGGGAATCAAGTCGTCTACTACGGAGGCCTTGCGCAAATTCTATGAAAAGAATACGTACAGCCTGCTGAAAAAAGATGAGACCTTTGACAATATCATTGACCTTGCAAACTTCTGGAACGATGTCCAGAATCAAAGCGTTGAGCGCTTTTCGGACCGTGTCCTGCGCAGACTATTTGTGTTGAATTATGCCCCAAACGGTATGTGGACATACTTCGTATCTGTCTATTACATGGCTAACCGGAATGCCGCCGGCAGTCTTGACGATGAGAAATTCTTCGATTTCCTGAATAAAATTACTGCTTTCATTTGGGCCTATGCCGTGACCAATCCCGGCGTAAATGCCCTGCGCACACCTGTCTTTGCGGAGATGATAAATATTGTCAACGGTCAGCCGGTAACATTTGAGGGCTATCTTTTCCACACCCAGCAGGTACAGAACGCATTGAACAATTATGTGTTCAGCAATAACCGGGCGATCACCAAGTCTATGCTGACCTGGTGGGAATTTCAGAACCCGGGCCAGGAACTGCTCTCTCTGGAAAACGCCCTGGAAATCGAGCATATCTTCGCCAGAAAGCGTCAGGAGCTGGAACAATCTCTGTCCAACCCAAGAAATATCGAGAGCCTCGGCAATAAGGCTCTGTTAGAAAAGCGTATCAATATCCGCGCGGCTGATTATCATTTTGCAGATAAAGCAAAATATTATTTGGGCGGAGAGAATAGCCGTAAGCAGAAAAGAGAAGGTACTAAAATCAAAGAACTGCTCGATTTAGCAGCCCAAATTTCTGATTTTACTGAGGCCGATATAGTGCAGCGAAATGCCAAAATAATCTTCGGGTTTATTGATTTTATGCACGGGAACGGATTGCTGAGCGAGGAATAGAGCTAAAAAATCATCTGTAAGCTGCCCAAGCCCTGTGTTTCTTTACGAAATCTGATATAATGATGTTGTAGATGCCCTCGGGAGGAAAAGTAATGGACACACAGATGGAAATTCAGAATATAGATCAGCTTGAGTTTGCGATATTTTGCATTGAGAATATCGCTGCCCGGCTCGGGATAGATGCAAAGCAGGTATATCAGGCTTTGGAGGATTCTGACATTCTGATAAGCTATATTGTGCCGGGATATGATGTGCTGCACACACAGGGAAAAGATTATATTGTGGACGATATTCTTTCGGTAATGGAAACGCGGGGTGTGAAACCATGATTCTTTATCACGGCTCATATTTGGAGGTGCGCATACCTGACTTGAGCCACTCACGGAAAAACGTGGACTTTGGCTGTGGGTTCTATACAACTCCGCTTTTTGAGCAGGCTGTAAATTGGTGCAGGAAATTCAAGCGTCAGGGAAAAGATAGCGTTGTATCGAAGTATGACTTTACTGAAACCGCATACCATAAATTGAAAGTCCTGCGATTTGAATCTTATTCTGAGGAATGGATTGACTATATTCTTGCGTGCCGAACCGGAAATGACACAACCGACTACGATATAGTAATTGGCGGCGTTGCAAATGACAAGGTGTTTAACACTGTGGAGCTTTACTTTGACCAGCTTATTGACAAAAAAGAGGCTATCAAACGCCTGACCTATGAGAAACCGAATCTGCAATACTGTTTCCGGACATTAACGGCGCTGGAATGCCTGAAGTTTGAAGGGAGCGAAATGATATGAACGCTAATCCTATCCTGCTCCAAAAAAAGTATGCCAGAGTGATTAGCTGTTTTGCTGAGAAAGCCGGTATTTCCCTGAGCAGCGCCTTGAGTTTTTTCTATCACTCCAATGTTTACACCTTGGTGAGTGAAGGCGTTTCCGATATGCACTGCATGAGCGATGAATATTTGGCAGAAGATTTGGAAATTGAATACCGGGAGAAAACCCCATGAAAATCATCATCTCCCCCGCAAAGAAAATGAATGTAGACGCGAACAGCCTCCCCATAGGCAACCTGCCCCAATTCCTTCCCCAAACGGAACGGCTGCTGGCAAAACTCCAATCCATGTCCCCAAAAGAACTGCAATCCCTCTGGAAGTGCAACGACAACATCGCTCAACTAAACATAGACCGCCTGAAATCCATGAACTTGCGCCAAAACTTAACCCCGGCTATCCTCTCCTACGAGGGCATCCAGTACCGCTACATGGCTCCGGGCGTGATGACTGCCGGGCAGTTAAAATACCTGCGGGAGCATCTGTGTATCTTGTCCGGCTTTTACGGTCTGCTCCGCCCCTTTGACGGCGTAACACCTTACCGCCTGGAAATGCAGGCAAAGCTATCAGTAAGCGGTGCAAAGGACCTCTATGCCTTTTGGGGTGACAGCATCGCAAAGGAGCTGGCGGGGGATTCGGTACTGAACCTGGCCTCAAAGGAGTATAGCAGAGCAGTCATGCCATACCTCCCCGAGAACTCCATGCTGACCTGCATATTCGGCGAGTGGCTGAACGGAAAGGTCATTGAAAAGGGCACCATGTGCAAAATGGCCCGAGGTCAGATGGTGCGCTGGCTTGCCGAAAACAATATTGAAGCCCCGGAAGAAATCCATAAATTTGCAGATTTAGAGTACCGTTTTGATACAGAATTATCTACAGAAAACACATTTGTATTCATCAAAGGAGGACGCTAATATGTTGGAAGTTGGAACAAAAGCCCCGGAGTTTACCTTGCCGGACAAGGACGGAAACATGGTATCGCTGGCCGATTTTGCGGGCCAAAAGGTTGTGCTCTATTTCTATCCTCGGGACAACACCCCCGGTTGCACCCGGCAGGCTTGCGCTTTTGCGGGGGCTTATGAGGAGTTCAAAAACATCAACGCCGTGGTGATTGGAATTAGCAAGGATTCGGTGGCTTCCCACCAGAAATTTGCTGAAAAGCACGGCCTACCTTTTAACTTGCTCTCCGACCCGGAGCGCGCCGCCATCGAGGCCTACGGCGTGTGGCAGGAGAAGAAAAACTACGGCAAGGTGAGCATGGGCGTGGTTCGCTCCACGTTCGTTATTGACGAAAACGGCGTAATCGAGAAGGTCATGCCAAAGGTGAAACCGGACACCAACGCGGCGGAAATTCTAGCATATTTGCGCGGGGAGAAGTGAGTTATGCCGTTTCACATTGTCCGTCAGGACATCACGAAAATGCGGGTGGACGCCATTGTCAACGGTAGGTATAATTTTTTCGAGATAAACAAGGACAAATTGAAATTTGAGGAGATGATGGATTGAGTGAATTAGAACTTTATAAGGAACTTGGAGCATTGACAAATGCCAGGAGCGGATGGGAAGAGAGTATTCCATATGTTTCATCTCTTCTTACTCATGAATCCGTGAAAATACGGGCAAAGGCGCTCTGGCTGCTTGGGGAGATGGGACTTGAATTTCCTTTGTCGGTGCATGACTCGGTGGTTCCGGTAATAGCTTCTTTCTTTGATAGTCCGACGCCGCTTTTGCGAGAGCGTGCGGTCAATGCCATCGGCAGGATTGGACGAGGAAATTATCATATCATTGAACCGTATTGGGCAGACCTGTTCCGCTTTGCGTCTGATGAGGCGGCGAAGGTCAGGCTGAGTTTCATATGGGCGTCAGAAAACATCGCCACAAACACTCCCGGCATATATGAAAATCATATGCCGGTATTTGAGAAACTTTTGCATGATGCGGATGACAAGGTAAGGATGGAAGCACCAGAAATCTTCCGTGTTCTCGGTAAACGCAGGCCGGAGTTCGTCATACCATTTCTGGAGCAGCTGCAACAAATATCAGAAACAGACAAGAACCGTGTCGTAAGGATACACAGCTTGGGGGCGATCAAAGCAACGGTATCGAAGTAGATAAATTCCATTTTCTTATCTCCCGCAAAGAACTTGCCGCTTTGAAAGCGACCGAAAGGCCTCCCGTTTTTGGCCCTCGCTGTCGCGATGGAGTTGAGCCTCCCAGGGGACTGGCGGCCTTCTGGAGCGGGCTGGATACGCCCTGTCCCACGCCAGCAAATTTGACGTGATAGTGGAGTATTTCATCGTCAACGGCAGGTATGATATTTTTGAAATCAACGAGGTGCTTTTTCAGTATGATCAGCCGCTTTTGGGGTCCTGAGAAGGAGGATGTGCATGGATTATATCAACCAGGACAGCCTGATGTTTTTCGATAAATACCCGGCCGCTCTGCCGCTGTATGAGGCGTTCGCCGCTAAATTATTTGAATTATTTCCAGACATCACCCTGCGGGTGCAGAAGACCCAGATGTAAGCGAAAAATAGATACGAACCCTCGTAAAAAAGGAAAAAAGCAAGAGCGGTTCCCATAAGGAGCCGCTCTTTGAAAGAATTAATGCATTAAATTGGCCAACTGGTTATCGGCACAAGTCTTGTGCCGCATCATTCCAAGGCGCGCAATCGTCAGCAGAGGTTCCTACCGGCAGCCGTTCCAATAAGAATTGGAAGTACCGGAAAGGCCGCAGGCCGTTGGCTTTAGCAGTCTCCACAATAGAATAAGCGACTGCACTGGCGCTGGCTCCTCTGGGCGTGTTGGAAAACAGCCAATTCTTCCGGCCCACGGCAAAGGGCCGATAGTAACCGCAAGGTTACTATTCAGCCCGCTCCGCACGGTTGTTGGACAGTTCCAAGCGCCCATCCAGGAACACGTGCATCAACCACTCTTTTTGCTTTACGGTATAAGTCAGCGCCGCGCCATAGGCAGACTTTGGCACGGGGTTGCGGTCATATTCATTTTTAGCCCAGGCAAAAAACTCCTCTGCTATGGGTACAGAATACTCTTTCCTTGCCTGGAACCGCTTGTGGAAGGAGAGCCTTTTCTCCGTGTATCCAGCTTCCAGCTCAAACAATTTGTTGCAGTAACGCAATCCAGTCTGTGCCGGATGCTTTTCCCTCGCGTCTTTGGGCAGAGTTTTGAGAGTATCTGTGAATTTTCTCCTCATGTGGGCCCAACACCCAACCGCGGTTATGTCCGGCGGCAGCTTACAATGGTAGGCCTCATACCCATCGGTGTGGAGAAATCCTGAGAAACCCGTCAAGAAAGCCTTGGCGTGTTCCCCGGTCCGGCTGGGCTGGTAGTCATACAACACCACCGGCCTTTCACTGTCCCCAGAGGTCCGGTAGACCCACACATAGCTTTTTTGTGTAGCTTTCCTGCCATCCTCCCGCAGCACGGTCAGTGTGGTCTCGTCCGCGTGGAGTATCTCGTTAGAGAGCAGTTCACTGCGCAAACGCTGGAAGAAATCCTCAAACCATCTCTCGTGGGTGGCGATCACCCAGTTTGCCATTGTCTGCCGGCACACCGATCCGCTGAAATTCCTGTTCCTGCCGGTACAACGGCAATGCCAGCGCATATTTGTTGTTCAAAATGTGCGCAAGCAGGCTGGGCGAAACGATCCCGCTGCCAGGGAGGAGCCCCGCTGGGACTTCGCTCTTTTTCATGGGCGTGGCTAACGCGTTTTTCTCGCAATTCCGGCAGCTGTAGGCCGTCTGGACGTGCTCCACTACCTTATACTGCGCCGGGACATACCGCAGTTCCCTCCGAACAACCTCGTGGCCGCAGGCATGCATCTTCCCGCCGCATACCGGACAAACCTGTTCTCCCTCTGGCAGCTCGTGAACAATTTGCTCTGTTGGCAGCTTAGAAAAGTCCAGTTCCCGTTTCCCAGCCTGCTTTTTCCTCTTGTATACGATCTGCTCTAAATCAGGCTCTGCTGCCTTAGGGTCTGCCAGCGTTTCCGGCTCATTGAACAGCGAGGTCTGTTCCTCCAACTCTACGCTCTTTTCGCTGGACGGCCCAAATTGTTTGGATTGCAGCAGCTTGAACTGCCCCTTGAACCAATCCACCTGCTTGCGCAACTCCGCTATTTCTTTGTCCTTCTCGCTGACGATTTCCTGCCACTGCGCGGCGCTTTTCCCTGTGTTTTCCATAACTTAATTATACCAAAAACAAGAAAAACTGCAATAGAAAAAGCCCATTTTACCTGGGCTTTTTCTCCTTGCATGGCACAATTGACCGGCTTTTTAAATACTCAAATTCTTTCTCCGTTATTTCCAATACCTTTCCTGCTTCAGCTGGCGGCCAAGGGTAGCTCCCGCTCTGGGCACGGCGCTTGCTCAGGCAGAAACCCGCCCCGTCCCACTCTAAATATTTTATCATGGTGCCACTCAAATCACGAAAAACGTACAGATTTCCGTCATAGGGGCTGTGGTTCAGTTGATACCGGATGATCCCCAGCAGCCCGTCCAGCCCCGTATACATGCTGGTTTCCCCGCACACCAGCCATACCCTTTTCCCCCGTCTTGGGGGTGGGGATTTTTTGCTGGCCTCATGCAGCTGTTCCTTCCAATCCTCCGCGTTGGTGTACCGGATGCGCCTCATGCCCCGTTTGTGGCCAGGGTCATGCCGGGCCGCTGCCGCGCATTCCCGGCTGCAGTATTTCTGCTCTGACTTGACAAACGTGCTGAATCCCTCTCCGCACCAGCCGCAGACCCTATCCTCCCTCGTCTGTGCCATGGCCTGCAAATAACACTCCCGGCTGCAGTACTCCCCGCCATGCCACCTTTCGCTGGTGAACTCTTTTCCGCAAAACGCGCATCTGCGCATTCCCGGCTCCCTGGACGGGTTTGCCTTGCGATATTCCTTCCACCACTCTTTCCGGCACTCGTCGCTGCAAAAACGCCGGGTCTTGCAGTTCCAGTCCAGTTCAAATTCTACCCCGCAATTGGGGCAGACCTGTTTCCCTCGTCCCTGCTCATGCTGCTTTTCCTGCCTCTGCTTTCTATGGTACTCCTGGCGGCAGCGGTCGCTGCAAAAACGCCTCCAACGGCCGCGCTCTCCGCTCTGCTCCACGGGGGCTCCGCATTCCGGACAGACGTCCACTTTGCCCCCATAATACCTCTTGGCGTTATGGTATTTTATTCTGCACTCCGCGCTACAGAACTTCTGGCGGCTCTTGTGGCAGGTCGGCTCAAACTCTTTCCCACACCACTGGCATTTGTGCTCTGTTCCCATTCCTTATATCCTTCGTTTTTCTTCATCCCTCCTTCATTATACCGCCTTCTTCTTTTCTTGCGTAGGTTCGTATCTATTTTTCGCTTACACCCAGATCACCTTTTCCAACCGCCGGGTATTCGCCTGCGTCTCCCTCATGCGGGTGAAACGCAAAGCGGAGCTGCCCGATCCATACATCGTCGTCACGCTGGGCCTGCCATATCCTTTGGAATCCAGGCGGGTGGCGGCGAAAACCGAACCGTATCCGGGCCGGTGGACGACACACTTTGTGATAGGCAGCACCGGGGAACTTGACCAAGAGTTTTTTGCTTGGGTGCGCGAGGCGTATGATTTTTCAGCGGCCAAATGGAAATCGTAACTTGTCGCTTTGAAAGCGACCGAAAGACCTCCTGCTTTTGGTATGATGGAGTCACCAAAATACAGGAGGTCATTTTCATGAAAAACTTAACGGAATTAGTGTTCATCCTGGACAAAAGCGGCTCCATGGCGGGCCTGGAAAAGGACACCATCGGCGGGTTCAACTCCATGCTAAATAAGCAAAAGGCCCTGGACGGAGAGTGCCGCATTACCACGGTGCTCTTTGACAACCGATATGAGCTTTTGCACGACCGCATCGATATCCGCGCGGTGGGGCCCATGACGGAAAAGGAGTACCAGGTGGGCGGGCCAACTGCGCTGCTGGACGCTGTAGGGCTGACGATACAGAAACTCGTTTCGGTGCAGAAAAGCACGACGGAGGAGTACCGCGCTGAGAAGGTGATGTTCGTAATCATCACTGACGGCGAGGAGAATTCCAGCCGGGAGTTCAGTGCTGAGAGGGTCAAAAAGATGATCGAGCTTGAGAAGGAGAAGTACAACTGGGAGTTCGTGTTTTTGGGCGCGAATATTGATGCGGTGGAGACCGCCGGCCGGTTTGGTATCTCCGCAGACCGGGCGGTGGACTATGTGCCGGACGCGGCGGGAACAGAGCTCAATTTTCAGGCTATGAGCGACGCAGTGGCAAGTTTCCGGGCGGTGGGCGCGGTGCCCCAGGCACCGCTGGAGAGGATTAGAAAGGACCGCAAGAAACGGTGGGGCCGGGGCTAAACCCGATCATAACTTGCGTTCATCTCAAAGAGGTCTTTACTTGGGGGAAACGCCGCCCGGAAAGCCTCATAAACCTCTCTTTCCCTGCTTAACAGGAGCACAAATGCACTGTCAAACGCCACGATCTCCACGCTCGCCAGTGGGTGCTGAAGTGTTGGCGGGTTCGTCCAAAATCCCGGATTCCCGTCGGCGTATGGCATGGGGTACTGTAGGGCCTGTTCTCTGGTGACTTGCGGCTCGAAGCCAGAGAACACGCCCCAGACCCATTGTACGCCCGGAAGGTGGTTCAGCATCTCCATCAGCTCGGGGCCGGTTTTCCACTCAGAATCATTCTGCATTTCGGGCGGGTAGGCGTAGCAGGTCCAGTCGGTGATGAGCCAGTTATGGTGTGGGCCTATGGAACCGAGGCCGCGCATGATGACGTGCATATCGGTGAAATGAGGCTGGCCCTTGTCCAAGATAGCGCCGTATACCATGACGTGCATCTCATTTCTCATTTACTAAAGCAGGGTTCAGCCTGTACCGCGCCACACCAAGACGTTCCTTCTTCCGCAGGATAATGCTCTCGGGAATAGTTGGCAGCCACTTCTTGCTGAACATGGTACTGCCAAAAAATGCGTCAAAGTTTGTGACCGGCAACACGACCCACTCCGAATCCTCCTGCTTGTTCGCTAGGTAATACGCCACCAAAATACGGATAACCTCTAACGGCACCTTCACAGGCCGGAGCTCTTCAATTCGCTTGAGAACACCGTCCGGCAAATCAATGCTGTTGTTTCGCAACGACCCCAATTCCAATACATCTGCCAACACATCATCAAACCTCAGAATCCACGCGCCGCTCGTACCCTGTGAGAAAATCGGTACTTGAAACTGCACAACCTTCTTTCGCCAAGCCGCATCAAATTCTTTATCTATGATATCCGCTTTGTCATACGCTGTCTTGCTCACACTATCAGGATTATTCTTCATAAACCGCGCGATGTTGTGAACATGACGGCAGAACCAACCAACACCATTCTCGTCCACCAACTCAGGAAACTCCCCATGCAGCTCCTTAAAATCGCTTTTGAACTGCCAGTCCTCTTTAGGGCTGGCTTTCTTTTTGTCCGGGACGCTACACCACGCGCAGAGTGCCTGGCGGGCATAGTCAATCTTGTCTCGGGGATTTTCGTCTGGATCTGCAAACAGATATCCCCTGGCAAGAATCGTCAGGACGCGAGCCAGACCGTTGAAATTAAGAATCATATCCAAGGTGAAACGCCCCATATAAGTCGTGTCGCGTTTGCTGGTTGCCCTATAAATTGGCAGTTCAGTATAAGCACGAAACTCTTCAATCTCATTCAGCATGAGACTCCTCCTTGAGAACATTCTCCTCGATATGGTCGATGAGCAAATCCCATAACAAATCGCGCTTTCCCAGCGCAACCACGTACCGCACAGCCAATCGTGGTTTCTCGATTATGTCCAAAATCTCTCTGCACTTATCCGCAACTATCTCCCTGTAATCATGCCGCAAAGGCTGCTCGAGATAAGCGTTCATCATCTGATGAAAACTGTCCGAATCCGTATTACGCAGATATTTCTTCCTGTCTGTCGATCGGTTCTCATCGTCAATATCACAAATCAAATCACCCAGAATGCGGTAACCACCATACCTGAAATCCGCAAACAGTTCATGGTAATTCTCAAGCTCCGGCAGATAACTTTCCAGAAAATCAAATCGGGACTCACCGTCCATAAAATGCCATTTGCTATCTGCAATGACCGCGCGAATCTCAGCGATTCTCTCCGCGGAAATATCCTGGAAAGCCGCATATAGCTCGTCCGAATCGTAGGTATCCTCCTGCCCCCGACTGAACAAAATTCTCTCAATATCGTTCTTTCTCTGCTTGTTCTGAACGGGTACTCGGCAAGCGCGTATGCGGGATAGGCAGGCCTCGTAGTCACTCAAAAAGGCCGATACAGAAGAAAGAATATGTGGGTCGAGCTTTTCTGTCCAACCCGGCTCCCGTGCAAAATCAAAAAGCTCGCTGTCCTTTGCAGGCTTGGGTTTGAGTTTCGGTGTGTTTCTTCTCAACTGATACGCCAAATAAGGTAGCCGCTCCAAATTGGAATCCACCTTACTCCAATCTGTTTTTTCAAAAAACTCCTTGCGCTTTTCCCGGAAGGTAGGCTCATACCACTTCCCTCGAACCTCCGCCGACTCCAACAATTTTTTATACTGCAAAAACAAACTTCGATTCACAACTTTCTTGTTCAGATACTCCGACAAATCCGGCTTAACGCCGCTCTTAGCAGAGTCAATTTCAAGCCCAGTAAGGATAGCCAGAATCTCTGTTTCTTCCCTGCAGCGTTGCTGCAACTCCGAATCGGAGTTTTCATTATATGCAATGACACTTCTATCTAAAGCGGCGTTTGAAATCTGTCCGACCCGTGAGGAAAAGGTATTGCGTACCGTTTCAAACCGGGCATACCAGTCGTTGGCATCACGAATCTGCGGCTCAACGGTGGGTATTTTCAAAAGAGGTATATTGCCATTGGTCTGTCTGGTAATGTCAGAGCTGTAATCTTGGTAGTTGCGTTTTACGCAGGTGTTCAGAATTGGATCGGAGATGGTCTTTATCATGTCACCATCGAAGTCGGCGCCACCCAAACGCTCAGCTGTCAACGTGTGAGAATCCACCATCACCACATCAGTGAGATGACCCAAATAATGCTTGCGCATCTGCTCCACATCGGTGTAACAATTTAGCTGAATTTCCTCGTTGCGGGCAATATGTGGATTACGGAGCAGAGTACATTCACGGCCATGTTCATAAGCTGCCTTCGGTGCATAGAAAGAATTATTTGCAAATTGATTGCCGATTGCCACCGCTAAGAAAGTTCGTTTTGCTTTATCTTTTGGGGTTCGTTTTGGGAGCAATGAAGTAAGAAGCTCCAGTAAATCACCAGATAAAAACCGATTATCTCCAGCAACTATAAGCTGTCCAATCGCATATTGATTCAGAACCTTCTCCGCCTTTGAATCCAACTCCTTTGTATACACAGGCTCGTTTATGAACAGGGAGTTCTTCTTCAAAACCCTCGCCATGTAATACGCCTTGCTTTTCTTTGAAAACCACCTGCGCTCCAACGCCGACAGAAAATATTGTTTGCGGAAATCATCGTCCGAACAGTAACTATAGTAAGTTAATTCGGCTTCTTTTGTCAGCCAGTGACGCTTATCATTTGCAGGAGAATCATCCCACCACAGCGGCAAATCATTGGGACGAAACTCGTCAGCGGTCATGGAAACCGTGTTCAGAAACTGGTAGTTCAGGGTGGTGAACCTCTCTGGCTTTTCTTTGCTAGTCTGCGTGATGTAAAGCGCATGGCGGCGCTTCCGAAACGCTTTCCAGTAATCGTTCCAAGTCATATTATTTTCAGTCAGCCAACCGAACCCCTTAAACATCGACTTCGTCAGAATAATATTCACGTCACGCACATTATGCTCCACGCCCCATATGTCGGTAATCGTTTGACAGCCGCCGCTGGTGAGAAAATCTTTGAAGTCTACCTGATGGAGCATCCCCTTGACGTATGGCAGGCGGATCTGAAAAGACGTGTGGATATGCCTGCCACAGTACGCCTTGTCAACTTCCCTAGCGTACTCTTTTGAAATCAGCCCCTCGCCGTCAAAACAGGTGACCGTAATCTTTTCCTTGCGCTCGACCCGATGATATTTGCGGACGTTTCCTATACTCCCATCGTCCTCAACCGTGATGACAGGAACGCTCTGCACAACGGCTTCTTCGTTATCAATCACGATAACCCTGTGCGGCCTGTCAATTTCTATTCCGTCGATTCGAGTACCGCCGGACAGCATCAGCCCATTATAGGCATACAGCTTGCTCAACTGGCACGGCCCAATTTCCATATCCAGCATGATCCCCTGGCGCAGCGGCTCGTAAAAGTCTTCCCGGACGAAAGAAAGCTGTGACTTGCGGCTCATGCTGTTGGAGCGCTCGAATGCCACATATCTGTGTGGGCCAGCGCCAAAGTCTAGCGTGATACCCTCGGGGCGGAACATACTCTCCGCTTTCTTCTGGCGGATGGCGTGGCGGTTCTGCGCGGCATTGCGGTCGAAGATGTTGCTAAAATCCACGTAGCAGATCACGTCCGACAGGTCGCTGACCAATGTATCTTCCGTTGGCATCTGGTAGCTGTCCTCATGCAGTACGCACATAGCCTGGAAGAACAGCGCACAGTCCTGCTGCTCATGGAGCGAGGCTTGCACCTTGCATTTCTCCGTAGCCTTCACATTCAGCGCAAAGGTATAGTAACCCTCGGCACCTTCCTGCGCGTAGGCCATGAGCGCCGCTGCGGACATGGTAAAAATTCTGTACCTGACTTGTGCCACTGCCTTCACCTCTTCCACATTATATCAAAATTTCTTTCGGTTTGCAATATGAATACTGCTCCCACTTTTTCAAGCTGGGAGCGTTTCTATTTTACTGAAAGGACTGGTGTATATGTTAAACCCAATCGAAAAACTTACCGTCATCGACGGCGAAACCCTGCAGGACATGAGGTTCCAGCCGGGCAAATTCACAATCGACACGCTACTGCCCCAAGGTATTTCCATGCTCGGTGGCGCACCCAAGAACGGCAAATCCTGGATGGTGCTGGACTGGTGTGTGAGGATTGCAAAGGGTGAACCGGTGTGGAACCTACCAGTCAAGCAAGGCTCGATCCTCTACCTCTGCCTGGAAGACCCGCTCCGCCGGGTGCAAGACCGACTATTACAGCTTACAGATGAGGCTCCTCCCAACGCCTTCTTTGCGACAGCGGCAGAGAAGTTGGGCCAGGGTCTCCGCGAACAGATTCAAGAGTTCGTCCGGGAGCACCCAGACACCGTGCTGGTAACCATCGACACTTTCCAAATCATCCGCTCAGGTGGGCAGGACATCTCCTATGCCTCCGACTATTCCGAAGTGCGAGAACTGAAAAAGCTGGCTGATGAGCTGCAAATCTCCATTCTGCTTGTCCACCATCTACGCAAGCAGGGAGCCAGCGATCCGCTGAATAAGCTGTCCGGCACCACAGGAATCAGTGGCGCGATGGACGCAGTTTTTATCCTCGACCGGGGCCAGCGCAGCGAGGACGCGGCAACTCTGGTCTGCACCGGTCGGGATATTGAAACTCGAAAGTTGGATTTGCGTTTTTCAAAATCCGATTGCTCATGGGAATTGGTGCAGGATAGTTTGGAGAATCGTGCGCTGGAAATGCCGGAAGAACTGACGGCGCTGGTTGAGTTCATGCGTTCAGCGCAGACATTTAGCGGCAGCAATACGCAGCTTGCCGATACGGTTGGAAAGCTGGCTGGCAAGGAAATTGCGCCCAAATCCCTCAAGCAAATGATGAACCGCTGGCGCTATGTCTTGGAGGAAAAGGGTGTGTTCTTACGTAGCCACCGAAGCAATGGGCAGAGGCTGGTTACCGTTTCTTTTTCTTCTGCCCCACCCGATAGTGACGGAAGTGCCGCAAGTGACGCAACATTGAGCAGTGCCGTATTCACCGTCCCTCGCGACCCTGACAAGACCGAACCCCCTGTATTCTCTAAGGAAAACGTCCGTCCGGCGTGAGCCGCTGCTTTCGGCCCTTGCGCCCCTGTGGGGCCACAGCAGGCCCGTGTTGGCGTTTTACGGCGGGCAGTCGGGTAAGTCCACCAGGCCACGATAAGGCCGTTTTGGGGCAATTCTGGCCCGGTTTTGTGGCAAGGTTCAAAGGGCCGGATTTCCCGGCAGGGGAGGGCCGAAAGGGCTTCCCGCTGGGGCAAGCAGAGCGCGTGGCTGTCCGCCCCGCACGTAGAGAACCGGGCAGAAGCCCGAACCCACTTTTGAAAGGAGAAAGGTATGCAGGACAACAGAAAACGAGCGGAAACTCTGACCATTCGCCTGACTAAAAAGGAGAAGGAGATAATTCAGAAAAAAGCAAAGAAGGCTCAACTCAGTATTACAGATTTTCTCGTTACAACCACGTTACGCACAGAAATTCATGTTGCCGAGGACATCAAACCTCTGCTGATCGAGCTGAAAAAATCGGCAACAACATCAACCAGATTACCATGAAAATCAACGCAGGAGCGTTTCGCTCGGCTGACTTCATGGAAGTGATTCAAGGTCAGCGGCATTTTTTGCGATGGTGAAAACTCTTTTACAGAATTTCTGACGACGAAACAGGCGTACCGCAAGACGAGCGGCATCAATTTTTATCACTATGTTCAGTCGTTCTCGCCGGACGAGAACATCACTCCACAGGAGGTTCACGCCGTTGCCAGAGAGTTTGCGGAGCGCGCTTGGCCTGGTCATGAGATTCTGGTGGCAACGCATTGCGACGCCGACCATCTGCACTCACACTTCGTTATCAACTCCGTTGGCTTTCAGAACGGTAAAAAGCTGCGGCAAAACCCGAATACTCTGATTGAGTTGCGGGCTATCAATGACGAAATCTGCGCGGCACATGGGCTGTCGGTGCTACCGCCCTATGAGAAATCTGGTACGAAAATGTCCACGAGGGAGTACCGTGCTGCTCTGAAAGGCGAGAGCTGGAAGTTCAAACTGATGGCTGACATCTGCGCCGCCATGAACCGCAGCGGCAGCAAGCAGGACTTCATCTTTGAGATGGAGCGGTGCGGTTACCAAGTGCGGTGGACAGATGAGCGCAAATACATTACGTTCACCTGTCCCAACAAGATGAAGTGCCGGGACCTCAAATTGCACGACAATAAATATTTAAAGTTTGCAGCTTACTTCCGGCTCAGGGGAACGGACTTTGTTTGTAGCAACCTTGCGGTTCTACCGGAGAAAATAGAACTTATCCTGCTGTCCTACAGCTATTGTACCACGGGTATCTTACGGCCTGCTGGTACCTGATTTATTAACTTATAAACTTATTATACGAGGAGAATTTAGAGTATGAGTTACAGTACAGAGAGGCCCACTATGGACGAGTTAGTCGCAAGAAACGCAAGCGGTATCCGCAGTATGAAGGAGTCGAGCTTGCCGGTGATGGTGCCGATCCAGGAGAAAGATTGGGATACGATGGTGGATCTTCTGGAGAGTTCGGTAAACTTCCAGCCGAAGTTGTACTCGCTGGTGAAACAACAGATTGCCGAGGAGCAGATGATTTTCCAGTCGTTGGTGAAACAGATAAAGGATTCCTCAATGAATATGGACAGCCTCGCGCGACAGGCTGGGAAGAGTCTCGAAAGGAGTTTGAACGATTCCTTGGCAAAGGGTACGCAGTTGGAAACGGCTATCGCCAAGGCAGCGAAGCGACGGAGTTGGAAAACCTGGACGCTCATCGTCATGGTGTCGATACTGTCCTCGGTGCTGGGGGCAGCGCTGTCCGCTCTGCTGTGTATGCACTGGCTGCACTAAGCGAGGATGATGAAGACCCAGAGGAGCGCAGAAAACGCATCGAGGCTCAAGAAAACGGCGAGGCGTTGGGTGCTTTACTTGGCCTTGCGGTGGGTGCTATTTCTGAAATTTCAGAAGAAAATGATGATGAATTTGACCACAAATTCAAATGAGTATGGAGGTTTGCGAATGACAAAAATGGAGTACAAAAAAGCTCTGTCCAGCTACCCGGAGGCGCTGACTGCCTCTGAGGTAGCTGAAATTTTGCGCGTATGCACCAAGACCGTCTACAAATTGATTAGGCAAGGTGAAATTCCGGCAGTGAAAATTGGGCGAGAGAACCGCATTTCCAAAAGCGTTCTCATCGCTTATCTGCGAAATAAGGATAAGGAAAGTCCGAACCCAAAATGTGTCTGTTCTGAAAACTCTGCGGGTGCAGTATGGACTTCCGGCAAGTCTTGTGGTAGTGTGTGTGGTGCCAGCGGAACCGGCGGAAAGGAGAGGTCAGCATGACAGATAAAAATTTATTTGCGGCCAGCGTACAATCAAAGAAAGGGCGTCTCTACGCTGTGATTCAAGTCA
Organism: Acutalibacter muris; assembly: GCF_002201475.1. Lineage (NCBI taxonomy): Bacteria > Bacillati > Bacillota > Clostridia > Eubacteriales > Acutalibacteraceae > Acutalibacter > Acutalibacter muris. Next base: position 3,326,557 of record NZ_CP021422.1, on the reverse strand, counting down.
AGGAGGACGGCAAAACAAAGCCGGTCTGGCGGGCGCTTGGCCTACCAGAGGGGACAGGGAAATCAAAGGTGCAAAAAGCTTATCGGGAGGTCGTAAGCAAATTTGAAATCGAGTACGCCGAGAGATTGGTGCGCAGGGGAAACCCGGCAGCTGGTCTCTCGGTTTTTGATTACCTCTGCGCCTATTTGAACAGGGCGAAATCGAGTATTCAGATCAACACCTATGAGAGTTATCACGGCATGATTTATGGAAAAATCCGGCGATACTTTGAGCCTAAGGCAAAGCTTACGGTTGATACTTTGCAGCCGAAAGATATCGAGGATTTTTACGATTCCCTCTTCGCTGACGGCGTGACTGCCAACACGGTTATCCATTACCATGCTATCATGCGGCGAGCATTCAGCCAAGCGTTCAAAGATGGTTTGATTAATGCCAACCCCTTTGACCGGGTGGACAGACCCAAAAAAATAAGTTCCATGGCGAGAATTACTCCGAGGACGAGCTGAAAGCACTGTTGGAGTTGACCCGCTCCGACCCAATCTATCCTGCTATTCTGCTGGCAGGCGGGCTTGGGTTGCGCCGAAGTGAGGCTCTCGGCGTACGCTGGTCGAGAATAGATTGGGATCAGAACACAGTGCTGTTGGACACAAAAATCGTTGAGTACGAGCGTAACGGTGAAAAGATTGTGGAGCCGGTTGAGGAAATGAAAAACAAATCCAGCCGGAGGACGCTGCCATTACCGGCTCCGGTGCGTGAAATGCTGGAGACGGAGAGGGAAAAGCAAGAGATTTATCGCAAAATGTTCGGGAAAAGCTATGATTTAAGGTATATGGATTTTGTTTGCGTCGACCAGCTCGGCAGGCTGATTAGGCCGTCGTATGTGACACAGCATTTCAGCGACATCATCAAGAAATATGGGCTGCGCAAAATTCGCTATCACGACCTTCGATACCCAAATGTCAAGCCCAAGACACAAAGTAATTATAAAACAGCAATTCTAAACATGTCTTTACATGCGTAGAATTGCTGTCTATACTTTTATGAAAAGAGCACAAATGGAAATAACATTAAACCTCCATACGCTGGATTGCATTAACTCTCTTTTGAAGCTCCTCTTGGATTATTTCTTCTGCAACAAGACCTTCTGTCGGACTACCTTTTTTATTACTTGCCATTGCAATAAGGAAAGCAATGACATCCTTCTGGGTTTCTTTTGGAAGTAGCAGAAATTCACGAGTTGTTACAAACACATCTATACGCGAATAGGCTTCCTCCACATCAATAAATTCACTGAGAGTTTCCTTATTTACGTGACGTGTTTCTACAACGAGCCTGACCGCTGTTTTCCCACGCGAAGTACAGTAACTGATAACTTTTGCAAGTGATATATTATCTGTAACAAGTGTCTCTTTGATGTGTTTGACAAGTTCTTCGTCAAGTTGACTCAGCATCCACAAAAAGTTTAGTCCTCCATATTGCAACAGAGCAGCACCTGAATTTATTGCATCAATGCATCGCGACTTAAACAAAGGCTCAAGCGCTAAAAGCTCATCCAAAGAAATAGCCTGTTTATTTTCATTTGGTCCCTTATCAGTACAGCGCCCATGCTGTGTTTCAAAATCCTGCAAAAGTAATGCTAATGTTGGTGGATCGACCATTTTATCTTCAAATATACTTTGTAAGAGCGGAAAACGTTCCACCATATCAACTACTTCCAGTAAAGTGTCTACACAAAACAGTAATCTCCATGCAAACGGAATGGTAAAAAAATCTTTTTCTTCAGCCTCAAAAGAGCTCCACATCCGGCAAAGGCATCGTATTAAAATTGTAGCTCTTTCAGAAGGAACGTTTTTTGAATCACCTTTATTGGCATATGCCTCAATTTCTTCAAGCAGTCTGATGATTTTTCCGTTCTGATACAACCGGGTAATGTCTGCTACAAGTTCGCTTTCTTTTGCATCATATATGAGTTTCTTCATGGTCGTGGTTGGAATTGCATCATCTTCAAGAAAGAGGGAAAAATAGCGATCAAAGCATTCCGGAACAGCAATATTACAATTGATTAAAAATTTCCTGTGATCATAATATCGGCCACCAAGCTTGCCCGTTTTGGGGAACAAAATCCCGAGAATATTTTTTGCTGCTTCCTCGTTCGCAGCAACTCCCTCTGACAAAATTTCACTAACAGCTTTCTTTACATTATCTTCATCAGTGCGATATTTGTGTGAGTAACTACTTATTGAACCGCATACCCCTTCTCTTTCCCAGGCCCAGCGGCTCAAAAAATTCAGTCAGGAGGGGCGTTTATCCATAGATGTAATGCGGGCGATTATGGGCGAGGAAAAGAAAAGCGATCTGGACAAGGTGACGTTTACCTCCGACACCCTGCGGAAGTATTTTCCCAATAGCTACACCCCAGCCCGGATGCAGGAAACCATCATCAAACTGCTGGAACAGTGGCAGAAAAAGCGTCAGAGAGATCAGGAACGCTGAAAGGAGCGCTTATGAGAGATCACGTTGCCAGAGAGTTAAAGGGCCACAACATACTGGCTGTGGAACGGTTTCAGGATAAGACCCGCTGGATGGTGGAGTTTTCCGTCCTGCGGCCCCGCACTGCCTACGGCACACCCAGCGATGAAACGCGCCTGTTTCTGGACGAGGACGGCTACCAGGCCGTTCTCGCCAGCCAGAAGCGCCGGGACATCAAAATCAAACGGTATGCCCGCGTCATTGAGGGGCATATCCTGGACTTCAAGCCCAAAAAGAAACGCCACCCGTAAACACGACAAATTGAGAGGAAGGAATGAGTATGTGTACCGTTAAGGAAAGATTAAATCGCCCTCAAAATGCAAAGACTACCTCCTGCACGAATTACAGGAGGTAGTAAACTTACCTCCTAAAAGGAGGTAAGTTTTATGCAGGGGAAAGTAGAGATATGCGGTGTAAACACCTCAAAGCTGAAGGTGCTAAAAAGCAGCGAGACCCGGGAGCTTTTAATACGCGCCCACGACGGGGACAAGGGGGCCCGGGAGAAGCTGATACAGGGGAACCTGCGCTTAGTCCTCAGCGTCATACAGCGCTTTGGAAACCGGGGCGAGAACCCGGACGACCTGTTCCAGGTAGGGTGCATCGGGCTGATGAAGGCCATCGACCACTTTGACGTGAGCCAGGGCGTGCAGTTTTCCACTTATGGGGTGCCGATGACGTTCCCTTGGGGAAAAAGGGAAGGAGGCGCAAAATGACCAGGAAACAGGCCATTTCAGCGGTGCTCGGCTACTTAGACAAACAGCCCGGTTTACCCACTGACCTCTGCAAAGCGATACTTATTTTGAAGGAAATGAAAAATGGGATGCCGGGGAAGATTTGGACGGATGAGGCTATCCGGGAGGCTGTTGAGCGATTCATGGAGGAACATGGCCGTCCACCCAAGGTAAAGGAACTGGATACGGTGGAGTACCTTCCTCCCCACCCTGTCGTGGCCAGACAGTATGGGATGACGGCGGGGAAGTGGCTGGAGAAGAACTACCCCGGAGCCAAAGGAAGTCTGTCAGGCCGCTATAAGGGGCTGACGCCGGAAGATTTGAAAGAGATGTTCATCGCAGAGTATAAGCGCTTAGCCCCATCAAGCGAGGAAGATTTCGACCGGCGGAGGCAGGACGGTGTTCCCAGTTGGCATTACATGGCAAAGCAGCTGGAAGTTGACAGATGGAATGAGCTACGAGAACTTTGCGGAGTGATGCCCAAGGTGGGACGCAGTGGTGAGAGGATTTTTCTGGTGGATGGGCATATTCTTGTGGTCAAGTCGCAAAAAGATCAATAAAGCTATTATAGAAAAGGGCGAGAAGAAAATTTCTTCTCGCCCTATATCAAATTACATGGAACTTGAATTATCCTGCTGGATGGACCTGTCACGTTCTGTCCAGGTTTTAGCCCTTAGCTTATGTACCAAGTCAATACCTAAAACAGGGAATGCTCGATATTCATTTATATTTTTTTGAAGCAAAACAACACTATCAAGGGTATTGCTAACCTCTACCGCATCTCTGAGTGTATTTATTTGTATCATGACTCTATAGCGGTGCAGACTTATATTTATTCGCTTACAAATATGTATGATTAGTCCAACTGAGCTGAGAAGAACAGTCAGAGGCCCCACCGCAGATATACATAGCATAGCCACCATAATGGAGATAAGTAGTACTAACATAACTATAAAGGCAATAATTCGGTACTTCTCCAATCTGGTCTCCCACCTGGTATTGAGTCCGTGGCACTCAAGAATAGCAGCTATTCCTTCTTTCGATTCATCTATTTCGTACCAATCTTTCACTCCCGGAGGCACGTCTGAACCATTATGCTTAGTTTGAATATCAAATTCTTGGGGAAACCGCTCCTTATCCTTCAAAGTTATTTCATCCAACTCCCACTTGTTTCCAAAATCTGACAGTTGCTCCAAACCGAAAACATACGCATCAAAGTGTGCACGTAAAGCTGAAGCCAACTGTGCATTTTTCTCTGTGCGAACTGCACAAAAAGTAGCTATCAAATCAATGACCACAATTCCCACGTTCCGTATAGTGTTCAAAGGTTCTGTGTCTGGGAGAAACATTGATGCCCATGATACAGCAAGCAGTGCCCAGCAGGCGTAGTTCCATTTCTCAGCCAGATTGAAATGTCTCCGGGCTGAAAACTGATACCGGAGCATTTTATCTTCATTTTGACGTTCCATTATACTTTTCGCATTCATGCTAACCTATCAACTCCCTTTCCACTAATAATAGGTCTTTCTTCAAGATCTCCAGTTTCCGAGAATCCGCTACAAAGTTACGAAGTGCATTTCCATGACAATTTCTCAAACGTTTCCCACTTCCGCAAGGGCAAATATGGTGGCCCCGGTATGAATGAAGGCAGCAATACCGCATCAGCTTATATGCCGCATCAATACTGGAGGCATCAAATAATTCTTGGTACGTCTGAAGTATACCCTGGCAGCCATGTTCCCGGTCGCCGAATGGAAAGCTGCTGTACCTAACATAGTACTCATATGAGAAGAAATAAGGCTCCACAAAGTCCTGTAGCCATTGCAGTAAATCAAAGCCATCCAGGAACCTCATGCGTATACGGGTGTCAGTATCCAAACACAGCACTCCATCATCATATATATGCCGGTAAGATATGGCTACACTGCGGCCTGTGTCAATTACATAGGGAAGCTTGTCCGAGTTAAGGGGAATGCAAATGTCAATCAAATAGGATTGGCAAAGATGAAACCCACAGGCCAGAATATCCACAGGAATACTCCCATGCAGTCGCACTAGATTGTGGCTGTCTTTGGCTACTGCTAAGTCCTTATATCGTTCGAACACCTTATTTAATTGCAAAGCCAGGCTCTCCTTGGTGAAATTCATTGCATTCTCCATGGCTTTGGCATAGCATTGCTTGAAGTGATAATTCTTGGAGCAGACTGGCGATATTTACTGCCCCAAACCTTAGAAACTGTACTTTCCCCAAAAGCACTGTCCATTTTGGCCCTGAACTCATTATCCTTTAGGTCAAAGGCCATTGTTAAGTCTTTGTAGGCCACATCAATCCAGTTGAAAAACGCCTGAGCTGCGTCAGGATTCTCGTTCCACTTATCGACCAGATTGTCTTCAGGATTGGCAGGATTCTCCAGAATCCACTCTCGATTGCGTCGAGCGATCAAACTCTTTCCTACATAAGTTTCCGTAAATACTTTTTCGGTCATATTGGGGTTGCGATAATGTCCATATGTATGGAAATCTTCGAGAACCGCCTTCAACAAGTCAAATACGGAGGTCCAAGGATTCATTGGCTGGGCCACCTGTGCAGCAATAGTGCTCAGAATAGCTGAGATGGGCTTTAGTACATCCCCATCTTTTAGATGGCTAAAATGCACATTCCGATGAGCCTTTAGAATTTGTATTACACGCTGAACAGCTGAGCGCAGATGACTGTCAGGAATATCTTCAATGGAAGCATAAACCCGAGCGTTCGATTCAAACAGAGCGCGACGTTGCTTTTCAGAGACGACGGCCAAAAAGGGTCGGTTGATTTCTTCAAACCATTCCCTATACCCCTTCGGGTTGTTAGTGGCCCAGGTGTATACTTTCTCCTGATACATCGGTATGGCAATGGAGGAGCGAATCAGCATAGGCACCTGACTTTTTTCAACCAAACGTTGTTTATTGATATCGCTTTCATTGGCTGCGGGCACAACATCGATGCTGAAACTAACCTTTCCAACATCAGCGTAATGAATTGTGATACACTGATCGAAAAGTTCGAGCTTTCCTCCGTATAGTTCACTGTCCTTGAGAATTCTTTCTACCTCACTCCGGAGTTCACCTGGCGATTGTTCCTCACGGTCCTTTCGAAGCTGGCAAATCAAATCCAAGTCATAGCCAGCATCTGGTGTGCGTGTTACTGGGCGAACAACTGTGCCGAGAGCAAATGAGCCCTGTGGGTATATGTCCGCATCCACGCCTTTGCTGGCCAAGAATTTGGCAATGGCCTGATATTTGTCTGTAGCATTGTCGAACATAGTTGGAGTAATGTCCAGGGATTCAATCACTTGCAAAAGGTCACTCTGTCGTGCATTTCGTGCTAAGTTACTAATAGAATCAGATCCTTTCGTATAAAAATTTCCTCGCTGAGTCTCCCTGAGGGTGTGGGGGTTCCCGGAACTCTCTTAGTATAACACTGAAGAGGACCTTTGTCAAGAGGAATTTCCGGGATTATGTGAAAAAATCACCAAATCAAGCATAAATTCCGAGGAATTTTCGCAAGTTTCCCTTGACAATTGAGATAAAATCGTGTACCATTAAAATTGATTAGGAGGCGCTTTTATGCTTGCAGAGTTTAGGGTAAGTAATTTCAGATCATTTGAAAATGAGCAAGTGTTCTCTATGGAGGCAGGGAAAGTCCGCAACAACCTTTCGCGGGTCTATACAGATGGGAAATTCAAGCTTTTGAAATTTATGGCAATTTATGGGGCCAATGCATCTGGGAAATCTAATTTCCTGGAGGCTTTTGCCTTTGCTCAAGAAATAATCGTTACAGATATTCCTAAAAATGCTAAGAATGACTTTTGTCGGGTCGATGAAAAAAACGCCGGTGTACCTTCGCATTTTGAGTTTACAATAAAAGTTGGGAACTCAAAATATGTATATGGCTTTTTCATGCTAATCAGTAAGGGGACGATTACCAGAGAATATTTGCGGCAGCATAAATATGGTTCCACTTATAAAACCGTTTTTTCAAGAGATGTCGTTTCAGGGAATTATGAGGTGGATACTTATTTTAAGGAGCCAACTCTAAATGACCGTCTCAAGATATATGCGGAAGATGTTTGCCAGGACGGCTCCGTACTTTTTTTACGGCTTATGAATCAAAACAAGAGTGGGCTGTATCAATCGGATTCCCCCATTAACATCTATAAGGATATTTATAACTGGTTCAAATTCAAGCTTAGTGTGAATTATCCCGACCGGCCAGTGACAAGCTATTCTTATCTGTCGGATTCAGACGGTGTAGATAAGATTGGAAAACTGCTGCATGCCTTTGGAACCGGTATATCAAAATTTCGGATTATCGATATTCCTTTAGAAAAAGTACTGGCTGATGTTCCGGAAGACGTCGTGGAAGAAATGTCCAATGCTCTTAACGAGGAAAAGAAGTATTACGAAAAATCCGGGATTTCAAAGATTCCATCAGTGGTTATCCGCTCTTTAGCAGACAACTCTATGTTCTTTTTGAACTTAAAAGAAGATAATATCACATGCCAAACTCTGGAAATGGAACACGAACAGACCAGTGCAATGTTTTCTTTGGCGGAAGAATCAGATGGTACAGTTCGCTTATTGGACTTAATTGAAGTTCTTCTTTGCCGAGATACGGAACGAGTATATATCATTGATGAAATCAATCGAAGGCTGCATCCATTGCTGACGTATAACTTTGTCCAACAGTATCTTCAGCTGGCAGAAGAACGTAATATCCAGTTAATTGTCACAACCCATGAGTCAAAGCTGATGGATTTTGACTTGTTGAGGAAAGATGAAATTGGCTTTGTGAATAAAGATGAAACTGGCCGATCGGCTTATTATTCTATGGATTCTTTTGGAGAACGTTTTGATAAAAAAGTATGCAAATCATATTTTGAAGGGAAATACGGGGCAATTCCGCAATTCAAGTTGTAGTTGCATAACCAATGGTTGCTATTGCATTTGGCATCTGAAAAAGGAGAAATGTGTACATGATTTATGAACTCCGACATTTTGATACGCCTTTGCTGCGTTTCTCTGCTTCTGAGGACACAAATTCTCCAGAAGTCGAAATAATCTGGCAGGACATGGACAAGCGAGATCTATTGCCCCTTGATATGCTCCCCACCAATGAAAGTGTTCAGAAATGGCTACGCCACCGAACCGTCCCCAAAAATCGGGCTTATGTCCACAATTTCCTCAGTAAGTGCGGGTTAAGTCTGAATCGCCCTATGAATATTCTTCAAGTTTCTAAGGGGTTGTCTTTGAATGATTGTTATTGGATTGTCGAAGAAGGGTTTCCAGGGACTTTTGAAAAGTTCAACTTATATGACAACCGATTTACAGGAGTATTGGCGCTCATCGCTTTTACTGGTTACGGAAGTGATATACGCAGCTCCTTAATTTCAAGCCCGGAGTTTACCACAAACGGTATGCTTCCGAAGTGCTGGCGCAGAAGGGATGGGAAGATACTTCTTTATAAAGGCGGCACCTCTGGGGCTTCTAACACAGGGAATGAGCCCTATTCTGAGTATTACGCAAAACAGATCGCAGACAAGTTGAATGTTGAAGCGGTAACTTATGGTCTTTCCAAGTGGAAGAACCAACTATGCTCTACCTGTGAGTTATTTACCAGTAAACAGCATGGTTATATGCCCGTGGGTCATGTTGTTACTTCTGGAGGTATGGATGCAGTTCGGGCATATTATCATAAACTTGGCCCTGCTTATGATAGTGCTCTCGCTGATATGCTGGTATTTGATGCAGTGATTTGTAATGTGGACCGACATCTTGGCAACTTCGGTTTCTTGATTGATAATAAGCTCAACCAAATTGTCGCGCCTGCGCCTCTATTTGACCATGGTAATTCGTTGTTCAATTTTGCGGGACGAGATGATTTCACTTCTCTGGAAACATTGGATAAATACGCTTCTGGCCTTTATCCTGCTGTCTATGACGACTTTATTGGAACGGCGAAGCAGGTATTAACCTCTGAACACAGGGGATACCTACGCCGTCTGCTTAACTTCCGGTTCCGCAAAAATCCTGCATATAATCTGTCAGAGGAGCGGCTTGCCTTAATCGAAAAAGTAATTCATAAAAGGGCTCATATGCTTTTGGAGTGAGACCATTAGTATAGTTGATTATTCCTGTGCCGTCTGAGGCTATTTCAATTTGCCATAGATTTTTGTCGACAACTTTCATGCTTCCATTTACTGAATCTTTCCCTTTTCGACACGCCGATGACATTCCCTTGGGGAAAAGGGAAGGAGACGCAAAATGACCAGGAAACAGGCCATTTCCGCAGTGCTCGGCTACTTAGACCGGCAGCCCGACCTGCCCCAAGAACTCTGCAAGGCAATACTTATCCTTAAGGAAATGCGAAATGGGATGCCGGGGAAGATTTGGACGGATGAGGCTATCCGGGAGGCTGTTGAGCGATTCATGGAGGAACATGGCCGTCCACCCAAGGTAAAGGAACTGGATACGGTGGAGTACCTTCCTCCCCACCCTGTCGTGGCCAGACAGTATGGGATGACGGCGGGGAAGTGGCTGGAGAAGAACTACCCCGGAGCCAAAGGAAGTCTGTCAGGCCGCTATAAGGGGCTGACGCCGGAAGATTTGAAAGAGATGTTCATCGCAGAGTATAAGCGCTTAGCCCCATCAAGCGAGGAAGATTTCGACCGGCGGAGGCAGGACGGTGTTCCCAGTTGGCATTACATGGCAAAGCAGCTGGAAGTTGACAGATGGAATGAGCTACGAGAACTTTGCGGAGTGATGCCCAAGGTGGGACGCAGTGGTGAGAGGATTTTTCTGGTGGATGGGCATGTGCTGGAGGTTGAACACGTAAAACAGGACACATGATGATGTCTGGGATATAGTCAGAACGGGGAGTTGCCATCGTGCATCTCCCTGTTTTGTGGACTTTTTGGGTTATAAACTCTATTTCAAAAAATATTTTTCTGAAATCGGCTATAAACCTTGACTTTGGCAAAAGATACGGGTACAATATGGTTAGTAAGAAGGGAGGCTTCAATTATGCTTTGTCAGTTTTCTTTTCAGAATTTCCGGTCATATAAGTCTGAAACTACCTTTGATTTTCAAGCGACAGCTATCCCAGAGTTTGCAGATTCTTTGATCTCCTGTGGTAAATCTGATGATTTGCTGCCCGTTGGGGTTATCTATGGACCAAATGGGGGCGGCAAATCGAACCTTTTGCAAGCCCTTGCCTGCTTAATATCCACTGTTGTGAAACCGATTCAAGATTTGAAAAAGACCAGAGTGTCACCCATTGTCCAGCAGCGAAGTGGTTATTCCCCCTTTATATTCAGTGAGGAAACTGTGAATAGCCCTACAGAATTTAAGCTGTTTTTTCGTCAGGGTACACATGAGTATTGTTACTATTTAGCAGTGTTGGACGATGTGATAGTATCAGAAAGCTTATATTGGAGAAGCCTCGGTGGGAAGAAAACAGGTACTATTTATGAGCGTGAAGGAACTGAGATTGTTTTGGGGCCTAGCATAAGCAAATCCAGTATCAGCCGTTCCGTTAATCCTAAGATGCCCTATCTTACGTTCCTTGCTATAACTTACGACATTCCCAAAATTGCCGAAGTACAGACATGGTTTGAATCCTGTTTAACTTTGAACTATGCAAATCCGGCCATTGAAAGCAAAGTATTGTTTCCAGCCAGTAACATTGTGCAGGACAAGATCATTCACGCGCTCAATGATATGGGGATTGATATGACTGGATATCGATTGGATGAAGAGGGTTCCCAGCTTTATACTCAGCGCACTATAAATAACAAGTGCTATGAAATGCGTTTTGAAGAAGAATCCGATGGGACGAGAAAGCTTATCAGTATTTTACCGTTGATTTTGCAGGCGCTACAGGATGGCAGATTGGTAGTTATTGACGAATTGGACGCGAAGCTGCACCCGAAACTTCTACGGTATGTTATATCCTTATTCAAGAACAAAAATATCAATAAAAAAGGAGCCCAATTGCTTTTTACCTCTCATGACATGACAACTATGAAAAATACGGTATTTCGTAGAGATGAAATATGGTTTGCAGCTCTCAACGAGAACCACGAGAGTGAGATCTACTCGCTCTATGAGATACGGCGTGAGGACAATGAGCGTGTTAATAGCACAGCCGCCTTTGACAAACAGTATCTGGAGGGCCGCTACGGTGCCGATCCGTACCTATCCAATATGTTGGCGAAGGAGAACTGGACATGAGCTTGAAACCGCCAAAGAAGGGCGACCTTAATAAGAACTGGATGAAACGCCGTCGGGACAAGCCAATCAAAATACAACCCGAATATCATCTTATCGTGACGGAAGGGACAAAGACTGAACCGCTTTATTTTCAAGCTATAAGAGATATAATCAATCAGAAATATCGTGACCGTATTCAACTGGATGTATCCGGGGAAGGTGATAACACACTCAGCTTGTTTGAGCGGGCAAAGCAACGGGTTGCAAAAAGTGCCAATGGCTACTCTCATGTGTGGGTAGTATACGATACTGATGACTTTCCTGCTGACCACATCAACAGGACGGCTGAGCTTTGTAATTCCGAAACGACTGAGGAAACGGTATATCATGCAATATGGTCAAATCAATGTATTGAACTGTGGTATTTGCTTCATTTTTGCTTTTTGCAATCTGATATTAACCGAACAGCATATGAGCAAAAGCTCACACAACAGCTAAAGCCGATTGGAGCGGGCAGCTATGCCAAAAATAGAAAAGATATGTTTGAGATTCTCCGGCCTTATATGGACTCGGCAATCGCCAACGCAAGATTGCTGGACAGAGTGAATATGGGAAAACCGCCTGCAACTGCGGCACCGGGCACAAAAGTGCATGAGCTGATTTGTGTTCTGAAGCCATATTTGAATGACTGACTTATAGCAGAAAGCAGCCACAGAATATTGATTTGGAAGAAGGGAAATGATTTTGAATATCCTTGTTATTGGAAATGGCTTTGACCTAGCACATGGATTGCCGACAAAATATGAGCATTTCTTGAAGTATGTAGAGGAATATTGGCGCTTTTAGGTCAATCACAGGCAGCTGGTGGTGAGGTACAAGAGGAGTCAGAATGTGTTGGTGGAAATTTCGTGTTTTATCATGAATTTATGTAAGACAATGATTGAGAGATGTTTGACGAGCTTGGAAAAATGGTCGAGTATAATATTTGGATCAATAATTTGCATTGAAATCCCACTTTACTATTGTTAAAAACTAAGGAGAAGAAATATGCTACTTAGCGAAAAATTATTCACTACTCGCGAAAAGGCACTCGAGATGCCTAACGTAGTTTATCATTATTGTAGTATGACATCCTTTCTCGCAATTTTAGAAACGAGTTCTTTACGTCTATCTAACATAACTAAATCAAATGATCCTACTGAAATTACCAATGTAATTCCAGTATTAAAGGATGTAACCAAAAATGTGTTAACGGATTACAATAACCTTATTTCTACTCCATACCAGTTTAGAGATGATACTATATCAAAGCTTGTTGATCGCTTTTTTGAGGATTTATCCAAGAATTTCTATGCGATTTGTTTCTCCGAAAAGAGGGATCTACTTAGTCAATGGGATCGCTATGATGATAATGGCAAAGGAGTTGCACTGGGGTTTAATACGAGGCATTTTGTTAAGCTACAGGCTGAAACTCGTTCACAATACATTTTTGGGAAGATAATATATGACCAGAATATGCTGGCCAATTCTATTGAATTCTTTTTGCGGAATGAAATTGATGGAAAATGGAAATCATGCGACGACATACATAATGTGAATTTGATTGAAAATGTCATCAATAATTTGGTTTGCACAATATTACAATTTTCGGTACTTTTTAAAGACGGTTTTTTCTCAGAGGAAGCTGAATGGAGGCTTGTGTATAACCCTTTGGGTAGAATCCGACGTTTAGGATACGCTTCTGCATATCACGATCGCCTAATGGAAACAAATCAATATCGACTGGAGCAGAGCGGATTTATTCGAAACACATATCAGTTTTTGGTTAAAGGAAGTAGCATCTCATCTTATGTTGATTTGAGCTTTGAGCCAATTAGGGATGCACTAATACAAGAAATTATAATTGGACCCAAATCAACACTACAGCCAAATGATAAAGATTTACAGATGTTTCTAGCACTTCATGGCTATAGACTTTCAAAACTTGCAATTGAAGGAAAGCTTATTCTTTCAAAGTCAGATCGGCCATTTCGGTGAAGCCATTTTCAGAATGGTTCTATAGCTCTGAAGGGAATAACTACTAATAAACAACAGTTTAATACCTGAACTGTAATAATTGGGGAAACAAATATATGATAGACCACTTTTCGTGACTCAGCGAGCGAAACTCCCTCTTTTCGACATCCCGATGACGTTCCCTTGGGGAAAAGGAAAGGAGGCGCAAAATGACCAGGAAACAGGCCATCTCAACGGTACTCGGCTACTTAGACAAACAGTCCGACCTGTCCCAAGAACTCTGCAAAGCCATACTTATCTTGAAGGAAATGCAAAATGGGATACCGGGGAAGATTTGGACGGATGAGGCTATTCGAGAGGCTGTTGAGCGGTTTATGAAGGAGCACGGCCGCCCGCCCAAGGTCAAAGAGCTGGATACGGTGGAGTATCTTCCACGCCATACAGTTGTGGCCCGACAATATGGGGTGACGGCTGGAAAATGGCTGGAGGATAACTATCCTAGGGCCAAAGGCAGTTTTTCGGGTCGCTATAAAGGGCTGATGCCGGTGGACTTGAAGGAGATGTTTATAGCAGAGTATAAGCGTATTCAGCCAATAAACGAGGAAGATTTCGACCGGCGGAGGCAGAAAGGCGTTCCTTGTTGGCATTACACGGCAAAGGTGCTAGGGGTCAGCAAGTGGAATGAGTTGAGGGTACTTTGTGGCCTGATGCCCAAGATGGGGCGTAGTGGCGAACGGGTTTTTCTGGTGGATGGACATGTATTGGAGATCGAGCAGCACCAGAAGTAAAAAGAATTTTCACTATCAAGTGCAGGAAAGCAGCGGCCGGGAGCATCGGGCCGCTGCTTTATTATGCGTACACTGTTTGTGATTTTTCCAAATTATATCATCCATATCGGAACAATGAAGTTCTCAGAATCCACGGCGGAAAGTGTAGACCGCATACAGAGGATCGCGCCTTTCCCCCTCGGAATAGATGCCTTATCCAGCAGCCCAAAAACGCCGGTCAACTCGCTGCCAGGATTGACAGAGCGCTTGATCTCCAGCGGGTGGAGCAGCCCATCACTCTCGATGACCAGGTCGATCTCATTGCTGCTGCGGTCACGGTAATACCAGAGCAGACACTCTTTTCCGTTGTTATGGTAGGACTTCAGCAGCTCGGCCGCCACGAAATTCTCCAGGATTGCTCCGTTGATAGCGCCGTTTGCCAAAATCTCCGGGGAGGAGTACCGGGTCAGATAGGCCACCAAACCCGTGTCAAAGAAGTACAGCTTTGGTGTTTTCACAGTACGTTTCAAAAGATTGTTGGAGTAGGGCCGCAGCAAAAAGATAATGTCGGACTTCTCCAATACTTGCAGCCAGCGTTTCGCCGTGTCATCGGAAACGCCCACATCCCCCGCGATGTCGTGGAGGTTCAGCATCTGCCCCGCACGGCAGGCTGTGGCGCGGACGAAATCCCGGAACAGCAGCGGGTCGGAGAGTTGGACCTGCTCCTTTACGTCCCGATCGATATAGGTTTGCAGATAGCTGGAGTAGAACACATCCCGGTCTGTGAACTTCCCACTGATAAGGCCGGGCATGGAGCCATTCCAGATCCGCTCATAGATTTCTTTGATGCCGGCTGGCTGGTGCGTGGTTTCCCGTACTTTTAGAGTGGTGAGCTCCAGCGTAAATGGCGGGCAGTCTCCGCTCCCGAAAATCTCATGCTGCGAAAGGCTTGTCATGTGCAGGACAGCCGTGCGGCCCGCAAGAGACTCCTGGGCCAGCTCCATAACAGAGAACGCCTGAGAGCCGGTGAGCCAATAGCTGCCCGGCGCGGCCCCTTTGTCTATCTCAATTTTGATATAGGTGAATAATTCCGGCGCGTACTGCACTTCGTCGATCATGAGCGGCGCGGGGTGCATTTGCAGAAACATAGCAGGGTCTCGCTTCGCAAGGCCACGCTCCTCCAAATCGTCCAACGTCACATACTTCCGACTGTCTGTCATAAGCGTGCGCAAAACAGTTGTCTTTCCCACCTGCCGGGGGCCGGTGAGCAGAATGCAGGCATACTCTTTTGAGAGTGCCATTAATTTGTTTTCGAGACCCCTTTGAATATATGCCATGTATCGTCACCTCTTGGCTGATTTACGATATAATCTTATATTAGCCTAAAATGAACAATTTGTCAAGTCTGACATGGGATGATACAAGGTTATTGTCTGCCATTTGTTCGTTAATTCAACGGAAAGGAAACCTCAACATGAAATGCCTGCAAAAGTATAACTGGGTCAAGCTACCCAGAAACGCTGTACCCAGCGGCAAGGGCCTCATGGGAGCCTGGATGCGCCTTGCCAGCCGCGCGGCGTTCCGTAAAGGTGTAGCCTCCTACTGTGGCTATGAGAACGCCGTAGAGCCGGGTATGTGGGCCGGGGGCGTGGTGGGCCTCAAGCGTATATTGGGCATTAGGAGTCGCGCCAAGGCACTGGAAACGCTGGACAACCTGACTCAACTGGGATACCTAACATATGAGTTGGACAAAGAGACCAAGAAGCTGACCTATCAAATCACCGATTGGGTGGTAAAGTGTTCCGGCAAGGAGTGCATGAACGGCGCAGTCTACACAACAGAAGGCTACGGCTTCCTCTGCCTACCCCGGAACATCACAGAACGACTTGTACAGCAAAATTGCACATTTGAAGAAACAGACACCTGGCTGGATTTATGGTGTCACACAGTATGGGAGGACTCAGACAATGGGTTCTCCTTTTTAGCGCCCACAATCCAGTACGGCAAGTACGGCGCTAATATCACGTTGGAAACCCTGGGACAGCGCTGGGGCTGGGAAAAGACCAAGGTATGGAGATTTCTAAAGAAGCATGGGGATGCCTTTTCTCTGTACCGTCTGCCCGGTAATTATGGCTGCCTCATTTTTAATAAACTGTACCCTTGCGGTACAGAGGTTTCATTACCCACTCAGTATGAAGTTGTGCGTATTTTTCAGCAAATACGTTTTCTTGGCGCAAATACGCACAAGGGGAACGTAGGTCAAGGGTGTTTTAGAGAGGGGACGGAGAGAGGGTATTAAGGAGGGCATTAAAGAGGGTATTAAGGAAAACCGCATTCAGTCCATAAAGGACCTTATGGAAACACTTTCGCTCTCCTTCGATCAGACAGTGGAAGCGCTGAAAATACCCGTGAGTGAGCGGGATGAGCATGCGCGGCTGCTGGGAAAATAAATTTCAAAATAGCAGTTGTAAAATCGCCCCCATTCTTGTGTAATGAAGAATGGAGGCGATTATTATGTTAAATGAGTTTTTAAGCTATCTGCAGGCGCGGGGGAAATCTCATGGCACCATCACGGCCTATTACCAGGATGTGTCTCTCTACCTCAAATGGTGCCATGAGACCTTTGGTGAACAACCTGCACTGCTTTACCGTGCAAACGTGTTGGAGTATATCTCTTACATGCGGAACATCAGGGGCTACACACCCAAAACGGTGAACCATCACTTATCCTCCCTGCGCAGCTACAATGAATGGCTCATAGAGATTGGCCGACAGACCGAGGCCGTTGTGCTCAAAAACGACTTCATGAAAATCCAGCTGCAGTACGCCAGCCCCAGCACCATCTCGAAGAAAGATGTGGAGACTTTTCGCCAGCGTTTGTTGGAGAGCGGCAGCAAGAGGGACTACGCCATTGTGACCCTCTTTGCCTACTCTGGAATCCGGCGCAGTGAGTGCGCTGCTCTCAAAGTGGAGCATGTTGACCTGAGGGCCAGGGAGATCCGCGTCATCGGCAAGGGCGACAAACAACGGCTGGTCTACATCAATGACAAAATCGTATATGCTTTGCGCGAGTACCTAAAGGAACGCAACTCCGACAGCCCCTTTTTCTTCGTCAGCAGGCAAAGCGAAAAGCTGACGGCATCCAGAATCAACCAGATTTTCAATCGGTACTCGGATGTGATTACCCCAAAATCTTTGCGCCATTTCTTTTGCAGCCTTGCTCTGGAGAGCGGCTACTCCATCCATGAGGTGGCGAACCAGGCCGGGCACAGTAATGTGCAGACTACACTGATTTACGCCAACCCAACCGCCCAGGCCATGAAAGACAAGGCCAATAAGCTGTGAGGAGGCGCGTATGAAAAAACTGATTTATATTGTGGTATTCCTTATTCTCCTGGCGGTGGCAGGCGTGTCAGTAGGGCATATCTATATGCCAATCCACGAGGATAATGTGAGCGCTCATGCCTATGAGGACTTGCGGCGGTTTGTAGAAGCTCCTGTACCGGAATTGATTTCAGGGCCTGATGCCAGCAGGACAGACACAGCCAGTTCGCCGGATGCTCCCTCATCTCCTCCCGCTGCATCCACAGATTCAACTCCCTCCCAGGTACAAGTGGATTTTGAATCCCTTCGTGCGGTTAACCCAGAAGTTGTGGGCTGGCTCACCATAGACGGCACCGACATAGACTACCCTATCGCACAGCACAGCGACAACGACTATTATCTCCACCACCTGTTCAACGGCGAGTGGAACAGTTCCGGGTGCATTTTCCTTGACAGCCGTGACAGCTCGGACTTTTCCGACAAGAATAGCATCCTTTATGGACACCATATGGATAATGGGAGTATGTTCCAGAACCTTATGTACTACAAAGACCAGTCCTTTTACAATGAGCACCCCACTGCTCAACTTATCACGCCGGATGGCAGCTGCGTCGTGGAGTTCTTCGCGGGGTATGTGTCCACCGTGGATGGGGACGCCTGGCGGCTGGACTTTACCTCGGATGAAGAATTTGGGGACTGGCTGAAAGCTGTAAAAGAAAAATCGTTGTTTGAAAGCATAATCGTTCCAACAGCAGCGGAGAGAATCGTTACCCTCTCCACTTGCAGCTATGAGTTTTATAATGCGCGGTTTGTGGTGCATGGAACAATCAGAGAATGAAATTTGCAACTAGAACCAGTTGCAAATTTCGCCTGTGCGTGCTAAAATAGTAATAGAAAGAAGGCTGACTCATGGGGCAAAAGGAAAAACTAATGGAACGCTTGAAGTCGAGGCCAAAGGATTTCACCTTCGCTGGGGCAGAAACACTCTTGCGATATTTGTCATACAGCAAATCAAACAAAGGAAAACCAGTGGTTCCAGAGTAGTATTTATTTCAAAGGAACACCCGCCTGTTTTTATGCACCGGCCCCATGTACGCAAAGAGTTGTTGGAGTACCAAGTCAAACAGCTAATTGAAATTCTGGAACAGGAGGGCTTGCTATGAGCAACACAATAGAGTACAAAGGGTATATAGGCAGCGTGGAGTTTTCGGAGGAGGACGGAGTTTTCTTCGGGAAAGTCATGGGCATCCGCGCTATGGTTTCCTATGAGGGTGAAAACGCCCACGACCTGGTGGAGGATTTCCACAGCGCGGTAGACAGCTATCTGGAAACGTGCGCTGCCGAGGGTATCGAGCCGGAGAAGGCGTATAAGGGCAGCTTTAATGTCCGCATTTCTCCAGAGCTGCACAAGCAGGCGGCTATTACTGCCGCAGCAAGGCAGATGTCCCTGAACAGCTTTGTTGAGAGCTCTATTGCTCAGGCTGTGCGGACAGGGAATTAGCTGGCATTTGTTCTTGAATTTTGGAGAGCAATCTGTTATACTATCCTTACAGTATCCAGTTTGAATTTTTAATCAAACACAGTTTCCGAGTTACGAGCGTCTGAAAGTTTCCAATACTTTACGGGAAAAGTGGCTATGCTCATTTTCCCTCGAAAAGTATACTTTCAGGCGCTTTTTACGTTTCGGCTGGGGAAACCGGCACAAATGAATACTAAGCCTACTGGCAAAAAAGCACGCAGAGTTTATCTTTGCGTGCTTTTTTCATGTCTATCGGGCCTATCAGCCCACAAAAAACATTTCCAGCGCCAAACTGGAAAAGGAGGAAAACAAATGGCAAAAATACTTCAACCCGGTCATAACAGCACAGATTTGCGGGAGCCCTTCTTCTGGGAGCCGAAAGACTGGTCCCAGGAGGAGTGGAGGGTTCTTTGCAAAATATTCGGTTTGCTGCCTGGGGTGACAGAACGGATGGTCCTTCATGCCAACGAACTTGAGTATTTCATATGTTCGCCGGATAAAACAGTTGACTACGAAAGGACTTACATCGTCACAGAATGCTGCCCCCACTGCGAAAGCGAGATCGAAATGCGGTGGGACACGGATACACGAGGCTTCAAAGCCTTCTGCCCGGTCTGCGGTGAGCGGCTTATGCTCTGTGACGAGTGCCTGCATACCGGAAACTGTAACTACAATTCGGAAACAGGCTCATGTCGCTACGACCCCCAGACCATCCCCCAAAATCATATTGATTCTGTCAATTATTGCTCTGAGCAGGGTGGATCGTCCGAAATGAAAACCATAAAAGAGCGCGATGCTGTGCTTGAAAGGCTGTGGTCTGAATTTGGGGATATCCCCATGAATCCAGTAACGGAGCGCATGGATGAGGCGTTTATGAGCTTCCCTACCGGTACCCTCCGGGAGGACATCTGGCGCTGGTTTGATGAGCGGCATAGTAAGGGGGTGGCGTACCTCCTGTACAAGTAAACGGAGCCATATTTAGATAGCCTCATTGGGAGATTGGAAGCACCATCAGTGTCTCTAAAATGACGCAGCTAAAACGCTCCTTGACAAAAATATCTTTGAAAAGAGGACATCAAATGAGTTCATCACAAAACCCGTTGATATTGACGTATATCGGAGAAGACTTCTGGTCCCGTCCAGTATATAGGGACCAATTTCAGCACCTATGGAAAGATGTGAGCTGTGGTGAATCCGGGTCCCCTTCGCTCCACTCATCTGTGAATGATGAATTTGAGGGAGAGCCGGATATGCCCATAGATCAGGAGTTTACCCTAGTTGGCGCTCCCGAAGATGACGAAAAGAGCTTTCAGTACATGATGCTGGACAGACTAAGATGTGACTGCGACTTTTACCTGGGATATGGAAATAGGAACACAAGAAACTTGTGGTGGGGTTCTCCTCAAGCACACATTGAAAATATGAAGAAACGCTGGCTGGAATTTGCTGATAATGAGAAGCCTCAATGGCTGACCTGGGGGCAGATTCTGGAATACGAGAGACAGATGTGTTCAGAGCAATGAATTGTAAAAATATCTCATACCCCTGAACGGGTACAAAAGGCATACAGGGCATAGCCATGTGTGCCTTTTTATCATATTCCGGGGTTATACCCCCGAAGGAGGACTTAACAATGAAAAAACCGTTCGCACGCAACAAGGTCAAGCCGGAACCGATTGCGGTAAAATCGGTCATCGCCAGTCTTATGGATCAAGCCAGAGACAAGACCGACTTCGTTGACCGCAAAGACCCCGAGGACATCTTTTCCCTCGACATACGGATGCTGCATGAGGCATCACGCCTGCTTCAGAGGATGCAGGAAAAGCCCGTTATCGTAAGTGCTGCAAAGGACAGGGAGTACATCGACTACATCTGCCCCCACTGCCGGGACACCATCACCCAGCGCCGCAAAGGCAAGAAGGAGGGGATGTATCGGCAGAAGTACCATGATTCCTGTGGCCAGCGGCTGTGCTGGAATAAGCTAGTTATAAAAGGAAACCTGAAAATCAAGAACCAGGAGGCGTCAAAATGAGTCCAGAAGTTGAATGCGTTGAAACGGAGAGCAATATCATCCCCATCCAAGACTACCAGCCCGAAAGTGAGCCAGCAGGCTCAAAAGAAACCCTCCGGTCCATGGCCGTGGAAAAAATCGCAGAGGAGTTGAAAAACTTTTATGGCGGCCAGAAAGAAAAGTGCGTTTCCTCCCATGTCGCAGCGCAGGTCACCCATTTCTGCGAGGAGTCGCCGGAGTTTGCCGAGGTGGTTTACAAGACCAAGCGAACACTCTCCGACTGCTGTGCCGAGGTGATGAAAGGCGTTGGCAACCACATCTCCGACTTCGACGTGTACAGGGGCATAGTGCGAGCCTATTATCCCAATGCAGACGTGCGCTTTCTCATGAACATTGAGATAAACGGCGCTGCTCCTAGCGAGGAGGAGATGTCAAAACTTCCTGAAAAGCCTGCGCCAAAGGCAAAACCGGCTCCAAACCCCCAGACAAAGCCCCAGGTAACGGTTGTGCCGCCCAAAAAGAAAGAGGCCACACAGCCGGAAATTATCCAGCTTTCGCTGTTCTGAGGGGGTGACACTGTGCTTATCAAAAAAGAGTTGCAGAATCTTCCCCTTTCCCCCGCTCCTGCTCCGACAAAAAGGATTCCTCTTACAGCAGGGGCCGCAGTCCATCAGCTACCCAAGTGTGGGGACATCCTTGCAGTCGATGTGTATGAGAATCGGCGGCTAATTTTCCGCTTTTTCTCCGATGGTAATAACTTCATCACCTGGAGGGCGCGGTCAAATATCCAAGATTGGACGAAAAGAGACCCTTTTATCGCAGAGAACATCCGTTGCCAACCGGTCAGGGTAAAACCCACTTCCATGGAGAGCATTTCTCATGTTTTGGGAATCACCCCCCTCTCGTGGGACGTTCAGGAGCAGGTCGAGGAGTGCGTGGCCAAGTTTATCTCACGCTGGCGCAGGAAGAAAAAGGAAAAGGCTCTGGAGGCAAAATACCAGCTCATGGAGCGGCATCTGGATATGTTCCCAGCCTACCCTTCCAATTTGGACGAGTTTTGCGAGAATCATGTGTTCCACAAGTCAATCGTTTATCTGTCCAAGCTGGAAAAAGGCAGACGCTGGGGACGGTGCATGCACTGTGGAGGACGGTTCCGCCTCGACCGCTCTGTGAAACCAGGCAGCGAGGGCATTTGCCCTAAGTGCGGCGTACCCGTCAGATTCCGGGGTGAATGGGCCGAGAAGCCCTTTGTCAGCAAAGCAAAAATCTGTATTCCCTATCTGGTGGACGGGCAAGTGCTCCTGCGGTATACAAATGTACAGCGGGCAATCTCTCCCCTCCAAATGAGACCGGAGTATGACTACACCGACTTTTTTCTCAACATCACTGTGGAAAAGAATGGCAGGCAGAAAACTTACGCCTACTGGTGGAGACAATATCCGTACTACTGCAGCGGCTGGAACAGGCTTCGGAACGGCTCGGAGTGTTTCTCTGCCACCTATGTTTACACGGAAAACCTGCCGGAAATCTTTGGTGAACGATACTGTCATGTTGACTTGCGGGCCGGATTGCAGGGCCTTTGCAGGCCAATCTGGTTCTATGACCTTTTGCAGAATCTGAGAAATATCCCACAGGCAGAGTACCTGTTCAAGCTAGGGCTCCCTGTCCTGGCGGCGAACTTATCATCGCAGAAACCGGGTATTATAGGCTTTTCTGAGCTGACCGGCGTCAGCAAGCAGTACCTCCCCATTTTAAGGGAAACCCAGGCAATGGAAAGTGAGATAAAGCTGCTTGCGGCATCCAAGAAATGGGTGCCTTTCGAGGCGTTCCGGCAGCTATGCGTACTCAATTTGGATTATTACAGCTTGAATACCATGCAAAGTATTATGGAGTATAACAGTTTGGGACGGGTACTGCGGTATTTGCAGAGCCAAAAGAAACGCAAGAAGACCTTTGCGAATTTACTTGGGATATATCGGGATTACCTGGACATGGCCAAGAGGCTAGGATACAACATGAAGAAAAAGGCCATTCTGGAGCCCCGCGACCTGAAAGTCCAGCATGACCTGATGGCGGCCCAGCTTGCGGAGCAAAAGCGAGAAAAGGAAAACTCCCTGCTGCCCCTTGCCATCCAGGACGGACTGTACTGGTGGGCACAGGAGTACGCAAACGAAAAATACCAGGTTGTGTACCCTCAGACCCGGGATGACTTCATCAACGAGGGCATAAGCCTGAACCATTGCGTGGGCAGCGTCGGCTATTATGACCGTCACGTTCTCGGCAGGCAGATGGTGTTTTTTATCCGCCAGACCCCTCAGCCGGATAAGCCGTTATATACCACGGAAATCGACATGGACGAGGGCAGAATCCGGCAGCTCTACGGTTTCAGCGATACCTCTGTGCCCAAGGATGTCAGAGCATTTACTGAGGGATTTGTCAGGGCTGCTATGCGGTGGAGGAGTGCGCAAAGGATAGCGGGGTAAATCTTTTAATGAGATTTGTGCAAACTATTGAAATCTTCGTGCAAATGGAATATACTATGTGTATAAGTCGAGAGGAGATGGTCATATGGCGGGCACAACAACAAATATCAGCATCCGCATGGACGCTGATTTGAAGGCGCAGGCAGACGCTCTGTTTGCGGAGCTTGGCATGAATCTTTCTACCGCGTTTAATATCTTTGTCCGGCAGTCGCTGCGGGAGGGAAGAATACCCTTTGATATTTCACTGAATCAGCCCACCCAGGAAACCGTTGCGGCCATGCTGGAGGCGGAAAGGATAGCAAAGGACCCATCCGTAAAGGGATATAATGATTTGGATGAATTGTTTGCGGATCTGCGTTCATGAGAAAAACAAAGTATCTTGTCAAGGTCACGACCCAGTTTAGGAAAGACTATAGAATGGCCCAAAAACGCAATCTGAATATCAGATTGTTGGAGGAAGTGGTTGCCATTCTGTCTATGGGCAAAGATTTACCTGAGAAAAACAGGGATCATAGCCTGTCCGGAAACTGGGCTGGCTACCGGGGATGCCATATCTTGCCGGACTGGCTCCTGGTATTACCCCCGAACAAGAATATAGGAAATCTGATTATGTTGAAAGAAAGCGGAGACCTTATCAGGAGAATGTTGTAATGTTCGCATGAAGGAAGTAGTTTTATGGCGGATATCGTATATGGTCCGAGGTAAGTCGCCAGAATGGACCGAAAGTTTCAGCGCGTGATTGAGATATTCGTCCGGATTGCTCTCGGGAGCATAGGGCGGCAGAAAGAACAGCTCGATTTTATCCCGATGCTTGTCCAGCCAGGCTGCGGCTTTCTTCCCGTGGTGCACCTTTAAGTTGTCCAAAATCAGGAAAACCTTTTGGTTGGAGGTCCGAATCAACCGGTCCATAAATTGGATCAGGCGCTGCTGGTTCATGGAATCCTCGTACATCATAAAGCGAACGTCCCCCTGCCTGCTCAGGGCGGAAAGCATATTCAGCCTCTCTCTTTTCGTTTCCACCGACAGAACAGGAGGCTGTCCTTTGGGTGCAAACCCGCGCTCACAGTTCGAGCAGTTGTCGATTCCAGTCTCGTCTCCCCAGTAAATCACGGCATTTTCTGCCTTGGCCCGCTGGTCGATGGCCGGATATTCTTCCTCCCGCCACCTTTAGATACGGGAAGGATTCTGTTTCCGGGCACGCTTGACCGGACGCTGGCACGTCAAGCCCCAGCGCCGCATATAATCCGACACACTGCCGTCCGAGATCTTTTTCCGATACCTTTTCCAGACGTATGCACACACTTTCTTCAGCGTCCACAGACTCCCAGGAATGCCGAATTCCTCTGGGCGGCGGGTAACAATCGTTTCCCGTATTTCCGCCTGCTCCTCCGGTGTCAGAAGCAGATGCGTCCCCTTCTGGAATCCGTGTTTCTTCGGTTCCAGCGCTTTGTCTCCCTCTCGCTTATATGCCGTCCATATTTCGCTGGCGCGACTCTGCCGTACTCCGGTTAATTCCTCTATTTCTTTCCCGGTTTTCCCCATCTTTTTGAGGCGTACGACCTGCCGGCGTATCTGCTTGAGTTCTCCACTTTTCAGTTTTCGTAAATCTATGTATTCCATACTCTCTATTTTACCACTTTCTACTGCTTTTTTCTAGGTCGTTTTTCAGGAATAATATATCGTATTGAAAATGATGTTCTTGTGTTGACATTATCACGAACAGGAACGCACAGCGTCTTGTTTGGGAAATAGCGTATTTTCAACCGCTACAGGAGGCCCCTATGTCCAATTACGAAAAAGCCGTCAGGTTATGGCAGAAAAAGAACATCCAGACCGATGCGGAGTTATCCGAAACTCTGAACGGCCATAGTATCGCCTTTGCGTACCACTCCGGAAAAATCGAGAACGAGCGTGTCACCTACCACGACACCCGGGAGATTTTTGAGCATGACGGCGTAACCGGCTATACCGGCGACCTACGGACTCTCTTTGAAATCCGCAACGCGAAAGAGGCGTATGAGCTGTTCCTTTGCGCATTCAGGGATAGGCGGCCGCTGGACGAATCACTTATCCTGGAATTTCAGTTTCAGCTAACCAACAACACCTATGATACCCGGCGCTGGCAGTTGGGTGAACGGCCTGGGGAGTACAAAAAGCACGACTATGTTACGGGCAAAAACGAGATTGGAGCCACGCCAGAGGATGTCCCCGAGGAGATGGCAGAGCTTCTGGACGAGCTGCAGGAGGTTAAATCAGAGAAGATTCTGACTGCAGCCGCCTATTTCCATGCCAAATTTGAGAACATCCACCCCTTTGCCGACGGGAACGGTCGGACCGGGCGGCTGGCGATGAACTATCTGCTGGTACTCCACGAGCATCCTCCTATCACGGTCCATGAGGAGGATCGCAAAGGCTATTTTGAGGCTTTGGAGGCGTGGGATGAGAGGCAGGAGCTTGAGCCGCTGGCATGTTTTCTTCGCTGGCAGACAGAAAAAACCTGGGAGAAACAGATTTCCCGAGCCAAAAAGCTGCTATAACTTGGATATCTGGGTTATCATTTATCAAACATAAGCAATCCGATTTACAAAAGCGTCTGATGAGTATAATACTTCATGTTGTGAAGTATTCACTTCCAGGCGCTTTTAGTATTTCAACAAACCAAAGGAGAAGATTATATATGAAAATACTCAATGAGCGCTGTCCACTGCAATACGAATGCGGGCGCAAGAAATGTATCTACAAATTCAGGGAACTGGACTGCCGTTATTATTGTGGCAATGCCTGTCCGGGAACGGAGATTCCGGACCAGGAGGCTAGGAGATATAAAAAAACATATGAAACGAAGGAATGACTACCACCAGATTATTGCCGAAACATTGCAAGATATTGCGGCATCTAACAGGACCGAGCGTGTTAAGCACCTACAATCCGCTGCATTGGCTGAACTGGAAATGACCCTGAACCGATATACAGGGCTTGGATATGGCCCCGCTTTATTGCTTGCAATCGCGATTAAGAAAAGCCAATGGATTCTTGAGGCAGCCACTAAAAAGGAAATCCAGGCTATCCTGAATCCCCAAGCCCCCATATATGACGGAAATAAGTTCTACCCGGACAAGTATATGCATCCCGAGGAGGAAGCAATCTGTTGGTGTGAGACTTCCTTACGAGCGCCGCTCAATGAAGCTGGATATAATAGGTACATGGAAGTGTTCCAGCAGGTTTTTCATAAATCCTTGGAATAACAACTGAGTAAGAGACAGACAAAACGATAGTATTTTCCAGATTACCCTTGCCTTTTTTCGCAAAAGCTGGTATACTAAGCATACAGTATCCAGTATTGCCAACGAGCAAGTATGCCCGGGCAAACACAGTAATCCGAGTTATCAAAGTGCCTGATGAGTATATTATTTCACGCGGTGAAGTAATACTTTCAGGCACTTTTTGCGTTTCAGCCGGGGAACACCGGCACAAAAGTTAATATGTGCTCCCATGAGTTGTACCATTCGGTCCAACTCGAGAGCAAAAAAAGCGTACATGGTTTACCCGTGTGCGCTTTTTTTATTATAGATTGGAGCAAGTTTCAGCAGCTCCTGCCAACCTGAATCCGGGGAGCAATCCCCATCACATAATTTCATAGAAAAGGAGTGTCCACATGGACGATATTCTATCCAAGATTGAACTGATGCGTGGCCTTATCGCCACCATCAAAAAGGCCGATACGGCCTATTTCCGGGACGACCGCCCCATCATGTCTGACCGCGACTACGACGTTGCGGTTGACCTGTTGAAAAATCTGGAACAGAAAACCGGCGTCGTTCTTTCCGACTCCCCCACCCAGAAGGTACCGGGAGAAATTCTGGAAAGTCTGACCGAAGTACGCCACACCCGCCCCATGCTGTCTGCCGGCAAAACCAAATCTATAGATGACTTGTTACGGTTTGCCGAAGGCCGGGATGTGGTGCTGTCCTGGAAGATGGACGGCCTGACCCTGGTGCTGCGATACGGCGGCGGCCAGCTGCAGCAAGCGATCACCCGGGGCCGGGAAGGTATTATCGGCGAGGATGTGACACATACGGTGCGCACATTCCTGAACGTGCCTCTGACTGTCCCCACCAAGGAATCTTTCGAGGTTCGGGGCGAGGGGGTCATATCCTGGGAGAACTTCAAGATAATCAATGCTGGCCTGGAGGAACCTTATACCCACCCTAGAAATCTGGCAGCAGGCAGCGTCCGCAAGCTGGATTCGGCAGAGTCTAAAAAGAGGCTGTTGGAATTCAAGGCGTTCGACCTGGTGACAGAATTTCCGTTCGCCACCAAGACTGAGCAGCTTGATTTCCTGTCGGAGAAACAATCCCTTTGCAGGCAAAAACGTGGTGGCTACCGGTAAGCTGGTGAATTACACCCGCGACGGCATCCAGACCTGCCTTTTGGAGCTGGGCGCACACCCGGCCTCCTCGGTGACTAAAAATACCGATTTCCTGATCGTGGGCGAAAAGGCCGGCAGCAAGCTGGCGAAGGCCCAGGCTCTGGGCATTACCACCCTGACCGAGCAGGAATTTGAGGATATGGCCGGCTAAATATGGCCGGAAGAAAGTGGCGGGGCAGGTAGCTGAACCGCACCCCGTCAAGAAGACAGTGAAAAAATTAAAAGAAAGTTTACAGGTTGGCAGCGCTGTGGCAAACTGAGATTCGGGTAATCTGTTGTACAGAGAACCCGAATTTCAGTTTTTTGTCATGCCGCAATACAAAGCTCGTGCTTTTCCATCGGAGTTAAGATACCCAGATGGCGTTGTACACGGCGGGTATTGTAGTAACGGATGTAGCCTTCAATCATCCGCACCAGTTCCTGTTTGCCGGCAAAACGTCTGCCATAATAGCGCTCTCGTTTCAGGATTCCCCAGAAACCCTCCATAGGGCCGTTGTCAATGCAGTGTGCCACACGGGACATACTCTGCGTCATCCCGGCCTTTTGGAGTTTATGGTGAAATACCCTGCCAGTGTATTGGAACCCTCTATCACTGTGAAACAGCGGAGGGGCATCAGGGTTGGCTTTGACAGCCTTGTCAAAGGTTTTGTAAACAAGTGTGTTATCATTACGCTCGCTGAGCACGCAGGACACGATGCGACGGTCGCAAAGGTCCAGAATAGCGCTAAGATAGAGCTTGTGCACCGTAGTGCCCTCATACCACTTGAACTCGGTCACATCGGTAAGCCACTTTTCATTAGGCTTGTCCGCATAAAATTGGCGGTTCAAGAGATTCTCCGCGATGTATTGAGGATTCCTGGCCCGTCTGGTACAGCCGTGGTTTGCATACTTGATGGTGGATTTAATGCCTATTTCCTGGATGTGGGGGAGCTCTCGGAACTGATTTGTTTCGCAGAGTACAACCCGGAAAAAGACACACCCATGCAGGTCTGCGTGGGCGCGTACCAGTCCCATCTCGAGGCCACAACCTATTATAAACCTTACCATGGAGGTATTGACAATGAATTTGTGTGAAAAAAGCTGCTACTTTCTGTCCTGGCCGGAGGTTGCGAACATCATCGCGGCTGAAACCGAAAAGTATCTCGGTCATCCTGTACAGTGCCGTGTCCAATATGATGACGACACTTATTGGTGCATGGACCAGCCTGCCCTGCCTCTCCACGAGGCATGTCAAATCATGTACCTCAGCGGTTTTCCTGCCGAAAACTGGCAGGACACCCTTCCGGATGAAGGCGGAACCGTTACAAATGGATTTGGTATGGAGCTGAGCGAGCACCTGTTCCGCAAAAACCTGGACTTCGCGTGGAAACGGAAATTCATCACGTCGGAGGGCCTTTGGCTGGTAGGAGTCTCCCCGAACCACAAGGGGAAAGTAGGGCCTGTGACGATTGGTGGTGCGGAAGTCAATTTTGACGAATTGAAGTCTGAGGACGAGCTTCTTAACTTCCTTATCGAAAACGACTGTACCCACACTGACCTAATGGAGTTCTGCGAGGACTATAAAAAGCGTTACGGAAATGACCTGTGCTGGCTCTATCCCATAGGGGACAGCTCCCGCCTGGGCGAGTGTCTGGTGCTGGTTAGGGAAGGCGTACTCAGTTTGCCCTATACCTTTTACTTGGATAACGCCAACTTGGTATTTGAGCTGAGTGCCGCAAGCCTGCTCCACTCGGAGCAGCTTGTGCAGCTCTCCAAAGACTGGGTGCTTTTTTCCGCTGACCTTCAGCATGCCATGTCAGATATGGAAGCGTATTTGCGAAATAGCGGAAAATTAGGAGGGCAAAAATGAACGCAAGAATGAAGTACATTCTCAACGAGTTTGAGAAAAATCAGCTTGGGCCGGACGAGCCCTTCAAGTTTCATTGCACCATGTGCGGCAAGTGCTGCATCAAAAGAGAGGACATCCTCCTTAATCCCAGATATATGTACAACCTGGCAAAGGAGCTGGGTATGACCCCGCACGAGGTGATGAACACTTACTGCGAGACCTACATTGGCGGCGATTCCCGCCTGCCGGTAGTGCGACTGAAGCCCCGAGGCGAAATCAGACGCTGCCCGCTGCTCAAGGACAGGAAATGCTCTGTCCACAATTCCAAGCCTACCGTCTGTGCACTATTTCCTATTGGCCGGGGCATTGCCGGAGAGAAGGGAAATATCCATTCGCTAACAGTCAAGGACATTCGGTACTTCTTTTCTGAACCAGGCTGTGGGGACGACTCCGAGACTCATACGGTTCGGGAATGGCTGGGTGAATTTGGCCTCTCGCCTGAGGACGAGTTTTTTATCAAGTGGCAGAAGTGCCTGTTCGAGCTGAGTATGTGCTTTTGCAGGTTGGAAAAGAAATTGGGTGCAGATATGGGGCCCATATGGAGCCTCACGGGGTCAATCCTCTACCTAATGTACGACATGGAGAAGCCCTTTGAACCACAGTTCAGCGCTCATCTGGGTGAACTTCACAAGCTGATATCAGAGCTGGCAGAGGAGGGCGGCAAATGAGCTTATTATTGCCAAGAGAAGAAGATGGTGATATAATATAATAAAATGAATTGTGTGAGGGTATAAGAACTGATGGACATGGCCATGTTAAGAAGTATAAACCAGCCAGAGAAAATTGCATTGACAGAGCATGCCAGACTCCGGCTCTATGAAAGAAAAATCCGGATTTCCGATATCATTCGTTGTATTGAAACCGGAGAAGTAATTGAGCAATACAACGATGACAAGCCATTTCCCAGCTGCCTTATATTAGGGGAAGATACAGAGGGGAAACTCTTTCATACTGTGGTGGGCAGTGATACGGAATCTTTATTTCTGATCACAGCATATTATCCAGATGCCGGCAGGTGGGAGAGCGGTTATAAGAATCGAAAGGAGACAGAAAAATGAGATGCCAAAAATGTGGAGCAGTTGTTCAAAAAAGCGTTACAACCAGTGTAACGGACTTGGGCGGATGCCTTGTCATCGTTCGGAATGTTCCTTGTTATAAATGTGAGGAATGCAGCGAAATAATTTATACCGGTGATGTGGTGCAACGCCTGGAGGAACTGATTGAAACCGCGCAGAAAGCCATGCAGGAGATTTCTGTCATAGATTATTCGAGAGTGGCGTAAAGCTCTAAAAATGAAATTGAATAACGAAAAAGCGTGTAAGGGATTTCTCCTTTATGCGCTTTTTGCTTGAAAGGAGCAAATTATTATGGACACTGACCGCAACGAACACCAGATCATCCGCAAAGACGCCCGAGCCTGTTTCGTGGAGAGCCTGAACGACTCTTTCCAGTTCGGCAAGGTGCATTTCGGCTTTGCTACCTACGATATGAAGCGCCCGGAAGGGCAGCGGCAGACAAATTCCGTCCACATCTACATGGCTGTGGATGAGTTCCTGGAGCTGTGCCGAAAGCTCTGCTTTGGCGAACTGCGGTACATGATGAATCAGCGTGTAAAAGAGGGAAACAAGGAGCCCCTCTATAAGTGCCTGGGCGGCACTTCGGCTGAAAAGCTGGCAAAAATCAACCGTTCCCGGCCCGACGGCATGAGCCTGTCCCGCACGGCTGAACTGGTCTGCGGGAAGAACGGTAATTTCCTGTTTGTTGCCAGCAGCGGCCCCGGCGAGACCAACAAGACCGGGCTTATCGTGCCGCGTTTTGGAAATAGCCCGGAGAACCATGTCTCAGTCAGTTTGACCTATGAGAATTTCAGCGGGCTGATGCTGACGACTAAGGCCCACTATGAGGCATGGCTGACGGCGTGGTATGCAAGGCAGACAGCGGCGAAAAGGGAGGAGACTCCCAAGCTGGAACGTATTCCGGCACAACCGAAAGAGAATGTCCCCGAGCCGGTATACTCGGTTGAACCGGGGTATGGCGCCGCGGCGATGTTTTGACCGTCAGGCAGAAAGCGGTACTTGATATGCCTTCAGAAATGTGGTACAATAAATTTAATAGAAAGCGGTGTTTTTATGACCGATAAACAGGAACGGCAGCACCAGGAGGATTTGCAGCGATTGCGGGGATTCCGGCTGCTGGACGATGATTTTATGACAAAGTGCTTCGAGGGCGAAACAGCCTGTATGGAGCTGGTGCTGCGTATCGTGCTGGAAAAGCCGGATTTGCAGGTTACGGACGTGCGCACTCAGGTGTTCGTGGAAAACCTGCTGAACCGCTCCGTTCGTTTGGACATTCTTGCGACGGACAGCGAGGGGCGAAAAATTAACGTGGAGATCCAGCGGGCGGATCATGGCGCGGGAAAGCGCCGGGCACGGTACAACAGCGCCATGATGGACGTGAACCTGCTGCCAAAGGGCGAGGATACCGACGATTTACCCGAGACCTATGTTGTGTTCATCACGGAAAACGATGTGCTGGGCGGCGGGCTGCCGCTCCATCGCATCAGCCGGTACGACCATGACATGGGGACGCCATTTGATGATGGCACACATATTATCTATGTGAATGGCGCCTATCGGGGCAGTTCTCCCATTGGCCTGCTCATGCACGATTTCGCCTGTACAGACCCGGCGGAGATGCACTATAACGCATTGGCTGACCGGGTACGGTTCTATAAAGAAAGCAAGGAGGGCGTTGCCATTATGTGTAAAGTGATGGAGGAAATGCGGGAGCAGTCCCTTCAAGAGGGCTTGGAAGAGGGCATGAAAGTGGGCCGCAAGGAAAGCGCTGTTGAGACCGCGAAACGTATGCTGGCTGACGGGCATCTCTCTTTGGAGAAGATAGCCGAGTTTACCGGTTTGAACCTTGACGAGGTAGAAAAACTTCAGACTGCGGAAAACGCATAGTTTGTGAACTGGGCCGGAAACCCTTTGGGTTTCCGGCCTTTTTTTAGTTAACATCAAGCGGGGAATAGGATTTTTTATTATTAAACAAAGAAACAAAGAATCTTTGCAAGGGAGGAAAACCCAATGGAAATGAAAAAAGTCAGTATATCGGCAAAACGGCAGATCACTATTCCACAGAGGTTTTTCCAGGCGCTGGGATTTGACTCTGAGGCGGAGTGCGTGTTGAGGGGAAACGAGCTGGTTATTCGGCCTGTCAAAACAAATTCCGGCGGCGAGTTTGCGGAACAGATTCTGGCCGATTTAGTTGCCCAGGGATATAGCGGGCAGGAACTGTTAGACAAATTCCGTGAAACACAGAGAAAAATCCGTCCGGCGGTAGAGGCCATTCTGACCGAGGCGGAGCAGGCGGCGGATGGTGCAATGGAGTATTCCTCCTATGACGAAATTTTCGATGAGGTGGGGCATGACGGCTGACGTGCGCTTTCTGCCTCCAGCGGCCAAGCTCAAAGATAAACGGCTAAAGGCTCTGTACCAGGCGGCCATAGACGAGATACGCCGGGATCACACGGTAGGACAGATGAAAACAGGAGACCTTGCTGGAGTATATGGATATTACATTTATTATAACAAGACGAATTACGAACTGGCCTATACCGTGGAATACCGGGATAACAAGATTAGTGTCGTCATTTTGGCCGGTACGCGAGAAAATTTTTACGACGAGCTCAAGCGATACATGAAAAACTGAGTGTTTTCCGCGAAAAAATTTTGCGTTTGCCTATATTTTGCCTATGTCAAGCCGATGACACGGAAATGAGAATCTGGTATACTATTAGCGTGGAAAGCTGGCCGATACCCTGGGCTGGCTTTTCAACTTTATTGTGGAAAGGCTGTTGAAAATGAAATATTGTCCTTATTGCGGTGCTGCCCTCCCGGACAGCGCCGTGTCTTTTTGCCCGGAATGTGGGAAGTCAATGCCGGAAAGCACATCAGGCACCACGATGCCGGATAAGCCCGCCAAGAAAAAGAAATCACGCAAAAACGCCAAAAAGAAGAAGGTCACTCCCCCAAGGCGTTCCAAGACCGAGCCGCCTGCAGAGGACGATTATGATGGCTACTACGACGACCGCCTCCCCATAGACGAGGACCACCGCCTGGATGGGCTGGACAAGAACATCATTAAGAAGGTTGTTGCCTTGGTGTTGTGCCTGCTAGTGATAATCGGGGCATGTGTGGCTATTTTATATGTTTTGTAAGTTGCAAACGATACTTCATTTCCGTGAAATAAGGTATAGTCTCAAAAAGGAGTGAAAACCATGATTTACATATCCAAAGGCATTTCAAAGAGCAGCCTGCGTAAGCCCCTCAAGGTGACCCGCTGTGGCAAGACCGTCCAGCTTTCCGGCCTCCAGGCCGAGCTGTGGAGAAAAGGAAGGTACGAGTTTGCGTCAGCCCAGACCAAAGCTGAGGAGCTTGCCCTAAAGAATCTTTCCCGAGCCGGACTTGCTGAAATCCAGCAGGAGAGTACCCATATCTTTCGCTACTATGCCTTGACCAGTTGCGTCCTCTGCCCCACCCAACGGTTGAATTTGGGCCTGAGCGCCGGGGAAAGGGAACTTCTCTGCTGGCTGAAGAAAGCTGGCCTGCGCGTGACTGTTGCCGAGCTAATCTATCTGCGGAGCCGGGAGATCCGGCCCACCCGAAAGCTGCTGAGAGCCAGGAACAGGCAGGCGCTGGTAGAGAGTATTTACAACCCGTTCAATATCTCGGACAATTTGTTGGAGCAGCAGATGGAGTCTGCGGAGTGTCGGGACAGGGTGGTGACTGACCTGATATCACTGCTGAAGAGAAAGAAGCTGGTGCTGCTATGAATCCGGGCTGGGGAAAATTCAAGGAGCTGCCAGCTCCTTTGCAAAAGCAGATTATTCAGCGCATGGGTTTTGGTCTGGCAATGTTGGCGCTCTTTGGGGTTATATGGGCGGCAACTGGCACGCTCGGCCTGGCAATTCCCGGTCTGGCGATGGCGGGCTGCCTCTTGGGGAGCGGAGGGCTGCTGTTCTATCGCTGTATGCAAAGGGAATACATCTGCCTGACCGGGGCCGTAAAAGAAGTCAGCACATCAGGCCTGCGAAAAAAGCCCAAGTTCCTGCTGATTGATACGGAACAAGGGCTCATCAAAATTTCAGCAGGCCGAAGGCCCTTTCCCACTGACAGTACGGTGGCGCTCTATCTTGCAGTCAATACGCAGGTCTATGAGGAAGACGGCATCTTCAAAGTATACGGCTGTCTGGCGTTGGCGCTCGCTGCCCCTCCCAAGAAAAGGATTGACTAAGCCTGGAAACTGTGATATATTATAAATACAGTTTCATGGTTTCCACAGGAAAACATAGTATCCGAGTTACAGAGTGTCGATTTGCGCGTGCTTTAGCACGAATGCGCGGGTCGGCACTTTTTTTGTTTCCTGAGAGCGCCAAAACTGAATTATAGGCGGTAACTCCGCCAGAAAGAAGGCAGAAAATGTTAGCAGTTCTCATCACAGGAGCGGTAATCTCCAAAGGGTTCCAGGATGAACCGGCCATCAAGGTGTCGGACAGCGGAAAGGCAGTCTGGTTCCGTGTAGGCAAAAAGGTGTACGACTCCCAGGCCGAGGACAACCGGCGCTGGATCAACATCAACGTCAAAGGTTTCAATTACATGGCGGAGCGCATCCAGAAGATGCAGCTCAAGGAAGGCGTCTACGTCAATATCCGTGGCCGTCTGGACGAGGATGTGTGGACGGACAAGGAGGGCAATACCCGAAAGAACTTGGTAGTTATTGCCGAAGATATTGAGTACGCGGGCGGTAAATCCAAGGATGACCCCGAGGACGCAGGGCCAGAATATCAGCCCCCAAAAACTCCTCTCCCCACGGAAGCTCCCGGTGAGTTCACCGGTTATGAGGCGTTCGGCGGCACATCCTTCTTTGACGACTAAGGTAAAACAAAATGAAATCTGAGCGTGAATAGAGCGCACAACGAGTATTTTGCTTGTTGTGCGCTTTTTGCGTTCGGAGGAAAGGAGCCTGCCATGCAGGAAGCAAAACGCAGCCCCCTACTGGATTCACTTAAAATCGTGGGCCTTGCCATCATGGCCTGCTATGTATGCCGGTTCTGGCCCATGGTGATTTTCCTTGTCATCTACGGCCTGGCAGTCATCACGCGCACTCTGGTAAAGTCCAGGAAGGCAAAAACCGCCAAACTCGTGCCGGTCATACCGGCAGAACCCACCCCGGCACCAACCCCTACCCAGCGCGACATGGAAAACCTGGCGTTTTCCATGATATGCGGTCGAATAACCGAGCTGGTAGCCCGGGACTATCCTAATGCCCGCTGGGTATGGGAGTTCCCCACAGCTCAAAAGCTTATTCTGGAGGGTCACGAGGCATACATCCTCCTGAACCAGGCCGGAGGCTATCGCCGGGCACAGGTGCTGTACCAAAACCTACAGGTTACCGGCCTAAAGTACGAGGGCATTGCCGTTGCCCCTACCCAGCGGCCTGCCGACCCTTCGCCGGAAGAAACCGAGCCGGACAACTACACCCTTCTTGCCTTCCAGTGGGTGGACGCTCACACAGCGGACTTGATCGCACGGTGCGAGGAGGCCCGGCTAAATGGCCTGGACCATGTGCTGGTGCCGGAGACTGAGCTGCCCGTAGCCCAGAGCTGGCAGGACATCTGCGCCGAGCTGGCCCGCGCCGGGTTCAGAACGCAGGTACTTGCCGAGGGAATCAAAATCATGTTAGGAGTTGATGAAAATGAGCACCGCTCTGAATAACCTATTCAGTTTCAACCGCGCTACGCTGCCATCGCCTTTTAGCACCGTCACCAGCAAGAAAATCTCTGTGGCGTCCAAGTACGGCGACGGCAAACAGGCGACCCTCTGCTTTACAGTCATCAAGGCGCTGAACGCAGTTTGTGCCTGCATGAATGGTTCCGGCGAGGGCGCTGTGGGCGTGATCGACCACCGCTCGGTGGCGGAGTACAAGTCCTCCATGGGCCCGGACGCTTATCACCTGGCAATTTTTGACAGCAGCACCGGGGCCATTTCAGCCACAGTCTACGACAAAAACACGGAGATCGGCGAGCTGTATGTACTGAAAAACCCGGGCCGCGATGGCGCTGCTGTGATGATGGCTATGTTCCCGTTCCTTAACCGGGACGAGGAATTTGAGCAGAAATTCAACGAGTATTTCGACCAGTACACGGCGGGTTTTCCCGATATCAATGCCGCCACAAATACCATGGCAATCCTCTGCGACAACGTCTACCGGCGGGTCATGGACGACTCCTGCGAAGCTCATGTCAAAGTGACCCTGGATAAGTCCGGCAACCTGATGCGGGTTTCCCAGACACAGTTGGATTCCGGCGTGTTCACGCCCACGGAAGTGATTGCGGGCGAGTTTACCATCTTTGCCAAAACCGGACGGGCGGCCGTCAAAAAGGCCTGTGCCGAGGTGAAACATGAGGACTTTGCGGGCAAGTATGAACTGCACACAAGAGCCCTCAGTCCGCAGGAACAGGCCCTTATCCCGGCGCTACCGGAGTGGTACATCATCCCTGATGAGGTGGTGGATATCTGCAAACACGCCCAGGCCACCACGGAGAAGTCTGCCCCCATGCGGAACTTTCTCCTGCGCGGTCCTGCCGGGACCGGCAAGACCATGGGCGCGAAAGCTATTGCGGCAGGTCTGCACCTGCCGTACATGAAGTACACCTGTTCCGCCAACACGGAAATTTTTGACTTCGTGGGCATGATTTTCCCAGACTCCGAGGGCGGTTCCACAGGGGACGCTGACCTGGACCGGGAGAAGGCCGAGCTTGAAAGCATGGGCGGCATGACCTATAAGAACGTGGCAAAAATCATGAACCTCCCTGGTCTGGCTGACATGGATTACGACCCTGCCGGGGTGTATCAGGCGCTGACCGGGCTGGAAAAAGAGGACGCTACTGCACAGGAGTGTATGGCTGTTGTCATGGAGCGGGTTACAGAAAAGGTGCAGGCGCTGTCAAAGCGCACAGGGGAGAGCCAGTCCGGCGGACAGACTTACCGCTATGTGGACACGGACTTCATCAAGGCGCTACGTTACGGCTACGTGATCGAGATTCAGGAGCCGTCCACCATCGCCCAGCCGGGCGTGCTGGTGGGGCTGAACTCCCTGTTAGAGCAGTCCGGTTCCATCACCCTGCCCACCGGCGAAATCATCCGGCGCCACCCGGACGCGGTTGTGGTAGTTACCACCAACATCAGCTACGAAGGGTGCCGGGGCATGAACCAGTCCGTTCTTGACCGCATGAGTTTAGTGCGTGATGTGGAACTTCCCTCCCCTGAGGTCATGGTGCAGAGAGCCATGGCTGTCACCGGGGCCACCGATGAATACCAGGTGGGGCAGATGGTCCAGGTGGTCAACGACTTGGCGGAGTATTGCCGCAAAAACAGCATCTCAGACGGTAGCTACGGTATGCGGAGCCTTATCGACTGGATCACCAGCGCGGAAATTACCGGGGATGTGTACCAGTCGGCGCTCTATACCGTCATAAGCAAGGCCACGGCGGACGAAATTGACCGTGAGGCGCTGATCAGCGCGGTCCTGGAGCCGGCGTTCCGGCCCAAAAGAAAAACAGCATAAGGAGTGTAAAACATGATTGTTATAAATCAGAATTGTTATCAGCCATTGCGGGAGGCCCGTATTGAGCAGGGATTGACTCAGCGGGAGCTAGGCCGGAGGAGCGGTATCCCTTATCATACTATCAAGGGTTATGAGCGGGGCCGCAACACTCCATCTGCCAGACGCCTGCGTACTTTGGCGGAGGCTCTTGGAGTTGAGGAGTGCTGCCCTATGCCTCCCCAATGCCCTGCTGTCAGCGAGCGCAACGAGCTGCTGGAAAAGTACATGGACCTGCCCGGATATATTATCCGGCAGAACTGGACGCTGGTTGTGGCAACCGGCATGGAGGTTGAGGATGTGCGGCAGGAGCTTTTGCTCCGAGGGCTGCAGGCCATAGAGACTTATGACCCCAATGCTGGAGCCAGCCTGCGGACGCATCTCAATATTGCCATGCAGTACCAGCTCATGAAACTAGCCCGGGCCGCATCCAGCAGAGGGATGACCGACGTGCCCCATGGGGTTCGCGTTACATTTTGCTCCGTGGAAGTTATGCGCGAAAATGGCTTTGAGCTGGAGGGATAAACATGCATATGACTGAGCTTACAACGCCGTACGAAAAACGGAAAGTCATTGAGTACGGCTCCGGCCGGAATTTTAACACGCCAGTACGGCACTGGCACGAGGTCCAGCAGGTGGCCGGCCCTCTGTATAAGAGCCGTGAAGTGGAAAACCGGTACAAAGAGCAGGAGTGTGACTTGTACCTGTTTTATGACGGTATTCCGGCGGGTCTGCGCTTTATGCGTCAAAAACGGATTGAGGTCCGTGATACGCCCGAGTACCTTTTGGGCTTGGTACAAACCGGTGGCGTGGGCAGCTTGTCCGGCTACCTGGATAACCTGAAGCAGGACATGGATAATTCCAGGTGGATCGGTCTGGCGGATATTGAGTTTGTCCGACAGTTCGATGAGGCCCAGGCACAAAGGCTGGCTGCATACCGCCAGGGGCGTCTGGTTCAGAGAGAACAGGCATGGCAGGCAGAGGAAAATAAGCGTCTGGAAACGGAAGCCGCTGCGGCTGAAAAGCTCCGTCAGGAAAAACAGTCCCAACGGGACGCTTTCCTCGGCTGGGCGGATGATATGTCTGAGCTGCGGTTCGGGCAGGTGAAAAAGGTGATGGAGCGCAAGGGCCGTTTCAACGGCACGGTGATGACCCGGCGGGATTTTGTCATCAAACAGCTGCTGGAGGGGCGCGTCCCTGTTTGCATCAATCTTGGCAGGTCAAATGAGCACCGCCTATATGATCCAGTCAAGCGGGACTGGTATATTGTCACAAAGACTGAGCACGACTTCGCCAAGTACCTGACCGACTCGGGTAAAATTGAATCACTAAAATAATGGGAGCGGCCAGGCAAATGTCTGGCCCTTTCCTATCTATAAGGAGGCCAAAAATGGCAAGAGTAAACCACAAGCTGGTAAAAAAACTGCTCAATGAAAAGCGCAGCAAGATAACCGACCGGCAGTTCTTCACCAGCCGTGTGCTGGCGGGGCATTTTGAGGACATGGCCGCCGCCCAGACCCGTCGCTATAAGTACGACCGGCGGGTACGGGTGCAGCTTCGTTGGGAGCCCAAATCCCCGGGTGCAGCCCATACGGACAACAGGAAGATACATATCAACACCGGTCATACGCTGGTGACAAAGACCAGGGGCCGGGAGAACCGGTATCAGCTGGTGTGCGGGCTGTTTGCCCATGAACTGGGCCATGTGCTGTACACCGACTTTTTGCTGCCCCAAACCCACGCAAATCACATGGAGCGTGGTCTCTGGTTCCCAGAGCCACCCCCTCTGCATACGGCGGAGGATTTCGCCAACGAAAAGGCGCTATGGGCATACCTCAAGGCTGACCCCAAGAATTCAGAGGCTATAAATGAGGTTTCACGCTTTATTTCCAATGTGCTGGAGGACGGCTATATTGAGAACCGTATGCTCAACGACTTCCCCGGCACGCTGGGGTTTGGGCTGGCTGCCCTACGCCAAACAGTGTGGGAGGAAATGTTCACCGTCACCCAGCTCAAGGAGAAGGAGGAAGACGGGCAGAACCATATTTTCCAGAGCATCTTGCTGGTCATGCTGTCCTATGTGGAGTTTGGGGAGATAAAATACGGTGATGAAGAACTGGTCGATATTCGCATTCAGACCATCTTTGACCTTATCAATGAGTTGGACAGCTCGATAATCGACCCTGACCCCAAGACCAGGCTCCGCACAGTAAACCTGATTCTGGTGCGCTGCTGGGAGCATATTGAGGACTACTGCGAGCGGCTCAAGGCCGAGATGGAGGCCAATGAATCTATGGTCGATGCTGTGAATAAGAGCCTTGGCGGTATGTCCGGCGCTACCACGGCGGGAACAGGCGGCACGCCGGTTCCCGGGGCTGGAAGTTCCGGGAGCTCTTCTGCTACAGCGCCCAGCCGCGCTAAGACCCATGAAGACGCTGCAGGAGCGAACGGCGATGATTCCTCTGAGCAGGAGACTAGTGAGCCAGAAGAAGAGAATGGGGATGACAAACCTGTGGAGGAAGAATCCGCGCAATCCGACGAGGAGCTGCCGCCTATCATGGGTTCTGCTCCCAATACAGGGAAGCAGGAGGTTTCAGAATCCGAGGGCGGGCGCATACCGTATCATCAGACAAATTCGGTTTCCGAACCAGTAGGCGGCTCAACGGAGTACAACGCTGACTATGAGCGGGAGCAGTACGACAAGGCCGCCTCTGACATTGACCGTATGCTGGACAAAATGGCCGAGCGTGCAGCAACTGAACAGCTGGAAAATGAGCGCCTGTCTGAGCTGAACGAGATGGCAAACAGCATCTCCTACGGCGATATCCACCAGGGGGTGAACATCAAAATTAACCGCATTTCCAGCGTGGACACTGACCTCATAGAGCAGTACGATGCTGTCGCGCCCCGGCTTGTTACTATCTCAAAACAGCTCCAGCGTAGCATCCAGAAACAGCTCAAGGAGCACCGTCAGGGCGGCAAGCAGACTGGCCTTGTCATGGGCAGAAGGCTTGACTCCCATGCCTTGTGCCGGAACGATGGCAAGGCGTTCTACAAAAACAACCTACCAAACGAGATACCCGAGCTGGCAGTTGGCCTGCTGGTGGATGAGTCCGGCTCCATGAGCTGTGGCGACCGCTGTATCTATGCCCGGGCGGCGGCAATCATCCTTCATGATTTCTGTGACAGCTTGGAGATTCCTGTTATGATTTACGGCCACTCTACAGACGGACGCGGTGTTGCGTTGTACTCCTACGCTGAGTTTGACGGCTTTGACAATGATGACCGCTACCGTCTCATGGACATCCATGCCAGGAGCAGCAATCGGGATGGGGCGGCTCTGCGGTATGTGGCCGAGCGGCTCTCGAAACGCCCTGAGGGTGTCAAGCTGTTGATTCTGGTGTCAGACGGCCAGCCCGCGGATATTGGCTATGATGGTACCGCCGCCGAGGAGGATTTGCGGGGCATTAAGCAGGAGTACCAGCGCAAGGGAATCGTCTTTGTGGCTGCGGCCATTGGAGACGATAAGCCCAGCATCCAGCGGATTTACGGCAGCTCTTTTCTGGATATAACGGACTTGGAACAGCTGCCCAGCAAGTTGACAGCAGTTGTGAAAAAGCATATCAGGATTTAGTATGAGCAAATCCTGTGACGGACCCGTTGATTTTTAAGTGTAGGCACGGTATAATATAAGCATACAGACGGCAGAGGAGGAACGAGAATGGCCGCCCCAATATCCGGTAGCTGTGAACGAATCGAGGGGGAAAGAGTTTGTTTAGATGTGCCAACGACCTCCCATCAGCTGGTGCTGGCTGAACTCATACGGCAGTTGACGAACTTCTTAGAAGGAAAGCCCTGCAGGGCCATACCGGCCCCGTTTGAGGTCTGCTTATTTGAGAAAAACACGGTAGTTCAGCCGGATATCACGGTCATCTGTGACAAATCCAAGCTGAACGAACGGGGATGCAAAGGCGCGCCGGAGATGGTGGTAGAAATCATCTCCCCCGGCAGCCTGCGGCATGACCGGCTGGTGAAGTTTAATCTGTACCAGCGGGCCGGAGTAAGGGAGCTTTGGCTGGTGGACCTGGCAAGCAGTTCGATTGAGGTGTTCCTGCTGAAGGACGGCCTTTTACTCCTCCACGAGGTCTATACTTCAAAGGACACTGCCAAGGTGAACAGCCTGGAGGGGTGCTATATTGAGGTAAACAAGGTGTTTATGTAGCCTCGAAAAGTTTTACAATCCGCTTTTAACGGCACTGGTTTCACCAGTGTCGTTCTTTTTTGAAAAAAAGATTCCGCGCTTATACATCTTAAAGGCGCAGTATAAACCTTTAGCGTGTTGGTTACTTTCCACAAAAAGGGTTATATTTAACCTAAATGAGTGAGCCTGATGGGAGCGCGGTATGACGGACAAAAAGTTTGGGAACAGATTTAAGGCATGTAGAGAAAGGTTAGGCTTGACCCAGGAGGAACTGGCGGCAAGGACCGGGTTATCCGTACAGTATATCTCCTATGTAGAGAGAGGGAAAAGGTTTCCTCGTTATGATAATATGGTTTTGCTGCTGAATGAGCTGAAAATCTCAGCAGACGAAGTGTTCTGTGATGTAGTGGATAAATCCATGGAACACAGGGCGTCATATTTGAGCGAAAAACTTTTCGCGCTTCCTTCAGATGAAAAGGAAAATATTCTTGATTTGTGTGAGCTTTTAATCCAGCAGGCAGAAAAAAGGAACACTAAAGGAGATTGACAATCACTCCAAAACCTGATAAAATAGCATTACAGTATCAGGTTCGGACAACGGACAAAGTCACCGCGTTACAGAGTGTCATCAGTGTTTGCCGTGTGCAGACATAGATGGCACTTTTTTGTTTCCTCTTACAACCGAATCGGGCCGGTACTGGCAAAAGGCAGCAGTCATTATGACCGCTGCCTTTTTGCATTTCACCAAAGAAAGGGAGTATCAAAATGTCAACCTGCCAGGACAACTATTCTGCCACATTCCCGGACTTCCCCGCTATGCTGGGGTACCACGAGAACCAAACCCGGGAAAGCCAGTGGAAGCGCCGCCGGGTGAAAGATCTGCGTCTGGAGCCTCTGGACAAAAACGCCCCGCTCTACAGCGACCTCTCCTCCTTTGCCCCCGGTATCAGCCGGGAAGCGGTGGAGGACACCGCAAAAAATCTGGGCCTCGCCATGAAGATGGACAGCGGCTACTACCCCGTCCGGGACACAGCCTACAAGAGCCTGCTGGGCCGGGCCAAAATCAACGGCACCGCCCTGCC
Source organism: Acutalibacter muris (assembly GCF_002201475.1). Lineage (NCBI taxonomy): Bacteria > Bacillati > Bacillota > Clostridia > Eubacteriales > Acutalibacteraceae > Acutalibacter > Acutalibacter muris. The sequence continues at coordinate 3,282,663 of NZ_CP021422.1, read as the reverse complement.
CAAGCTCAAGCGTGACAAGCTGGCGGATGTCCTCAACGCCTGCATGACTCTGTTCGGTGATGAGGCCCTGCTGCTGATCCGGGATGAGAAGGTCTCGGCAGTTCACTCCGGCGGCGAGGCCGACTATGCCGTGCTGCCGGTGGATGAACTGCTCATGACCCTCAAAACAAAGCTGGACGAGCGCTTTCCAGGCAGCAGCTTTGTGGACGGCTACTGCGACCACTCGATAGTCAGCGCGTCCTGGGAGATGCCCGGCCAGAAAGAGGACCTGTTGGGCGCCTATGCCAAAATGCTTGCCTCCCAGGGCAAGGCTTCCATAGCGGCAAAGCTCACGCCGGGTATCCGGTTCATGACCTCAGATACCGGCACAGCCTCGGCAAAGGTTTCCGCCCTGCTTATAGGCGGCCAGGTCCCCATCCACATCGGGGAGTGCGTTGCGGTAGACCACCGGAAAGGCCACAAGGTTTCCGACTTCGAGACGGCTCTCGACCAGGTTTTTGCCCAGTTTGGGGACTTGGTGGGCAAGCTGCAAAGGCTCCTTGAGGTTGAGTTGGACTATCCCATCAACGCCATGACCCGGGTATGTAAAAAGCTCAGCTTGCCCAAAAAGGCGGCGGTGGAAGCCATCGCCATGTACGGGATGGCTTTGGGCGGCAGCCCGGCCACGGCCCACGACGTCTATTTTGCCATGCAGGAGATTCCCTTTATCCTCAAAACCCAGGGTACGCCGGAAAGCAAGCTGCTGGCCGTAGAGGAAAACATGGCGCGAGCACTCACCCTGAACGTATTCCCAGCGGCTATAAGTCCTACTGCACCAATTGCGGGCAGAAGAGTTACCGGTCCGTGCAGGAAATGTCTGTGGAGTCTGCAGAAAACCCGCCTGTGTTGACTTTCGAGGGACGCATATGCAGGTCACCACCTTTCCGGGCCGCGGCACTGACTGTGATGCCGATTTTGAGGATTGGTCCATGTATGACCTGAGAAACAGGGTGCGGCTAGTGCAAGAATTTGACCGGCTGGCAGACGATATGGTACAGGAGGCTGTCTTTTACGCCCAAAACTATGCTGTGCAGGATGAAGAATACCAAGTCACGCAGACGCGTAAGGCGCTGGTTCCTGTTGGCTGAAAGGAGTACAAAATGCTTTGTGAATTCCAGCGGGTGATCTACCCGCCCATCCCCAGCCCCGGCAGCTACATGGTAGCACTCTACCACCCCTGCGAGCAGGTCAAGGACCTTGCCGGGAACATCCTGACCCAGATAAAAGCCGTTGGCTACTGTCTGCCCACCGCTGAAAACCTGCGGTACAACATGCAGGGGCGGTGGAATACCAACACCAAGCACGGCGTCCAGTTCGAGGTGGAGAGCTATGATGAGGTGCTGGTGCCCACAAAGGAGGGCGTCATCGGCTACCTTGCCTCCGGGCAGATTAAGGGCATTGGCCAGAAAACGGCTGAAAAAATCTATGATTTGTTCGGAATAAAGGCTCTGGATGTGCTTGATTCTGAGCCGGAAAAGCTGCTGCAAATCAAGGGCATCACCCCGAAAAAGCTGCAAAAAATCCGGGAGTCCTACCTGATGAACCGTGGAGCTAGGGACATCATCGCGTTCCTTGCGCCCCACGGCATCACGCCCAGGCAGGCGCTGAAGTTCTATGAGGAGTACGCCGAGCACACCATGGACACCGTTAAGAATCACCCTTACCGGCTTTGCGAGCTGTCGGGCGTGGGATTTCTGACGGCCGACAAAATTGCCGCCAGTATGGGTTTTGACAAGCTGTCCACTGAACGGGTGGACGAAGGCTTACTCTACACGCTGACCGAAGCAGAGAGCTATGGGCACTTATGCCTTGAGAAACACGCTTTCCTCAAGGCGGCGCTCAAGCTGCTGGACACCCCGGAGCTTACAACCCGGATGGCGGCGAACCGTGCCGCCTGTTTGGTGGAGAGCGGGCAGCTCACCACCTACGACCAGTATGTGTACCGCGCGAAAAGCGCTCATACCGAGAGATGTCTAGCCCAGAGGATTCAGCAGTTTTTGCGGGCCAAGACAAAGGGCTGCATCAATCTGGAAACCGAGCTGGACGGCGCGGAAAAGCGTCTGAATCTCAGCTTTGCTCCAGAGCAGCGGCAGGCCGTTAAAATGGCCCTGACCCAAGGGCTGTCTGTTATAACCGGCGGTCCTGGTACGGGTAAGACCATGATTCAAAAAGCAATTCTTGACATCTACCACCGGCAGAACCCGGACGGCATGATCTGCTGCTGTGCCCCCACCGGGCGAGCGGCACGCCGCATGGAGCAGGCCACCAATCACCCGGCCTCCACCATCCACAAGGCCCTGAATCTTATGGCTGACGAGGACGGCAATTTCAACGAGCCTGAGTTGGTGGACGCCGATTTGATTCTGGTGGACGAGGTTTCCATGTTGGACCTGTACCTGGCTAATTACTTATTGGGAGCTATCCGTCTGGGCGCACAGGTAGTGCTGATTGGCGACAGCGACCAGCTGCCCTCTGTGGGTCCTGGAGCGGTTCTCAGCGAGATCATCGCCAGCGGCAAGGTGCCTGTTGCCCGGCTTGATAAGGTATTCCGCCAGCAGGCGGGGAGCCGGATTGCGGTCAACGCGAAAGCTATCCGTAAGGGCGTTCGTAATCTGGAGTTCGGTGACGATTTCCAGTTTGTGGACTCGCCTGACATAGCAGCGTCCGCAGACAAGGTGGTAACGCTATATATGCAGGAGGTCAAGAAATATGGCCTGGACAATGTTGCCCTGCTTACCCCCTACCGCAAAAAGACGGAGACCGGGGCCAACGCACTCAACCTCCGTCTGCGCGACTTGGTGAACCCGCCCGCGCCCGGCAAGCCTGAGGCTGCACATGGCAAGCGGGTATTCCGGGTTGGCAACAGAGTGATGCAAACCAAAAATCTGGGCGAAGTGAACAATGGCGATGTGGGTTATATCAAGGATTAAGATTTTCAAGGCCCTGTACATTTAACCCATCATAAATAATCGGTTTAATATATTCGTTTAAGGTTTTTATATCAGTTTTAGTTACCCACGGCCCCGCTTTATCTTCGCCATATAAATAAGTTGCAAAATTTTCAGCAAGTCCTTCGCTAACCATCATTTCGGCCAGTGTAATATCATTTCTCCATCGAATAAATTGAAATCGAATATTATGATTGACTTCATGTGCAAGAGCAACTGGCAACCGCTCCAAAGTATATTGATTGGGAACAAGCCATGCAAAAATATAGCCGGGAATACCTCCATCGCCACAATACCCTTCATTAAGTGAAATATAGGGACTTTCGGGATCTGCTAACAAAATTGTAAAAAGATATTCCTGTACTGGTACTTCAATACCACTGTTTGCAAAGCAATCCAAAGATTTCTGAATAGATTGTTGACAAGCAGTCCACAGTAAATCAGAAGAAATTTGCTCGATATTTTTCTGCTGGGATTTGTCTACTTTACTTGGAGCAATAAGACCAAGCATACTGCTTGCCATTATTACATCATATCCATTAGGCGTTGATGCTTTCATTGGGACACTATAACAGTCCCATTTTTTCTTGAAAGGCATCATTAACTCATAACGATAGATGTCATTTTTCTTTTCAATGGACGCATTTGCGATTTTTTGATAAACGCCGTCAGAACGAATATACTTTACTTTCATTTTAATCATCCTTTCCTGTTTTCTCTATAATACACTATGACGTTACGTGAAAGTCAAGCGTGTAGAAGTTGTTTTTGTTGTTCAATATGAAATTAAACAGTCAGTAGTATGAAATACACAATCGTTCAAATAATATCATATGAAATGTAAAATTACATTAGGTGATGTTATGAAGATTGAGAGAGATAATCGACGATTTGATTTTCACGATATAGGGCTCGCCATCAAGCGGGCAAGGGAAGCCAGCGGAATGACGCAGGAGCAACTGGCCTATATTGTTGACCGGGCTCCGCGTACCATCATGTATAACGAGAATGACGGCCAGCACCCCAGCCTCAACACCTTTTATCAGATGGTGACAATGTTCGATATATCGGTAGATCAATATTTCTATCCGTCCAAGAATAAAGGGAGTGAGTGCAGAAAGCGGATCGACGCCATTCTTAACGCCCTGGACGAAAAAGAACTAAAAATTGTAGAAGCCATGATCCAAGCGATGAAAGCGGCTAAAGAAACGGAGGATGCGTAAAGAGAAGCACGCGCCTCCGTTTTTTCGCGCCACTTCCGGGGTTGCGCGTTTCGGCAAGCAATTCGGGTGTGGCCACACTCCGAAATTTTTGCTGGGCCATGGGCCCGCAAAAATGCTTGTTGGGGAGCCTCCCCAAACCCGACTCTTTGGGACAAAATGTCCCAAAGAGGTTGGCTGCGTCACCGCCGCTATCGCGTCTGTTCCTTATCTGTGCGCCCGTCCGTAAGGCCGAGCAGATGGTCGATGTTGGCCTTGACCGCCACGGCCTCCCGCATATCCCGCTGGGCCTGCCTATACTCGGCATAGAGGGCCTTTTTCTTATCCGCCAGCTCCCGCCGCTGTTTTTTCAGCGCGTCCATTTTGGGGAGCTTTGCACCGCCCAACAATTCATTCATAGCGGCCCGGGCCGCCCGGTAGGTGGCAAGCTCCGCCTCGTGCTCGGCAAGGTATTTTTTCGAGTACCGGGCCGCCTTGTAGCCATCGAACACGGGCCGGGCCTTGGCATAGTCCACCACGGCCCCCATCAGCTTGGAGACTTTCGAGAGGGCGGCCTCGGTGGTCTGGAGCTCCCCGGCCAGCGCGTAGGCCCGGTCAACCGCCGCCGTGGTCTTTGCCGCCAGCGCGTCATAGTCGGTGAGATTGTTTTCCTGCAAAAACTGGAGGGCGGCGGCCATCTGCTTTAGGTTGTAGACTTTCGCCCACCGTTCATAAGCCGGGCCCTTGCCCTCGGCCATGCGCTTTTGAATGTCAATGATAAGCCCCACCTGCCGGGCCGGGGGCGGCGCGTTCTTGGGGAGCTCCGGGAGGGGCCGCTCCCCGGCGATCACTGCCCGGATGTCCTCGGGGTCAAAGCCCGCGCCGAGGGTGGATGCCCGGAGCCGGGTGTACTTGTCCTGCCCCGGCGCGAGGAACGAAACCACGCCGCCCCGCCCGCACTTGACGGCAAAGCCGGACTCTTCCATCAGCCGGAGGAACGCGGCAAAGTCGGCGGGCTTTTTTTCAAGGGCCGCGATGATTGCCAGCCGCCCCCGCTGTTGAGCGGAGGGCGGCTTGTCGCCTATCCACTGGCCATAGTGGAGGAAACGGCCCTTGCTGTGCTGTTTGGGGTTTTGTATCACGGACAAATCATGCTCCAGACATACCCGGTCAGACAGCCGCCGGAGGGCAAAGCTGGAGCCGAGGAAATTATGAAATTTCCGGGAGCAGTCAAAGGCCGTGGAATTGAAATAGATATGATTGTGAATGTGGCCCTTGTCGGTATGGGTGCAGACGAAAAACTGGTACTTGCCTTTCGTCCAGCGCATCGCCGTTTCAAAGCCCAGCTTGTTTGCCTCCTCCGCCGTCACCTCGCCGGGCGGGAACGCCTGCCGTATCTGGAAAAACAGAGCCCCGCGCTCCACGGGCCGGGCGGTGGCCGCCTGGTATTCGCTTTTCACCAGCAGAAACTCGGCGGCGGCTGTGGCCGGGTCGCAAAGGTGGGAGGACACGGCCCCCAGCTTTTGGGGGTTGAGCCCGTAGGCAAACCGCTCCTCCATCGTCTGGACGGCGCTCAGTCCCGCCGCCTGCTTGTAGGGCCGGATGTAGGTCGTGGCCGTGGTAGCACCTCCTTTTAACAGAAAAAATGACAGTAAGGCAACTCACCTTCTGTCATTCTTTCAAATAATTTATTAACTTAATTTCTATAATTAATGCTCTATCGGGATTGCCTCCTGCTGTTTTTGTAGAACAATGCTTGCATTTGCCCCATGTACTTTAGCAATAAGCCTATCCTCGCCGAGGACTTTGACAAGATTACTTATTTGGTTTCCCAGAGTTGTCTGACTATGATAGAAAATTGTTGTTTTGGTGCTTTCCATGTTAATTAGGCTTGAAAGAATATCTTTGTCGGTAATGTCCAAGGAATGTCCTATAATATAGACATTATGTATGGCATCTCCGTTTCTCCCATAACCCGATGGCATCTGTGCCATACTATTCATCCAGTCAATATATTTGCAGCCAGTCTTTTTATAAATTCTCTGATAAAATTTCTTGAACTGAATGAACTCATTGTCTCTATCTTTGGCATATCCTTCTAAATATTCATCAATTCCAAGAATAAGATTGCAATTATCGACGTCACTTCCAGCTTTTGTTTCCCCGTGAATATAGTCGTATCTTATTTTTGGATTTTTGTTTGCGTCATAAAATCTTTGATATGTATGAGTGTAATTAAAACTAAGAACACAATGAATAGTCAGCCCATCAATGTCCGGTAGTTTAACTTTAGGAGTAATTTCTTCAACATAATTACTCAGATAGATTTCCAAGCACCGTGTAAGCCTATTTAAATCTGTTAAAAATCGTGTTTTTTTATATCCGACTGCGTTTTCATCAAATTTCATGCTATCACAGCTTGTTCCCGGTTTACCCCAAAGCGGAGAGAGAATATTTGATTGTTGATACGTCATTTTTCCCAGCTTTTGACCTCGGTTTATCTCTTCTAAAATAGTAAGCCTTGCTTTATCAAGTGTTTGTATTATCCTTGATATTTCACTCTCAAAATCGATCCACCCATCTTTCCCAGCTATTCCTCGGCTTTTATAAATCTTCCAAAAATAATCAATCCAAACATTATTTGAAATTAGGTTTTCTATTTCTTTATAAATTTGTGGTTTTTTATCATAAAGATTAGCAAAGTGTAGTATAAAATCTTTATCTTCTTCGTTCGCAGTTTCCCAGTCAGCCTTAACGCTTTCTTGTTTACAGATATCCTTAAATCGCTTAAAGGCGTCAACATATTTCAAAAAATGCTCATATTTTGTGGGTAGGCCATGAGCTAAATCAAACCCATTTCCAATGATAAGAATATTCAAAGCCAGTGCCTCCTTTGAACGCATACTAACTCATATAAAGCAAAGCATTTTCACTTAAACATATTTTTTCGCTTGCTTAAACATAATTATATCACATCTCATTTCGACAATCTACCCATCTTTGGGACAAAATGTCCCGAAGTACGAAAAAAGCCGGGGAGCGGCACAGCACCGCTCCCCAGCAGGTCACAGCTCCACCAGCGCGGAAAGCTGTTTCAGCAAATCAGACAGAGGGCCCCACAAAGCGGAGTAGTCCCGCTGGAGGGCCGATATTTCCTCGGGGTAGATGCCCCCGTAGGTGTTGGCATGGATGGCCACTTGATTGAGATTGTTTGAGCATCGCCGCTGGAGGGACACCAGCTCTCGGACGGGGGCAAGGTCAATCTGGAGCACATAGCCGCAGAGGGCCATCCGGCGCATATAGGCCCCCATGTTGCGGATGCCCGCCTGGGCCATGCGTTCCCGGATAAGCGCCTGCTCATCCTCGGACACCATCACATGGAGATGGATGGGGCGGCGGCGCTTTTTTCCGGCCATGCCTACCTGTCGCCCCGGTCGGGCGCGTTCCGTTTGGGCGCGGCGGGGGCCTGCCGTTCCCCGGCCAGTTTCCCAGCCTCCCGCAGTTGTGCGGCAATCGGGGGTTTTTCCTGCCGGGCCCGTTTACGGCCAGCGGCCTCCTGCTGGAGCTCCACCCCACGGGCACACTCGGCCAGCCGCTCCGGGGAAACAAATTCTTTCACTACATAGCACCCAAAATCCGGGTAAAACCATGTCAGCCGCTTTCCATCAGGGACGCGGCCCTCGTCCTCCCATTTCCCCACCACCTGGGCCTGGGTATCCATCAGCCGCCGCATATCCGGGTTATCACGGGATGGCTTGAGTTCGTAATTATAGAGCTCCTTTTCCGTGAGCGGCTGGGCATAGGCCAGCTCGCCCCATGCAAGCCGGGTATCATGCTCCACCCAAATCCGGCCCTCGTAGTTTTCGATCCGGATGGGCGGGTTTTCCTTGCCATTGGGGAACGTGCCGATGTCAACGGGCCGCTGGGTAGAATAATACTTGTATTCCTGCGCTTTTTCCAAAGTTACCTCCTCTCAGATGTTAGCTTTTGGGCGGGGAAACGGGGGCCGGACATAGAAACATACCGGGCCCCATGAACCGCGCCCGGAAAGCCTTGATACAAGCGGGTTTTCAAGCGGCAAACCTTGTCCTCCCCCATGATGTAGATAGGGAGATGGGAAAGGTTGAAGTTATCCAGCGTCACATAGCAGATGTAATAATCGTAATACACCCGGTAGCTGTCGGTGTGGGTATTGCCGTCCTCGTCCGTCCATGTATCCGTTTCGATGTAGTACCGCCGCTCCTTTACCACGTTCTCTGTCAGCGTGTACTGGCGGTCAAAGAGCATCTGCAGCGTAGGCCGGACATCCGCCAGCGTCCACTCGCCCTCATGCCATGCGCTCAATAAGGAAATCAGCACATAGGGGTCGTGCTCAATAGCGTCCAAATCAAAATGGTACTCGTCATAGTCGTGTGTGCTTTCGTAGGTATCCAGATAATGCTGGAGCTCCGCCTCCAGCGAACAATAAGCGGCCTCGGCCCCCAGCATATCCCCGTCCTGGGCGGGGTAGGTGGTGGCCCCAACCGCGCCTGCGGCGGCGTTCCCCAAAGTGATAAGGGAGGACGCGCAGGACTGGAGGGATAAAACGAGCACCACGCAGGCCAGCGCGATAAGCGCCCCCACGGGATGCCGTTTCACGAAAGCCACGGCCCGCTCCGCCAGCTTTTCCGTGGCGGCGGCGGTTTTCCCGGCGGCCTTGGCCCCTTGTTTCGCGGTCTGTTTCGCGGTCTGTTTCGCCGCCTGCCGCGCTTGTTTGGCGTACTGCTTTTTCAGCTTTTGCTTGTGCCAGTAGCGGGTGACGGCGTTCTTTGCAAGCTCCGGGTTCTCCTGGGCGGCCATGCGGAACTGGTAGTCCGCCCGGGCCTTGATGTACTGCGTCTCGGCCTTATGGACGGCCCGGGCCGGGTGCTCCCGGATGCGCTTTTTTGCGTACCGCGTCCCCTGCCGGAGAGCGGCCTCGCCCAAAAGCTCGGAGCGGTGGGTCCCCTCGGTTCCCACGTTTTCATGCTCCACCTCGTAGATTTTGCCATGCACAAAGCCGTGGGCGCTCCACCCGGCGGCCCCAAAAGCCCGGCGCACCGGGCCCCTGGGCTTCGGCGGCTTTTTGCCCTCCAGCTTTTTCCGGGCCCGGTTCAACTTGTCCTCCCGCGTCTCCATGCGGAGCTTGGACTTGCTGATTTTTTCCTGTTCGCTTTCCATGCGGAATTTCGATTTTTTGGTTTTGGGCCCTTTCGGGGACTTTGGGACATTTTGGAGCTGTTGACAAAGTGCCCCCAAATCGCTCGAAATATGGTATAATTAGAGCAGGGGGGGCGAGGAAATGCAGTTAAAATATCACATGGTAACGATAGAGGATTTGGTACCGGAAAATCATTTTCTGCGGAAATTGGAAGCGGCGCTGGATTTATCGTTTGTGTATGAGGAGACGGCGCACTTGTACAGCCGGAGGTATGGCCGTGCGCCCATAGACCCGGTAGTAATGGTAAAATACCTGTTGCTGGTTTTTTTGTACGGCATCCCCTCGGAGCGGCAGATCGAGGTGCGGTGTGCGGACAGCAACGCGTTTCGTTGGTATCTTGGAATAGATTTGGATGAACGAGTGCCAGACCACAGTACGATCAGCCAGCTGCGGCGGCGGAAGCCTGCGTTTCGGAAGGTGTTCCGGCGGCTGTTTGAGGAAGTGGTGCGCCAGTGCGTGGAAAAAGGTCTGGTGAGCGGACGGCTGGCGGTGACGGATTCCACCCACGTCAAGGCCAACGCGTCCAGGGCCTCGAAGCAGGAGGTAGATGCGCTGGAAGAGGTGGGGAACTATTGGGAGCGGCTGGACGCCTATGAGGAGGAGGGACTGGAGGAGCTGAAACGGCAGACAGGGCAGCGCCGGGCGAAGCGTACAAAGCAGGTGAAAAAGGACAAGCGCCGTTCCCACAAGAAGGTGAGTAGTACCGACCCGGAGTCGGGCTACATGAAGCGGCCCGGCAAGCCCAGCGGTTTTTATTATCTGTCTCACCAGACAACCGACCCGGACCACGGTATCATCACCGCTGTAACCGTGACGCCGGGGGATGTCCATGACTCACGGCCCTATTTGGAGCAGTTGGAGTACGTCCATAAAAGTGTTGTGCCGCTGCAAGCCGCCGCGGCGGACTCCGCCTATGACTTCCCCCTGGCACACCGAGCGCTGGAAGAACTGGGCATCGACTTCTTTGTCGTGCCACAGCCCGCCCATGACCGCACGAAAGCTGAACTGAAGCGGGATGCATTCACCTATAACGAACAGCGGGACGTATACTTGTGCCCTAACGGGAAAGAACTGCGGCGCAAGCGGCTGTATCGAAGTGGCAGCGGGCTGTTCTGGGAATACTGGGCGGAAAAGAAAGACTGCGGCAGTTGTCCTTTGCGGCAGAAATGTTTGAATGAGACGGACAAGGCCGGCACCAGAAAGCTCCAGGACAGTTATTTCAAGACTGTTGTTCAAGAACATTTCTCCAGGCGATGGGAGCCGGATTACCGGGAGGCGCTGAAGCAGCGGCAGATCTGGTGTGAGGGTACTTTTGCCGCACAGAAATGGGGACACAACCTGACGCGTCTCCTGCGGCGAGGTTTAGAGGCAGCGGAGGACCACTGTCTCCTTTCCGCCGCGGCCTTGAACCTCAAAAGAATGATTAAACACTCAGTGTGATGCCGAAAGGCATCTTTTTTCTTGCCTGAAATCTCCCTTGTCCCTTTATTTCAGGCACTTTGTCAACAGCTCCATTTTGTCCCGAAGTGCCTTTGTCCCCGGCGTTATTCGTTCCTCTGGTCATTGGCTATGTCCTCCGGGCGGGTGGTGAGCAGGTTGTAAATCTCACCCTTGGGGAAACGGTCAACAAAGGGGATGGTCACATTCCCATAGAACAGCAGGCCCTCGCCGGAATTGCTGTGGGTGATATAGGAAAGCTGGTGCTCGGAAATGCCGAGCTGTTTTGCGATGATGGCCCGGTCGCTCTGGGCCTGGGAGAGCAGAACAAGAAAATCGGTGTTATCCAGTATGTTCTCGATTTCCCGGCTGGCCAAAAGGTCTTTCACGTTCTGCGTGAGGGCCGAGGGCACACAGCCCTTTTTGCGGAGCATCTTCCACACCGCCACAAAGTAGCTGGCGGTCAGCGGGTCGCGGAGCAGGATGTGGAACTCGTCAAAGTAGCACCACGTCGCCGCGCCGCTTTTATAGTTGGTATTCACCGCCGAGGTGACAAACTCGTTGGTGACGTGCATCGCAATCTTGCGGAGGTTCTCCCCCAGCCCTTTCAGCACGATGCACACCACCCGGGAGCTCAAGTCCACATTGGTCGGGTGGTTGAACAGATTGAGGGAGCCCGTACAGTAGAGCTCCAGCGCAGTCGCCACACGTTTCGCCTCCGGCTCCGGCTGTTTGAGTAATTCCTCGTACAAGCTCTGGAGCAAAGGCATCTTTGCGCCCTCCAGCCCCAGCGCAAGCTCCCGGTACACCAGCCGCACACAGCGGTCAATCACGGTCTTTTCAATAGGTTGCAGGCCGTCCTTGCCGCCTACCACCAGCTCACAGAGGGAAAGCAGAAAATCCGCTTTCATGGAAAGGGGGCTGTCCTCGTCATTCAAACCGATTTCAATATCCATCGGGTTGATGTGGTGGGGGCTGTCCGGGGCAATCTCAATGACCTGCCCGCCCAGCCGCCGTACCAGCGGGGAATATTCCCCCATCGGGTCAACGATAACGATGCGGTCACTTGTGGCAAGAAAGACGTTTATCAATTCCCGTTTGGCGGCAAAGCTCTTGCCGGAGCCCGTGGAGCCAAGATACATCCCATTGGCGGATTTCAGCTTTTTCCGGTCAGCCATGATGACATTGTGGGAAAGCGCGTTCATGCCGTAGTAGAGGGCCTGCCCGCCCATGCGGAGCTCCCGCGTCATAAAGGGAATGAAAATCGCGGTGGAGCTGGTGGTCATGCCCCGCTGTATCTGCACCTCGTTATAGCCGAGGGCCAGCGAGGACATAAAGCCCTGCTCCTGCTGCCAGTCCAGCCGCTTTAAGGCGCAGTTGTATTTCTGCGCGATGCCGGAGACGGTGAACACGTCATTTTCCAGCCGCTGGCGGGTGGGGGCGAGGTTGATGACGGTGAACGTCAAAAGGAACATCCGCTCATTCCGGGACTGCAAATCCCCCAGCAGCTCCGCCGCGTCCTTGCTGAACGTGATAAGGTCGGGGGGAAGTATATCCATGTCGTACCCGGCGCGGACGGCCTTTTTCTGCTCCTCCACTTTCATCTTGTCGATGTCCGAGATTTTCCCCTTGATGGTCTTTATCGCCTTTAACTGGTCAACGGTCTGGATGTGCATGGTGACGGTGAGCTCCGCGTCCAGCTCCAGAATTTCCCGCAAAAGGCGGTCAGAGAGCTCGGACGCCAAAATCTGAAGATAGGACGCCGCGCCCCAAAAGCCGCCCACACGGAAGAACCGGGAGCCCCTAAAGTCAAAGCCGCCGCTGGGGGTGATGAAGTCCTTTGTCCCCATGCCCGTTTTGGAAATATCGCCCCATGAAAAGCGGAACGGCTCCCGCCGTCCGGGGTGCATCTGCCCATGCAGGAGGGCCAGCCGCTCCCGCCCGTCCAGCGGGGACGAGGGAACGCCCAGCCGGTGGAGGTTCCCCATCACGTCCGCCTCCACCCGGTCAAGCCGGGGCCGGGCGGCGGCAATCCCCTCGGCGGGCACGCCAAAGGTGATATATTTGGAGCGTTCAATCCCGTTGTTGCTCCGGGCAATCTGCCGTTTGAGCATCCCCACGAACTCGCCCCGGATGCTGTCAAAATCGTCCGCCTGGGCGGGGATGTTCACATGGTAGCGGCTGGTGGAGTGGGAGCGGCGGTTGATAAAGGAGAGCTGGACGGGGAGCGCGCTGTCGAAGTAGTTGAGGAACGAGCTCCACCCGCTGAATATCGCGGACTGATCCTCGGTGGATGCCACGGAATAATTGATGTCCTCATATTCCACGGTCTTTGTGTAGAGCCCGCCGGGGAGCTGGCACACGCCGTCCGGGTGCATCGCCACATAGGGGATGGACTGCTGGGAAGATAAGGCCGCCTTATTCTTTCTTTTGCTTTTTCGGTTTTCCATTCACTGCCTCCTTTCCCGCCTGCCCGGTAAAGGGCGCGTAGATATTCCCGGTCTTGTAGGGCCTCACGCCGGGCCGCAGGTACTTGGCCCGGATGATGTTCTTTACCACCTTTTCCAGCGGCAGGCCGTCTTTCTCGTACATCGCCAGAAGAAACGCCGGGAGCATGATGCCCAGCATCAGGAACAACGCCGCCGTGTTCCCAAACGAGCTCCGGGCCAGCAGGTAGGAGGGGACTCCCACAAGGGCCGCGCCGCCGAAACACACAAGCTGGCGTTTTGTCAGATTGAAAGCGATTTTCGTCTTGATTTTGGATAAGTCGTTAGGTACATTCACATAGGGCATTTCAAGCCTCCTTTCTTTGGGACAAAATGGAGCTGTTGACAAAGTGCCTGAAATAAAGGGACAAGGGAGATTTCAGGCAAGAAAAAAGATGCCTTTCGGCATCACACTGAGTGTTTAATCATTCTTTTGAGGTTCAAGGCCGCGGCGGAAAGGAGACAGTGGTCCTCCGCTGCCTCTAAACCTCGCCGCAGGAGACGCGTCAGGTTGTGTCCCCATTTCTGTGCGGCAAAAGTACCCTCACACCAGATCTGCCGCTGCTTCAGCGCCTCCCGGTAATCCGGCTCCCATCGCCTGGAGAAATGTTCTTGAACAACAGTCTTGAAATAACTGTCCTGGAGCTTTCTGGCGCCGGCCTTGTCCGTCTCATTCAAACATTTCTGCCGCAAAGGACAACTGCCGCAGTCTTTCTTTTCCGCCCAGTATTCCCAGAACAGCCCGCTGCCACTTCGATACAGCCGCTTGCGCCGCAGTTCTTTCCCGTTAGGGCACAAGTATACGTCCCGCTGTTCGTTATAGGTGAATGCATCCCGCTTCAGTTCAGCTTTCGTGCGGTCATGGGCGGGCTGTGGCACGACAAAGAAGTCGATGCCCAGTTCTTCCAGCGCTCGGTGTGCCAGGGGGAAGTCATAGGCGGAGTCCGCCGCGGCGGCTTGCAGCGGCACAACACTTTTATGGACGTACTCCAACTGCTCCAAATAGGGCCGTGAGTCATGGACACCCCCCGGCGTCACGGTTACAGCGGTGATGATACCGTGGTCCGGGTCGGTTGTCTGGTGAGACAGATAATAAAAACCGCTGGGCTTGCCGGGCCGCTTCATGTAGCCCGACTCCGGGTCGGTACTACTCACCTTCTTGTGGGAACGGCGCTTGTCCTTTTTCACCTGCTTTGTACGCTTCGCCCGGCGCTGCCCTGTCTGCCGTTTCAGCTCCTCCAGTCCCTCCTCCTCATAGGCGTCCAGCCGCTCCCAATAGTTCCCCACCTCTTCCAGCGCATCTACCTCCTGCTTCGAGGCCCTGGACGCGTTGGCCTTGACGTGGGTGGAATCCGTCACCGCCAGCCGTCCGCTCACCAGACCTTTTTCCACGCACTGGCGCACCACTTCCTCAAACAGCCGCCGGAACACCTTCCGAAACGCAGGCTTCCGCCGCCGCAGCTGGCTGATCGTACTGTGGTCTGGCACTCGTTCATCCAAATCTATTCCAAGATACCAACGAAACGCGTTGCTGTCCGCACACCGCACCTCGATCTGCCGCTCCGAGGGGATGCCGTACAAAAAAACCAGCAACAGGTATTTTACCATTACTACCGGGTCTATGGGCGCACGGCCATACCTCCGGCTGTACAAGTGCGCCGTCTCCTCATACACAAACGATAAATCCAGCGCCGCTTCCAATTTCCGCAGAAAATGATTTTCCGGTACCAAATCCTCTATCGTTACCATGTGATATTTTAACTGCATTTCCTCGCCCCCCCTGCTCTAATTATACCATATTTCGAGCGATTTGGGGGCACTTTGTCAACAGCTCCATTTTGTCTCGAGGTTGGGACGGGGGCCTGTCCGGGGCCGCCTTGTCAGCCTTGGGTGGGCGGCTCTTGCGGGCCCCCGTCCCTCCCGGTTCGCCGGGCCCCGCTTTTTCTTCCTTGGGCTTGCGGCCCCGCCTGCCCTTGGGTTTATCCGGCTCGGGCTTTTTTTCTTTGGCGGCCTTGTCCTTTTTGGCGGGCCCCTTTTCCCCGGCGGCCTTATCTTCCGGGGCCGGGGTGGGCGGCTGTTCCGGTTCGGGCGGCTCGTTCTTTTCCACCTCCGCACGTCCCGCCGCCCGCTGTTCTGCCATGAGCTTTTCAATCTGGTCAGCGGATACACTCACCTCGCCGGGAGCACCAGCCGGGGCATCCTGGGCGGGCGCATCCACGGCGGCCTGCTCGGGAATGTTCTCCGGGGCCGGGGGCTCCGGCGCGGATGTTTCCGGGGCAGGAGCATCCGCCGGGCCAGTATCGAACAAGCTGGGCTGGGGATTTTCCTCCGGGCTCACGTTTAATTTTTCGTCTGCCATTCGTTACCTCCTTTTTTAATTTCGTGAATGTTGCACAAATCTTGCACTAAAACTTTGTTACTATTTTTTCGCCTCCCTCCCGGCTATCCACGCAAAAAAGCCGCCCGTTTTTTCATGCCGGACGGCTTTCTGCGTAATGTGATAGCTCAAATAATATTTTTTTGTGGTTGCTGGCTCCGAAAAGCCTTGATATTACAGTGTTCCTATTAAAACTCATTCATATTTAAGCGAGGCCCCCCTGGCTGGTAAGGCGGAGTTTATCGACTCGCCCAACGCCAATGCTGTGGGCTATGAGATGCTGGGTGAGAAGCAGCTGGCAAGATTGCGGGGGTAACGTATGCGGAAGAATGGGAAGTACAGGTTCTCCCTACAGTTTCCGGCAGAGACGGAGGAGCAGATACAAGCCGGGGAACTGCTGGAAAGGCTGGGAAATAAGAAAAGCGCCGTCGTGGTGGCGGCGCTGGGGGAGTATTTGGCTGCTCACCCGGCCTTGCTCAGCCCGGAGTGCAGGGTCGAAATCAAGGCGGTGCAGAGCCTTTCGTCAGAATCATTAAGGGAAATGGTACGTAATTTGTTGGAAGAACAGCTTGCGGCAACCTCAAAAACAGAAGCAGGTACTGGAAACAATGTGGATTTTAATGGCAAGATAACAGAAATGCTGGATAATTTAGATATGTTTCAGTAAAACACACGATTTCTTTATCGCTTAATCTAAAGAGATTATAAGTGCTCCTTTACAACACTTTCTTTTTGAAAATGGAAGCAGTAAAATTATTGTGCAGTAAGAAATAGGTTTTCTGTATATCTGCTGATACTTTTATTTCGGACTGCTCGCATGAAGGCCGTTCTACAGAAATGTAGCCCGGCCTTTTTGTCTTTTTATATCATTTTGTCCAGGCATACCATTCAGGTGTGTCTGGTTTTTTCGTTCCGCGCTTTGCCCTGATGGTGTGCTCTGGGAGAAAGGAGCGCACCATGCGCGGGAAAAATCAGGAACGAGATGAACTTAGGGCGAGGTTTACGAAATGGATGGAGGTGACTGTTTACAGAGCAAGACAAAACTACATAAAGGCACAGAGTCGTAGAATGGACACGATTTCCCTGGAGGAAGCTCCTATGGAGCAGTTATGTTTCCAGGATATGCCGGTGGCTGAGCGTTTCTGTTTTGAGGAGGAGAATCTCTCAAAGGCGTTTGCTCAGCTGCCCGCTGCAAAAAAGAAGATAATGGCAATGCTGTTTTTTCTGGATATGTCGCCAGAGGAAGTAGCAAAGGAGTTGGGCTGCACGGTACAGTACGTCTATAAGCAGAAGTCACTGGCAATAAAAAGGCTCCGCGATGCGCTGGAAAGCGGTGGCGAGTTATGAGTGCCAAGGAATTTCGCACGACACTTATGGCGGCAGTGAATGGCAGTAATGAAGCACTTGCCGATATAATTGAGTTATATATGCCGCTGATAAATAGCAGAAGCTATATTGATGGAGAGTTGGACGAAGACCTGCGCCAGTATATCCTGCTGCACATTTTCAAAAATATTTCAAAATTTTCTCTCTGAAAGGGAAGATTTCCGAAATCTCAGTTGTTTTTATAGAGTGAAAGGCATTTCCCCATGCCCCGAACCTTGACAACCGCATAATCTGACCCGGTACATATCCCTGTGGGCGAGCGGCTATCCACCAGCCCGGCAAGCTGGCCATGAGTACATATGAGGCGGCGGCACCGCCCCAACGCGACGATACCCGCATGGAATATGGGAGAACCGACCACTCCATAGTCCGTTAGCCACGGACGCTGGGGAAGATATTTTTATTTTTTCGTTGCAAAACAAAACCTCCGCAGGTGGAATCCAATCAGAAAGCGATTACATCACGGACAAGCAGACCATAATGAACTATGAGGTGATACCATGAACATGACAGTTATACGCTATATCAACAACGAGCCATACAGGGGAGAAAAGCTGCCCGCCATTGAGGTGGAAAACCTCGGCGTAGTCATGGTGCTGAAAGATTTGCAGCACCGGCTTCTTGATACGCCAAAGTCAGAACCCAGTGACCGGGCGGATGGGAAATTCTCCCATTGATTTTCTACCCGGCAATATGGTATACTGAAAGTGCCTTGCAGAGGGCATTTCCGGAAAGGAGAAAACGTGGCAAGCAAGCCAAACCAAGAGTTAGAAACCCGCTTTCGCGTGCTGTATATCCGTGTTTCCACGGAGGCGCAGGCGGAGGAGGGCTATTCCATCGGGGCCCAGCAGGAACGGCTGGAAGCCTACTGCCGGGCTATGGGATGGAAAAACTATCAACTTTATATCGACCCCGGATTTTCCGGGAGCAACCTGAACCGCCCAAAAATGCAGCAGTTGATCGCGGACGTACAGGCGGGAAAGGTGTGTGCGGTGGTGGTCTACAAGCTGGACCGCCTCTCCCGCAGCCAGAAGGACACTCTGTACCTGATTGAGGACATCTTTATCCCCAACGATGTGGCTTTCGTATCTCTCAACGAGAACATCGACACCGGCACGCCCTATGGCCGGGCCATGATAGGGATTCTGTCAGCGTTCGCCCAGCTTGAACGCGAGAACATTTACCAGCGCACCCGCATGGGTATGCTGGAGAGGGTCAAGCAGGGCTACTGGATGGGCGGCGGTGGAGTACCCTACGGGTATGACTACGACCGAAACCAGGGTATCTTGGTGCCGAACCCCCAGCAGGCCGAACAGGTGCGGAAGATGTACGACCTCTATTTGAAGGGCTACTCCGCCCAAAAAATCGCCAATATGCTGGGGCTGCACTATGACAAGATCGTCACCCAGATATTGACCCGAAAGAGCAACACCGGCGTGATATGCTATAAGGGCGAGGAGTACCCCGGGCTGCACGAGCCAATTATCTCGGAGGAGATATACAACCTGACCCAAATCAAAATGCGGGAACGCTCCGAGAAGAGCCGGGTGCCTACCAAAGGCACCCACCTGCTGGCTGGGCTTGTGTATTGCGGCGAGTGCGGCGCACGTATGAGGTATGTGAAGTGGGGCAAGAACGGCTACAAGCTGTACTGCTACTCCAAAGACAACTCCAAGCCCCACATGAAACGGGCCGATTCCTGCGATTCAGAGCCCTGCTGGGCCGACCAGATTGAGGACCTGGTGATACAGGACTTGTTCAACATCTCGGCCAATCTGGAACGGTCTACAAAGGATGACACTGCCCCACCGGTCAACCCCCTCCAGGAGTTGGAGAGCCAGATCGCCCAAACCGAGGCCAAAGTCAAGCGCCTGTATAACCTCTACGCCATAGACGGCAACGATATGCTGCTGGACACCATAGAGGAGAACAAGCGCCAGCTGGCCCTGCTCCGGGAACAGCTTATCATGGAGGAGGAGACCCGCACCCGGGCCAAGCACATCGACCTGGTTCGGGAGCGGGTAGTCAGCATCCGGTCGGCCTGGGGTATGCTCAGTATGCAGGAGCGCCAGACCGTGCTGCGGGACTGCATTGACCGCATTATCATTCACAAGAACAAGGTGGAGATATTCTACACCTTCTTAAAGGACAAAGGAAAGGCGGGGACAGCCAAATATGTTGCGTAATAGCTGTTCTTTGCCTCAAAATATAGTTTTTCCCCAGGGTACTCTCATGCCCATGATAATCGGCGAGGTACGTCGCTTCCTCCGTGACAACAACTCCGTGAGGGTCAGCCGCTCCATGCGGGACACGGCCTATAAGGCCATCCAGTGCAAGGAGCGCCTTACCGCAAAGAACGGCAGGGAGCCCACTGTGGAGGAGATGGCGACTGAGCTTGGGATAAAGCGGGAGGACGTGGTGGTGGCCCTGGAGGCCATTGTGGAGCCGGTGTCCCTATACGAGCCCACCTTCTCCGACGGCGGGGACCCGGTGTATATCATGGACCAGGTGGGCGGCAGCGACGACCAGGACTGGTTGGAGGAGATAGCCATAAAACAGGCCATCCACAACCTATCTGAGCGGGAAAAGCGCATACTCTCCATGCGCTTTCTGGACGGCAGGACCCAGATGGAGGTGGCGGGCCTTGTGGGCATCTCCCAGGCCCAGGTGTCAAGGCTTGAGAAGGGGGCCCTTGGGAAGATAAAGGCGGAGATAAGGGCTTAACTTTAGGACAATATATGCCGATATACTTCATATAAGCGTATTGGAGGTATCGGCATGAACATAAAAATAGAGGGCGGCAGGCCGGTCTTTTACGGCGAGCCGGTCAGGGTAACCCACACAGACGTTACCGGAGGGGAGAACATGACGGTGAACGGCCAGACCGTGAAGCGGGTGACCGGGAACAGGACTGAGTACACCCTAAATGCCGACGAGATGAACGCCATCGGCTGGACAATAGACGGCTCTGTGCACCAGCCCCACTGGAAACAGCTGGAGAACGTAAAGGACACCTTCTTCCGGGGTGCGGGCTGCGGCGCGAAGATATCAGAGGATATCCAGAGCATGAAAAGCTCCATGGAGAGCCTTGCCGACGGTTTCTTCGATGGGGAAGTGACCGAGAGCGAGCTTGCGGACAAATTCCAGGCCCTGGCTGAAAAGTTCATCGGTATCTGTAAGGAAAAGCAGTACCCCTTCCCGATGCTCACCGGCATGGACGAGGCGGCTATGTCCTTCGCCTATGACTGCTTTCGGGGAGCCATACTGAAGTCCGCCGTGCAGCATAACAACGCCGAGGGCAGTGAGCTTGCCTCCAAGCATAACCGTGACTGGCACTATTATAACTCTGACTACTACTATAAGAGCGAGAGCGCCATCGGGGCAATATCCGAAAGGGTAATGGGTATGGCCCAAGAGCGGGATTATAAAGAGTTCCAGATACCCGACTATATAGCTATCGGCAAGAACAGCCTTTATAATTTCAACTCCGCTGTCTCCGGCGAGAGCGACTATATCCCCGGCGGTCTGCTGGCCATAGAGGAGAAGTGGATACTGGACTTTGACGCGGCGCCGCCAGAGGACTTTAAGTGGTTCTTTGAGGAGGAGGGCAGCAAGGAGGACGTGCTCATAAGCGGGGGCGGGGAGGATATCCCCCGGCCAAAGTCCAGGGTTTGGGCCATGTACAGGGATATGCTCGTCTCAAAGAGCTTTGACTTCAGCCTGGGCCGGGACCTGCCCTCGGAGGTGAAGAATCTGGGGGATTTGTTGCAGTTCGGGGCCGGGGTAAAGAGTGAAATCGTTGCGGTCAATAAGTATCTGCGGAACTTCCAGGTGGCCCCCAGCGGGTACTTTGCCGATAAGGCGTGGAGCGAGAGCCAGAAAAGGGCTGAGGGCGGATGGGATGCGAGAGCGTAATAATAACATATAGAGACTGGAGAGACACATATGAACATAACCCCTATCGCAAACAATATAAAGAACTATGGCCCCGGCTCAAAGGTAACCATCTCTGAAGAGGCCCTGGAGAAGCTGGAGACCAGTATCAGAGAGGGCCGCTTCGACTCCTTCCAGCCGGGAGAGGATTATGGGATAAGGCAGCTTGAGGAGCTGGACGAGGACATTATCGGGAGGGTGCTTGGAAAGCCGCAGCTCTCCACCACCTTCACCAACAGCCAGGTCTCTGAAAAGGCCAGGGAGCTGTCTATGCTTATGGACGAGCGGGACGACGCCCTTCGGTCCCAGCTGAAAGAGTTCAGCCTGACTATCAGCCGGGACCAGCTTGCGGAGCACTTCGGGGAGGTGGGCCGGAAAATAGACGAGGCCTTTTCGGAGGGCTCCATCACCCGGCAGGAGTATGAGGATTTGAACGCTGGGCTTAAAAAGTATACAGAGACCGTCACCGCCCGGGAGGAGCGCAGGGCCGCCGTCCAGGAGGTCCTCAGGGGGAACGCCAAGGCCATGGACGCCATGATGAGAAGGGGCGCTTCTCAAAAAGAGATAGAGGAGTTCGCCAAGTGGAACCGTGAGACCCTTTCGGACAGGATAGACGAGCTTGTGAAAAAGAGCAAGGAGTATGACCGGGAACTTATGGCGGCGCTTATAGAGCGTGTGCGCGGGGGAGAGGACATATTAAAGCCGGAGGAGAAGGGGGAGCCCGGATAATGAAGCGGATAACCGTTCTTGGGGCCGGGACCTGGGGCACGGCCCTAGCGAGGATGCTCTCCAATACCGGCAGTGTAGTCACCGTCTGGTCCGCCCTTGACAGCGAGGTGAGTACGCTCTCAGAGACACGGGCGCACCCGAACCTTCCCGGGGTGGAGCTGCCACGGGAGCTTATCTTTACCGGCAGCATGGAGGAGGCCTGCCGGGAGATGGACCTGCTGCTGTTCGCGGTGCCCTCGCCCTATGTGCGCGAGACCACCAGGAGGGCCGCGCCCTATATAGGCCCGGGCCAGCTTATAGCCGACGCGGCCAAGGGCATAGAGGCCGGCACACTTCTGACCATGACCGGGGTCATAGCTGACGAGCTCAAAAAAGCCGGGGCGGGGCCCGCAAGGTTAGTGGCCCTCTCCGGCCCCACCCACGCCGAGGAGGTGGCAAGGGATATGCCCACCACCATCGTTTCCGCAAGCCCGGATCCGGAGGCGGCAAGGCAGGTCCAGGACCTGTGCATGAATACCTGCATGAGGGTGTATACAAACCCCGATATCCGGGGGGTGGAGCTCTGCGGGGCGGTGAAGAACGTGATAGCCCTGGCCTCGGGCATCTCTCTGGGGTTAGGCTATGGCGACAACACCAAGGCGGCCATTATCACCCGGGGCCTTGCGGAGCTGACACGGCTGGGCTGCGCCATGGGCTGCGACCGGCAGACCTTTACGGGCCTTGGGGGCATTGGGGACCTGATAGTTACCGCTACCAGCATCCACAGCCGCAACAACCGCTGCGGGCAGCTTATAGGCGGAGGCCTTACGCCTGAGGAGGCTGTGGAGCGCACCGGCATGGTGGTGGAGGGCCTCCACGCCCTGCCTGCGGTGCTGGAGCTCTCCAGGCGGTACAAGGTGGAGATGCCCATTGTAGAGGCCGTGGAGTCCATTATCCACGGCGGGGTGCCCCCCGCTATGGCCGTGCGGGAGCTGATGTCCAGGGACCGCAAGGGCGAGGAGGTATATTAGTCGTTTAGGTGTTTTTGACGCAAAACCTGTTGACAAATCCTCCTGAATTGGGTACTATAATATATATAATATAATACCCAAGAGGAGGTCGTTTCCAATGAAAGTAAATATCGGCACCTATTCCTTCGGCGGCATCGCCAGCTACTTAGGCCTTGGGCCCACCCTGCTGGAGAAATTTCAGACCATCAAGGCCCTGGGCTTCGACGGCGTGGAGCTGCTGCCTGTGGACCTGGACAATCCCGTTGAGGACATTAAGAAGTGGGCCCAGGAGACCGGGCTGGAGATAGTATCTGTTCACGCGGAGCCCACCGAGGAAATCGTCAAGAAGATGGCTGCTCTTGGCGGCAAGGCCGTTATCTGGGCCAGCACCGACTTCTGCAACAAGGAGGAGGCCATCGAGGTGGCCCACAAGCTGGACAAGATGGCCGAGATGGCGGAGCCCTACGGCATAAAGATCGGCTATCACAACCACAGCAAGGAGTTCTATGTGGACCAGGGTCTGCCCCTTATCGAGCATATGGCAAATAACTCCAGCAAGTTCTTCTTCCAGCTGGACTGCGGCTGGTGCATGAACGCAGGCACATATCCCCCCACCTTTATCCGCAGGTATAGGGACAGGATAGTGGCCATCCACGTCAAGGAGAACTGCCGGGTCCAGGGCCCAGGGCCCCAGCCCAAGTCAGCCCACGCCGAGGGTCCCCACGAGAGCCCCTTCGCCCATGTTAAGGAAATGTCCCTGGAGGAACGCCAGGCAATGTTGGATCAGTTCAACGCCCGGAACCAGAGCCCCGAGGGGCAGAAGCGCTTTAACGTCCAGTGCAAAATGGGCGCGCCCGAGTCCAATATGGACTGGAGGGCTATTAAGGAGGCCCTGGACGAGCAGAGCTTCGAGGCCTTCTGGGTGGTGGAGCGCGAGGGCTTCTATGACGAGCACGACAAGTGCATTGCGGACGACGCAAAGTTTGTGAAGGAGAATATCCAGTAAGAAAAAAATAAAGGGCCGGCCCTGCTGTCAGGGCCGGCCAAGGTTTTGTTTACAGCAGGACTATTCCGGCCTCTCTGCACTTCTCCCGGGTGTCGCTGTCCCAGAGGGAGGCCTGGACCTCGCCGATGTGGGCCTTGCCAAGAAGCAGCATACAGAGACGGCTCTGACCGATGCCGCCGCCTATGGTAAGGGGCAGTTCTCCTGCCAGGAGCAGCTTGTGGAAGGGCAGCGCCCGCCTGTGCTCACAGCCGGCTTCTTTAAGCTGGCTGTCAAGGCTCTCCGGGTCCACCCTTATGCCCATGCTGCTTATCTCCATGGCGCAGCCTAAGGGCTCGTGCCAGAAGAACAGGTCGCCGTTAAGGGCCCAGTCGTCGTAGTCGGGGGCCCGGCCGTCGTGGAGCTTTCCACTCTTCAGTTTACCGCCGATGCCCTCTATGAACACCGTCTTATGCTCTTTTGTGAATCGGTTCTCGCGCTCCTTGGAGCTAAGCTCGGGCCACATATCCTCCAGCTCCTGGGCGGTTATGAAGGTCACGTCACGGCACAGGTCCACGGGCAGGTCCGAAAACTGCCATTTGAGCTCATCCAAAGTGCCGCAGACGGCGCTGACTATCCTTCCGACCGTCTCCTGCAAAAAGCCTATATTTCTGCTCTCCCGGTCTATGACCTTCTCCCAGTCCCACTGGTCCACATAGACCGAGTGGAGATTGTCCAGCTCCTCGTCCCGGCGTATGGCGTTCATGTCCGTCACAAGGCCGTTGCCCACATAGAAGCCGTAGTCGTGAAGGGCCAGCCGCTTCCACTTTGCCAGGGAGTGCACCACCTGGCCGTCTATCCCCACGGCGGGGATGTCGAAGCCCACCGGGCGCTCCACGCCGTTGAGGTCATCGTTAAGGCCCGTTGAGGGATCCACAAAGAGGGGCGCTGTGACCCGCTTTAAATGCAGGGCCGCGCAGAGCTTCACCTGAAACACGTTCTTTATAAGGCCGATGGCCTTTTGGGTGTCGTAAAGGCTGAGGGTGGAGACATAGCCCTCGGGTATTGTCGTCATGGGAAACACCTCCAATCGGTTAGTTTGCTTTGCCTTACTTTACTGCGACGGCCTCTATCTCAAAGAGTGCGCCCTTGGGAAGGGCCGCCACCTGGACGCAGGAGCGGGCAGGGGCCTCGCCGGTGAAATACTCGGCGTAAATGGCGTTTATAGCCGCGAAGTCGTTGATGTCTGCCAAAAATACGGTGGTCTTGGCCACATCTGAGAGGGCCATGCCGCTGGCTTCAAGCACGGCTTTAAGGTTCTCAAGGGCCTGCCTGGCTTGGGCTTCTACCCCGTCGGGCAGCTCTCCTGTGGCGGGGACGAGCCCCAGCTGGCCGGAGGTGTAGAGAGTATTGCCGCAGAGCTTTGCGTGGCAGTAGGGGCCCACGGCGGCAGGGGCATTTTGAGCTGTTATTGTCTTGTTCATGGAAATATCCTCCTTTGATTTTTTTATACACCATATATATTATACTTTTTGCGGGAAAAAATCAAGCCCTTGACATTCCCGAGGTACTGCGCTAATATGATAGTAAAATTATCGGGAGGTCATAATTGTGAAACTAGGCGCGCAGCTTTTCACCTTACGCGAGTACACCCAGACGGAAAAGGACCTGGACTACTCCCTTATGCGGGTGGCCCAAATGGGCTATACCACCGTGCAGATATCGGCCGTAGGGCCCATCGCCCCGGAGCGGGTCCGGGAGCTCTGCGATAAGCACGGACTCGAGATAGTGCTGACCCATACGGACCCCAACCGTATTCTGAACGACACAGAGAACGTCATAAAAGAGCACGACGTCATGGGCTGTAAGTACATAGGCATCGGCATGATGCCCAAGAAATACTGCTCTCCCGAATGGCTTTGGCACTTCGCCGATGACTATAAAGAGGCCGCAAGGAAAATTGCCGCCGCAGGCAAGCTGCTGATGTACCATAATCACAACGTGGAGTTCCAGAAGTTCGGCGGCAAGCTGGTGATAGACACCCTGCTGGAGAACTTCGCCCCCGGTGAGCTGGGCTTTACCCTGGACACCTACTGGGTGCATATGGGCGGCGCTGACGTGTGCGCCTGGATGGAGAAGCTCTCTGGGCGCATACCTTGCATACACCTTAAGGATATGGCCGTAAGCGGCTGGGAGCCGGTGATGGCCCCGGTGGGGGAGGGTAACCTGGACTTTGATAAAATTATTAAGACGGCAAAGAGGTGCGGGACAGAGCATCTTCTGGTGGAGCAGGACACCTGCGTGGGCAGCCCCTTCGACTGCCTTGAGATAAGCTTTAAGAATTTGCGGGGGAAGTATTGAGCTTTTTATAGAGCCTGACGGCCCAGACCGCCAGCAGCACCGCCCACAAAAGCACCCAGCCCTCGCAGAGAAGCATACTCACCGCGCCACGCTGGTACAGGGCGGCGAAAACGTCCACTAAAGCGTGGGCCAGGATAGCCAGGGGCAGGTACAGGCGGCTCTTGCCCGTGTCCAGCCCATAGGCCACCACCAGGGTCAGGGAGATGTGCGCGGACATGACTAGTACGCGCTCCACAATGTTCAGCAGCCCCATCATGGGGCCGAAGCTGGCCGCGGCCTCCAGGGCGGGGCCGATATTACCGGCGCCTGTGGGGTCCAGCATTTTTCCTGTGGCTTCGGGGCCCTGGAGCATCAACAGCACGGCTGTCACCAGATAGCTCAAAATGCCCATGAGTATGACAAAGACCTCTATGCCGCCGTGGCCTATGCCGTACATGACGTAGTCCTCTCTGCCGCGGTGCTTCTTCATGGTGAAGCGCAAAAAGACATAGCGCCCGCACTCCTCGAAGATACCGGCCATAGACGCGCCGTAGAGCACGTAGAGGGGCGTGCTTGAAAGTATCGTGCGGGAGACGGGGTTGTCCATGACGATGCACACCATATGTACCCCCAGCTCCAACACCCGAGCAAAGAGCAGGAAGCCCGCCGCCCCCAGGAACAGGGGCACGAAGCTGGGCTTTGCGCGCCTTCTCCAGACGAGGGCCGCGATTACGGGCAGCGCCAGCAGGAGCAGGGAGGTTATGGCCAGGACTATTACGGACTGAAATATGTTTGGTACGTTCTGCATATGCTTATTCTCCTTTGGATATTTTACGTTTAAGTTAAACGTTGTGTGTATTGTAGCATATACTCCCTGGAATGTCAAGTTCTTTCAAAGGCCGCCCTGCTTGACAGAAGGGCTTCATTGTGCTAAAATTTCCAGTATAAACTGAAAGATAAAAGGGGTTTGGCAGTATGAAAAATTATAAGCTCACCGTTTTAAAGGGCGACGGCATCGGGCCCGAGATAGTGGACGAGGCCATAAAGGCATTGGATAAGGCCGCGGACAAGTTTGGCTTTTCGGTAGAATATGACTATCAGCTCCTGGGGGGCGCGGCCATAGACGCCACAGGGGTCCCCCTGCCGGAGGAGACCGTCAATTCCTGCAAGGCGGCGGATTCGGTGATACTGGGCGCAGTGGGCGGGCCCAAGTGGGACAAGGAGCCCGGGAACAACAGGCCCGAAGCGGGGCTTCTGGGCATACGCAAGGCCTTGGGGCTCTACGCCAACCTGCGTCCCGCCGTGATATTCGCGCCCCTGCGGGGCGCGTCTCCCCTGAAGCCCGAGATAATCGGGGAGAGCCTTGACATAATGGTGGTCAGAGAGCTCACCGGGGGCATCTACTTCGGGGACAGGGGCACCGAGGAGAGGGACGGCGTGAAGTCCGCCTTTGACACCGAGCGGTACTCCGTGCCGGAGATAGAACGCATTGCCCGGGTGGCCTTTGACATGGCCCAAAAGCGTGATAAACGGCTTACAAGCGTGGACAAGGCCAACGTGCTGGACAGTTCCAGGTTATGGCGGGCCACGGTGGACAGGATAGCAAAGGAGTACCCCGAGGTGCAGGTCAGCCATCTGTACGTGGATAATACCGCCATGCAGCTGGTCCGGGACCCGGGGCAGTTCGACGTGATACTTACCTCCAATATGTTCGGGGATATTCTCTCGGACGAGGCCTCCATGATAAGCGGCTCCATCGGTATGCTGGCCTCGGCTAGTTTAGGCGGCAGCGGCTTCGGACTGTACGAGCCTATCCATGGCTCCGCCCC
This sequence comes from Acutalibacter muris, assembly GCF_002201475.1. Classification (NCBI taxonomy): domain Bacteria; kingdom Bacillati; phylum Bacillota; class Clostridia; order Eubacteriales; family Acutalibacteraceae; genus Acutalibacter; species Acutalibacter muris. Next base: position 3,254,750 of record NZ_CP021422.1, on the reverse strand, counting down.
TGACATCGCCGGACAGGACGCGGCGAACCCGCTGGCAACCATACTGTCAATAGCCATGCTGCTTCGGTACTCTCTGGACGAGCCCGAGGCTGCGAAGGCCATAGAGGACGCTGTGGCAAAGGCGCTCACCAAGGCCCGCACCCGGGATATCTACACCGAGGGCTGCGGCGCGAAGCTGGTGGGGTGCGGGGAGATGGGGGACATAGTGGCCTCCCTTATCTGAACCCTGGTACGGAAAACTTAATAGCTGCCACCGGGCAGCAGGTGCAATAGTAAAGCTTTGGCACCCGGCGCACATCGTTAGGTCTTTGAAGATGTGCGCGGGGTGCCCTGTTTTTTAAATTATAGTACATTTTTCGGGGGTTTTTAGTATGAAAAAAGCTGATTTTCGCACACTTTTGCGCGATTTCTACCACTATTTTACCCGGGGGGAGCGGGCGCTCTGGTGCTGCTCTGTGGCGCTGGTGCTTATCGTGCTCTGGGTGATGGCGAGTATTGGGGAGCCCTCCTACCTCTCGGTGACGGTGTGTTTTGCGGTGTTTCTTGTGAACGACTCCTATACCTATATAAACTGGCGCAGGCTGCAAAAAAGGCAGGGGGAGAAAAGCGGAGCTTGACCGCCCGGCGGAAAGGGGGTATACTGGTACTGCCAGATAAATTTGAAAAGCATAAAAGGGTGACTGAAATGAAAAAGATACTGCTCATCGCCACCGGCGGCACCATCGCCTCCCGCAAAACCGGGACGGGCCTTGCGCCGGGGTTTTCGGCGGAGGAGCTGCTGGCCAGGGTGCCGGAGGTCAGGGGCCTTTGCCGTGTGGAGGCCGTCCAGCCCCTGAACCTGGACAGCACCAACATATCCCCCGGGGACTGGCTCCTGATAGCGGAGGTGATAGAGGAGAATTACGGCCGCTTTGACGGCTTTGTTATATGCCACGGCACGGACACCCTGGCCTATACCGCCGCCGCGCTCTCCTATCTCATACAGAACACCGGCAAGCCCATCGTTCTGACCGGGGCTCAGCGGCCTATCGACCGGGAGGACACCGACGCAAGGCAGAACCTTCTTGACAGCTTCAGCTATGCGTGCAGCGGGGACAGCGGGGTGTGCATAGTATTCGGCGGCCATGTGATAGCGGGGACCAGGGCCAGAAAGACCCGTACCAAGAGCTATAACGCCTTTTCAAGCCTCAACTTCCCGGATATCGCGGAGCTTCGGGACCGGCGGGTGGTGCGCTTCATACCCTATAAGGGGGCGGGGGAGCCGGTTTTCACCCATAAGCTCAATACCCGGGTGGCCCTTCTGAAGCTGATACCCGGCCTGCCGCCGGAGATGTTTACCTCCTTTGGGGGGCTCTGCGACGGGCTGATAATCGAGAGCTACGGCGTGGGCGGCATCCCGGACGCGTACCTTTCGGAGCTTGAAAGCATACTGAACGCGGGCAAGACCGTAGTGCTTGCCACCCAGGTGCCCCAGGAGGGCAGCGACCTGTCGGTGTATCAGGTGGGCCACAGGCTCAAGGAGCGGGAGGGGCTTCTGGAGCCCTACGACATGACCCTGGAGGCGGCGGTGACAAAGCTTATGTGGGCGCTGGCGAGGACCAGGGAGCCGGGGGAGGTCAGGCGGCTTTTCTATACGCCGGTGAATTATGATCTGCTGTTTTGAGGGCTTATCGCGGAATAAACCGGCAGGTACAAGCAAATATTTTGGGGGCCGCTCATACAATTAACATAAAGTATTAAACAGGTTAATTGTATAGGAGTGACCCCCATGTTTTTTGCAAATTTCCTCGACCTCCTGTCCCACGCCGTCTACCTTCTCCTGCACGTCACCGGTGCGGGAAGTTTCCCCCGGGCGCTGGGCGCCCAGGCCGAGCGGCAGGCCCTCTCGGAGATGGCCGCAGGCAGCGCCGCCGCCCGGCAGCGGCTTATAGAACATAACCTGCGGCTGGTGGCGCATATCGTGAAGAAATACTATGTCAGCGGCAGCGACCAGGAGGATCTGGTTTCGATAGGGACAATAGGGCTGATAAAGGCGGTGGATACCTTTGACGCGGGGAAAGGGATACGGCTTTCCAGTTATGCTTCTAAGTGTATTGAAAATGCTATGCTAACACGAGAGAGATATGGCGGGTAAAAATGCCTTTGGGGGATGGACTGTACCTGATGGGCCGGAGCGGCAGGTGTGCGCCGCTTTATGTGCACACGTTCCAGGTGTTCGCAATGGGGATAGGCAAGAGGTATGAAGACTTGCACACCGTGCCAGAGAGACTGCGTTGGTGTCGGCTTAGGTTAGGGTTGATGCAGAAAGAGGTGGCCCAGCGGGTGGGTATCTCTCAAACTCTGTATGAGGAGATGGAGCGCGGGGACTGCCAGGAGTATCCGGCTTATGCGGTGGACAAGCTGGCAGAGCTATATCAGGTGCCGGTGGAGGATTTGCTGGACGAGTATAGCCGGTTCCTCTATGGCGGGCCGGTTGACCGGATACGGTACGCTCGGAAAAGGCTGGGGTTGAGCCGGAAGGCATTTGCGGAGCTGGCGGGGGTCGGGGAGAAGTCGGTGCGGGATTGGGAGATGGGACGGAAAAAGACCAGGAAAAAGAGCTGGGAGAGGCTGAAAGCGGTTTTGATTCTGTAGAGAAATACCCGGGAGCCAAACACCCCCGGGCAGTTCTTATTCTTCATCTTCTGAAAGACCGGCGGCTCCAAAGAGCAGCTCGGGATAGTTCCGGCGGCCGTAGAAAACTCGGTCAACGTACACGTCGTTCCCTTCCGCCCGGTAAAAAATCAGGTAGTTGCCGGAAACCAGAAAGCGGTACTCGCTCTCAAGGGCCACAATGGAGTTCAGCGGCGGTCCCATGAGCGGGAAGTCCTGAAGCTGGCGGATGCGCTGGGTGATTTTCTTAGCGGTGGATCTAGCTGCCTGGGGGTTGCCCAGCCCCTCGGAAATATAGGCCTTGATTTCGGCCATATCGGCCCGCGCATCATCGGATATGTGAAGTTTAGTCATCGGCAATCCCCAGGCTCCTTTCCACTTCCTCAATGCTCAGCCAGCCCTTTTCCTCGCCGGAGCGCCGCCCCTTTTCCAGCTCGTTCATCAGCCAGATAGAGGCTTGTAGCTTCTCATAGTCGGCCATGTCCAGAATGGCGTACTTGCCCCGGCCGTTGCGGGTCAGGAAGACCGGCGCGCCCACGTCCACGTCCCGCAGGACCTCGGTGTAGTTTCTCAGGTCAGAGATAGGCTTGATGTTCGGCATAAGATTCAGCTCCTTTGTTGTAGTAAGTAATAGTATACTTTATGAAAGACGAGCGTGTGAAGCCGCTATCTTTCAAAAAGTATACTTTTCGAGAGTGAAGTGGCTTTGCACACTTCACTTCGTAAAGTATACACCATTTTGCCGAGAAATTCAACCGCGAATTTTACAGCGAAGTATTTTTCTTTCTATCCGGGGAAGGATGTGGTATAATGAAGTTAAGCAGAACCATCGGAGGAACACACTGTGAAACTATACACCATCATCGGCGGGGTAAACGGATGCGGAAAATCCAGTCTGCTCGGAATACTACAAGCAGTACGAAACGATTTAGGCCATATTTTAGAGCACCCGCCAGTCGAGAAAATGAACGAGTGCCTGGGGAAGGGCTTGAACTTCACCCAGGAGACCACCCTGGCCGGGGCCAGAACGGAGCGCACCATCCGGCAGGCAAAGGAGCTGGGCTATACCATCCGGCTGTACTATATCGGTCTGGATAGCCTTGAGGAGAGCCTTTCGCGCATTGAGAACCGCGTCAAAAAGGGCGGGCACAATATCCCCCAGCGGGACGTGGAGCGGCGGTATGCGGGGCGGTTTGAGGCCCTTGTAAAGGTGCTGCCCTACTGCGACGAGGCTAGGTTCTTTGACAATGGCAACGGCTTTATGGAGGTGGCCCGGTATGAGAATGGGGAGCTGCTGGCTATCTCTCAGAGCCCGCCGGAGTGGCTGAAAGAGTTAATGGTTTTTTATAAAGCAAAAGTCCCGGAGAGAAACACTCTCTGGGACTTTTACGCATTAAGTCGCGATATTAAACTTTTCATGGACAGCTTTTCTCCTATCCGTGTTTTTGTTTGTCAATCATTTTTGATAATGTTTTTAGTTTAGTTTTAAGTTTATTTTAACTGCGTCAGCGACTTAGTTCATCAGTGGCGGGACTTGCACGCTCCCTCTTCGCGGCGTTGTTCACAGCTTTCATCAACTCAATTCTTTCTCTAACAGAACCCCGCGTACCGTTGACTTTATGTATCACCGCGTCCGCGTGGGCCTGGGCTACACGCCGGGACAACTGGCGTATTCCATCTTCGGTCTGGGGGTAGTGCATGACGATCTTGAAAGGTTGGCTCTTGGGCAAAGGCAGCACCTCCGATTCACTTACTCATATGGTTGGGAGCTTGTACAATATGCTTGCTCATGGTGCCGTGCCTTAACTTTCTTCATCGAAGTCAACTGGAGCATCTTTCACTCCAGTAACCGCCTGCTCAATTCTCCGCAGGGCGTCCCGCAGGCGTATTACCTCCTCATAATATTTTCCCTTGTCCACAAGGCCGGTGGCGTTAGCCATGAACGCAATCTGGTTCATGTTGTTGCCTATTTCTTTTAGCTCGCGGGTCATGCCATAGTAATCAGCGGGCGGGGCCTCGCGGGGGTTGTAGCCGTGGATGAGTTGGCGGATGTAGCCGGACCTGGTTAGCCCGCACTTGTGCGCTTTGCGGGTAAGCCGCTTGTAATCCTGCTCGGTCATCCTCATGTCAAATTTCTTTTGATTGCCTATAAAAATCATCCTTTCTATTATGTTATAACTCTAAATATAAGGGGTCACAGGGTTCTCCCTGTCCAAGCTGCATTGTCCGCACACGTGTCCGCACGGGTGTCGGGACAAATGCGATGCTGGCTCATTCTAAAACCTCGTAAAAACTCGGTTTCAGAATTTAGCCCCTGCGGGGCTGTTTTCAAGGGTCAAATTTTCATGTGTTCCAGGTGTTCCAACGGAACATAGGGGTAAATATATTTGCTCTCGCATAGGAGGTAATGTTTTAGCCTGGAACACTTGGAACACCGTCAGGTTTGCGGTTGGAAAGCGGTGCCCACTTTAAGCTGTACACCACAGAACATGGCCGTTGGATTAACAGATTTTCCGGCTCCCTTTGGACGCTTTTTCCTTATTTGCGCGTACCCTTCCATACCCTGTTTGAATGTGGGATAAGCGTCTGCATACTGCCCGTTTTGCGTACACCAGTCCCGGTATTCGCGGTAAACATCTTCGGTTCTGACTTCACCATCGGGGGCTGGCGTGAGCATTTCCTCCACAAAGCGAGTCAGCTTGTCGCTGTCATGCTGGTACTGAGCAGTGGCATTCAGCACCGATTCCGGCGGCTCAAACCCTGTTTCCTGCATGAGCCACAGCCCATCTAAGCACCAGTTCAGCACGCCCGACAGTTCCTTTTCCAGCTGTCTTTTGAGAGTTTTATCCTGCTCTTCCGGTTCAAAGTGGCGGTTAAATGGCAACACTTTCACTCTCCCAGAGCTGAAAATCGTCACGTCGTTGGCCTTTGGCAAGTGATTTGTGTTGATGAAGAGTTTGAATTGCGGCTTGAACTCAAAGCTGTTTTCGTTAAGGAAGCGGGCGCTCATGGTGTCGTTTCCGGTCAAAGTTTTCACCAAAGCGGAGCTCAAAACCATCTGTTTGTCCGGCTCGGAGATGTTCACGGCCCGCGCTCTGGCCAGCTTCGCTATGTCCTCAGAGGGGCCGCTGGCGTTGTAGTTTTGGCGCAGGGCTATGGTTTCTGGCCGCGCTGTTTTGCCATAACCGCCCAGCATTTTCATATAGGTTTCCATCACGGTGCCCTTGCCGTTGCGGGTGGTGGGGCCGTAGAGCAGAAAGAAACACTCCTCGCTGGTGTCCCCAGTCAGGCCGTAGCCCAGGGCCTTTTGCAGGTAGGTAGCAAGGTCGATATCACCTTGCATAACGTCCTGGATAGTGCGCTCCCACAGTGCCGAACGGGCCTCCGGGTCATACTTTACCCCCGAAATGGTTGCCAGCATATCGGCTGGGTTGTGCTCATGGAACGCTCTCGTTTGCAAATCCAGCGTACCATTTATGCAGTTTAACAGGTAGGGTTTGTTGTCAAAATCACTGAGCTTTACTGGGTAAATACTCATCGCATCTTTTAGGATTATCTCCCTGTAGTGGCGGATTTGCCAACGCTCCACGGCTTTGCGGTACTCGTTACGGTCACGTCCATCGGGGAGGGACAATGCGTAAATTACCAGCTCGTCAGCCAACCTTTTGCATAACTCCATGGCCTGGAGATTGCCAATGTCCGGCTCCCACATTTTACCAGTGAAGATGTACCACATCTTCCGCTCGGGGACGTAGCGGGCGACGTCGCGGTAATAATCGGCGAACAGATTGCTGTTGCCAATGTCGGTCGTTGTGTATCGGGAGTTAGCTTCAGGAGCAAATTTAACCAGACAGTTAGAGAAATTTGTCATCGCTTCACCCCCTCTTTTGCTTTCTCCCAGGCCTTTTTCTCCCAATAGCGGCGGTTCATCTCCCTCACCTTATCGGGGTTCTTCCTGCGCCACTGGCGCTGGTACTCTCGCTGGGCTTCTCGCGCCAGCTCTTGAATGGTTTTTGTTTCTGCTATAGAAATTCCTCCTTTGTAATAACCACTTGACAGTGGCATTATTTCTTGCTATACTCAGTATAGAGCAAGGAAAAGGCAAAGTCAATATTTCTTTCTGCATTTGCAAAATCGCAAGAAAATCGTGCACTGCAAAAGGAGGTAGATTTCTTGTCAGACAAATATAATGACATATTCCCTACTCGGCTCAGACAGCTAATTGAAGAAAAGCCCACTACCATCACAGCGGTTGCAAGAGAGCTGGGTATATCACGACAGGCAGTTAGCCAATACACCATGGGTATAGGGCAGCCGAACGCTGACAAGCTGTTGCAAATTGCCGAGTACTTCGATGTGTCCTGCGATTGGCTGGTGGGGCGGCAGGGCGGGGCTAAGAGCTTTGATATGGATATGGCGGGAGTGTGCAAGTTCCTGAACATGAGCGAGGAATGTGTGGTATTCCTACGAGAATTGGGACAGTTTGCGGCGGACTATCCTGGCACACTAGATGCCCTCTTTGCTGCTGAAAAGTTTCACGAAGTTATGAGAAGCTTGTTGAAATATCGATATAGCCTAGAAGGACAGCGGGATGCTGAGAGAACGCAGGCAGACCGGGAAACAAAGACCAAATGGATAAATTCTGTTTTCATTGAGCACCTTGTCGCCACAACCGAGCTGGAAAATATCATTCAGGCCTGGGAAACCGAAATAGTAGGGGAAAAGAAAAGTATCACCGAGCAAATCCGTGAAACTTTGAAAATAGAACAAAGTACAGACTGAGCTTTTCTCTGCCAAACTAAAAACGCCATTTTGTCGGTTTTAGAACGTGGCGGAAATCATTTCCGCCACGTTGCGGTAAGCAATCTGGTCAACGTCAAAAATTCGCTGACCAAGCGATAATATGACGTTTTGATTCTGCGGGATGGAGGCGTGCATTTTGCCTGTGACCAGAAAACAACGTGGGAAAAACGCTTTCGGCCACGCCGCTGCAAAGTGGTCACGGACATTTTGTCCATGACCGTCCGCACACAATATTTTGTGTCTATAAGTTCATTTTTCCTCAAATTGTCATTGTAAGGTTGAAATATCTCTGCGAATATGGTATAATTTCCAATATATAGTGCGGTTTGTGTCTAAAGGAGGTCGAGTCAATGCCCGGAAACAGCAATCTGCATATGTCCCGAGCGGGAAAGACGGATGAGTTCTACACACAGCTCTCCACCATTGAAGATGAGCTGCGCCACTACCGTAAGTATTTCCGGGATAAAATTATCTTCTGCAATGCAGATGATCCGGCCATTGGGGAGGATGGGCAGGATCATTTTGGCGATGGCCTGGGAGGTTACACCAGCAATTTTTTCCGCTACTTCCAGCTTAATTTTACGCAGCTTGGTATCAAGAAGCTGATCACCACCCACTATGAGGCAGAGAAACCCAGCTACAAATTTGAGATTGTCAGCAGCGATAATGATGATCAAATTGGTATGCCCGACTATGTAAAAACCCCACTAGAGGGTAACGGGGACTTCCGCTCGCCGGAATGTTTAGCCCTGCTTAAAGAGTGCGACATTGTGGTGACGAATCCGCCTTTCTCTCTGATGAAAGAGTATATTCCTTTAGTGGCAGATAGTGGGAAAAAGTTTATTATCTTAGGCAACACAAATCATGTTACAATGAAAGAAGTTTTTCGCTATTTCAAATCTAACGAAATGTGGTTAGGAAATCGAGCAGGTCATTTTTGGTTTCGAGTTCCTGATTATTATGAAGAGAAGAACACCGATTTTCGTAAAGATGATGACGGCACGAAATGGCGAAGAATGGGGAATTGCTGTTGGTTTACTAATCTTGATATATCAGTACGCCATCAGCCTCTGGATTTATATATTACCCCCGAACAAGAATATAGGAAATCTGATTATGTTGAAAGAAAGCGGAGACCTTATCAGGAGAATGTTGTAATGTTCGCATGAAGGAAGTAGTTTTATGGCGGATATCGTATATGGTCCGAGGTAAGTCGCCAGAATGGACCGAAAGTTTCAGCGCGTGATTGAGATATTCGTCCGGATTGCTCTCGGGAGCATAGGGCGGCAGAAAGAACAGCTCGATTTTATCCCGATGCTTGTCCAGCCAGGCTGCGGCTTTCTTCCCGTGGTGCACCTTTAAGTTGTCCAAAATCAGGAAAACCTTTTGGTTGGAGGTCCGAATCAACCGGTCCATAAATTGGATCAGGCGCTGCTGGTTCATGGAATCCTCGTACATCATAAAGCGAACGTCCCCCTGCCTGCTCAGGGCGGAAAGCATATTCAGCCTCTCTCTTTTCGTTTCCACCGACAGAACAGGAGGCTGTCCTTTGGGTGCAAACCCGCGCTCACAGTTCGAGCAGTTGTCGATTCCAGTCTCGTCTCCCCAGTAAATCACGGCATTTTCTGCCTTGGCCCGCTGGTCGATGGCCGGATATTCTTCCTCCCGCCACCTTTAGATACGGGAAGGATTCTGTTTCCGGGCACGCTTGACCGGACGCTGGCACGTCAAGCCCCAGCGCCGCATATAATCCGACACACTGCCGTCCGAGATCTTTTTCCGATACCTTTTCCAGACGTATGCACACACTTTCTTCAGCGTCCACAGACTCCCAGGAATGCCGAATTCCTCTGGGCGGCGGGTAACAATCGTTTCCCGTATTTCCGCCTGCTCCTCCGGTGTCAGAAGCAGATGCGTCCCCTTCTGGAATCCGTGTTTCTTCGGTTCCAGCGCTTTGTCTCCCTCTCGCTTATATGCCGTCCATATTTCGCTGGCGCGACACTGCCGTACTCCGGTTAATTCCTCTATTTCTTTCCCGGTTTTCCCCATCTTTTTGAGGCGTACGACCTGCCGGCGTATCTGCTTGAGTTCTCCACTTTTCAGTTTTCGTAAATCTATGTATTCCATACTCTCTATTTTACCACTTTCTACTGCTTTTTTCTAGGTCGTTTTTCAGGAATAATAAAAGATATTCTCCTAAAGAATATCCATGTTACGACAACTATGAGATTATCAATGTAGATAAGACGGCTGACATTCCCTGTGATTACTCAGGCATCATGGGCGTTCCTATTACCATCCTAGATAAATGGTGTTCCGACCAATTTGAATTATTGGGTATAGCAAATTCCGCTCGTTGGCTTGGCTATGAGTGCTATACAATCATCAATGGAAAAAAGATATACAATCGAGTCCTCATACGCAACAAAAATCCCAAAAGGCTAGGTGAAGAATAGATGAATATTGACCGCATCCAAGTGACAATCAAAGAACTGATTGACGGCTATGAAGAAAAGGGCCCTGATGGTATTGAGGGCGTTGTTGCCTATGGCGGCAGGCTGGACGTGCGCCCGGCTTACCAGCGCGAATACATATACCCTGACAAAGACCGGGATGAGGTTATCCGCTCTATAAAGAAACAGTTCCCCCTCAATGTGATGTACTGGGCAAAAACTGCTGATGGCCGTTATGAGTTGATGGACGGTCAGCAACGCACCATCTCCATTTGCCACTATGCGGCGGCCAGTAATGAGTTCGACCGTCAGAGTTATGAGCAATGCTTTTCGGTGGACAACCTGTATTTCTTTAATCTGCCAGAAGATCAGAAAGAGCGTATGTTGGACTATGTTTTGGACATTTACGTCTGTGATGGAACGCCCTCTGAGGTGCTGGACTGGTTCAAAATTATCAATATCGCGGGTAAGGTGCTTTCAGCGCAGGAATTAAGGAACACCTCCTATACCGGCCCTTGGCTTGCTGATGCGAAACTTCACTTTTCCAAGCCAAACTGTACCGCTTATCGTATTGCTAAGGACTATATGAGTGGTTCGCCTATCCGTCAGGAGTATCTGGAAAAAGCCATTGAGTGGATTGCCGCCAGGGATGGCCTGAGGTCTATTGAGGAATACATGGCATTACACCAGCAGGACGAGAATGCCAACCAGATTTGGCTTTACTTCCGCCGGGTGATTGAGTGGGTGGAGGCGATTTTCCCGGTTAGGCGCAGGGAGATGAAGGGCCTTGAGTGGGGACTGCTCTATAATCAGTTTATGGACGCAGAGTTAGACCCGGATGCGTTAGAACGGCAAATCAAAGAGCTGATGATGGATGATGAGGTCACAAGTAAGAAAGGTGTTTATACATACATCCTAACCGGCGAGGAAAAGCACCTGAGCCTGCGGGCGTTTACCGAGGCCCAGAAGCGCGCGGCATACGAACGGCAGGGCGGCATATGCCCGGATTGTCAGGCCGCGGGAAAAGAAAATGCACATTATGAGTTTGAAGAGATGGAAGCTGACCACATCACGCCTTGGAGCCAGGGCGGGAAAACAGTGCCTGAGAATTGTAAGATGAGGTGCAGGGAGTGTAATCGGAGGAAAAGTGATATATGAAGAAGTTAGATCTACATATTCATACGGTCCATACCGTTAGCGATAAACCATTCGAATTTGACTTATCTATATTGACTAGGTACATTTCTGAATTATCTCTGGATGCAATAGCAATCACAAATCACAACCAGCTTGATATAGCACAATATAATGAAATATGTTCAGAAGTTTCAATTCCTGTTTTTCCTGGAATTGAAATCGACCTTGAGAGAGGGCACCTTTTAGTTATTGCTTCTCCAGGAGATATTTCAGACTTTTCTTCGCGATGTGATAAAATAAGCTCATTAATATCCACCGCAACTGATTTTGTATCCGCTGCTCAATTTAACGAGATTTTTCCCACTCTCAACAAATATCTTTTGATTCCCCATTATGATAAAGAACCTATATTAGACATGGAAAATGTTGTATCGCTGCAAGGTCAAGTGGTGTGCGGCGAGGTTTCCAGTCCAAAAAAGTTTCAAACTTATAAAAAGACAACCGACAAGCTTACCCCTGTCCTTTTTAGTGATTTTAGAATTGCAAGTGGTGTTACTCAGTTTCCCTCAAAATGCACTTATGTTGATGTTGATTCCATATCAATTTCATCTTTGAAACAAGCTTTTACCGATAAAACAAAAGTTGCTTTATCCGATGATGAAGGACATCAACTTATAGATGTACTAAGCAATGGACTTAAAATATCGACCGGGTTGACGGTTCTTTTGGGGGAGAGGTCTTCTGGAAAAACTCATACACTAGATGAACTTGCCAATAATATTAGTAATCATAAATATATTAGGCAGTTCTCGCTATTGGCAGCAGACGCAAGTATTGACGAAAAGAACTTTGAGAAGTTATTAAGAAATCGCTCTGAAACCATCGCGGAAGAGTACCTGCGACCATTTCGAGATGTAGTTGAAGATGTACGTGCTATCAGCTTGGAGCAAGATAACAGCTTGTTGGAAGCTTATATAAGTGCTCTGCATAAATCTGCCTCTGAAGCGGACCGACAAGATGTATTTTCTAAAACAAGACTATTTACCGAGTCCCATTTTGATACTCCAGATCTTAACTCCTTAGTCAAGCTTATTGAAGCAGTAAACACAGTAATTGCAAACAAAGAATATGAGGCGATTATTGGTCGGTTCATTGACCGATCCAAACTGATTGAGTTGGCCATTGCACTTATGGAACAGTATGCCGAAGAGAAAGAGTTGCTTCTGAAAAGGGAGTACGTTAATGAGGCATTGGATGACATCAAATCACAACTAAAAGTTCGTACTGCTACTACACCGATTCCAGAAATTGATTTCTATGATTTGATGCTCAAAAAAGTAAAAATTCAGAAATACATTTCTATTGCTCAAGCAGTTAAGAACGAAAAAGTCATTTATACGAAAGAATTGCGTTCTTTTAAGGTAGTAGCTACGGCTCTCCCATATACAGGTGCTTTAGAGATGAAAAATCAAAGTGGGAAAGTAGTTGCGTTTTCTGATGCATTTGAGCAGTATGATACGCCGTACAAGTTTTTGTGCTGTCTGAAAAACAAACCTGAGCTATCAGTTTCTGAATATTATAAGTATTTTGTTAACATAAAATATGAAGTAAGAAACAGACATGGCTTTCGTGCTTCGGGCGGAGAACGATCGGAATATAATTTGTTAGAACAACTTTCAGATGCAACACAGTATGATATTTTACTTTTGGATGAACCTGAGTCATCGTTTGATAATCTATTTTTAAAGAGTGATGTTAATTCGTTAATTAAGGATATATCTAGAACCACACCAGTTATTGTAGCTACACACAATAATACGATTGGTGCTTCTATTAAGCCTGATTATATTTTGTACACTCGAAAAAAGCTTCAAGATGATGGTCATGTCACTTATCAAATCTTTGGAGGATTTCCAACAAGCACGGATTTGTGTGATCTTTGTGGTGAAACAATTGCAAAACATGACGTACTGTTAGATTGCCTTGAGGCCGGTGAGCCTGCGTATAATGAAAGGAGAGTAACTTATGAAATGTCTTCTAATTGAAAATGGGAAAGGGTACTATGCGCTTGATGAAAGCAATAAGATTTCCTTAGATCAGCTTACAAAAGAAGATTTACTAAAGCTATTGGATTTAGTTCTATCTTCAGAAGTAGAAATAGACCCATATGATGAGAACAACTTACAGAACGCTGCTCATCGAATTATTTACCGAAATCTCTGCTCAAAATTGAACAGCCTTATAGATAACAAGGCAAGATTCAAAGATGAAAGCATAAGCATATACAAAGCAGCAATGGATAAATATAAGGTTGAACTTCAAAAAGAAGAAACAAAGCAAAAGACATGGTTAGCTACTATCGATTAGTTTTTCTGGTGCAATGCACTAATTTATTAGATAATTTGAGAATTCTGTATACATTGGTGCATTATTTATCAAAATAAAATTAATGCAAGGATAGTCGGTACAGTAAAGTACAGACTATTCTTGCTTTATCTAAAGCTAGGAAAAATAATTTTACGGGTATTTACTCTGGCAAGACTTTATGATATACTACAATCAAACTTATATCATAAAGGAGTCTCCCATGAAACCCACCGCCATCTACTCCCGCAAATCCAAATTCACCGGCAAAGGCGAAAGTACGGCCAACCAAATCGACCTTTGCCGGGAATACATCGCACTGCACTCCGGCAAAGAAGCCGCCCGCACCGCCCTCATCTTTGAGGACGAAGGCTTCTCCGGCGGCAACCTGAACCGCCCGGCCTTCCAGCAGATGCTGAGCGCCGCCCGGAACCATGAGATCAGCTCCATCGTGGTCTACCGCCTGGACCGCATCAGCCGCAACATCAGCGATTTCTCTACCCTCATCGAAGAACTGAGCCGCCTGAATGTGGCGTTCATCTCCATCCGGGAGCAGTTCGACACGGGCAGCCCCATGGGCCGGGCCATGATGTACATCGCCTCCGTGTTCTCCCAGCTGGAGCGGGAAACCATCGCCGAGCGCATCCGGGACAACATGCACGAGCTGGCCAAGACCGGCCGCTGGCTGGGGGGCAACACCCCCACCGGCTACTGTTCTGAGAGTGTACAAACTATCACCGTGGACGGCAAGAGCCGCAAGTCCTGCAAGCTGAAGCTCCTGCCGGAGGAGGGCGAGCTGGTCAGGAAGATTTACTCGCTCTATGCCCAGACTGACTCCCTCTCCAAAACCGAGGCCGAGCTTCGCCGCCAGAATATCAAGACCAAGACGGGCCGGGACTTCACCCGATTTGCTGTCAGGAATATCCTGCAAAACCCTGTCTATCTACTGGCCGACCAGGAAGCATACCAATATTTCACAGAAAACGAGGCCGAGCTGTGCTCCTCTCCCGCCGACTTTGACAGCACCCACGGTATTCTCGCCTACAACCGCACCGACCAGGAAAAGGGCCGGGCCACGGTCTACCTGCCGGTCAATGAGTGGATCGTCACCGTGGGCCAGCATGAGGGCCTGATACCAGGCCGGGAGTGGGTGAAGGTGCAGGAGAGCCTGGAGCAGAACCGCTCCAAATCCTACCGCAAGCCCCGGAGCAACCAGGCGCTGCTTACCGGCCTGCTGTTCTGCTCCTGCGGCAGCCGGATGTACCCAAAGGTCAGCAAGCGGCTGAACAAAGAGGGCCAGCTGGTATACAGCTACGTCTGCAAGTGCAAGGAGCACAGCCAGGGGAGTCAGTGCGCCCAGAAAAACGTCAGCGGCAACCGGCTGGACGCCGCTGTTCTTGAGGAGATAAAGGGGCTGACCGAGGACAAGGCGGCGTTTGTGGAGCAGCTTGAAAAGAGCAAGAGCTTTTATTCCGGCGATCGTACCGGCTATGACGAGCGGTTAGCCGGTCTACGCAAAAAGTGTGCGGACGTAGAAACCAAGCTCACCGCTCTGGTGGATTCTCTTGCGGAACTGGACAGTACCGCCGCCAAGAACCAGGTAGCCAAACGCATAGACGAGTTGAGCGGGCAGCAGGAGACCCTCCAAACCCGGATAACCGAGCTGGAGGGCCTGACCGCTCAAAATGAGTTGAGTGCCGAAGAATTTGACATACTCGTCCAAATGCTGTCCAGTTTCCGCACTACTATTGATCTGCTGTCTGTTGAGGAAAAGCGCGCCGCTATCCGTACAGTAGTGCAAAAGGTAGTCTGGGACGGGGACGCCGCCCATGTGGTGCTGTTCGGCGCAGAGGGGGACGTGGGCTATACCACTATCCCAGATTTGTCGCAGTCAAGTGAGGATAGCAAATGAAATCCTCATGTTCTTCCGTTCCGGCAAAAAAACCGCCCAGGACGTGTCTATCAACGAGCCCATTGACTCAGATAAGGACGGCAACGCCCTGACCCTTATGGATACGATGGCCGTGGATGATACCGTTATCGACGACCTTGATGTTCGCATGAAAAGCGAGAAGCTTTATGACTATCTCCCCACCCTGGAGCCACGAGAGCGCAGCGTTATCTGTATGCGCTACGGCCTTGGCGGCCGCAAGCCTCTGCCCCAGCGGGAGGTGGCGGGAAAGCTGGGCATCTCCCGGTCCTATGTATCCAGGATAGAGAAACGCGCCCTCCAGAAGCTGAGGGCACGTTTTGAAGCCGGAGAGGGGGAGGGCTAAAGAGTATATGCCCCTTTATTGCCGTTCGTTTAAGAGTCGGGTTTTTCCGAAGCCCTGCTCGTATCTGAAGGGGTACTCGCCCACCCCTTTAAGGGACGCGAGCCTTGCCCAGCGGAATTTCCCCTCCCCAAGGCCCCTCCGGGGGGAGTGGAAAACAGGGCGGTGGTCACGGAGCTCATCGGGCAGCGGGGAGAGCACCATGCGGCCGCCGAGCTCCGGGTCCTTGGCACAGAGCTCCTTCAGGAAGTCCCGAAGGCCCAGCTGGGACAGGAACTCGCCGTTTATCAGGGAGTATTTCAAAAGGCACGACAGGTAATACTCCCCCATGGACAGGCAGATATCTGCGCCGCCATAGCCCTTGGAGTGTATATACAGCCGCCCGAAGCGGTCCTTCTGCCGGGGGCTGCGGTGGGCGCTTGCGTCCTCGAACCTGCCGGGGTGGTAATAGTACGCTTCCACCCATAGAGGCAGCAGCATGATGTCCTCCCCAAGCCTTACGCAGAAGCGGGTCAGGAGCAGGTCGTTGAGCCGCTGGAGCAGCGCTATCTGGTCCTCAATGTCCCGGGTGCGCTCCAAAGTGTGGACGGTCTCTCTGAGCTCAAGCATGGGCTCTCTTTGACAGGAGCTTTCTGACCCCCGCCCGGCCCAGGGCCAGGACCGCGCCCACGGCCAGGGACAGGGCGAAGACTCCCAGGGGTACCAGGTGGTATATGCCGAACTCATACTGCCACTGCATATGCTGCCAATACAGCCCCCGGAGGAAGTCCAAAAAGAAGATGTGCAGGAGATACACCGCCAGGGTGGTCTCCCGGCCCAGCCAGGACAGAACCCGAACCGGCTTCGGGGCATTATAGAGCGGGTGGTTCAAGGCTAGGTGTATTAGGAGGAAGGCGGTCAGTATAGAGCCCATGTACAGTTCCCACGGGCCCAGGGAGCCGTATTCCAGAACCGCCAGCCTTTCCGCCAGAAAGACCAGCGGCAAACAGCCCCACCAGGATATCTTCTTTATCCTGGCGAAAGAGCCGGTGCGTATCAGCTTGCCCGAAAGGAAGAAGGGCAGGCCGAAAAGCAGGAAATTGCGGTAGTGGTAGAGCTGGAAGTCAACGCCGGGGTCCCGGGTCAGGAGCTGGTATGTTGTAAGCCCGCCCAGCATAAGGGCCAGCGTAATACACCACCTGGTCCACCGGGGGAGCTTATCGAAAAGCCACCCCAGCAAAAGGTCCAGCAGCAGCACATAGGCGAAGGCCCCAAGAAACCAAAGATGGGCGCTGATGGGGGACTCGTTAAAGAGTAGAAGGTTCCTCCAGGACCCTGGGGGGAATATCTGGGAAAGCCGCATTCGGGCGGCGTAGGCGTTCTGCTGGGGCAGGAGCTCCCTTGCAAGGTACATAAGGTTTCCCAGCACCGCCCATATGAGGATACGTAGAAACTGCCGGAGCTTACGCTTATTGTCAAAGCCCGCCGCGAAGTAGCCGGAGAACATGAAGAATAAGGGCACGGCAAAGCGGCAGAGGGCCACGGTCTCCTCGGCCCCTGCCACCCCGGAGCCGCTGAAATTGTGCAGGCAGATTATTGAGAAGGCCGCGGCAAGACGCAGGAGGTCTATGGTATGGTTGCGCTGCCTGAGCTGGGCATCCATTTTCATCACCTTACCTTGTTCAAATATCCATCTGGGCGGAGAGCCAAGCCTTGGCAAGCTCCGGCCATACCCGGGCGATTTCACAGTCCCGGCGGAGCTTTTTCTGATACTCCGGGTCGGGCTCCCCGGGCGGGGCGAAGAAGCCGTCCAGCGCGTCGGCGGGCGCAGCCTCTATGCTGTCGGCTTTCAGCTTATCCCGCAGAGCGGTTATGGGCGCCAGGGTGTAGGTATCGCCGTGGTCGTTTCTCAGCCACGCGTCATTTGCCAGGGCCAGGCCGTGCTGGCCGCTGGTGAACACGTGGTGGGCAAAGGGCACCCTAGCCGCCTTGCAGGCCCCCGCAAAGAGATAGCTGTTCTCCACAGGCACCGCGTCGTCCTCGGCGGTCTGCCATAGGAAGCAGGGGGGAGCTTTGTCCGTCACCTGGGTCTCAAGGCTCATGTAGTGCAGCATACCCGGGTCGGGCTCACGGCCCAAAAGCGCGTCGAAGGAGCCCCGGTGGGCGTGCTCGCCGGAGGTTATCACCGGGTAGCTGAGTAGGGCGGCGTTCGGGCGGTTTGAAATGCCCGCATACTTCGGAGAGGGATCCTCCACGTCCTGCCAGTGGACGCACAGGCTGGCGCTGAGATGCCCGCCGGCAGAGAACCCGCATACGGCCAGCTTTTCAGGGTCTATATGAAACTCGGCGGCGTTCTTTCTTATGTACCGCACGGCCCTGGACAGGTCGTTTAAGGGCTGCAGGAGAAGGGGCTCCAGGCAGAGGGGGTTCACGGTATAGGTGAGCACGAAGGCGTTATAGCCGGAATTATAGAACTCCAGGGCCACCGGCTCGGCCTCGCTGGGGGCCACGAAGCAGTAGCCGCCGCCGGGCGTCACCAGCAAGGCGGGGTGCGGGGCGGGATCGGTGTGGATATAGCTGACGAGGAAGGGGGTAAAGCCGGCGGAGAGGGAATAATTGTACTCGCCGGGGGCATAGATTTTATGAGTCCGTTTTTGCATATCTGCTCCTTTCGGGGGCTTACTTTTTCTGTCTTGAGAGCCACTGCAAGAGGGTCACGGGCTCTCCGTCTATAGTCACGGGCCTGCCGTCATAGTCCAGGGTGCAGTCGTCGTTCAGCAGGGGTATCCAGGCAAAGTGGCCGATGTACTCGAAGGGGTTTCCCTCCTGGTCCTTAAAGCCCTCGTGTATATCCTTTATATTGTCCCAGTAGGTGAAGTGCACGTTCTTTGCCCCGGCGGCTATCAGGCGCTTATAGGTGGGCTCCACGGTCTCGGAGGGCTTTACCACCGGGTCGTTTTTCGCGTGGGTAAACCAGAGGGCCTTGTCCTTTATGCCCGCAATATCCTCGTCGGTGATGGTCTCGTCATACAGGGCCTCGCACACCGGGAAGGCCGCCGCGAAGTAGTCCGGGTGGTCAAGGAACATACGCATGGTCATGAAGCCGCCGTTGCTGTCGCCGCCGATGTATATGCGGTCCCGGTCGATGTTCTCGTTGCGGGAGACGAAGTCCTCTATGCAGTCCATAAGGGCCTTGGAGTACATACTCTTACCTGTGCGGCCGTATTCGCCGCTGCCGTCGTTCATCCAGAAGGTGGGGGTCTGGGGGGCTAGGACGTAGGCCCCGCCGAAGTACGCCTGTATCTTCGGGGAGCTCAGGGCCACCACCTTATTGCCCATGTAGGCAACGGAGGGGTCAACGCCGCCCTCCCCCGCGCCGTGCAGCCAGATAATAAGGGGCCGGGGGCCGGGCTCCACGGTCTGGGGGAGGTAGTAGCCGTAGTTCAGGGGCTCTGCCGTGCGCGAGGTATCGTTTATCCAGCCCTTGGAGCAGGGGCAGCTTTCGCCTAAGGGATAGTCGTACACAAGGCCGGTGACAGCGCCCTCTGAGGTCTCCAGGGGCCCGGTCTGGGTTATAGTAAAGCGCATATTTACGAAGACGTTCAGCCCCTTGGGGGCGGAGATGCGGGAGGCCAGCTGGTGTAAGGGGCCATAGGCAAGCTCCAGGGCCACGCAGTCCCCGGACTCCATGGGTTCGCCGGACAGGTCCGAGGGATAGGCTTTCTTTACCGGGATATACCCCCGGCTCTCCTCCTTGTCGTCCACGGCCATCCAGGACTTCGGCAGCAGGAGAAGTTCCCCTCTCTCGTCCAGGCGCCGGACGTACACGGAAAAGCTCTCTGGGCAGACGGCCCTGACAGGGGCGGGCAGGGGCAGGACGATTTTTGTGACATATGGGCCAAAATCGGTGACGCGGGTGTGGGTGTAGTAACCTTTGCTCATTATATTCGCTCCTTTATGCGTTTTTTTAATTATATCGCTTAAACGGGCGGGTGTCAAGAGATGTGCTATATAATCGGGCGGAGGGGTCTATAACAGTATAGATGCACTGATAAGTCTGTGCACAGTTACCTGCCATATTATCAAAAAAGCATATAAAACTGGTTGACATTGCCATTTCGTTATGGTATAATGACTACGACCCAAAGCTGACCGAGGCAGGTTTTTGGATACTATGTTTGTTGTATCCAAAGAATAACCGGCCCGGGAGCGGCTCTTTAAAGGACGAAAACCCGCGCAGCCCTTTAGGGGCGGTTTACCGGGAGATAAGAGCTGAACAGCAGAGTCTACATACTATACTGCTTGTGAAGGAGGTGAGCCGGAGAGCTTTTCCTAATTTCTTTGCGGTGAAAAGCCGCGCGGGCTCATTAGCCGGGCGTTTTGAATAATCTCATAGAAAGGGTACCCTTTCTATATTGTGTATATCCGTTGGATATACACAATAGTGCCTTGACGATGTGGGACCTGCGGCTTGCACCAAAGGGTTCCTCCCCAAAAAGCGGCGCCTGCGGGTGCGCCTTGAGGAAGGAGCTCATATTCCAAATTCAATATCCCGCGCAATTTTCCAGAGGAGGCATTTTATAATGCGTAAAAAGTTAATCGCACTTTTACTGGCGGCCGTTATGCTGGTATCCGTTTTCGCGGCCTGCGGCGGCGAGAATAACAGCAGCACCGCCGGCGGCGACAGCTCCGCCAGCACCCCCGAGAGCAGCACTGGCGGCGACAGCTCCGAGAGCGCTCCTGAGAGCTCCCAGGTAAGCACCGGCGACGGCGCTATGACCGAGGTGGGCACCCCCCGCAGCGAGACCCTGATAGTTGAGTTCCAGAGCGCTACGGACTGCCCCGGCCAGTTCAACACCTACATGAACGGCACCTCCGCCGGCATCGGCATCCATCAGCTCATGTCCGCTATGATGTGGGAGATGGACACCGTTAAGGGCGAGCAGTTCCCCGAGGTGGCCGCCGACATGGGCACCCCCAACGAGGACTTCACCGAGTGGACCATTAAGATCCGCGAGGGCATCAAGTGGTCCGACGGCGAGGACCTGAACGCTGAGGACGTGGCCTTCACCATGAATATGATAAAGGACACCGACTCCATCGGCGCCAGCTCCTACTACAAGCAGGTCTTCAAGTCCATCGAGGCTGTGGACGCTACCACCGTCAAGATCGTGACCAACGAGCCCTTCCCCAGGCTGACTCAGCGCTTTGGCGTTACCATCTGGGGCAACGACCTGCGCATCGTTCCCGAGCATATCTACAGCCAGCAGGCCGACGTGTACACCTTTAAGGACGAGCAGCCCGTAGTGGCCGGCCCCTACACTGTACATTCCTACGACCCCAACGGCGCATGGGTGCTCTATCAGCGCCGCGAGGACTGGGAGCAGTCCACCCTGGGCGTTGTGAATAAAGAGGTCTACGGCAACACCGACGCGCCTCCGGCGTGGGTATGGTTCCGCACCCTGGGCGACGACGAGTCCACCAAGCAGATGGCCATGATCAACAACGAGATCGACGTGCTCTGTGAGGTCACCCCCGAGGTTCTGGAGGCCATGATGGCCCAGAACGACAAGGTCAAGGCCTGGTACGCCGACTTCCCCTACGCTACCTCTGACGACCCCTGCTCCAAGGGCTTGGTGTTCTCCATGGGCAAGGGCGCTCCCTATAACGACCCCAACTTCCGCTGGGGCATGACCCTTATGCTGGACTTCGACCAGATATCCATGAACGTCTTTGAGGGTATCGGCCGCGCCTCCTGCTTCCCGATCCTGACGGCCACCACTGCCATGACCGAGCTGTACTATCAGCCCCTGAAGGAGTGGGTCACCGACTTCGAGCTGGATCTGGGCGACGGCACCAAGTTCAAGCCCTTCGATCCCGAGTATAAGAACCGCATGGCGGAGACCCTGCGCGCCCAGGGCCGCGACATTCCCACCGACGAGGCTACCCTTGAGGATATGTTCGGCATCGGCTGCTGGAAGCACGACGAGGAGGCCGCCACCAAGCTGCTGGCCTTGGCCGGCGTGACCAAGGAGGGCGACACCTGGATGTTCAACGGCGAGCCCTTCAAGTTCAACGTGTCCTACCTGTCCTCCGGCGAGTTCCAGGCCGGCCGCGGCGGCCAGGCTGCCTATAACCAGTGGAAGGCTCTGGGCTTTGACTGCACCCTGGTCTCTGAGAGCTCCGCTACCTGGGACACCAACGGCGGCACCGGCGAGTTTGACATTGGCGCTTACTGGCCCACTGGCGGCATCACCAAGGACATCTACTCTCAGATCTCCGGCTATGACAACGCCCTTATCAAGCCCCTGGGCGAGACCGGCTCCGGCCAGGGTATGCGCTGGGACAATGAAGAGGCCTCCAAGATCATCCAGGACCTCTCCAAGATCTCTCCCGACAGTGACGAGGCCTATCAGCTGGCCCAGGACTTCATGAAGATAGCTATTGAGGACTGCGTCATGATCGGCTTCCATTCCGGCGTTAAGTTCGTTCCCACCAATGACACCTACTGGACCGGCTATCCCTGCGCGGATGATCCCTACAACGGCCCCTGGTGGTGGTGGAGCTGCTTCAAGTACATCCTGCCCCATCTGAAGGCGGTTGGCTAAGGAGCGGTATCCCAAAAGGAAAATTAAAGGGCAGGAGGGCTTCACAGCCAAATGCCTGAAGTAGCATAAGTTTAGGGGAGAGGCGCGAACCTTCTTCTGTTGCGTCTCTCCCTTTTTATACTTAAATTCTGTGTCAGTTTTTTTGCTCAATTAACACATTTTTCGTCACTGTTGCGAAACATTAAGCGTTTCGCCGCCCTATAATCTGTCAGATAAGGAAGTGTATTTGTGAAATTCCGTACATATTTCTTGAAGCGTATCCTGACTTGGGCCCTGACGATCTGGATCGGCGTAACATTCATATTCTTCATCCCAAGAATGTTCCCTTCTGACCCTGTTCAGAACATGATCGGACAGATGACAGCCCGGTCCGGCTCTATGGACCCCGCCCAGAGAGAGGCGCTGGAGAGCCAGCTTCGGGTGCAGTTCGGCCTGGAGGGCTCTTTGCTACAGCAGTATGGCTCTTTCCTGTGGAACGGCCTTCTGCATTTTGACTTCGGCCCCTCCCTGATGAGCTATCCCACCCCGGTGAACGACATTATCGGCCGCAACCTGCCGTATACGGTGTGCCTGTCCCTGTTCTCCACCGTGTTCGCCTGGATAATCGGCAACGTGATAGGCCTTCTGGCCGGGTTCCGCAAGAACAAGCGCTCCTCCAAGATACTGGAGGGTATCGCCATCTGCATTTACCCCATTCCGTACTTTATCGTGGCCCTGATATTCCAGATAGTCTTCGCCTTCCTGCTGGGCTGGTTCCCCCTTACCACTACTCTGCCCGCCGCGGGCGGCGCTGCGGCGTTCTGGGGGGCCCTCTTAAAGGCCTCCGTGCTGCCGGCCCTCAGTATGCTGCTGGTGGGCACCGGCTGGTGGATAATCTCCATGAAGTCCCTTGCCGGGACCACGGCCGAGGAGGACTTTGTGCGCTATGCCCGCTACCGCGGTCTTTCCGAAGGGAAAATCGGCCGCAGCTATGTTTTCCATAACTCTATCCTGACCCAGATCACCGCTTTGGCTATGAGCCTGGGCGGCGTGTTCGGCGGCTCCATCATGGTCGAGATCATTTTCGGCTATCCGGGCGTTGGTACGTTGGTGCAGAACGCCATACTGGCTTCGGATTACAACATGATCCTGGGCTGCATCACCATCTCCATCGTGGCCGTGGCAACCGCCACACTGATAGTCGACCTGGTCTACCCGTTCATCGATCCACGGATCCGCTACAGCTAAGAAAGGAGGGAGTTTATACGTGGCTAAATTTAGAAAATTCTGGAAAAACGCGAATTTCCGCCTGAAAGCCGGACTTATTATCACGCTGATATTCTTTATCATCGGCTTTGTGGTCTATTTCTTCCCCCATGAGGACCCCTTCGCCTTCAACACCTACCCCAACAAGCTGGGCGCTTCCATGGAGCACCCCCTGGGCACCACCAATATGGGCCAGGACGTTATGTGGCTCCTTATTGAGGCCATACATAATTCTCTGACCATAGGACTTATTGTGGCGCTGATAGGCACCGTGGTGGGCGTTTTCGTGGGGCTGCTGGCCGGCTTTGCCGGCGGAGCCCTGGACCGTGTGCTAATGCTCATTACGGATACCTTTGTGGTTATCCCCTCGCTGCCCATACTGATCCTGATGACCTCGCTGATGAAGGGCAGCTCCACCGTCATACTGATGGCGCTGGTGCTGGCACTGTTCGCTTGGGCCTGGCCCAGCCGCCAGATACGCTCCATGGCCCTGACCATAAAGGAGCGCGACTTTATCCACACGGCGCGGTTCTCCGGCGAGGGCACCATACAGATAGTTGTCACAGAGATTCTGCCCTTTGCGCTGTCCTGGTCCCTGTCAAACTTCATGAACGCCGTTTTGAGCGCTATCGGCTCCGAGTCCAGCCTGGCGGTCCTGGGCCTTTCCCCCGGCAGTCTGGTGTCCCTGGGCAATATGATCCAGTGGGCCAGGGAAAAGAACGCGATTTTCACCCAGCAGTGGCTCTGGATAGGCTCGCCTATAGTGGCCACCGTGGTGCTGTTCATTGGCCTGTTTATGCTCATCACGGGCTATAATGACTATCAATCCATGAAGAGAGGCAGGTAAACCGAATATGTTAAAAATCGAGCATCTGTCCACCTCTTATAAGACCATAGACGGCGACGTGCACGTTATAAACGATCTCGACCTGACTATCAAAGACAACGAGATCTTCGGCATTGCGGGCGAGTCCGGCTGCGGCAAGACAACTCTGCTCAACACCCTCTACGACATCGTGGAGTTCCCCCTGGTGATAGACCAGGGCCGGGTGGTTCTGGAGGGGGAGAAGAACGGCAGCAAGTTCTCTTACGAGTCTGGCCAGATACGCAAAACCTGGTGGAACAATATTTCCTATGTGCCCCAGGCCGCCCAGAGCGTGCTTAACCCCATTGTGCGGCTGAAAAAGCAGTTTGTGGATTCAATACCCAAGGAGGACAGAAAGAATGAGACCGAGGCCCAGACACTGGAGCGCGTGGCCAACTACCTGAAAGAGCTGAGCCTTTCGCCGGATGTGCTGGAGGCATACCCCTTCCAGCTTTCAGGCGGTATGCGCCAGAGGGCCATCATAGCTCTTGCCACATTTATGTCTCCCAATGTGGTGCTGGCGGACGAACCCACCACCGCCCTGGACGTGGTGGTGCAAAAGGGCATTCTGATGATGCTTATGCGCCTGCAAAAGCAGCTGAAGAACACCCTTGTTATCGTCAGCCACGACATGGGCGTGCACTATCAGGTGACCAACCGCATGGCCATCATGTATTCCGGCAGCGTGGTGGAGCTGGGCAATACCGAGGACATCTTCGGCGACCCCATACATCCCTATACCACCATGCTGGTCGGGGCCCTGCCCCGGGTGGGCGAGGATATACAGAGGGTCGGCATACCGGGTCGTCCCCCGGCCCTGAAGGACCCGCCTCCGGGCTGCCGCTTCGCGCCCAGGTGCCCCCACGCCACAGATAGGTGCCGCAAGGAGGTCCCGGCTTTCCGGGAGGTAAGGCCAGGCCGGTTTGCCGCCTGCCATCTGCTCAACGAGGAGGTGAAGGCGAATGGCTAAGAAATTACTTGAGATAAACGGCGTCAGCAAGATATTCCGCGTGGGCGGTATGCTCCGCGGCAAGAAGCTGGTGGCCGTGGACGACGTTACACTGTCCATCGACAGCGACAGGCCGGTTATACTGTCCATCGTGGGCGAGTCCGGCTGCGGCAAGTCCACCCTTTGCAAGATGGTTCTGCGCCTGCACAACCCGGACATGGGGGAGATAATCCTGGACGGCAAGAATTACGCCGACAAAAAGAGCTATGACCCCCATCAGTTCAAGCTGGACGTTCAGCCCATCTTCCAGAACCCCTATGAGTCCTTCTCCGCCAGGAAGACCGTGGATACCTACCTTTACAACACGGCTCTGCGGCTGGGCATAGCGAAGAACCGGCAGGAGGCCGACAGGCTGGTGGACGAGGCCCTAAAGAGCGTGGGAATGTCCCTTGAGGTCGTAAAGGGCAAGTACCCCACCCAGTTCTCCGGCGGCGAGCTCCAGCGCGTATCCATCGCCCGGGCCCTTATCACCCGGCCGAAGCTGATAATCGCCGACGAGCCTGTGGCGGCCATAGACGCCTCCATGAAGATGAACATTGTCAACCTCTTCAAGGAGCTTCGTGATAAGTACAAGATATCCTTCATCTATATTACCCACGACCTGTCCACGGCCTACTACGTGTCGGACTATATCGCCACCCTCTACCGCGGCTGCCTTATCGAATACGGGCCGGCCAAGGAGATAATGGACGAACCGGCTCACCCCTATACGGAGCTGCTCATGAGCTCTGTGCCCCGGGTAGGCGACAAGTGGGACAAGGAACTGGCCATGCCCGACATGGAGGGCAAGGAGTACGCCATCTCCTACTGCAAGTTTGCCCCCCGCTGCCCCTATGCCACGGACAAGTGCCGCCAGTCGCGGCCCGAGCCCACAAAGCTTGGGGAGGAGCGCATGGTGCTGTGCTATCATCCGCTTAACGGCAACAAGGATTAAAGCTTGGCCATATAAATCAAATAAGGCATGGGTTTTGGCCCATGCCTTATGTTTTATGAGTAAGCTTAGATCCACCTTGCCTCGGTCATCTTGTCCTCGAAGGTGATGGAGCGCTTGAGCACGTCGCAGGCCTTTACAAGGCCCTCGTTCTGGCTCATAAGGCTGTCCTCATGCTCGATGGACAGCACGTAGTCATAGCCCACCATGCGCAGGTTGCTGACAAACTCCTTCCAGAACAGCTCGTCGTGGCCGTAGCCGATGCTGCGGAAGATCCAGCTGCGATGGAGCTCGTCGGCATAGCTGATGGTGTCCAGGGTGCCGTTGACAGGGGCGTTTATGGGGTCTATTATAGCGTCCTTGGCGTGCACGTGGAAGATGGCGTCGCCGCCCAGGGCCCTGATGACCTTGATGGGGTCCATGCCCTGCCAGAACAGGTGGCTGGGGTCGAGGTTAGCGCCGATCTCGGGACCCACGGCCTCCCGCAGGCGCAGGAGGGTACGGGTGTTATGTACGCAGAAGCCCTGGTGCATCTCCATGGCTATCTTATTTACGCCGTGCTCCTTGGCGAAGGCCACAAAATTCTTCCAGTAGGGGATAAGCACCTCGTTCCACTGCCACTCCAGCACCTCAGGGAACTCGTTGGGCCAGGCACAGACCACCCAGTTGGGGTTCTTGCTCTCGGGGCAGTCGCCCGGGCAGCCGGAGAAGGTGTTTATCTGGTGTATGCCCAGCTTCTCGGCCATGAGCACCGCATTGTGCAGGTCGTCGTCAAACTGCTTTGCGATCTCCTTGTTGGGATGCACGGGGTTGGCATGGCAGCTAAGGGCGCTTATCTCAAGGCCGGACTCCTTAACGGTGGTCACGAACTCGTTGAACTTCTCCTCGTCATGGAGCAGCACGCCCGGGTCGCAGTGGTCCTTGCCGGGATATCCGCCGCAGCCTATCTCCACCATCTGTGCACCCAGGCCCTTAAAGTAGGCCAGCGCCTCCTTCAGGGGGGTACTGCCGATAACATTTGAAAGAATACCTAATTTCACTCTGTATGCACTCCTTTGAATTTATTTTGGTCCTTGGAAATATTATACAGAATAATGGGCCAAAAATCAATCCCATCCGCAAATTATTTTGGCGGATATTTTTGCTATTCGCCGCAAAAATACTCGGCCTTGCCCAGGTTGTCTATGTTTGCGCAAAGCACCTTATCCACGGCTTCCATACTCACCCTCCCGGGAATATGTACCCATCACCAGCTCCATCAGGTGCAGCGCATTGCCGCCGTCCTGCCCGATGCACAGCTTGCACCGGTTGCAGTAACATAGCACCGGCAACCCGCCGTGCTTCGCCGCCTGGTCCGGCTGGAAGTGCAGGTCGCCGCAGTAGTCCGCCTGCCCGCGGTTTTCAGGTATCTCCTCAAAAGCCACTCCCATTTTAGCCAGCAGGCTCCGCACCGCCTCATGTATCTCCGGGTGCTCCCGGTCCCGCCAGCAGTCCTGTATGCTTACGGCCAGTCCGCTGTAATCCGGCAGCGGAAATTTTTCCTCCCGGTCCAGCCACACAAGCAGGTTCTCCGGCACAAGCTCCGGAAAGCGCACCTCTATGACCTCCCGGCAGGCCTGACAGAGGTACAGCGCCCGGTCACCCTTCGGGTACTCCAGCTTGTCCACCCGGCAGCACCCGGCCACCGGCATTATAGCCTTCATGCGCTCCAAAAGCAGCTTTGCCGTCTCGGGAGTAGCTTTATTAAAGTTACAGCTTGGAAAATAAATATCGCCCATAGTTCAGCCCTTTATAGACTCCATCAGCCCGCCGCTTTTGATTATCTTCTGCAAAAACTCCGGGTACGGCTGGGCCTGATAGGTCCTGCCGGTGGTCTCGTCGGTGATAAGGCCGGTGTCAAAGTCCACCGCCACGCTGTCCCCGGGGTTTATCTCCTCGGCAGCCTTCGGGCACTCCAGAATTGGGAAACCGATATTTATGGAGTTGCGGTAAAAAATTCTTGCGAAGGTCTTGGCTATAACGCAGGAGGCCCCGCTGGCCTTCAGCGCGATGGGAGCGTGCTCCCTTGAGGACCCGCAGCCGAAATTCTTTCCGGCCACCACCACGTCCCCGGGCTTCACGTTCTTCACGTAGTCCTTGTCGATGTCCTCCATACAGTGGGCCGCAAGCTCCGCGTGGGAGGCGGTGTTGAGGTAGCGGGCGGGGATTATTACGTCGGTGTTTACGTCGTCGCCGTATTTGTGTACTGTGCCTTTGGCGTTCATGTATTTGCTCCTTTCGGGATTTATTCTGGCTTTCCTGTGCCTTTAACGGCATACTCGGCCTTTATCCTGTCTATTGACCGCCCGCCTATACCGAAGTTCCGGTCGGGCAGTTCCTTTATCGTTATGCTGAAAAACTCCGCAGGTATGTGCGTTATGCCAGCCGCGGTCTCGGTAAGCTCTTTGATAAGCCGGGATTTCTGCTCGTCTGTCAGTGTGCCGCACTCCATTGAAATGTAGGGCATGGTTTTTCACTTCCTTACAGTATCGCTTGGGTTATCTCATCAGCAGTGTAGCTGTCCGTATGTATCGCGAACCTTTGGCCGTCGGCAAAATCCTTTTCCTCCAGCGGCGGCTTGCGGTTGGGCCGCTTCTTCATGAGTATCAGCGGCTTAATCTCCTCCAGCCGCTTCACACTGTCCACCCCGAACATCATCCACTTGCCGTCATGATAAGTCTTGGAGCCGTCGTAAACCTCCCGCACCCAGGGGGAAAACTCCTCCCGCCGGGTTTCAAAAGCCTCCCGCTCCGCCTTGCCGAAGATTATCATGAAGTCAAACCTATCCTCTCTGGTGTACACGGTAAGGAGGGTCTTCTTCCCCTGTCTGAACTTCAGCTCGTCCTTGCCGTCGCCCATTTCGTCCAGCCGGTACTTTCCTCGCATGAACACCATGGTTTCGTGGCTTACCCGCTCAAGCTCCGTCATGTCCTCACCTCCGTGTGGTAATACTGCTCCTGAAAATGGGTCAGTTCAACTATCTGCTTTTTTGTAAAGCTCCTCCCCTCCGGCGCAAGCACCCACTTTTCCTCCACATCGTCAAACCTGTGGATAACGGCGATGAGCCTGCCGGTGAACTCTGTGAGCGGCTCGTCCACCCCCAGCACGTAAGCGTCCTGCTCCTCGCCGTCCGGGGCTATGAGCCCGGGCACGTAGCCGTAGTTGATCGGGTATATGATGTCCGGGTGCTTGGGGTGCGCCGTGCCCATGGGGCGGTCTATTTTGATGAAGAGGGCGTCGCCGGTCCGGGGCGGGTGGGCGGTAAAATATTCCTCACGAAGCAGGGAAAAGACCGCGTCGTCGAAGCATCTGCCCTCATAGGTACGCACGGCCCGGCGCAGGGTCCCCTCTCGGGTAAAGCCCAGCTTTTCCAGCAGGCCGAGGGAGGCGGCGTTTTCCGTGAAGGCCCGGGCGCTGACCGCCTCTGTGCCCGTTTGGAGGAACAGGTACCGCAGCAGCCCCTCCAGCGCCTCGGACATATAACCCTTATGGGCGTGTTCCTCCCCCAGATAGTAGTCCAGGGACAGGGCCTCCATCCGAAAACGCAGACTGTCTGTTTCCAGCCCGATATGCCCCAGAACCTGGCCGTCCGCCCGCCGCACAAGGGAAAACTGGCGTTCCGGCTCGCTTAGAAGCAGCTCCTCCAGCTTCTCCACAGTGGGGAGTTTGCCCAGACAGTTGTACCGCCGCACATACTCCTGGGCAAGGAACTCCCGGAGCGCAGGCGCGTCGGCCCGCTTCGGGGGCCTTAGCAGCAGCCGGTCAGTCTCTATTCTTATGGGCTCCATCACAGCTTCGCCGGGTCCGTCAGGTAACCGGTCACGGCGCTTGCCGCCGCAACGGCGGGGCTTGAGAGTATGACCTCAGACTCCACGTGGCCCATGCGCCCCACAAAGTTTCGGTTTGTGGTGGACACGGCCCGCTCGCCCTCGGCAAGGATGCCCATATAGCCGCCCAGGCACGGCCCGCAGGTGGGGGTGCTGAACACGGCCCCGGCCTCGATGAATATCTCCGCCAGGCCCTCGCGCACGCACTGTAAGTAGACCTCCTGGGTGGCGGGGATAACTATGCAGCGCACGTTCTTCGCCACCTTGCGGCACTTGAGTATCTGGGCGGCTATCCGCATATCGCTTATGCGGCCGTTGGTGCAGGAGCCTATCACCGACTGGTCTATCTTCACGTTGCTGACCTCTTCTATAGTACGGGTGTTCTCCGGCAGGTGGGGCATGGACACAGTGGGCCGCAGGGCGGAGAGGTCTATTGTCACCGTGCGGGTATATTCCGCGTCCGGGTCGGCCTCATAGACCTTAGGCTCCCGCTGGAAGCGGTCCCTGCAATATTCCATGGTTTTCTCGTCCACCGGGAAGATGCCGTTCTTGGCCCCGGCCTCTATGGCCATGTTGGCGATGGTGAATCTGTCGTCCATGGAAAGCGCCGACACTCCGGGCCCCACAAACTCCAGGGACTGGTATAAGGCGCCGTCCACGCCTATCTCCCCGATAAGGTGCAGGATAACGTC
Organism: Acutalibacter muris; assembly: GCF_002201475.1. Taxonomy (NCBI): domain Bacteria; kingdom Bacillati; phylum Bacillota; class Clostridia; order Eubacteriales; family Acutalibacteraceae; genus Acutalibacter; species Acutalibacter muris. Next base: position 3,223,873 of record NZ_CP021422.1, on the reverse strand, counting down.
CTTGCCGCAGACGAAGCCAGTGGGCTTGTTGATAAGCTCAACTTTAATGGCAGAGGGTATCTTGAACCATAATTTGCCGGTTATCATGGCCGCCGCCATGTCCGTGGAGCCCACGCCGGTGGAGAAGGCCCCCAGCGCCCCATAGGTGCAGGTGTGGGAGTCCGCGCCCACAACAGCGTCGCCGGGGCCTACCAGGCCCTGCTCCGGGAGAAGGGCGTGCTCTATGCCCATCTTTCCCACGTCGAAGAAGTTCTTGATGTCGTACTTGTCGGCAAACTGCCGCGTCTGCTTGCACTGCTGGGCCGCCTTGATGTCCTTGTTGGGGGCGAAGTGGTCCAGCACCAGGGCTATCTTCTCCCGGTCAAAGACGTCCGTTGCCCCGCATTTCTCAAACTCGTTGATGGCCACCGGGGAGGTGATGTCATTGCCCAGTACCAGATCAAGGCTTGCCTCGATAAGCTGCCCGGGCTCCACCCTGTCCATCCCCGCGTGGGCGGCCAATATCTTTTGTGTCATCGTCATAGGCATATTATTGCCCTCCTCATTTGTATATAATAATACATATATTAAATATATAATATTATTCCGAGCCACTTTCGGGGCTTATCCGCTCGCCCCGCTCAAGGCGTTCTAAAAGCTTCACGGAGTCCTGGTGATAGGCCGTAAGCTTCTCGTCCTTCTCCACCGCCCCCTCTGTGGTGCGCAGGGAAATACTAAGGCGCTTGCAGAGCTCCTGCACCACTTCGGGGGTCCAGTTATTCAGCTCGTTGCCATCGGCGGTGAAATCTTCAAGGCCCTCATAATCGCTCCAGGGGCGGCTGGCGTTATCAAAATCCCTGGCCCCCTCGGGCATAGTGCCGCCGTCGTTATAGAGGAAGAAGCCGTCCAACCCGTCGCCCAGGGCCGAAAGCCCGTCCTGGTCATGGATATATATCATGCAGCTGCCTATGGCCGCGTCCCCGGCGAACCTTGTATAGGCGGCCTGCGTCATCTGATAGTCCTGGTTGGAGGAGTTGTCCCCAAACACATAGTTGCTGACTATCACCTTTACCTTGCCGTCGCCGTTGCGGTCCTCGCAGAAGGGCTCGAGATAGCGCTCCAGCTCCTCCGTCACCTCACTGGGCAGACTGAAGCTGGTTATCATCCCCACGGTATAGTCCGGTTCCACCTTGGTGACCACAGAGTATATCCAGCTAAAAGCCACCGCCGCAACGATAGCCACGAACAGCAGTATGCGCTTGTTATAGTACCACCAGTTCTTGGCCTTGTCCTTTTTGGTCTTCAGCTCTATAACGCCGGTGTGTATGGTATCCTCTCCTACGTCCAGCAGGTATCGTTCACGGGCCATGAAAGCACCTCCAAAAATGCAAATATCAATAAGAATATTGTATTACCTTTGGGGGGTATTGTCAAGTTAATAAACTGTGAAGCGGCGGCGCGGCTTTCTAATAGAAAAGCGGGCAGGGTCTGTACCCTGCCCGTTTCCTTCACTATACCCTCACACCCGCACCGTGCAGAAGTCAAACCCCTTCTCCATCTCCTGTGAGAGCCTGACGATAAATCCGGCCAGCAGCTCTATGCACTCCTCAAGGTCCCTCCAGCTGCCCACCTCCACCGAGCTGTGCATATACCGAAGGGGTATGGACACCAGCGCCATGGGTACGCCCTCAAGGGTGCGGTTCACCGTGTCGCCGTCGGTGCCGGTATGTCCGGCGGCCACCTCGTACTGGAGCTTTATCCCCAGCTCCTTGGCCGTCTCCTCTAAAAGGGCGTTCATCCTCTTGTTCACCGCCGTGGCCCGGCAGAGCACCGGCCCACCGGACAGCTTCACCTCGCCGGTGTCCCCGGGGTCGCCGCCGGGGGCGTCGCTGGCCCAGGTCACGTCCACGGCGATACAGCAGTCGGGCTTGATCCGTGCGGCGGCGTAGTAGGCCCCGCGGCCGCTGGTCTCCTCGCCCACCGTTGTGGCGGCGTATATGCCCATCTTCGCGCCCTTCTCTGCGGCAAGCTTTGCGGCTTCAAGCACCACAAAGGCCCCGGTCTTATCGTCCAGCGCACGGCAGGTGAAAAGGCCGTTCATAAGCTCCCGCACCTCTGTGTCTGCGCAGACCGGGTCGCCCACGGATACCAGCTTTTCGGCTTCCTCCTTGGAGCTTGCGCCTATATCCACCAAAAGGTCCGTGTCCTTCACCTTGTCCTTTTCAAGCAGATCGCTGCAGGTGGCCACGACCCCGGGGACCCTCCTGCCGTCATGTATCACCTGCACCGGCGAGCCGATGTAGAGCTTGGGGCTCACCCCGCCGTCTTTCATCAGGCGCAGTCTGCCGGAATCGTCGATATAGGTCACCAGAAAGCCTATCTCGTCGATATGCCCGCAGAGCAGTATCTTATGCTCCGCCTCCGGGTTCACTACCGAGACGGCGTTGCCGCTGGGGTCGGTGAGCTGGGTCTGGGCAAAGCCCCTGCCGAAGCCCAGGGCCTTTTCCTGGATATGCTCCTCGTGGCCGCTGACCGATGGGGTGTTCAATAGCTCCTTCAAGAAATCCCTGTTCATTTTTTAGCTCTCCCTTGATTACGTGATTTAATACTTTATCCTTCTATTTTTCAATGGCAATAGCGTAGTCCAGGATAATGTCGCCGTTCTCGTCCGGGGTGGTGAACCTGGGGCAGTTGTACCTCTCCAGGCACCAGCTGTCCTCCCTCCTTTTATATCCCCGCAGACTCAGCTCATTAAGGCACATATTGTGGGTGTCCATGGTATAGAACCCGTCGCTGCCCTCTCTGTCCCTGAGATAGCATACGGCGTATTCCTGGGGCTCTATGTCCACATACCCGAAGCCCTCCGGGGCCCGGGTCCCCGCCGGGAACAGTCTCCCTATCCAGTATTCCGGCGCGCCGTCCACAATATGTACGGCGCCGATATAAGCGTCGCCGTTAAACTCCAGGCTTCGGAGGGCCTCAAGTTTTCCGAACCAGCCGTTGGACCACCACTGGCCCCAGTCCGGACCCTGGGCATAGCTTTTGCCGATAAGCCGTGCCGCCGGACAGTTCTCCCGCTTTACATCAACTATTTCCATTTTTTTAATACCTCCAGACCTTCTATTTGTTTCGCTTCCCTGTGACCTCGCTGATATCGACTCTCCACACTGCCGTGCCCCCAAGGCTTTTTTCCACCGTTTCCTGGAACTTATCCATATGCTCCGGGGCGTACTTTTCGCAGAGGGTCCGAAGGGCACGGACCTTCTCCTCCTTGTCCGTGACCTCTGACGCGCGGCCCTTCAGTATTGCCGACTCATATTTTGTGGTATACTCCTCCCCGGCTATCCGCATATCCCCTACACAGGTAAGGCATACCCGGCTATCCCGGCGCATACAGTCGGTCTTAGTTCCCTTCATGGCGCTGTGGAAGTAGACGATCTCCCCGTCCCTTGCGAGGTTCACCGGCACGCCATAGGGCCCGCCATCGGGGCCTATAAGGCAGAGCACGGCATAGGGGCACTTGTCCGCGGCTCTTAACGCGTCCTCCCTCGGTATTTCCCTGTCTTTCCTGCGCATATTGCGGCACCTCTCCTTCATGTGTCCGTTTGCTAAAGTATATCATAGGGGGAAAGTAAAAGCAAGAAAAAAGGGCTCTTGACTTCCTTGGCCGCCCCTGATATCATAATAGCGTAGAGCCTGGCGGTCCCTTTGCCGGTGGTACCAGTCGCGGTCTCCCGTCATACTATGTTTATAGTTAACGCAGTTCAAAAGGGGCGTGCCTCTTTTGTAAAAGCGCGTTTACTATACGTCACATACCAAAAAGGAGAGGCTATGAAATTCACCTTCAAGACCACCATGCGCGCCTGCTTTATGAGCTATATTGCCCACGCCGCCGTCAACAACTTTGTCCCTCTGCTGTTCGTCACCTTCCAGCAGGACTACCATATCCCGCTGGACAAAATAACCCTGCTGGTGACGGTGAACTTTGGGGTGCAGCTTATAGTTGACCTGCTGGCGGCAAAATTCGTGGACAGGATAGGCTACCGCCCGTCGGCGGTGGCGGCACAGCTGCTGGCGGCGGCGGGGCTGGCGCTGCTGACGGTCCTGCCGGGGCTTATGGACCCGTTTATGGGGATTCTGCTCTCTGTGATAGTCTACGCCCTGGGCGGCGGGCTTATAGAGGTCATTGTAAGCCCCATTGTGGAGAGCTGCCCCACGGACAATAAACAGGCGGCCATGAGCCTATTGCACTCCTTCTACTGCTGGGGGCACGTGGGGGTGGTGCTGATATCGACCCTGTTTTTCCATCTTGCGGGCGTGGGGAATTGGCGGGTCCTGGCACTTATCTGGGCGGTGCTGCCAATACTTAACAGCGCGGTTTTCTGCTTTACCCCTCTGGCCCCGCTGCTGCCGGAGGAGGAGAAGGGCATGGGCATGAGGGAGCTGCTTTCTAACAAGGCTTTCTGGCTGCTGTTTGTGATGATGCTCTGCGCTGGGGCCAGCGAACAGTCCGTGAGTCAATGGGCCTCCGCCTTCGCCGAGAGGGGTCTTGGAGTCAGTAAAACCCTGGGCGACCTGATGGGGCCAATGGCCTTTGCCGCCCTGATGGGGCTCTCCCGGGCCCTGTACGGCAAATTCGGCCAAAGGGCGCGGCTTGACCGTGTAATGCGCCTGAGCGCCGCGCTTTGCGCCGTGTCCTACCTGCTGGTGGCGCTCCCCTCCTCGCCGGCGGTGAATCTGCTGGGATGCGGCCTCTGCGGACTCGCCGTGGGCATAATGTGGCCCGGCACCCTCAGCAAGGCCTCTGCGGCCCTTCCAGCCGGGGGCACGGCCATGTTCGCCCTGCTGGCCCTGGGCGGGGACCTGGGCTGCTCCGGAGGGCCAACCCTCGTGGGGCTGGTAGGGGGCGCGGCCGGCGGGGACATGAAGCCGGGGCTGCTCCTCTCGGGGGGCTTCGCCCTCATTATGCTCATATGCCTGTTTACCAAAACGCCAAAGCACAAAGGAACAAATCCACCCGAGACGTAACATAATAAAGGAGTAAAATTATGCGTAAAGGCCGATTGTTTCAAGTTGTATGCTATCTTCTGGAAAGGGGACAGAGCACCGCGGCCCAGATGGCCGGGGAGTTCGGAGTCTCCGTGCGCACGGTCTACCGGGATGTGGAGACCCTGAACGCCGCCGGCATACCCATATACGCTGAGACCGGCAGGGGCGGCGGCATCTGCCTGATGAAGGGCTTTGTGATGGACCGCGCCCTGCTCTCAAAGGAGGAGCGCGGGGATATCCTCAACGCTATAAAGGAGCGCGGAGAGGAGTTCGCAGGCCCCACCCCCGCCGTCCTTTCGGAGATTGCGGAGCTCTTCCAGCTGCCCGCCGGGGAAGGGCTGGAGGTGGACCTCTCTGGGGAGGGGTACGCGGCGAAGGCCGGGGAAAGGTTCAGGCTCATACAGCGGGCGGTCATACAGCACCACTGCGCGGACATAACCTACGCGGGCCCCGGCGGCGAGCCGGAGAAGCTGGACCTAATGCCCCTAAAGCTCTGCTGCCGTGCGGGAGGCTGGTATTTAAAGGCTTACTGCACAGGGGCCGGGGAATACAGGGAGCTGTCCCTTTCAAGAATAATAAAGTGGAAACCGGGTGTTGACGCCTTTGAGCCCCGCTCCTTCCCGGAGGAGCGGCCAGCCCCGCCGCCGGAGACCACCCGGGTGATATTGCGGTTCCCCCGGGAGATGGCCGACAGGGTATATGAGGTCTTCGACGGCACCCTTATCTCCCAGCGCAAGGACGGCCTTTTGGAGCTTAGGCAGGACGTCCCCGTGGAGGACAGACTCATAGGCCGGCTGCTGGCCCTGGGCCCGGGGGTCAAGGTCGCGGCCCCGGCCTCCCTTCGGGAGGAGCTGGCCCGCCGGGCAAGGGAGATATATGAGGCCCACAAATAGGGTCTATCTCCTGGTAAGCTGATAGAAGGCCACGGCGCTGGCCGCCGCCACGTTCAGGGAGTCCACGCCGTGGGACATGGGTATGCGCACGGTATAGTCGCATTTGGCGATGGTCTCGTGGCGAAGGCCGTCCCCCTCTGTGCCCAGCACGAGGGCAAGGCGCTCCTCCATAAGAAGCCTGGGGTCGCCGATATCAAGGCTGTCCTCCCGAAGGGCCAGGGCGGCGGTCTTAAAGCCCAGCCCCCTTAAAAAGCCCGGCCAGTCCCCTTCGGGCAGGTACGCCCAGGGCACCAGGAACACGTTGCCCATGCTCACCCGCAGGGCCCTTCTGTACAGTGGGTCGCTGCCCTGGGCAGTGAGGAGCACCGCGTCTATATCCAAAGCGGCGGCGCTGCGGAAGATGGCCCCAAGGTTCGTGGGGTTCATTACGTTTTCCAGCACGGCCACACGGCGTGCCCCTTCGCACACCTCCTCCGGGGAGCGGAGCTCCGGCCGTCTCATGGCGCAGAGCATCCCCCGGGTCAGATGAAAGCCCGTGAGCTCGCACAACACGGCTTCCTCGGCCGCGAACACCGGCACGTCCCCGCAGCGTTCTATAAGCTCCCGGCCCTTGCCCAGGGCGTGCTTCGGCTCCGTCAGGAGGGACACCGGCACGCACCCCGCGTCCAGGGCCCGGCCGATGACCAGCGGGCTTTCGGCAATGAAAAGTCCGTTTGCGGGGTCGGCCCGGTTCACAAGCTGATTTTCAGTGAGCCGGGCGTATATGTCCAGCTCCGGGGCGGCAAAATCAGTTATCTCGATAATTTTCATACAGCCACGTCCTTTTACACAGTTTAGTAAAAAGTATATCCTATTTCCCCCCGGGCCGCAAGCCCCCCGGGAAAAATCACAGGAGGTTCAAAAATGATTTCAAGAGAGATTTGCGAGCGCGTCCTGCTGGCGGCGTCCTCTACCGGCGCGGACTACGCCGAGCTCTTTATGGAGGACACCCTGGACCACTCCATCGAGCTGGTGGGCGGCAAAGTTGACTCCGTCCACGATGCGCAGACAGCCGGGGCCGCCGTGCGGGTGTTCTTGGGGCTTCGGAGCGTTATGGCCACCACCGTGGACACCAGCGAGGAGGGCCTGATAAAATGCGCCCGCCGGGCCGCAGAGGCCCTCTCAGAGGACAGGGCGGAGGTCAGCGTTGCCCTTCGGGAGCGGCTCTTTGGGGACAGGCACCCCATAAAAACAGTCCCCGGAGGCGTGGGCAACAGGGAGAAGATAGACATCTTAAGGGAGGCCTGTGGGACCGCCGGCGGGTACAGCGATAAGATAGTCCAGACAACAGGCTCCCTCTTAGACGTGGACCACAATATCCTAATTGCCACCAGCGAGGGGCTTTACGCCCGGGATCGCCAGATACGCACCAGGTTATCGGTCAGCGCCGTGGCCGAGATAAACGGCGAGACCCAGACCGGCGGCTGCCGCCCGGGGGCCCGAAGGGGCATGGAGCTTTTTGACAGGGTGAACCCCAAGTCCGTGGGCCTTGAGGCCGCCCGCCAGGCGGTGACCATGGCCGGGGCGGGGTACTGCCCGGCGGGGGTCATGCCCGTGGCCATAGGAAACGGCTTTGGCGGGGTCATCTTCCACGAGGCCTGCGGCCATTCCCTGGAGGCCACCAGCGTGGCCTATGGGAATAGCCAGTTCTGCGGAAGGCTTGGGGAGAAGATAGCAAACGAGAAGGTCACCGCCATCGACGACGGCACGCTGCCGAACGAGTGGGGCTCCATAAACATCGATGACGAGGGGACCCCCTCCCGGCGCAACGTGCTCATTGAAAAGGGCGTGCTGAAGTCCTATATGATAGACAAGATGGGCGGCCGCCGCATGGGGAGGGAGCCCACCGGCAGCGCGAGAAGGCAGAGCTTCAGCTATGTTACCACCTCCCGGATGACCAACACCTTCATCGCCCCGGGGGACGACAGGGACGAGGATATTATCGGCTCCATCGAGTACGGGCTATATGCCAAGGAGATGGGCGGCGGCTCGGTGAATCCGGTGACCGGGGAGTTCAATTTTGCCGTGAACGAGGGGTACATTATCCGAAACGGCAAGATATGCGAGCCCGTCCGGGGCGCCAGCCTTGTGGGCAAGGGCTCGGAGGTGATACAGAAGATAGACATGGTGGGCCGGGAGCTAAAATGCGGCCAGGGTATGTGCGGGTCCTCCAGCGGCTCCATCCCCACCAACGTGGGCCAGCCCATGATACGCGTCTCGTCCATCACTGTGGGCGGCAGATAAAGGGGGAAAAATTATGGATTTTCAGGTATTCAAAAGCGCTGCGGCTGAGGAGGCCGCAAAGCTTAACATAGAGGAGTACGAGCTGTACTGCCAGCTGGAGGACAGTGTATCGGCCTCTGCCTTCAAGCGGGAGATAAACGGCTTTTCGGACTCCGGCGAGGGAGGGGCCTGCCTGCGGTGCCTTGTGGAGGGCCGGATGGGCTACGCCTCTACCCAGCGGTTTACCGAGGACAGCGCCAGGGCCCTTGTGCGCCGGGCCAGGGACAACGCCGCCGTCCTTGAGACAGCCGAGCCGGAATTTCTGGTGGGCGCGGGCGGGGAGTACCAGACCGTCCGTACAGAAAACGCCCCCCTGCCCGGGGCGGAGGCCCTGCGCCGGACCGCCCTTAGGGGACAGGAGGCGTTGTACTCCCAGGAGGGTGTAGTGGACGGCAGCGAAACCGAAGTGTTCGGGTCGCATATCGCCATCGCCATCAGCAACTCCAAGGGGCTGGATTTGCAGTATGAGAACTCTGTCTCTGGGGCGGTGCTAAGCGCCGTGGTCAGCGACGGCAGTGAGGAGGGGGAGAAGGCCAGCGAATATAAGATAACCCTTGGAGAGCCGGAGGGGCTGGACCTTCTCGCCGCCGCAGAGGAGACTGCGGGGAGAGCCCGGGAGACCCTGGGAGCGGGGACGGCCCCCACCGGGGTGATGCCTGTGGTGTTCTCCGCCGACGCAATGTCCCAGCTTTTGGCGACGTTCTCCCCGGTGTTTTCCGCCGAGAACGTACAGAAGGGCCTGTCCCTGTTAAAGGACAGGGAGGGCACAGAGATAGCCGCGCCCATAGTCACCCTTATAGACGACCCCTTCTATGAGAAGGCCCCGCTGCCCATGCCCTTTGACGCAGAGGGCAGCCCCACCCGCAGAAAGAGCGTGATAGAAAAGGGGGTATTGAGGACCCTGCTCTACAACCTGCGCACCGCCGCTGCGGCGGGTAAGGAGACCACCGGCAACGCCTCTAAGGCCGGGTACGACTCCAAGGTGGGCGTGCGGCCCTTCACCATGTGCCTTGCCCCCGGGGAAATGAGCCGGGAGGAACTGCTGGAAAAGGCCGGGAGCGGCGTGCTGATAACCTCCCTTGGGGGCCTGCACGCCGGGGCAAACCCCATCAGCGGGGACTTCTCCCTGCAAAGCTCCGGGTTCCTTATAGAGGGCGGCAAAAAGGGCGCGCCGGTGCGGTCCTTCACCGTGGCGGGCAACTTCTTCACCCTGCTGAAGAACATCACGGCCGTGGGCAGCGACGTGAAAACGCCCACGTCCCCCTCGTTCACGACCTTTATCAGCCCCAGCGTGCTGGCACAGGGGCTGTCCGTGGCGGGGAAGTGAGCGGAGCTTTATGGCCCGCCGGGGCTTGACAAAGGGGCCCTGATGGGATATAATAGAGACAGAAAAAAGCGGAGCCCGCCGATAGACGGCTGGCCCGGTTAATGGGTTGTTTTAAAAAAGCAACCGTTCCCTGGCATGGAACGGTTGCTTACTTTTTATGATTCAGACTGTCATATACGTTGATTGCGGCCAACAAGAGCAGTAGCAGCTCTATGACCAGGTGCAATATCTGATAGTCACTCATTAAGCTTGCCCCCTTTACACTTGATTCCTGCTTTATGCAAAACAGGTTTCTATGTAATCAGAGGGTCCAGGTCCTCTGTTGAGGGCCAACCGTCCACCGTTTCCTGACGGACTCCTTACTGACATAATACCAGATACTTCAAGGCATTGCAACATATTTATCGGCATAATTTAATTTCCGTATCTTTACACCCTCCCGGCTTGCTTTCCACAGGCTAAAGGTGTATAATAGTTCCCATACTGACAGAAGGGAGTGATACCATGTACCTCATAAATTACCGGGCGTTCAGCTTCCGGCCTACCTTCAAAACGCTCCGCGCAAGCCTGTGATGGAAGGTAAGTGATCCGTAGCTGGTCTGACATACCAGCTATTTTGCGCGGAGCGGCGAGAGTCGGACAGCTTATGTTTAACTCTTTGGGTCGCTTATGTTTTCGCCATAGGTTTGCCTTTTGATATCATAATCAAAAAAGGAGCCGATGGCAATGATAGAGATAGGTTTAAACAGGGTAAGAAAAAATTTCGGATTCAAGAATGTGCTCTCGGGCGCGAGCCTTGAGATACACACCGGCGAGCGCGCCGCCCTCGTGGGGCGAAACGGCACCGGCAAGAGCACCATACTGAAGCTCATAGCCGGGGAGGAGACCCCGGACAGCGGCGTGGTCAGCCTGCGCCGGGGAGCAAGGAGGGGCGTGCTGTGGCAGATACCGCCCCTTAGAGAGCCGGGGACCACGGTGGAGGAGGCTCTGAAGGAGCCGTTTTCTGAGCTCTTTGCCATGGAGCGGCGCATGAGGGAGCTGGAGCCCCGGCTGGGCGGGGACGAAAAGCTTCTCCAGGAGTATTCCGCCCTTTCGGAGCGGTACGCCCTTGAGGGCGGCTATGAGATGGAGGAGCGCAGCTCCAAGGTCATCGGGGGTTTCCGCCTTTCCCCGCTGCTCTCCCGGGAGTATAACGCTCTTTCCGGCGGGCAGAAGACCGTGGTGAACCTGGCCGCCGCCGTGCTGCCGGGGCCGGATATACTGCTGCTGGACGAGCCCACAAACCACCTGGACATGGAGACTTTAGAGTGGTTCGAGGACTTCCTCTCCAAGTACCGGGGCACGGTGGTGCTGGTCTCCCACGACCGGTGGTTTTTGGACCGGGTGGCCACCCGCACCATACTCTTAGAGGGCGGCTGCTGCGAGAGCTTTCCTGGGGGCTACTCCAAGGCCATGGAGCTTCGGGAGAAGGAGCTTTTGGAGGAGTTCCAGCAGTACAAGACCCAGCAGAAGAAGATAGAGGCCATGAAAGCGTCCATCAAGCGGTTCAGGGAGTGGGGGGCGCTGAACAAGAATAACCCCAGCTTCTACCGCAAGGCAAAGGAGCTTGAGAAGCGCCTGGAGAAGCTGGAGCTCCTGGAGCGGCCCCAGCTGGAAAAGCCAAAGCTGCCCATAAGCTTTGAGGGCTCCCGCACAGGCAGCGAGGTGCTGCGGCTGCGGGATTTCTCCCTGACCCTTGGGGATAAGGCCCTCTTTCGGGGGGCGGAGCTGCTGGTCCGGGAGAGGGACAGGCTCTGCCTTATGGGGCCCAACGGCTCGGGCAAGACCTCTCTCATCAGGGCCCTGCTGGGGGAGCTGCCCTATGGCGGGGAGATACGGCTGAACCCATCGGTGCAGCTAGGCTATATCCCCCAGGAGATACGCTTTCTGTCGGAGACGGAAACGGTGCTTGAAGCCTTCCGCCGGGAGATACCCTCCGGGGAGGGACAAGCCCGGGGACTTCTGGCAAAGTATTTCTTCAGGGCCGGGGACGTGTTCAAGAGGGCGGGCTCCCTCTCTGGGGGCGAGAAGGTGCTTTTAAAGCTGCTGATACTTTTACAGCGGCAGGTGAACCTGCTGATACTGGACGAGCCCACCAACCACATCGATGTCGAGACCCGGGAAATGCTGGAGGAGGCCCTTTCGGAGTACAGGGGCACCCTGCTGTTCGTGTCCCACGACAGGTACTTTATCCATAAGACCGCGACCCGGGCGGTGTATGTGCGGGGCGGGAGGATAGAGACAGCGGGGGTATAATATAGACAGAAAAGCCTAACAGACATCCTGCTCTGCCAAATGGGAACCCCCGGAGATTACGGCTCCGGGGGTTCCTTTGGGTCAGGACTCCCCCAGGAGCATACTCATAGTAGTGTACGCGTCGGAAACGGCCTTCTGGCGGGCCGCGTCGCTTTCCGCGCTGAAGTAGGCATAGTAGCCCCTGGATATCTCCGTGTCCAGCTTTGTGGGGAACTCTGCGCCGGTTATCTCCTCCAGGAGCTCCCCGAAGGCCTCCCAGCAGCTCCCCTGCAGGCCGTCCCGCAGGTCACCGCCCCCGGAAAAGGCCTCGCGGATATAGGGCACGGTGGTGTCCGGGCCGAACAGGTCGGTGTATATGGGGAGAGCGTTGCACCACAGATACATATGTATGTCCGAGTCCTGCATATACTCCCGGTCCAGCAGCAGGTCGGCGGCGAAGAAGGCCCCTGCGGGGTTTTTGGCGTTTGCGTTCACCCCGGCAAAAACGTCCACCCGGGCGGTAACTCCGCCGTCGCTGTCATATAGCGGCACCATCGTCACCGGCTCCATGGCCCACTGCCGGGAGGCAAGGTCGGCGTTGGCATGGGCAATATCGCCGGTGAACACCCCGCTGGGAGAAGCTATCTCCCCGGAGTGCACGCGCCTTTCATATTCCAGGAGCTCCGAGAAGAACTCCCCCAGCTCCTCCTTTGAGAAGTTAAGGCTCTCGGCCTTATAGTCGGCCAGTTGCCCCAGGGCCGGGTATATCCCTGTGAAACACTCGTCAAACTCCTTGTTGTGCCAGAGGGAGAGGGCGCTCCCCAGTGGGCCCTCCGGGTCCAGAAGGTCGGAGAGGGTCAGCTTTTGCCCCGGGTCCGTATGAAGGTATGACGAGCGCATGAGAGCCGCGTCTATGTCATAGGTGACGGGCAGCAGGAACCGCCGCCCATCAGAGGACTTTCCCGCGTCAAAGACCGGCGAGAGCATTTTGTCCGGCTCCATGAACCGGGCCCGCTCCATATAGCCGTCAAGGCAGAGGAACAGGCCGTCCTCCATCTTCTTCTCCGGGAACAGGAACAGGTCCGAGGCCCCGTTCTGGCGCAGCACGAACAGGTCCGGGCCCTCCCCGGCCATAAGCTCCGCCCGAAGCCGGGTAAGCTGGCCCTCCCGGTCGGAGCCAAGATCCTCGAGAAATTCCACCTGCACGTTCCGGGGCCCGCCCACTGCCGCCAGCTCCTCAAGAAAACCGTCCACGGCCTCCTGCCGGAGCTTTGCGCCGGTGTATTTTGCCTGGCCGGAGTCAAAGTCGAAGTGCCGGGGGTCAAAGCTGGCGTCCAGGTCGAAGCAGATGGTCAGGGGCTCCTTGGGGTCCAGATCTTCGGGCTTCGGGGTCTCTTTCCCGGGCCTGGAGCAGGCGGCAAGGCCCAGAAGGGCTAAAAGCGACATAAATAGGGCAAGTTTTTTGAACATAGTAATCACTCCCGTAACCTTCTATATACTTTATATCATATCATAAATCTGCTTTTATTGCAAGCAAACGCTCTCCGCCTAGCTATCCGCACGTATACCCCAGGTGCCCACCTCCGCTATCTCCCAGAGATCGCCGTCCCGCTCCACCCTTATCTGCCGGGAAAACCTGTACCAGCCCTCCCGGCTTTCGTCGGGGACGGTGTTCCCGGCCATGAGTTCCTCTGAGGGCTCACCCTCGGACAGGAACCGGCAGTGCATGGAGTAGCAGAAGGAGCTGTCGGCCACGTCATACAGCGTAAGCCTTGTGCACTCATACTCCTCTACGCCGGTCCCCTCAAAGAGGTTCTCCCTCCACTTTTCCGCCGAGAGATAAATGATACCTTCTATATCCTCCGGCGCCCTGTCATAATCAAGGCTGTCGTCAACGGTTATCTCCACGCTTCTGTCGGGGGTGGGCTCGGGGGTAGGTCCCACGGGTTCAGCGGTAGATTCGGGCGTAGGGTCGGGAATGGGTTCTGGGGGCACAAGATTTCCCGGTACCGGCGATACGCTGGTCCCGCCGGCGGATACCGGAATATCCGGGCTCTCCTGGGGGGCGCAGGCGGTAAGGACAGCAAGGGCAAGGGACAGCAGTATGAGTATGAGCTTTTTCATAGGTCATCCTCCCTCCGGTTTAGTCTCTACTACTTATATCGTCAAAGGACGCGGGGGGTCACAGGTTTTTTCGGGGGTTGTGGATAATGGCGGCCCTATTTGGCGCCCTTGTGTATCTCCTGGTGGAGCTGATAAAGACGCAAAAAAGTAACCGTTCCGGGCGAGGGAACGGTTACAAGCTTAAAATATAGCATTTTTTCTGTCTTTATATACCACGCCGGGGGACTCGTTGTAAAGCCCCCCGGCTGCGCCGTCCCTCATTCCACCGGCGGCTGTGGCGGCTGCTGAGCGTCCTGGGGCGCATACTGCTGCTCGGCAAAATTCTGCTGTGGTGTGCCGTACATGGGCGGCATTGGAGGCTGCATGGGTGGATACAGCACCTGGTTCATGGCCTTGCCGTAGGTGCGAAGGAGCACGATCATAAGGATAAGCCCTGCGGCGTGGGCAAGGCTGGCCGCGCCGGTCAGGGGGGCGGTGAACAGGGCGAAGAGCCCGGAGATTATGCTGCATGCGGCGGAAAAGCCGGTCATGCCCACAAGGTAGCCGGACACCCGGTCGTCAGCCATGCCGGTGGCGGCAACGGTCTTTGTCCGGTTTATCATGCGGATAATGCTGGCCTGATAGGCGATGGCAAGGCCCATTGCAAAGCCGATGATAAGGGCGAACACCCCCAGCACCACCACCACGGCGATGGTGGCCTCCTCGTCGGAGAAGCTGCTGCCGTAGCTGTAGTAGCCGCCGTATGCGTCGAACAGGGAGCCCAGGGGCGCGTCGCTTACCAGGAAGGCTATGATGATAATGGCGAACCCGCACAGCACCAGCACTCCGGCGAGGCACAGCCCCACAAGGCTTATGTACGAGAGCACCTTGCAGATGGTGAGCCCGGCGGTGGAGATATTACCGCTCTGGCGGCTCTTGCAGGTGGAGAAGTGCAGCCACATGGCTACGGCGGTGAGTATGGCCGGGATGGAGCCCAGCACGGCGGTGACCATCGAGGAGGAGCGCATGGCGTTCATAATGGCCTGTACCTGGTCCATGTCCAGCCCATACTGGAAGGCGTAGACGTAGACGCTGGACATGGCGTCGCTGACCCCCAGCGAGGAGAAAATAGTCAGAAGGGCCCAGGCCGACATGAGCACGGCCAGCGCCAGGAACAGGGGCGAGGAGCCCACGGTCTTCAGAGCGTTCAGCGCCGGGTTATCGGACAGCGGCGGCCCCTCAAGCGAACAGGGGCAAACGGTGCCGTCGGGGATATCGCGGCCGCATTTTGGACAAATCATTTTGAAACCCTCCAGGATATTTATTGTTTACTGAAAGTCTTACAAAATATATATTACATTATCGCGACGGAAAATGCAAGCACCCATATTATACCAAAATCCCCCAAAAAGTTCAAGCTTTTACTGGACAAAAGACCAAAAACGTGATAAAATGTACGCATAGCGTACATTTTTAGAAAGCTTTCAAGCAAAGGAGGAGGAATAACATGAAGAATATATTGAAGCGGGCGCTCTCTTTCCTGCTCTCGGCGGCGCTGCTTTGCGCCCTTGCCGCCGTACCGGCAGGGGCTGCGGCGGGCTTTTCCGACGTGCCGAACGGGGCCTGGTACACTGCGGCGGTGAAGGACCTGACGTCAAGGGGCATAATGAGCGGCAAAGGCGGCGGCAGGTTCGAGCCCAACAGCCCCATGACCCGGGCGGAGTTCACTACAATGCTGGCCAAGACGGCCCTCTCTGAGGAGGAGCTGTCGGAGTACAAGTACAGAGGGAATTTCTCGGACGTGGGCGGCGGCCACTGGGCCAACAAGTACATCAACTGGGCCAACGACAACGGCATAGTAAGCGGCAGCGGCGGCAAATTCAATCCGAGCAAAATGATAACCCGCCAGGACATGGCCGTTATGCTTGTGAACTATTCAAGGGCCATGTGCATAGAGCTCCCCCCAACCACAAGCTCCGTCTCCTTTGCGGACAGCGGCAAGATAACCCGCTACGCCAGGGAGAGCGTGGAGGCCTGTGTGCGGGCCGGGATAATAAAGGGTGACAACGGCTATTTCCGTCCCACCGACACCAGCAGGCGCTGTGAAGCGGCCCAGATGTTCTCCGCCTTCCTGAAGCTGGGCCGGGCTCCCAGGTTCAAGGTGGTGCGCAGAAGGGTGGGCGGCGTGTCCGTGTCCGGGGTGAGCTTTGACCCTATGGACTTCACCCCCAACGTGGTCATGGGCGGCAGCAGGGTCAACGGCGGAGAGAGCGTGGGCTCCCTTATCAGGCGGGCCGGGGCCGAGATAGCTGTGAACGGGGCCTTCTTCGACATGGAGAGCTATGCGCCCTATGGGACCATAGTGAAGAACCGGGAGCTTGTGACCACCTTCAACAACTACTCCCCTCAGAAGTCCGCCATAATCATGGACGGTTCGGGCCGCTGGTCGGTGGAGAACTTCTTCACCTATGTGACCCTTACCGCCGTCAGGTACGACGGCTCTGAGAAAACCGCCAAAGAGGTGGCCGTGAACAGGAGGCCCTCCCGGCCTACGGACGGCTCGCGCATTATCTTCACCCGGGCTTGGGGCAGCAGGCTGGGCTTTGCCCCCAAGTACGCCGTGAAGGTGGACAAAGAGGGCTTTGTGACGGATATCTACCACGATACGGACGTGGAGATACCCGAGAGCGGCTATCTTATCGTTCAGCAGGCGGACCGCCAGTATCAGAACGAGTTTATCAGCACCATGGCTGTGGGCAGCGTCATAGACAAGCAGGTGGAGTACAGGGGCTCCAGCACCCAGGACATAAAGTATTGCGTGGCCGTGGGGCCGAGGCTTGTGAAGGGCGGAAGGGCCTATGGGGACTCCGGCACCTATGCCGCCGAGGGTCTTGACCACATCAACAACTTCTCCGGCGACGTGCGGGTCTGCATGGGTGTAAAGCCCGACGGCGACCTGGTGATAGTCACGGCCTACGCCAGCCTGCCGGAGATGTCAAAGGTCATGGTAGGCCTTGGATGTGACAGCGCGGTGAACCTGGACGGCGGCGGCTCAGCGAACCTGTATGCAGGGGGGCTATACTTTACTGGGCCAAGGGAGAGGCTTTTGAACAACGTGCTGACCTTCAGGTAAAAGCCGTAAAATAGAGAAACAGGGCCGCGCTCCTAAACAGGGTGCGGCCCTGCTGTTCTTCACAGCTTGAATTCCTCCGGGTCGTGCTCCGGCAGAGGCGGGGGATTCTTCGGCTCCCTCAGAAGGGGGTTATAGCGGTAGCGGCCGCATTTGCCAGACTCCGGGAGCTTCAGCCCAAGGCGGCAGACAGGGTCCCCGGCGGGGGAGGCGTTATAGTCGCAGTAGGCACAGCTTACGGGCACGCTGCCGCCGAACAGTGGAGAGGTCTTTTTGCGCAAGGTTCATCCTTCCTTCAGGTTGCATTTACTGAAATTATACAGGAATCTTACCGGTTTTGCAAGGGGAATTTCACTCCCGCCACGGAAATCAGTTTTGGCCCGGGGGCACGCAAACTTGATTTCCCCGTCTCTCCGGGGACCATAAGCAGGAAGGCCGCGCACATAAGCGCAAGGGACGCGCCCCCTCTCCAACCGCCGGAGAGCTCCGGCCGGTAGATCCCGGCCATGACGGGGGCCGTGGAGGCGTTCTCCATGGGGGATATTACCCCCATAAGGGCGAAGGCCCCCGCCGAAAGCAGGCCGTGGGCAAGGCGGCAGAGAAGAAATAGGGGCGGACGTATGGGCGGCTTTCTGAACATGGCCAGCACCTGCAAGTGCACGCATACCCCCCCAAAGGCCAGCCCAAAGGCGAAGAACCCCGGCCCTATCCCCAGGGCCCTTGCGTCTCCTGTGCCGCCGGTGACCTCCAACAGGAAGGAGAGCATTGCCGCCCACTGGTTTGGGGTAAAGACCCCCAGCCGGGACAGCAGCCGCACCGCCCCTTGGAATATGCCGGCTTCATGGAGCAGGGCGGAGAGCCCCGAGAACAGCAGGAGAAAGGCGCACATCAAGAGCACGCTGCGTGCCGCTCCCTCTACCGAGCGGGTCAGGGCACCGGGGCGGCTCTCCATACGCTCAGCCCCGGGCTTATCAGGGCTGGGCAGAGGGGAGAAAAGCCCGGAGAGCACACCCAGGACCACCGCCGACAGGGTGACCGACAGGAACAGCCGCAGGCCCAGGGCCGGGCTGCCGAAGACCCCTATGCCAAGGTAGGTGACCGTGAAGGCCAGGCCTGGGTTCACACAGAACATGAGCATACGCCGGGCCTCCTTCTCCGTTATCCTGCCCTTTTCCAGCAGCAGGGAGGTCCCTCTGGCCCCGGCGGGATAGCCGCCTATAAGCCCCATGAGCACCGGCGCGGCACAGCAGTCCGGCAGGCGGAACAGATACCGGGCGCAAAAGCCCAGGGGCCTGGACAGCCAGAGGGCCGCCGAGGACTCCACCGCGAAGCCGCACAGGACCATAAAGGGGAACAGGGAGGGCACAAGAGCGGAGAGACAATATGAGAGGGAGGAGGCTATGCCCCCGGTCACGGCCACAGGCCAGAGCAAAAGGGCAAAGGTCAGAAGCAGGAGTACAAGGGCAGCGAGCATTGGGGGCAGCTCCTTTCGGGGTGAATATGGCGGGAGTGATTTTCATATAAGTATATTACCGAAGGGGGTGGCGATATGCAGGAAAAGCCCACAGGGGGCGGGGTGATAACCCTTACCGGCAACAGGAGCGCGGTGGTGGACGGCTGTGACGGTATATTGGACTATGACGGTGAAAAGGTGGTGCTGCGCACGGGGAGGCTTACGGTGCGCATAGGCGGCAGGGACCTTCGGCTCACCAAGCTTACAAGCAGCTCGGCCATGGTGGAGGGGGTCATCTCAGCTTTGGAATACAGTTATTAGGGGGACGCTATGCTGACACGTATATACCACTGGCTGTCGGGCTATGTGGAATTCCTGGTAAAAGGGGACGGCGCAAGGCTCTTTACCATGGCGGCAAAGAGGGGGCTTCTGCTCTGGGGGTTTCGCCGGGAGGGCGGGGCCGCCGGGGCCCGGATAAGGCCCGGGGAGTATAGGAGGCTGCGCCCCCTGTGCAGGCGGTGCGGAGCGGTGTGCCGGGTGGGAAAAAAGCGCGGCCTGCCCTTCCAGCTTGCCCGGCTCTGGGCGCGCAAGGGGCTGATAATCGGGGCCGTCCTTGGGGCGGCGCTCTACTGGCATATGTCGGGCTTTGTATGGGGCGTCTCCGTCTCCGGCACGGAGAAGCTGCCCCCGAACCAGGTGCTGGACGCTGCCAGGGACAGCGGCGTATATGTGGGGGCCCGGCGGGAGTATCTCAGGGCCGGGAACCCGGAGGGGAGGATACAGACCCTGCTGCCCGGGCTCAGCTGGGTCAGCGTGAACACCGACGGGTGCTTTGCGGACGTGGCGGTGAAGGAGGGCGTGGCAAAGCCGGAGAGGGAGCAGACAGGGGAGCTCTCCAACATCGTGGCGGCAAGGGCCGGAAGGATAGTGAAGCTGGAGGCCCACGAGGGCCGGCCGGAGGTGGAGCCGGGGGAGACGGTCTTTGAGGGTCAGCTGCTGATAGCGGGACTCTATCAGGAGCGGCTGGACCCCTGGGCTCCCCCGCCCCCGGAGCCCTATGAGAGGACCGGGGCCGCCCGGGGCAGCGTTACCGCCGAGACCTACCGGGAGTTCACCGTCCAGGTGGGTGGCACAAAGACCCTTGAGCGGGAGACCGGGCGGGGCTCTGAGCTGTGGCTCCGGGCCTTTGGGGCCGAGATACCCCTGGGGCTCTTTGGAAAGCCCCAGGGGCCGGTGAGGTCCTGGGAGGAGGCCTGGCAGTGGGAGGTGCTGGGGGTAAAGCTGCCTTTGGGGCTCCGGCGGCAGACCACCGTATACCTTGAGGAGCAGGAGCGGCCCCTCTCTGAGGAGGAGCAGAAGGCGGCGGCCCTCAGAAAGCTTCGGGAGGTCCAGAAGGCCCAGCTGCCACAGGGCAGCAGCGTAAAGAAGGAGGAACTGGAATTCACCTTCTCCGATGGGCTCTGCATACTCTCCGCCAAGTGCCGCTGCTGGGAGGAGATAGGGGTGCTGGAGAAAATCTTGGTGGAATAGCCCAAACATTTTGCGATATTTTTGGAGAACTTTCATAGGATTTGGGCTTGAACTTTTGGGTCGCTTTATGGTATAATGTTTTAAATAAAGCTGGTCTTTAGATACAAGCTTCAGATATAAAAAGCGCGAAAGGTAATTATAGAAATTGGAAGTGAAAATCGATCTTGACAGGATAGAGCAGGCTGCGGAGCTGTTCGGCAGCATTGACGGCAATATGCGGCTTATTGAGCATGAGTACGGCGTGGCCGTGGTGGTAAGGGACCAGGAGCTGAAGATAACCGGGGAGGACCAGGAGAAGGTGGACCGGGCCGCAAGGGCCGTCCGTAGCCTTATCACCCTTATCGGCGCGGGAGAGAGCCTTAGCGACCAGAACGTGCGGTACTGCATGAGCATGGTGGCCGAGGACAGCGAGGAGAAGGTGGCAAGGCTTGCGGGGGACTGTATCTGCATAACCGCCAAGGGCAAGCCCATAAAGCCCAAGACCGTGGGCCAGCGGACCTACTGCGACAATATCAAGAATAATACCGTCACCATAGGGGTGGGCCCCGCGGGCACCGGCAAGACCTATCTTGCGGTGGCCATGGCCGTGACGGCCTTTCGGGCCCAGCAGGTGAACAGGATAATACTGACCCGCCCGGCGGTGGAGGCCGGGGAGAAGCTGGGCTTTCTCCCGGGGGATTTGCAGCAGAAGGTGGACCCCTATTTAAGGCCCCTGTACGACGCGCTGTTCGATATGCTGGGGGCGGAGACCTACGCACGGTACGTGGAGCGGGGGAATATCGAGGTGGCCCCCTTGGCCTATATGCGCGGGCGGACCTTGGACGACAGCTTTATCATACTGGACGAGGCCCAGAACACCACAGGGGAGCAGATGAAGATGTTTCTGACCCGCCTTGGCTTCAACTCCAAGATGGTGATAACCGGGGACGTGACCCAGATAGACCTGCCCGACGGCAAGCGCAGCGGCTTGAAGGAGGCTGTGCGGGTGCTGCGGGGGGTGGAGGACATCGCCATATTCAAGTTCACCGAGAAGGACGTGGTGCGCCATAAGCTGGTGCAGGACATTATAAGGGCCTATGAGCGCGCGGCGAAGGCCAGGCAGTGAGAATCACCGGCGGCGGCCGGGGAAAGGATAGAGTAATATGGAGAAGATAAGGGTGATCATTTCAAACCGGCAGAAGCAGGTCAGGGTGCCCACCGGGGTGCGTATGCTTATCCGGCGTTGCTGCCACGCGGTGCTCCAGCTGGAGGGCTTCCCGGACCCGGCGGAGATAAGCGTAAGCTTTGTGGACAACGACCAGATAAAAGAGATGAACCGGCAGTACCGCGACAAGGACTCGGTGACGGACGTGCTGTCCTTCCCCATGGGCGAGGAGGGCAGCTACGACGTGAACCACGAGACCGGCGCGAAGATACTGGGGGACATTGTCATCTCCATTCCCAAGGCCATGGAGCAGGCGAGGACCTATGGCCACACCTTGGAGCGGGAAATAGGGTATCTGACGGCCCACTCCATGCTGCACCTGCTGGGCTATGACCACGAGGAGGGCGGTATGGCCCGGGTGCGTATGCGGGAGAAGGAGGAGCGGGTCATGCGGGAGCTGGGCCTGCCCGCCAGCGGGAGCTACGCCCCAGAGGAATGAGACCCGAGAAAAGGCGGAGCTTACTGCACAGCTTTAGGGACGCGGCAAGAGGGGTATGGCTCTGTCTTTGCTCTGAGAGGAATATGCGCATACACCTGACAGCCTGCGGGTATGTGCTGTTCTTCGCGTTTAAAATTGGCGTCAGCGGCGGGGAGTTGGCCTGTCTGCTGCTCTCGATGGGCCTTGTCACTGGAGCGGAGACCATGAATACCGCCGTGGAGAAGCTGTGCGACCATGTGTGTAAGGAGCAGAACCCCGGGATAGGCAGGGTCAAAGACCTGGCCGCTGGGGCTGTGCTGTTATGCGCGATTTTCGCCGCGCTTGTGGGCGGGGCAGTTTTGCTGCGCCCGGAGCTGTGGGCGGCCATTTTGGACATAGCCGGGACAGGCTGGAAGCTGGGGGCCTTTGGGGGGGCGGTGGCGGCAAGCTTTGTGCTGGTTTTTGTAGTGCCGCTCAAGAGGGAGTGAGGGAACGATGAGGAAAAGAGTGGGCATAGCGGCGGTTATACTGGTGTGTGTTATGATAGGCGCGGGGTGGCTTGCTGTGGTTAGCGGCGCGGAAAAAGACGGGCCGGTGATCTATACGACCCTTTCCATTGACAGAATTGCAGAAAAGTTTCATGATGAGGATGGGTACTATCTGACGGTCGCTTTGGAGGACTGGCTCATAGAAGACTATAATTTGTCTTATGACAGGATTACTTTTAAGACCGAACAGGAGGTCTATGATAAGGTGTCTCCGGGGGATATTTACGCCGGCGTGACCTTGAAGATAAGGGAGCCGGAGCAATGCTCGAACGGCGACATCCGGGCGGTGCTAAAGTGGAAGCGAAACGATTTGTGCGAGATTGTTTTATTGGGGCAAAAGGCCGGAACGTGAAGGGAGAATGTGCCATGGTGCGCGCGGCTGAGGGGGAGCACGGTATCACCCAGGAGGAGAGGCGCGCATATGAGGAGCGGTTCGCGGCGTTCCGGGAGTTTGCGGCGCGGGAGCGGGGCGCTATACTCAAGGCGCTTGAGGGATGAGATTTTTGACCGATAGTGAATGGAGGGTTTATGCCGCAGCTTAATAAAGGCGGGAAGTTTGTGTTCGGAAAGTCGCTGGTGCGGGAGGACGGGAGTCTCTGTCTGCCGCCACAGGCGGTGGAGGAGTATGATATCTGCTGTGAGGGGCGGGTGTATCTTTTTACCGGGGCCAAGGCTACCGGGGGGTTCTGCGTTACCAGAAAGGGATTGCTTTTGCCGTCGAAGCTCTCGCATATACTTGAGGATATGCGAGAGCTTCGGGACTATACCATTCCCGAGGGGGAGTTCGTGGGGTACAAGGGCAGGAGCTACTGTTGGCTGGCGGTGTCGCCGGGGGGCCGGCTGAAACTCACCGGCTCCATGCTGGAAAGGCAGAAAATCGCGCCGGGGGACGAGCTGATGTGCATACGCAGCAGCGATATCGCCTTTACCTTGGGGCACCACGGGCCATTGCTTGAGCGGGCTGAGAACTATCGGGGAGAGATACCCGTATACTAAAAATTTATATTATTAAAAAGGAAAACTATGGATAATCAAAAATCAGCATACATCGCCATTGTGGGGCGGCCCAATGTGGGGAAATCCACCATACTGAATAAGCTAATCGGGGAGAAGATAGCCATCGTTTCCAAGAAGCCACAGACCACCCGCACGCGGATAATGGGCGTGCTGACAGAGGGGGAGGACCAGCTGGTGTTTTTGGACACGCCGGGGCTTTTGAAGCCCAGGAACTCCTTGGGGGACTATATGCTGCGCTCGGTGACGGCGGCCATAGAGGGAGTGGACTCCTGCCTTTTGGTGGCGCAGGCGGGCGCACCTCTGTCCAAGGCCGACGAGGAGCTTATCGGGCGGTTCAAAAAGGGGCATATTCCGGCGGTGCTGGCCATAAATAAGACAGACCTTTTGGGGGACAAGACCCGGCTTATGGAGCAGATAGCAGAGTATTCGGGGCTCTATGACTTCGAGGCGGTGGTGCCTGTGTCGGCGGAGAAGGGCGACGGCATGGACGCGCTTCTCGATGAGCTGAAGGGACTGACCCTGCCGGGAGGATGGCTCTTCCCGGAGGACACGCTGACCGACCAGACGGAGCCTGTGCTGGCGGCGGAGCTGGTGCGGGAGAAGGCGCTGCGGCTTTTGGAGCAGGAGGTGCCCCATGGGGTGGCGGCGGTGACGGAGCATATGCAGGAAAAGGGGGAGCTTTTGGAGATACACGTGACCCTGTACTGCGAGAAGCCCAACCATAAGGGTATCCTGATTGGCAAGGGCGGGGAGATGTTGAAAAGGATAGGCAGCGCGGCCCGGAGGGACCTGGAGGAGTTTTTTGGGTGCAGGGTAAACTTGCAGCTTTGGGTAAAGGTGAAGGAGGATTGGCGGCAGCGGCCGGAGACGCTGCAAGGGATGGGGTTCTCCCTAAGAGACCTGGAGATATAAGGGGAGCGAAGGGTAAAAGTTTCGTCAACCTTTTCAAAGGTTGCGGAGTTTGGGGCAGAGCCCCAAGGTCTTGCGCGACAGCGCCAAAAGTGTACACAAAAAACTTTGGCTTTCCTTTCGGAAAGCCAATTTGCTTTACAGCTTCTTCTCACCCTCCACTCCCACGCACCCAATGCTCCCACACGCTGTCCGGGGGGCTCAGCTTGTCGAGCTCATAGTCGTGAAGATTCAGGGACATATTTATGCTTGTCCGATCAGCGGGCATATCCCCGCTCCCCCGGATACCCCTCGCACTCCTCAAGTAGCCCGGAGCCTGTGCCCCGGCCCCGGCGGCTCTCCACACAGAGCAAGGGTATAGGGCCGCTGTGCACAAACGCAAAGCCTACCAGCTTACCGTTTTCCCGGCGTTCAACTATATGCGCCAGCTCCGGCCTGAGCTTTGCGCTGAAAACCTCCGGGGTGGTGGGGTGCTCCGGAAAGCACTTCATGTATAGTTCATAGTATTCGTCCAGTCTTACCTCCCAATAATAAACAAAGAGGGACGCTCCCACGAGCGTCCCTCAAAATTCTTTCTTACTTCACCATGCTGGCGATCTCCTCGGCGAAGTTGTCCTCGCGCTTCTCAAGACCCTCGCCCTTCTCGAAGCGGGTGAAAGCCTCTATCCTGATGTCGCCGCCCAGCTCCTTGGCGACGCTGTCGGTGTACTGCTTCACGCTCATATTGCCGTCCTGCACATAGGCCTGGTCCACAAGGCAAATCTCCTTAAAGAACTTCTGGAGACGGCCGGTGACTATCTTCTCGGCGATATTGGCGGGCTTGCCCTCGTCCACTATCTGCTGGGTGAGGATGTCCTTCTCCTTCTGCACCCGCTCGGCGGGCACGGAGGACTCGTCCAGGTACTCGGGGTTCAGGGCGGCTATCTGCATGGCCACATTGTGGGCGTAGGTCTTGAAGCCCTCGGTAGCAACGATGCTGTCATCAACGGCAAACTTCACGATAACGCCGATGCGGCCCCCAGCGTGGACGTAGGAGGTCACAGCGCCCTCATAGCGGGCAAAGCGGCGGACCTTGATGTTCTCGCCGATGGTCTGTATCTTCTCGGTGAGCAGCTCGCCCACGGTCATCTCGCTGCCGGCGGCTTTGCTCTGGAGCAGAGCGTCCACGTCGGCGGGGTTCTCGGCGATGACGGTGTCGGCGGCGGTCTGTACGAAAGCCTGGAACTCGGCGTTCTTGGCCACGAAGTCGGTCTCGGCGTTGACCTCGATAACGGCGGCCACCTTGCCGCAGTCGCTTACCTTGGCGAAGGCTACGCCCTCGGCGGCTATCCTTCCGGCCTTCTTGGTGGCGGCGGCAAGGCCCTTCTCGCGAAGAAGGTCAATGGCCTTGTCCATGTTGCCCTCGGCTTCGGTGAGGGCCTTCTTGCAGTCCATCATGCCGCAGCCGGTCTTTTCGCGGAGGGCGGCTACGTCTTTGGCTGTGAAATTCATGGGGATTACTTCCTTCCTATATTTGGGGTGTTATAGTCATTTTCTGCGAAAATAACTATATTTTATTTCTTCTTTAGCGTTTTTTGGCGCTGTCGCGCAGGACCTTGGGGCTCTGCCCCAAACCCTGCAAGGGGCCTAACGCCCCTTGACCGCGCAACTTACTCCTCGGCGGGCTCTGCGGCCTCCCCGGCGTTCTCGTCCTCCTCGGCCTCCTCCTGGCGGGCGGCCGCGCCCATCTGACCCTCGCGGCCCTCAATGACCGCGTCGGCCATGGCGCTGGCTATCAGCTTAACGGCGCGGATAGCGTCATCGTTGCCGGGGATAACATAGTCTATCTCGTCCGGGTCGCAGTTGGTGTCGACAATAGCCACGATCGGGATACCCAGCTTGCGGGCCTCGCTTACGGCTATCCGCTCCTTGCGGGGGTCAACAATGAACAGGGCGCCGGGATACCCGCGCATCTCCTTGATGCCGCCCAGGTACTTCTCCAGCTTCTCTATCTCCAGCTGGAGCTTGGTGACCTCCTTCTTGGGCAGGAGCTCGAAGGTGCCGTCCTCCTCCATCTTGCGCAGCTGGGCAAGGCGCTGTATGCGGGTGCGGATGGTGGTGAAGTTTGTCAGCATACCGCCCAGCCATCTGGCGTTCACATAGTATGCACCGGCCCTCTGGGCCTCCTCCTTCACGCTCTCCTGGGCCTGCTTCTTGGTGCCCACAAAGAGGAGGTTCTTCCCCTCGGCGGAAAGGTCCCGCACAAAGTTATAGGCCTCCTCCAGCTTGCGCACGGTCTTCTGCAAGTCGATGATGTAGATGCCGTTGCGCTCGGTGAAGATATAGGGAGCCATCTTCGGGTTCCAGCGGCGGGTCTGGTGGCCGAAATGCACGCCGGCCTCCAAAAGCTGCTTCATAGATACTACTGCCATTTAAATTACCTCCTGGTTTTTCCTCCGCAGAAAAGAAATTTTCCGGCGTGCCGGGGTCCCCGGACCAGAGCCGTTTTCCTGCGTGTGTTTTGGCGACTAGTATTATACCACAAAAGCTGGGAATTTGTCAACGTATTTTCGCCCCCCAAAAAAGTTGCCGGAAACCACCGGATTTTTGAAAATACAGGTGGACTTTTCCGCAAATTATGTTAAAATATATATGATAAGAGATTTTGAAAAAGGGGGCGGAAATTTTTCTTAATGAAGGGCTTACCTTGGGAAGGGGCCCCGCGTCTATAAATTGTAGAGTGTTAAGAACGCGATCATAAGTAATATAATCGATAAAAAATAAATGTTGGGAAGGCGGGAAAGCAATGAAAGGTTCGGTCGGCATGGGAAAGGAAAACAGCGGGAGGATAAAGGGAATTATGGTGAAAAGGGGCCTTGCCCTGCTCGTTGCCGGGTGCGTGCTCACCGGGGCTCTTGCGGCCTGCGGCGGTGATAAGGATAAGGAAGATGACAGCAGCGCCGGGGTTTCGGGCGCGTCCGCTGTTATACCCATTAACACCCCCTCGCCGACGCCGCTGCCCACGGCCAAGGCCGTGCGGGTGGAGGTGGACGACTCCCTGAACGTGCGGGAGTCCGGCTCTACCGAGGCGGATATACTGGGCGTTGTGGAGAACGGCGACGAGCTGGCACTTCTCACGGACACGGCCCAGAACGGCTGGTACCAGGTGTCCTATAACGGCGGCACGGGCTATGTGTCGGAGGAGTACGTAAAGGTGATAGACGTGACCGTGGAGCGGTACAACGCCCTTAAAACAAGCGTGGCCGCCACGCCTACGCCGGAGCCCTCGGAGGAGCCCGGGGCCAGTGCCACGCCCGCCCCCACCACCGGCACGGGCACAGACACCGCGAACAGCGCCAGCTCCGACAACGAGGACGGCGAGTAAAATGGATGTGCTGATAGTGGGCAGCGGCCTTCTGGGCCGGGCTGTGGCGGAGCGCCTGGACAGCCTGGGCCATGGCGTGGCCGTGGTGGACGAGAGCCCGGAGAACCTCTCCCTGCTGCCACCGGGCTTCGGCGGGGTTACCTTTGCGGGCTTCCCCATGGATCTGAACGTGCTGAGAAGGGCGGGGATAGACAGCTGTGACGCGGTGGCCGTCACCACCGGGGACGACAACCTGAACATCGCCGTGGGCCAGATAGCCAAGCGGCTGTTCAAGGTGAAGTGGGTGGCCGCCAGGGTGGCGGACCCCGAACGGGAGGATATCTTCGACGGCGACGTGCGCACGGTCTGCCCCACAAATATGGCCTGCGACAAGCTGGTGACGGACCTGCTGTCCCGCCAGGAGAACAAGCGGGTGAATTTTGGCAACGCCACGGTCTCTCTGGAGCTGCGCCCGGTGGAAAGAAGGTACTTCGGCCAGTCCACAAACAATGTGGACCTGCCTGACTGCGGCATTTTCGCGGTGATAAGGGCGGACGGCGAGTTTGTCTTGAAGGAGACCGCCGGGGGCATCGCACTTATGGAGGGCGACGTGATGGTGATAAGCAGGAGGATAGACTGATGCGCATGATAGTTGTGGGCGGCGGGCAGGCTGGGCGCAGCCTTGCCCGCCTGCTTTTGGAGCGGCGGCACGAGGTGTGCCTTATTGAAAAGGACCGGGCCAGATGTCAAAAGCTTGCGGACGAACTGGACGCGGCGGTGTTCCCCGGGGACGGCAGCACTGTCTCTGTGCTGGAGGCCGCCGGGGCCAGGAGGGCCGACTGTGTTATGGCCGTCACAGGGGTGGACCAGGTGAACCTGATAGCCGCCCAGCTGGCGGCGGGGCACTTCGGAGCGAAAAAGGTGATAGCCCGGGTGAACGACCCCAGAAACGCCGAGACCTTCCGTTCCCTGGGAATAACGGACGTGGTCAGCAGCACGGAGCTGGTGGTGCAGCTCATAGAGCAGGAGGCCGACAGCGCCCATATGCACCTTATCGCCAGCCTGAACCAGGGCAAGGGGGAGATATGCTCCATGAACCTGCCGCCTGATACGGCCTGGGAGGGAAGGGCGCTGAAGGACGTGGACTTTCCAAAAGGCACCCTGGTGATATCCCTCATACGCCAGGGGAAGCTGACAATACCCAACGGCTCCACGGTGCTACACGCCGGGGACGAGCTAGTGGCCGTGGCCGAGGACAGGAGCCGCAAGGCGCTGCACAGGGTGCTGGGGGAGGTAAAATGAGCGTGGATAACAAAAAGACTCTGCTGGGCATAAAGCCCTTCCAAGAACTGACCCTCTGTGACGATTTTATCTTCTCGAAGGTCATGCGCCAGCCTGAAAACCTCAAGCCCTTTTTGGAGGGCCCGCTGCAAAAGAAGATAGCCCGAGTGTCGAAAATCTGAAAAAGATGTGGAATAACAAAAAATCAAAAACAATAACGATTCCTACTTTACAAATCCTGGAAACTGTGTTATAATATCCCTCGCCGGGGAGAGGAGTGGTGCGTGTGCCCAGGGGGCGGGAAAATTTCAGCAGGAAGCGGGAGGCTATCCTCTGCGCCCTGCGGGACACGGAAACGCACCCCACCGCAGAGTGGGTCTACCGGCAGCTGAAGCCGGAGTACCCGGACCTGAGCCTTGGAACTGTTTACCGAAACCTTGGGCGTTTTACCGAGACCGGCCAGGCGGTGAGCCTGGGGGTGATAGCCGGGCACGAGAGGTTCGACGGAGACACATCGCCACACGCCCACCTGGTCTGCGAGCGCTGCGGCGCGGTTATAGACGTGCAGGCTGAACTGCCCGGGGCGAGGGAGCTTGAGAGCATATCGGAGCAGAGCGGGTGTAAAATAGAGTCCGCAAGCGTCACTTTCAGGGGGCTGTGCCGGGACTGTTTGAAGGGCGTGCAGAGCGCCGGAGAGGAGAAGGACAGTGGAGCTGAAAAAAGTGACCTTTGAGAACATCGATCAGCTCATCGCCCTGGAGGTCCGGGAGGACCAGCGGGAGTTTGTGGCCCCAAACGTGCTCAGCCTTGCGGAGGCCTATGTGGCCGTAAGCGGCGGACACGCGGCCCAGCCCTTCGGGATATACGAGGGCGGCGGGCCGGTGGGGTTCGTGATGTTCGGCTATGGGAGCCTGGACGACCCGGACGAGCCCGAGAGCGCAAAGGACAGCTACTGCCTGTGGCGGTTTATGATAGATGAAAAGCATCAGGGGCGCGGACTTGGAAAGCGGGCCCTGGAGGTTTGCCTTGAGTACCTTCGGGAAAGGCCGCTGGGTCCGGCGTATAAGGTCTGGCTGAGCTATGAGCCGGAGAATACCGCAGCCCGGGGGCTCTATCATAAGTTCGGCTTTGTGGAGAACGGAGAGATGTGCGGCGAAGAGATAGTGGCCGTCAGAGATTTGTAAAAAAGCGCACGGTGTTATAGTTAACGCAGTTCAAAAGAGGTATGTCTCTTTTGAACTAGGCGGCAAAGCCGCCTAGCTTCAAAATCGGTAAAACCGATTTTGAAGTGCGTTTACTAAAACGCATAGGCGCTTTGAAATATCACATAATATATTCAAAATCAGGAGGAAAATTACCATGAAGTTTGTTTGCAGCGTATGCGGTTATGTCCATGAGGGCGACAGCGCCCCCGAGAAGTGCCCTGTCTGCGGCGCCCCCGCCGAGAAGTTCAACGCCCAGTCCGGCGATATGGCCTGGGCCGCCGAGCACGTGGTGGGCGTGGCCAAGGGCGTTGACGAGAAGATCGTCGAGGGTCTGCGCGCCAACTTCCAGGGCGAGTGCACAGAGGTGGGTATGTATCTGGCCATGGCCAGGGTCGCCCACCGCGAGGGTTATCCCGAGATAGGCCTCTACTGGGAGAAGGCCGCCTATGAGGAGGCCGAGCACGCCGCCAAGTTTGCCGAGATGCTGGGCGAGGTGGTCACCGACAGCACCAAGAAGAACCTTGAGATGCGCGTAGAGGCCGAGAACGGCGCCACCGACGGCAAGACCCAGCTGGCGAAGATGGCCAAGGAGCAGGGCCTGGATGCCATCCATGACACCGTCCACGAGATGGCCCGTGACGAGGCCCGCCACGGCAAGGCCTTTAAGGGTCTGCTGGAGAGGTACTTCAAGTAAAACATTATAGACGACAATCTTAGGAGGTTACAAAATGGACAAGTATGTATGCCCCTGCGGCTATGTGTATGACCCCGAGGTGGGGGACCCGGACAACGGCGTGGCCCCCGGCACTCCCTGGGAGAAGGTGCCCGAGGACTGGACCTGCCCTACCTGTGGGCTGGGCAAGGACGCCTTTGAGAAGGAGTAAAGCTTAAAAAAGGACGGCCTGCGCGAAGCTGCGCAGGCCGTCCTTTTTTGATGGATATCAGAACATATCAAAAGGCAGGGCCCGAAAGCCCTGCCTAAACGATCAAGTTATTTGGGAGCCTTAGGCTTGCGCGCGGGCTTATTGCGGGCGGGCTTAGCCTCTGCTTTGGGTGACTCCTTCTTTACGGGAGCCGGGGTGGTCTCCGCAACAGGTTCAGGTTTAACTTCGGGCTCCTGGGCCTTTGGCGCCTCCTCCTTGGCGGGGGCGGTTTCCTTCACGGCCCTGGGCTTGCGGGGAGCGCGCTTCTTGGGGGCGGGCGTCTCCTCCTTTGCCGGGGCGGGCTCCTTCTCCGGCTCCGCCGAAACAGGAACCGTCCTCCACTGCTGGCCAATGCCCTCCACGTCGTCCCATATCTGGGCGGGAGCTCCGTCGTCCTCGCGCATCTCGACGATATCCAGTACCTTGCCGGACTGGACGTTCATCAGTTTCTTATATTCGGCGGTGACCTTGACCCATTTCCAGACCTGGCTGCCGCCGTCCACATCGTCCCAGGTCTGGGCCCAGGAACCGGCCTCTGTGCTGCCGTGGGTAACGTCCAGCACCTTACCGTTCTGCTTGTTCACAAGCTTTACCGCGCGGCCCGGGGCCTTTACCTGTATCCATACCTGAGCGTCGCTGCCGTTGGGCTCAGCCTGTTCCACTATCTGGCCGTTATCCTGGCCGGTACTCTGTAGCGCTTTGCCGGTCCTGCGGTTCACTATAATAATCTCCTCGCGCTTTTCCTTAGCAGCCATACAAAATCTTCCTTTCCTCCGCACTGTACACAATATAAGCGGGCTTTCTGTTTATCAGTTTACGTTATGATACTATATATTATAGCCGCTCCTTGTGCTAATGTCAATCTTTTCCTTACAAATTTATGAATTAAGATATCTGTAAAAAATATTTTGGCTTTTTTTAATGGATTATCCTTGGAAACTGAGCGGATTAGGTGTATACTTAATATATAATAGGATAACAGGACCAGAACTTACCATTAAGAACAGCGAGGTACTATGGATATGAAGCACGTGAAAACGCCACCAGCCCAGACACCCCAGAGCACGAAAGCTGCGGGAGACTCTTTGGCCGCGAATATTCAGCGCTTTTACCCGGACCCCAGCGAGGGGCTCACCCCCCGGCAGGTGGAACAGCGCGTAAAGCAGGGCCTGCATAACGGCGACTCGGGGGTGCATACAAAAAGCGAGGGGCAGATAATCTGGGAGAACGTATTTACCTTTTTCAACCTTCTGAACTTCGCCCTGGCCCTGGCGGTCATACTGGTGGGGTCCCCCCGAAACGCGCTCTTTATGGGGGTGATCCTTTCCAACATAGTGATAGGCTCCTTCCAGGGGATAAGGGCCAAGCACACCATCG
The DNA here is from genome assembly GCF_002201475.1 of Acutalibacter muris. Classification (NCBI taxonomy): domain Bacteria; kingdom Bacillati; phylum Bacillota; class Clostridia; order Eubacteriales; family Acutalibacteraceae; genus Acutalibacter; species Acutalibacter muris. The sequence goes on along the minus strand of NZ_CP021422.1, from coordinate 3,191,588 downwards.
ACAAGCTCTCTTTAATATCGGCCCCGAAGGCCGTGGCGCTGAGAGGCGGGCAGAGGCACACCGTGAAGGTGGAGGACGTGGTGCTGGACGACGTACTTATCTTTGGCGCCGGCAACCAGATATGCGCGGACGCCACCGTGGTGGACGGCGAATGCGAGGTGAACGAGTCGCTCTTAACCGGCGAGTCGGATCCCATTGTGAAGCAGCCGGGGGACCCGCTGCTTTCCGGCAGCTTTGTGGTAAGCGGCACCTGTTCGGCCCAGGTGGAGCATGTGGGGGCCGAGAGCTATGCCAACAAGATAGCCGGGGACGCCAGCTACATGAAAAAGCGCAACTCCGAGATAATGAACTCCATCGACTTCATCGTAAAAATAATCGGCTTTGCCATTCTGCCCATCGGCGGGCTGCTGTTCTGGAAGCAGTACGTGGTGCTGGGGGACACCATACAGAGCTCGGTGGTGAGCACCGTGGCGGCCATGGTGGGCATGATACCAGAGGGCCTTGTGCTGCTCATAAGCCTGGCCTTCGCGGTCAGCGTCATAAAGCTCTCCGCCCGCAAGACCCTGGTGCAGGATATGTACTGCGTGGAGACCCTGGCAAGGGTGGACACTCTCTGTCTTGACAAGACCGGCACCATCACCGAGGGCTCCATGCAGGTGGACGAGATAGTACCCCTGGAGGGTTTCACCGGGGACCAGATGGAGGAGGCTTTAACTGCCCTTGTGAACACCCTGACGGACAGCAACCCCACCTTTATGGCTATAAAGGAGTGGTTGGCGGACAGCCCGCCCTCCTCCTGGAGGGCGGCCCAGACCGTGCCCTTCTCCTCGGCCAGAAAGTGGAGCGGGGCCTATTTCCAGGGCCGGGGCTGCTACGTCATGGGTGCGGGGGAGTTCGTGCTGGGCGGGGCCTTCGGGCCCTATAAAGCCCGGGCCGAGAGCTATTCAAAGAACGGCCAGCGTGTGCTGCTGCTGGCAAGGGCAGACATGAGCTTTGACGATAAGTCTCTGCCAAAGGGCATGAAGGCCATGGGCCTGGTACTTATAAGCGACAAGATACGCAAGGAGGCCCCCCGGACCCTTAGGTTCTTCGCGGACCAGGGGGTGGACCTGAAGGTCATCTCCGGCGACAACGCCGTGACCGTGGCCAACATCGCCAGAAAGGCCGGACTTTCAAATGCAAATAAATACGTGGACGCCACCACCCTTCGCACCGAGGAGGACATAAAGCGAGCGGTGAAGGAGTACGCCGTGTTCGGGCGGGTGACTCCACAGCAGAAACTAGCCTTTGTAAAAGCCCTTAAAGAGGACGGCCATACCGTGGCCATGACCGGCGACGGTGTGAACGACGTGCTGGCCCTGAAGGAGGCCGACTGCTCAATAGCCATGGCCTCTGGCAGCGACGCGGCCCGCACCGTCTCAAACCTGGTGCTGCTGGACAGCAATTTTGCCTCTATGCCCGTGGTGGTCCAAGAGGGGCGCAGGTCCATAAACAACCTCCAGCGCTCCAGCTCCCTGTTTCTGGTAAAGACCATCTTCTCGGCCCTTATCGGGGTGCTGTTCATCTTCATCAACTATTCCTACCCCTTCCAGCCAATACAGCAGACACTGATAAGCTCCCTGACTATAGGCGTGCCCTCGTTCATACTGGCCCTGGAGCCCAATAACGACAGGCTGAAGGGTAAGTTCATCAACAATGTCATACGTATGTGTATTCCCGCCGCCCTTACAATGACCGCCAATATCGTGGCTCTCTGCGCCCTGGCGGCGCCCCTGGGGCTGACCACAGAGGAGACCTCCACCATGGCGGTGATAGTCACGGCCATGACCGGCTTTATAATGCTCTTTAAGGTCAGCGCCCCCTTTAACGCCCTGCGCGGCACCCTGTTCTTCGGGCTTCTGACGGCGTTCCTCTTGGCCTACAGCTTCTTCGGCGGTCTGTTCGAGCTCACTGCCCTGAGCCTCCCCATGCTCATCGCCCTTATGCCGCTTCTGATATTCGCTATAGTGTTCATGCTCGCCATGCTCCATCTGGTGGACCACGTGATAGCAAACTCACAGAGCCCGGTGTACCCCATAAAGATCCGGGACAGGATGAAAAGGAGAAAAGGACAATGAATCCAAATTTAGACCACACATTTTTTGTGGGCTGGGCCATAGCCGTATGCGTTTTGGCGCTGATATTCGGCGTCCTGCACCTTATCGCGGTGATAAGCGCCCTGCGAAAGGAGTACAGGCCCTCGCAGATAGTCATGCTGGTTTGCAGTATTATTGCCCTGCTGTCAGTGCCCGCCTGCCTCTGGGGCTGGCCGGGGAACCTGGACTCGCTGCTGATGGCGATAGGCGGCGGGGGAGTCTGCGGCGCGGCCTTCTATAATGGCCGCTCTGCGGCGGAGAAGTCCGGGGACAAGAGCTTATTTCATCTGTCCCACCATATTATAAGGTTTGTGTTCGTGTTGATTCTGGTGTTTAATTTTATCTGGGTATAAACTGTGTTTAAAAAATATAAAAACAGCTATCTAAGCTACATATTCCTATACGCGGGTTTTTACCTGGCCTTCGCGGCCTACAGCGCGGTGTTGTCGGTATATTTGACCGGCATTGGGAAAAACGACCGAGAAATGTCCCTGATACTCTCCTCGGCGGGGCTGTTCTCCCTGGGGCTGGTCCCGGTGCTGGGCTACATAGCCGACCGGGCCAAGAACCAGAAGCTGGTGGCGGCGGTCCTGCTGATATCCGCAGCGGCGCTGGGGTGGGTATTTTCGGCGGTGAACGGGCTGGGAATACTGTTCGCCCTGAACGGCCTTATCATGGCGGCGATGAACGGCCTGTCGTCCATATGCGAGCGCCTTGCCGGGGACAGCCGCTTCAGGTACGGGGTGCTGCGGGTATGGGGCACCCTAGGCTTTGCCGCGGGGGTTCAGGGGGCAGGGCTCGCCATAGAGCTGCTGCCGGGGTACGCGTTGTTTCTGCTGGTGGCGGCGGCCTGCGGGCTGAGCCTTCTGGGACTTCTGGGAGTGGAGCTGCGTCCAGCGGTAAAGGGCTCGGAGGACAGTGCGGAAAAGCCAAAGTTCTCCGCGCTTTTGGAAAACCCCCAGTTCTTTCTGTTTCTCCTGGCGGCGTTCATATTCTCCGGCTGCTCCGGGGTGAACATGAACTACTCGCCGGTGCTCCTCTCCGGGCTGGGGCTGCCCACCGGCATGGTGGGCACGGTGCTGTCCATAGGCACCATGGTGGAGATACCCCTTTTTCTATTCTCCAACAAATTCATGGACAGGCTCTCGGGGAAGGTGCTTACGGCGCTTGTATTTGTGCTGGCAATAGTCCAGTTTTCGGTGTACGGCCTGTCAAAGTCGGCGTGGCTGGTGATGGCGGTGGTGGTGCTTTTAAAGGCGGTCACCTCCACCCTCTACATGATGCTGACCCTAAAGATGGTGCGCTGTCTGATCCCGGCGGGGCTTACCACCACGGGGCTGGCGGTGGTGGGGGCGGTGAACAGCCTTGCGGGCATGGTCATGCAGAATGTATGCGGCTGGCTTGCGGGGGAGTGGGGCATAGGCTCCATGTACCTGTTCATGGCCGGGTGCTGCGTTGTGGGGCTGATAATCACCATGTTCCTGCGGGTGCGCAATACTGAAACTGTATTCAGTTAGGCTCGAGCGTTCTTAACAGCTTGTCTCGTGGGTGGAGGTCTCTGCAAGGGCTGGCGGGAAGGCGAAGAAGAAGCAGAAGGCCCGGGGCAAACGCCCTGGGCCCTCCGCTTGAAAAAGGAGATTATGAAAAAGAAAACTTGTACGCTTAGTTATTGGAGCCTGTATTGGCCGACAGTGTCAGCTCTATTTTCAATCCGCTCTCGCCGGTCAGCGGCCGGTCCACGGTGAGAGTCACCTTGTCGCCGGGCTTTTTTGTGGCAAGATAGGAGGAGACCGTATTCTCCGCCACTACCTGCGTGTCGTCGATAGCGGTTATGATGTCGTTGGTCTTAAGGCCCGAGGCCTTGGCGTTCTCCGTGACGGTCTCGCCCACACAGTAGCCCTGGGGCAGGCCGTAGAAGCTGGACATGGACCGGTTCACAAAGGCCCCGGTAATGCCAAGCATGGCCCTGTCGCGGACATAGCCGTACTCAATAAGGTCGCTGACGATGGGCTGTACCACCGTCGAGGGTATCGCGAAACCCATGCCCTCGTACTCTGTGGCGGCGATCTTTGAGGAGTTTATGCCCACCACCAGTCCGTTCAGGTCCACCAGCGCCCCGCCGGAGTTGCCGGGGTTTATGGCCGCGTCGGTCTGTATGCAGTTCACCACGAAACCGGTCTCTCCGTTGGTGACGGGGCGGTTCAAGGCAGAGACATAGCCGATGGTGACGCTGGAGTTGAACTGTAAGCCGCCGGGGTTGCCGATGGCCAGCACCTGGTCCGTCACCTGCAAGTCGTCGGAGCTGCCGAATTCGGCGGGGGTAAGCTTATCCTCGGTGTTCACCTTGATGACCGCCAGATCCGTCTGGGAGTCCTCTCCGATGAGCTCCGCCTCATAGCTGGTGCCGTCGGAGGTGACCACCGACAGGCGGTCGGCTCCGCTTATAACGTGCTGGTTTGTGACTATATAGCCGTCCTCAGAGAGAATTATGCCGGAGCCCTCGCCCGCCGGGGACAGTTCGCCGGACTTTTCCCGCTCATCGCCCATGCCGTAGAAGTAGCTGAAGAAGCCGTTCTGCTGCTCTATTATCTGATAGTTCTGCACGCATACCACGGAGGGTATTACCTTCTGTGCCACACCCTGGGTGGTGAGCCCGGATTTGGTGGCGGTGGGGGTGGCGCCCGCATCGGAGTCCACCCGCTTATAGAGGGTAAAGGCGGCGGTATCCTCCGCGTTTTCCGGGCTTTGAATATTCACAACGCCGTTCTGTATCATCCCGGCGAAGACTCCCACAGAGCCCAGGGACACCACCCCGCAGGCCAGCACCGCCGCCAGGGCCTTTACAAAGAACCTGCCGCCCTTTTTCTTTTTTTGGGCGGGCTTTGGCTGCTGGTAATAGCCCTGGGGCGCGCCCGGCCCCCAGCTGTAGCTGCTCTGCTGGGTCTGGGCCGGAGCCTGATAAGCGGGCGGGGTCTGGTACTGGGGGTACTGATAGCGGGGCGCGGCGGTCTGTGTGGTGTAGGGGAAGGCGCCGGTATTGGACTGGTTTGCGCTGCCGTATTCGGGAGCCGCAGGCTTCTGCTGTACGGTGCTCTCGCTTTCGCTTTGAGTGCTCTTGTTATCGTTATCATAGGTGTTCATAATATAGCCGCTCCTTTCGAGTTTTACTTGGGGTGCTTGTTGTTCCCTTGTTGTGACTATATTATGCCCTATGATTGTGAAAACTGTGTGAAGTTCATCGGAGAAACAGCTGAAAAAACTGTTACGAAATTTTTTAGCCCACCAGAGGGCTCGTCAGGTCACGGAGTTTCCTCTCCGTGTTCCAAATATTTAGCAGCTTGTCAAAGTTCTTATCCGGCTCCATAAGGAGCTCCGCCAGCTTGTCCAGCAGCGCCATGTCCTCCTCGGGCAGGCTCTCCCCCCTAAAGAGAAGCGGCTCCATGAACCTGGGCTGGAGGACGTAGGAGATCTCGTGGTTCATCAGAGCGTGGAAATCGTACACGAGGTATCTTCCCACAGAGCGCAGGCCGTTGGTCCCAAGGCCGTCGGCATAGAGAAAACGCGCGCCGTCCGTTTTGCCGCTTCTGATATCCAGCCAGGCTTTGGCGGACCAGTCAAACTGACCGGGCTCCATGTCGTACTGGGTCACCGGCATGGGGAAACCCTCATAGAAGCCGTCCGCGTCGAAGGTGAGCCAGCGGCCCTCCTGCGGGAGCCAGACCTGGTTTATCCAGTGGTCCATGCTGTTTTCGCCGATGTACGGCGCGAAGCCTGCCCGGCTGCGGCAGGGCACTCCCTTTGCCTTATAAATGGAGGTCACCAGCACCGACACGAACCGGCAGGTGAGCACCAGCTTATGCTCCACGGCCCTGTCGGGGACGAACCCGCGCCCGTCCAGCCTGAAGAGCCCGGCGGCTATGGCAGGGGCCGTGAGGTATATGTCGTCCTGGCACTCGGAGCGATACCAGGGCCAGCGGTCCATGTCGCCATAGCGCAGGTCGAAGTTGGCGTTTTTGTTGCCCTCCCGAAGGGTCACCCGGTGGATTATCTGGTGGGATATCAGATGCCCCAGTTCAGAGGGGTCGTCCGGCAAAGACCGAAAATATTCCTCATACAGCCCCGGATAGGTGAAGGGGCCGTATTCAAGATAGTGCTTTCGCATTTCCTCTGTCATAATGATACCTCATTTCCATAAGTTTTGTCAATGGGAAAATACTGGCTCGCTTCCCCGGAGCCCGGGTCCGTAAAGTCATACACTGCCCCCGAGAGGGTCCAGCCCTGCTCCTTAATGTGCTCCAGCGCAAGGGAAAAGGCCTCCGGCCCCGCCGGGGCGACGAGATACTCCCGGGCGGGCGCGTCCCATTTCACCCAGCCCTCCGGGGCCTCTGCGCCGCTCTCGACCTCCACGCCCGCAAGGTAGAGCCCGCGGGTGAAGCCGTCCTCCCAGGGGGCAAAGTTCATGCCCATATCTGACATAAGCCCCCAGAACCCGGCGAAGGAGCCGTCGGGGTTTTTCTTTGCAAGGGGTGCGACTTGGGGAAAATTCTCGTTGGCCTGCTGCCAGAGCCGGGCGATAAACCCCTCGCCGGCCTCTGTGGAGCCAAGCCGGCCTATTACTGAAAACGCCGGCTTATTCACAATTTTGTATTCCATAGTAAACTCCCTTAATTATGATATCCAAGCTTGGCAGCTCCATCATACAAAATATAAAAAATTATGTCAATACCCCCAGCCTGTCAAATAAAGTTTGGTTTTGTCCGGGCGGCTTATTGACCTTTAGTTGGAAAAGGGGTATAATGAAATAAAAATTCAGAGTGACAGGGGTTTCAAAACTATAAAAATACTTATTATAAACGGCGGGCCCCATCGGGGCAACACCTGGCTCCTGACGGAGAAAGCGAAAGAATATCTGGCGGGCAAGTCCATCGTCTTTACTGAGGTGCACCTGTCGGACATGGGCCTGCCCTTCTGCACCGGGTGCAGCGGCTGCTTCCGTCTGGGACATAAGGCCTGCCCGCATAATGGAGCCGTCCAGCCGGTCATGGACCTGATAGAGCAGAGCGACGGCGTGATATTTTCCGTGCCCTGCTTCCAGGGGCACCTGCCCGGCATACTCAAGAACTTCACCGACCATATGGCTTTTATGCTCCACCGCCCCAGATACTTCACAAAGAAAGCTCTCATAATAAGCACCACCGGGGGAGTTATGGCCAGGAGCACCACAAAGGCCCTCTCGTCGACCCTTACCGGCTGGGGGTTCAACAGGTGCTATCAGCTGCCCGTGGCGGCCTACAGCTGGAACGACTATAGGCCCACGGAAAAGGACCTGCGAAAGACCTATAAAATAGCCGGAAAGTTCTATCGTGACGTGAGTTCCGGGAAAATGCACGTGCCAAAGGCGGGCGTGCTCATACCCTTCAACCTGTTCCAAGCGCTGACAAGCGTGAAAACGGACTACCCCACCGAAGACAACGATTTCTGGCCCAGGTATCGGGGCATGAGGTACGCGCCGGGGATACCGCTGACCCCGGGCAAGAGGCTCCTGGGCTGGCTGATATATCAGATGGGACGCGCGCTTTCAAAGTCAACAACGGTCACATATAGGAAATAATCCTATAATTTATAATCTAACCTGAAAGGGGCAATAACATGTCTTCTGTAACACCCAGGTTTCCCCACCTGCTCCATGGCGGCGACTACAACCCGGACCAGTGGCTGGACAGGCCCGATATCCTGGAAAAAGATATCGAGCTGATGAAGGCCGCGCATATTAACTGTGTGTCCGTGGCCATCTTCGCCTGGGCCAAGCTGGAGCCCGAGGAGGGGCGGTACGAGTTCGGCTGGCTGGAGGAGGTCATCGGCAACCTCTATAAGAACGGCATCTACACTGTCCTTGCCACGCCCTCGGGAGCAAAGCCCCGCTGGATGAGCGAGAAGTACCCGGAGATACGCCGGGTGGACGGCTCCGGCAAAAGGGAGGAGTCCGGCAAGCGGCACAACCACTGCTATACCTCCCCGGTGTACAGGGAGAAGGTCAAAGCCATGAACACGACCCTGGCGGAGCGTTTCGCGAAGCACCCCGGGGTGATACTCTGGCACCTGTCCAACGAGTATGGCGGGGAGTGCCGGTGCGAGCTGTGTAAGGCTGCCTTCAGGGAGTGGCTCAAGAAGAAGTACGGCGACATCAGCGCCCTCAACAAGCAGTATTGGACCGACTTCTGGGCCCAGACCTATAATAACTGGGAGGAGATAAATCCCCCAACCCCCAGGACCATGTGGGGCGCAGACCCAATCCACGGCCTGTGCATCGACTGGAGGCGCTTTGTCACCGACCAGGTGGGGGACTTTATCAAAATGGAGCGGGACGCGGTGAAGGCCGCAGACCCCTCTATCCCTGTAACCGCCAACCTGATGTACGACTTCTATTTCTATAACTACTTCAAGTGGAGGGATATCCTGGACGTGGTCTCCTGGGACTCCTACCCGGTGTGGGTGGGCAATGCCAAGGGCGACGTGGAGGAGGCCCAGAACCACGCCCTCTGGCACGACGTTATGCGCTCCATAAAGCAGAAGCCCTTCCTCTTAATGGAGTCCTGCCCCAGCGCCACCAACTGGCAGCCGGTTTCAAGATTAAAGCGCCCGGGGATGCAGCTGGCGGCCAGTATGTCCGCCGTGGGCCACGGCTCCAACTCCGTGCAGTATTTCCAGTTCAGAAAGAGCCGGGGCTCCAGCGAGAAGTTCCACGGGGCTGTGGTGGACCATGTGGGCCACGGGGATACCCGGGCCTTTAGAGACGTGGCTGAAGTGGGCGAGCGCCTGGAGCTTCTGGACAAGGCCCTTTATAACAGCGAGGTGCGCCCCGACGTGGCCATAGTCTTTGACACGGAGAACCGCTGGGCGCTGGATAACGCCCAGGGCCCCCGCAACTGCGGCATACACTACGCCGAGGCTGTCCGGGACCAGTACCGCGCCCTTTGGCAGATGGGCGTGCCGGTGGACATTGTTGACGAGGAGAGCGATATCTCGGGGTATAAGCTGGTGCTGGCCCCCATGCTCTATATGCTCCGTGCGGGCTTTGAGGAGAAGCTGAAGGCTTTCGTGAAGGACGGCGGCGCCTTAGTCGGCACCTACCACACCGGCCTTGTAAACGAGAACGACCTCTGCCACCTGGGCGGCTGGCCAGGGGGAGGTCTCCGCGAGCTCTTCGGCATATGGAACGAGGAGATAGACGGCCTGTGGGACGGGGAGGAGAACTCCATCATCACCGAAGACGGAAAGAGCTATAGGGTCACTGAGCTCTGCGAGCTGATACACGCCGAGGAGGCCAAGGTTATCGGCACCTACGGCAGCGACTTCTATAAGGGTATGCCCGCCTGGACCGTCGCTGAGTACGGTAAGGGTCAGGCTTACTATGTGGCCGCCAGGGCTGGGGTGGACTTCTATTCCGATTTCCTTGGTACCCTTGTGTCCGATCTGCAGTGCAAGCGCGCCCTGCCCGGGGAGATACCCTTTGGGGTGGAGGCCTGCCTGCGGGAGACGGACACGGAGAGCTTTGTGTTCCTCCAGAACTTCACCGGGGAGCCAAAAACCGTGGCTCTGCCCGAGGGCTGCACCGATATGCGCACCGGCCAGCCTGCGGCAAAAGTAGAGCTTCGCGGGTATGATTCTGTAACAATAGCTAAAAATATAAAGTAAAGCCTGGAAAGACCGCTGCAAAAGTTTCAACATTTTTGCGGCGGTCTTATCAGCTTTAAAATAACTTTACAAAACCCGGCTTGTTTCTCAAAATTGGATTGGCAGAAATAGGCACGTTATGCTATAATGTACGCGAGAGGAAATACTGTTGAGGCGGAAGCGGCTCCAGAGGGCCGCCCCGCGGAAAGGGAAGGCGAATTTATGGAAGAGAGAGCCCAATCACTGTTTAGCGTAGAGGACCGCGTGGCCCCCTTGGGGATAATTGCCCTTGAGGGCGCGGAGGAGCTGGGGGAGAAGATCGACGCGCATCTGGTACGCTGGGCCAGAACTGCGGGCATGGACGTGGATAGCTTCAGGCTGAAGTGCAGCTGTCCCCGCTTCGGCTCCGGGGACGCTAAGGGTATCATCGAGGAGACCGTCAGGGGATATGACCTTTACATCGTGGTGGACGTGGGCAACTACAGCCCCACATATCCCTACTTCGGCATGGAGAACCATATGTCCCCGGACGACCATTTCCAGAACCTCAAGCGCATCATCCAGGCCGCCAGCGGCAAGGCCCACAGGCTCAACGTGATAATGCCCGTGCTCTACGGCGGCAGACAGCACAGGCGGAACTATAGGGAGTCCCTGGACTGCGCCTTTGCCCTGCAGGAGCTTCAGCGCATGGGGGTGGAGAATGTGGTCACCTTCGACGCCCACGACCCCAGGGTGCAGAACGCCGTTCCCCTGATGGGCTTTGACAACCTGCGGCCCTCATATCAGGTACTGAAAAAGATGCTGAAGAGCTTCCCCGACATGGTGATAGACAGGGACGAATTTATGGTTATAAGCCCGGACGAGGGGGCCCTGGACCGAAATATGTTCTACGCCTCGGTGATGGGCGTGGAGATGGGTATGTTCTATAAGCGCCGGGACTACTCCAGAGTGGTGGACGGCCGCAATCCCATTGTGGCCCACGAGTACCTGGGCTCTGACGTGAAGGGCAAGGATGTGTTCGTGGCCGACGATATCATCTCCTCCGGCGAATCCATGCTGGATATCGCCTATAACGTAAAGAAGCGCGGCGCCAAAAGGTTCTTCTGCTTTGCCACCTTTGCCATCTTCGCAAAGGGTCTGGAGACCTTTGACAAGGCATATCAGGCCGGCGTGCTGGATGGGGTGTTCGGCACCAACCTTACATACCGCACCGAGGAGCTGAAGAACAGGCCCTGGTTCTATGAGGTGGACGTGTCAAAGTACATATCCTACTATGTGTCGGCTTTAAACCACGACATCTCCACCAGCCAGCTTATCGACCCCCACGCCAAGATGGTGGCCCTCTTGGAGAAGCGGCGGGAGGAGTATAAAAAGTCGCAGCACGAGCAGCTGAAGTTTCAGTAACCCGCCGGTATCCCCGGGAATAGTATAGGGTAAATTAACCGTATAGGGGTGAGAGCTTTGTTCAAAAGGCTCAAAGAGGATATAGACGCGGTGATGGAGCGGGACCCGGCGGCCCGATCCCGGTTAGAGGTGTACTTTCTCTACTCGGGCTTCAAGGCCGTCAGGGCCTATAGAAGGGCCAACTGGTTCCAGCGCCACGGCATGAAGTTCATAGCACGGGCCATCTCCCAGCACTCCAGAAGGAGAACCGGCATTGAGATACACCCGGGGGCCACAATAGGCCGGGGGCTCTTTATAGACCACGGCATGGGGGTCGTTATCGGGGAGACCACCGAGATAGGGGACAACTGCACCCTTTACCAGAACGTGACCCTGGGCGGCACGGGCAAGGACCAGGGCAAGCGGCACCCCACCCTGGGCAATAACGTGCTTATAGGGGCCGGGGCCAAGGTCCTGGGCCCCTTCACCGTGGGGGATAACGCCCGGGTGGCGGCGGGGGCCGTGGTGCTGGACGCTGTGCCTGCCGGGGCGACGGCCGTGGGCGTGCCCGCAAGGGTGGTGCGCATAAACGGCGAGAAGGTGCCCCAGGAGGCGGCCCAGCCCAGCCGGACCCTGGACCAGATACACGTGGCGGACCCGGTGTCCATGGAGCTTTGCAGACTCCGCGGTGAGATAGAGCGAATGGCGAAGAAATCGGCGGAGCTGGGCAAGCTCCGGGGAGAATTGGAACGACTTGAAAAGAAAGTCAACGAGCTGAAAGGACAGTAAAAGTATGAAGCTGACGAATACCCTTACTATGAAGAAGGAGGACTTTGCCACCTATGAGCCCGGGGTGGTGAAGATGTATACCTGCGGCCCCACGGTCTACGGACGGGCCCATATCGGCAACCTGCGCTCCTATATCATGGAGGATGTGCTGGAAAAGGCATTAGAATATGAGGGCTACAGGGTGGACCGGGTGATGAACATCACCGACGTGGGGCATTTGACCTCGGACGCGGACACCGGCGAGGACAAGATGCTCAAGGGCGCAAGGAAGGAGCATAAGTCCGTATTAGAGCTGGCGGATATGTACACCAAGGCCTTCTTTGAGGACTGCGCGAGGCTCAACATCAGAAAGCCCGCTACGGTGGTTCCAGCTACCACCCGCATAGAGGATTTTATCGAGATGGTGCAGGCGCTGCTCACAAAAGGCTACGCCTATATAGCCGGCGGCAACGTGTACTTTGACACGTCGAAGCTGGACCGTTACCACGTCTTTGGCAACCAGAACGCCGAGGACCTGGCCGTGGGCGTGCGGGACAGCGTGGAGGAGGACGGCAACAAGCGCAATAAGACGGACTTTGTGCTGTGGTTCACAAAGTCCAAGTTCGAGGACCAGGAGCTGAAATGGGACAGCCCCTGGGGCATTGGGTACCCGGGCTGGCATATCGAGTGCTCTGCCATAAGCCTTCGGGAGCTGGGGGAGCACCTTGACCTGCACTGCGGCGGGATAGACAACGCCTTTCCCCACCACACCAACGAGATAGCCCAGAGCGAGGCCTATTTAGGCCACTCCTGGTGCACCCACTGGTTCCATGTGCTGCACCTGAACGACGCGGGGGGCAAGATAAGCAAGTCCAAGGGGGCGAAGCTGACGGTGTCGCTGCTGGAGGAGAAGGGCTATGACCCGCTGGTATACAGGCTCTTTAATCTACAGTCCCACTACCGCAAGCCCCTGACCTTCTCCTTTGAGAGTCTTGATAACGCCGCCCAGGCGTACCAGAAGCTGACGGCCCGGGTGACGGCCCTTGGAAAGGGGGGCCAGCCGGATATGGCCAAGGCGGAGCCCTATATAGAGCGGTTCAAGGCGGCCCTGGGGAATGACTTAAACACTGCGGGGGCGCTTACGGTGCTGTATGATATGCTGAAGTCGGACCTTACCGACGCCACCAAGCGCTGGCTTGCCGGGGACTTTGACCGGGTGCTGGGGCTGGACCTGCTCAGCGGTAAGGGCGCGGAGAGCGGGAAGGCAGCGGTGGACAGCGGGCTGGCTGAGGAGATAGAGGGGCTTATCGCAAAACGCGCCGAAGCCCGCAAGAACAAGGATTGGGCGGCGGCGGACGCCATACGCGACGAACTGGCGGCAAGGCACGTGGTGGTGAAGGACACACCACAGGGCGTGCAGTGGCATATAGAGAACTAAAGGTAAAAGGTTTTTTTGACTTCACTTTGTGAAGTCCCACTTTTACAAAAGTGGCAGGGTGTGGGACAGAGTCCCACGGTCGTCGCCGTTGACTTGGCCTACGGCCAAGTCGGCCAAAATATAATGAAAAAGAAGGTAAAAACCCATGGGAATATCAGGCAAGCGGGCAATGGACCTGCTGGAAAAAATAGGCTTCACCAGGGTCGCGGGCTCCCAGGAGGAATTAAAGGCTGCGGAAATACTAAAGGCCGAGTGCGAGGAGATAGGCGTTCCGGCGGAGCTTGAGAGCTTTGAGATAGAGGACGCTGAAATCGAAACCGCCACTTTGGAGATACTTGAGCCCTATCAGGCGGAATACCCGGTGACCGGCTATAAGTGCGCCAAGAACACCTATCAGGGGGGCCTTGAGGCGGATTTCCTCTATGTGGAGGACGGCAACGAGGTGGATCTCTGTAACGCCGAGGGCAAGATAGTCCTGGTAAACGGCTTTATGCGGCTGCCGCTTTTCCGGCAGCTTATAAAGGCCGGTGTGGCGGGGATAGTCACCATGGAGGGCCAGCTTCGGGACGACAGAGAGGGCACGGACCTGTCCACCCGCAAGCTCCGGCGGACCCTTCGGGCCTTCGGCAACGTGCCCATGGTCCACACCCGGGTGCTGGACGCCATAGACATGGTGCGCAGGGGAGCGCGCAAGGCCCGGCTGGTATTAAAGAACGAGACGGTGGAGCGCACCTCTCACAACGTAGTCGCGACCATAACCGGCACAGAGAAGCCAGAGGAGATAATCTCCTTCGGGGCCCACTACGACTCGGTGGACTTCTCCAAGGGGGTCTACGACAACGGCGCGGGTTCGGTGATAAACATGGAGCTGCTGCGGTACTTTAAGGAGAACCCGCCGAAGCGCACGGTGAAGTTCATGTGGTACGGCTCTGAGGAGGTAGGCCTTGAGGGCAGCTGGGCCTATGTAAAGGCCCATAAAGAGGAGCTCTCGGACCATCTGCTGATGATAAATGTGGACGTGGGCGGGCCCATTCTGGGCCGGGACTCCGTGGCCGTCATGGCCGAGGAGGACCTGGTGAAATACATTTCCTACGCCTCCAAGATACACGGCCACTCCGCTAAGGTGGAGCAGCGGATATATTCCAGCGACTCCATACCCTTCGCCGACAGCGGCGTGCCCGCCGTGAACTTCTGCCGCTTCGGGGAGAGGGGCGCGGCCTATATACACGACCGCTTCGATACCCTTGACTTCCTGTCCGCAGAAGCTTTGGAGAAGACCGCCCGCTATGTGCTGGCCTTCTCATGGGGCATGGTCAACGCCGCCGCCTTCCCGGTGAAGCGGGAGATACCGAAGAACATCGTGGAGGAAGTTGAAAAGTACCTCTACAAGAAGGAGCTGGCCGAGGCCGAGGAGAATAAATAATATAAAAACCGGCCCTGCCGCCATGGCTTCGGGGCCGGCTTTTAGCGTTTCGGGGATTGACTTTCCTCTCCATTAGGTATAAAATTCATCTGGGAGGGATAAAACATGACACTATCGGAGGCGATTCCCGGCTCCACCTACCGGGTGGCTGGGTTAGACCTGACTACCGAGCTTTCCAGACGCTTGGAGGCCCTGGGGATGATAGAGGGCAGCGGGGTGAGGGTCCTGCGCAAAAAGCGGCGGGGGGCCATGATAATTACCGTGCGGGGCACGCGCTTCGCCGTGGGGCTGGATATTGCCCGGCATATATCGGTAAGGGAGGCGGTTTAAATGGCGAAGGAGATAGCCATTGGCTTCGCAGGGAACCCCAACTGCGGCAAGACCACCCTTTTCAACGCCTATACCGGCGCAAATTTGAAGGTGGCCAACTGGCCCGGGGTGACGGTGGAAAAGAAGGAGGGCCGCTTCAGGTTCCACGACAGCGAGTACCGTCTGGTGGACCTGCCGGGAGCCTACAGCCTGACCTGCTACACCATGGAGGAGCAGGTTACCCGCCGGTACATACAGAGCGACGAGGTGGACGTGATAATCGACGTGGCGGACGCGTCAGCCCTGCAGCGGAACCTCTACCTGACCCTGCAGCTTATCGAGCTTGGAAAGCCAGTGATACTGGCCCTTAACATGATGGACATAGTTGAAAAGCGGGGCATGGAGATAGACACCCACCGGCTGCCGGAGATGCTGGGCATCCCGGTGATACCCGTCTCGGCCCGGCGCAAGACCGGCCTTGACATACTCATGCACGCCGCCGCCCACCATGTGGATAAGCCCTCTGACGTGCCGCTTATACACCACCACGGCGGGGAGCAGAGGACCGTCACCAAAAGCACCCGCCCGGGGCATAAGCACCAGCACCACTCTGAGTACGCCATGGTATACTCGGACCTTATCGAGGACAAGATAGACCAGCTTATGGACGAGCTTAAAGCCCGCTATCCCGGTTTGCAAAACTACCGCTGGCACGCCATAAAGCTGCTGGAGGGGGATAAAGAGCTTTTGGAAAAGTACCCCATAGACCGGCCGGATGTGCTGGACCGCAGCTATGAGCAGGACATAATCAATGAGAAGTACGACTTCATCGACGAGATAATCCAGGAGGTGGTGGTGAACCGGGAGGAGCGCACCGCCGTCACCGACCGGGCCGACAATCTTCTCACCCACCGCTTCTGGGGCCTGCCCATCTTCCTGCTGATAATGGCCCTGGTGTTCTTCCTGACCTTCACCGTGGGCGACTGGCTAAAGGAGTATTTCCAGCTGGGGCTGGACTGGTTTTCAGAGGGGACGCTCTACTACCTGGACCTCTGGGGCGTTGCCCCAATGCTCACGTCCCTTATTGTGGACGGGATAATAACCGGCGTTGGCGGCATACTCACCTTCCTGCCCAACATAATAATACTGTTTCTGGCCCTGGCCTTTCTGGAGGACAGCGGCTATATGGCCCGGGTGGCCTACGTCATGGACGGCATAATGGGTAGACTGGGCCTTTCGGGCCGGGCCTTTATCCCCATGATACTGGGCTTCGGGTGCAGCGTCCCGGCCATAATGGCCTCGAGAGCCCTTGAGAACAAGCGGGACAGGTATAAGACCATGCTCATAACCCCCTTCATGTCCTGCAGCGCACGTTTACCCATCTATGTGCTCTTTTCCGAGATGTTCTTCCCCTCCCACGCCCTGCTGGCGGCCTACTCCATGTATCTTCTCGGCCTGCTGGTGGCGGTTGCCTGCGCCTTTATCATGCGGCTTATGGAGGGGCGCAGGGGCGGCGCGCACAGCAACTCACTTCTGATAGAGCTGCCTGAGTACAAGTCCCCCAGCGCCCACACCATCTTCATCTACGTCTGGGAGAAGGTGAAGGACTACCTGAGCCGGGCGGGCACCATAATCTTTGTGGCCTCCATCATCATGTGGGCGCTTATGAACTTCGGGCCCGGGGGCTACAGTGTGGACATGGCGGACACCTTCGGGTCCCTTCTGGGCCGGTGGCTGGTGCCCTTCTTCGCCCCGGTGGGCCTTGGGTACTGGCAGATAGTGGTGGCGCTCATTGCCGGAGTTTCTGCAAAAGAAGTGGTGGTCTCCAGCTGTGCGGTGCTCTTTGCCGTAAACAACGTAAACTCCGCGGCGGGCATGGCCTCCCTTTCGGCGATACTGGGCGGCATGGGCTTCGGACCGGCCAACGCCCTGGCGCTGATGACCTTCTCGCTCCTCTACATCCCCTGTGCGGCGACTCTGGCCACCATAAAGAGGGAGACTGGCAGTTGGCGGTGGATGCTGGGCACAGCCCTGTTCCAGGTGGCTGTTGCGTGGATAGTCAGCTTTGTAGTTTACCGTCTGGCGCTGCTGGTTATGTGAAAGCTGCACCATACGGTTTTTGGGAGAGATATGAAAAGAGCCGCAGCTGCGGCTCTTTAACTTTTTCCGAACTGATGGGCGGACAGCCCGGCATACAGCTTATAAGAAATCATACCTTCGGAAATTATCAATTTTATTTTCTTTATATATCTAATAAATTTTTTGCAAAAGCTATTGACAATAACAACCATCGTTATTATAATATATTTGCGCAGGCAAATATATTAAAAAGGGGGACAGATGTCACGTGAACGCAGCCTGAGAAAATTTGAAATAGCGAAAGGAGCTGCATTAAACGATGAAGAAAATACTGATGTCTTTAGCGGTGGCCCTGCTGATATCCTTATTGGCGGTTTCAGCATCAGCCGCCGGGGAGTCGGACCCTGACCTAATGCAGGAGGCTAATGACATTAACTTGTCGATCATGGAAAATATGTCCTCGATGGATTTGTCCGAGCTGGATTATGATGTCCAAGTGCGGATGTTCCGCGAGGCATATCTTGCCGCAGGGTGGACGGAGGTGAACGGTGATATAAAATCCCGTGAATCCGATATTGCCCCCGAGACCCTGGAGCTGGCCTATATGGATATAGACAAGGCCGACGGCCGGCTGCGTGAGAAAATCCTGGCCGCGCGCGAGGAGGTTATCTACAGCCATTCCTGGGTAAATGACACAATTAGTGGTGTTATGATGGCCTCTATTGACTCCAACAACCGCCAGTTCAGCATAACCCCAAAGTTCAGTGAGCTTTTCCCAGGCTGGGAGGTTCCTAAAAGCGAAGCTGCCGATGCGCCGGTCCCTGCTGGTAGCGCGGAGGAGGTTTCTGCACCTAATAAGACTGCCGGCAACTTATTAAACGGCGCTAAAGCCACAGTAAAAAACGCAGAAACTATATATAATAAGGACACGTGGATTTATAAAAATAACTCCAGCAGTGCGGCACATCCGTTCCTTACGGCTTTGCCTAAGGCGGGAGTGCTTAATATGGTAACTGCGTATGCCACTGAATTCAAGACTTCAGGTTTAACCAGTATTAATATTGGCCTTAATAATGACAAAGGTAATATTATTCCTGAAAAACGACCTAGAAAAAAGCAGTAGAAAGTGGTAAAATAGAGAGTATGGAATACATAGATTTACGAAAACTGAAAAGTGGAGAACTCAAGCAGATACGCCGGCAGGTCGTACGCCTCAAAAAGATGGGGAAAACCGGGAAAGAAATAGAGGAATTAACCGGAGTACGGCAGAGTCGCGCCAGCGAAATATGGACGGCATATAAGCGAGAGGGAGACAAAGCGCTGGAACCGAAGAAACACGGATTCCAGAAGGGGACGCATCTGCTTCTGACACCGGAGGAGCAGGCGGAAATACGGGAAACGATTGTTACCCGCCGCCCAGAGGAATTCGGCATTCCTGGGAGTCTGTGGACGCTGAAGAAAGTGTGTGCATACGTCTGGAAAAGGTATCGGAAAAAGATCTCGGACGGCAGTGTGTCGGATTATATGCGGCGCTGGGGCTTGACGTGCCAGCGTCCGGTCAAGCGTGCCCGGAAACAGAATCCTTCCCGTATCTAAAGGTGGCGGGAGGAAGAATATCCGGCCATCGACCAGCGGGCCAAGGCAGAAAATGCCGTGATTTACTGGGGAGACGAGACTGGAATCGACAACTGCTCGAACTGTGAGCGCGGGTTTGCACCCAAAGGACAGCCTCCTGTTCTGTCGGTGGAAACGAAAAGAGAGAGGCTGAATATGCTTTCCGCCCTGAGCAGGCAGGGGGACGTTCGCTTTATGATGTACGAGGATTCCATGAACCAGCAGCGCCTGATCCAATTTATGGACCGGTTGATTCGGACCTCCAACCAAAAGGTTTTCCTGATTTTGGACAACTTAAAGGTGCACCACGGGAAGAAAGCCGCAGCCTGGCTGGACAAGCATCGGGATAAAATCGAGCTGTTCTTTCTGCCGCCCTATGCTCCCGAGAGCAATCCGGACGAATATCTCAATCACGCGCTGAAACTTTCGGTCCATTCTGGCGACTTACCTCGGACCATATACGATATCCGCCATAAAACTACTTCCTTCATGCGAACATTACAACATTCTCCTGATAAGGTCTCCGCTTTCTTTCAACATAATCAGATTTCCTATATTCTTGTTCGGGGGTAATAACATAGGGTATGGGTTAAAGTATGGAATCGGTAATGGGCCAGCGGTAATTATTAATCCCTATGAGATACCTAAATTTGCTGTAAGAGCCAGCACCAACACCACTCCGGGAACAGCAAAGATGAAAGTTATCCGCGCCGATGTTGTTTGAACAGCACCAGTGCCACGGCCTTTTGGTTAGATAAGAACGGCTTTATCGAGAAGGTCATGCACAAGGTCAAGCCGGGGTCCTGGACTATCTGCCGCGAAAAGGGCAGCCGTAGTTTATGGAACGCCAATTAACTATAAAAGGAGCGGGTCATTCCGCTCCTTTTTCCATTGTATCGTATAATTGCAATTTGCGTTTTGGCAAAGGTGCCGCTTTCTGGACAGGTCCCAGCTCCGGCCCCTCCCACTGGCAAATCCGCAAATCGGCCCTTCCGTCCGGCAGAAAAGGGACGCCCTCCGCCCCCAGCATCTGCTGCTGAATTTCCTTGCCCCCAAAAGCTTGGTTACAGCACAGAGTGCCGTCCCGGTAGACTACCCGATGGCAGGGCAGCCCCTCCGGGGAGTAGGGATTCCCCCTTCGGTCAGGGCTCCGCACACCGCTGACTCATTGAGATAGTCCGCATGGGAATCCAATCCCGACTCCTCCGTGTACGAAAGGAGCTTACTATACCGCTGGGCAATATCCTTGCGGAAATCATCGTAATTACCAGCTTCAACAGCCTTTTCTTTCTCTGCTTTTAGAGCAGGATATTCCTGCAAAGCCATCTCGCAAAAGCAATCTGCCGCGCTTGACTGGATTCGAGCCAGCGGTTCTCAGAGTCGGAGTTATCAGGCGGTTAATGGGGAAAGCCCGATTTACCACACGATGGATCCCTTGTGAATACAGGTTCTAAGAATCCTCGACCAGTCTGGCTTGCGGTTCCCGCGTTGGAACCGTTTCCTCTCTAGCCCTAAAACCACCCTTGTCTCTATCTCCAAACAAGCTTTAAAGCTTTCGGTAGATAATGGTCCGCATGGTGAGGAAACAGGCCAGCCCACCTACCGCGTTGGAGATGGGCTCCGCCAAAAACACGCCCTCTACGCCAAGACCGATGGTGGGCAGCACTAGTGTAAGGGGGACTACAATCATCACCTTGCGGAACAGGGAGAAGAAAATGGCCTGCTTTACCTTGCCCAAGGACTGGAAAGTGGTCTGCCCGGCGAATTGGAACGCCATAAAGAAAAAGCCAAAGAAGTACAAATTTAGCATATGCGCGCCGGTATTCACAAGGGCAGTGTCGCCGGAGAACACCGCCATCAGCTGCTGGGGGACCAGCATGACCCCGATCCAGGCCAAAACGGTGTAGGCTACGCCCAGCAACGCCATGAACCGAATACCCTCCTTGACCCGGTCGTTTTTCTTGGCGCCGTAATTGAAGCCCAGCACCGGCTGCGCTCCAGAGGTGATCCCCATCACCGGCAAGGAGAGGATCTCCCGCACGGAATTCAGTACGGTCATGATCCCTACGTATAGGTCGCCGCCATAAGCTTGCAGCTGGTTGTTGCACACAATCTGCACCAGGCTGTTGGTCCCTTGCATAACGAAGCCTGGCAGGCCGATAGCCATAATGGACTTAGTGCGTTTCCAGTTGATCCGAATCATGTCCGAACGGAGCTTCAGAAGGGCCTTTTTGCCTGTGAGGAAGCGCAGCACCCATGCGGCGGAAAGTCCTTGGCTGATTACCGTGGCCAGCGCAGCGCCCCGCACCCCCATACCGAAGCCGAAGATGAACACAGGGTCCAGGGCAATGTTTGCCGCCGCGCCCAGAATGGTGGTGAGCATACCGGTGCGGGGAAAGCCCTGGGCGTTTATGTAGCCGTTCAGGCCGGTGGCGGCCATAGAAAAGGCTGTGCCGAAGAGGTAGATTTCCAGGTATTGGCTGGCATATCCTACGGACACTGGGCTTGCTCCAAATAGATAAAGAATGGGTTCGCGAAGCAAATAGCAAAATCCAAACAACACGGCCGAAGCCAGCATGAGTAAGGCAAAAGCATTGCCCAAAATGCGTCCGGCTTCCTCCTCGTCCCGGCGGCCCCGGGCAATGGAGAATAGCGCTGTACTGCCGCTGCCAAACAGACTGGTAAAGGCGGCGATGATCACGATTACCGGGAAAGTGACCCCCAGTCCTGTGAGGGCCATATCGCCCACTTGGGGCAAATGCCCGATGTAGATTCGGTCCACCACGTTATAGAGAAGCTGTACCACCTGAGCCACGGTGAGCGGAACGGCCTGAGCGACGATCTGCCGTTTCACTGAGCCGGTGGAAAAATCTTTGCTGCCCGTGTTCATAGTTCCTCCTGTTCTCGCAAAGTTCTGCGCCGGTTTTTCGGCTTCGGGGCCACATTTTCGTAGCTGATTTCCGCCAGACCCAGCCTTTCACCGAAAACCTCTGGAATTGCCGCGACCCATGTCTCTATGCGCTGGGGATGTCCGTCCAGGCCCGTCCCCCTTATGCTGCGATTGCTTTTTAAGTGATATGGCGGCTGCATTTTTGTCTATTTGTAATTATAGCGAAAACTTATTTTATAGTCAACACCGCCGGATAAAAGAAAAATCGGTTGACTTTTATGTAGGAACCATCGTGAAGCAAGGTAGAGGGATATGCTGTGATTTTGATAAAATATAGAGGTTAAAACTGTGTGTTTTTGCTGTATTATTTGATATATAGAGAAGCAACCTCAAAAAGCCGCGCATAAATAACTGAAAAAATTTTAGGAAAACGATTGACATATTGGAAGTATTGCCGTATACTGAAACTCAACGAGATTGCCTGTCAAGGTAACGAATAAAAGGAAAGGAGCGGTCCGCTTTTCGCGGGTTTTGTACCGCATTGGCAATTATAATGACAACACGAAGAATCAAGGCCAGCGGAAAATATCTCCTGCTGCCTTTGGCCGACCAGAAGGGGTGGTTTCCTGCTCCGGGGACTATCCAGTATTTAGGGTTGTACCAAAACGGCCGACTGCTAGAGGAATACGAGCTAAGCCTTTCGGAAAAGCCACGGGCGTGGGGCGTCCTCTATTTGGAGCGCTACGCCGGACAGGAGCTGGAGCTGCGGCTGGAGGGCGGAGAGGAGCGCCTGCTGGAGCTGCTGGAGGTTTCCGATCGAACGAGGGACGCGGCGCTTTATCAAGAGCCGGAGCGGCCGCTGGCCCATTTCACGCCTATGCGCGGCTTTATGAACGATCCCAACGGACTGTTTTACCATAGAGGGGAATACCACTATTTTGCCCAGTTGAACCCTTATGGCTTTTCGGCAGGCAACACACACTGGCTTCATGCGGTGAGCCGCGACCTGATACACTGGCGCGAGCTGCCGTATGCTCTGCTGCCTGACGAAACCGGGCGGATGTATTCCGGGGGCGGGGTGGTGGATGTGGACAATACCTCGGGCCTGGGAGTGGGGGGAGAGCCGCCGATATTTCTGTTCTATACGCCGGCCGGCAGCAAGACCCGTTGGAGCCGGGGGCGGTCCTTTGAGATCGCCGTAGCCGTGAGTACCGACGGGGGGCGGAGCTTTGAAAAGTATCCCGGCAACCCCATTGTGCCCAATCTCTCCTTTATGAACCGGGACCCCAAGGTGGTGTGGACCGGGGAATGCTGGGCAATGGCGATTTTCCTGGACAATGACCGGTATATGATCTTATATTCGGATGACCTGCTGCATTGGGAGCAAGGGGACGAGCTGCATATCCGTGGTGCGGCGGAGTGTCCGGACCTGTTTGCGCTTCCGCTGGAGGGGGACCCCGGACAGGTAAAATGGGTGCTATGGGGGTCTACGGACAGCTACCTGGTCGGCCGCTTTCATGGGCGGCATTTTGTGCCGGAGACCGACGCGGTGCAAGGTCCCAGCCACAGGGCGTATTCGGCCTACAGCGATTCTCTCCGTTCGCCTGGCGGCTATGCCGCCCAAACCTTTACCGGCGCGCCGGAGGGCCGGGTGGTTCAAATGGCCTGGGTGCGGGTTTGTCCGAAAAGCGGGCCGTTCGTGAGCTGCGCGAGCCTGCCTGTGGAACTTACCTTACGCACCACGGAGGAGGGTCCAAGGCTGTTTCAGCAGCCGATTCAGGAGGTGGGAGCCTTGTATGAGAATACCTTTGAATTCAAAAACCGGGGCCTGGAAGAGATTGAACGGATCCCGAGCCAATATTTGGGCGAGGCCATGGATATCCGTTTTCGATTTACGGTGAAGCCGGGCAAGCTGATCGCTATTTCGGTGCGGGGTATGCTAATTGTCTACGACCCGAATACCGGCAGACTTCTGCTTCCTGTGGGGGCCTATGACATCGGTCCGGTGGGGGAGGAGCTGGATCTGCGAGTAGTCACGGACCGCTGTTCTGTCGAGGTGTTTGCCAACGAGGGGCGCTTCGGTATGGCAATCGCGGCGATCTTGGATCCGAACGATATCTCCCTCCGCCCGGTATATTTGGAGGCGGGGATAGGAATTGACCTGGAGCTGCACCGGCTGGGGAATATGTGGAGTGAGGAGGCCCCCGCTGGCTCATAGCGCAGCCGCGTATAGTTCTGGTCTACAGCTGATAGGAGTGAAGACCTCCTGCGCCCGCGTTTGGGCACGACTGGCGGCAATCGCTTTCACAGCACAAATCCGCTATAAATTAAGTGCTTTCAAATCTTATAAAAATAGAAAAGAGGTAACGGAACATGACCGAGAACATCTATCCATCTGCGAAACTGAACTGTGCTATCACCGACACGTCCGCCAGTTTTGACCCCCAGCTGCCTCTGGGGAAAGAGGCGGGCACTGCTCTGGCCTTTGAGGGAAAGCCTCTGCCGCCTGGAATTTGTGTAACAGAGGACGGCAAGATGGTCCTTAGCTTTCTTGCGCCACAAGCGGCTTCCGTTTCAGCAGAAGTCCACCGCCAGCGCTATGAGTTGGAGAAAGATATTGACGGCCTTTGGACCGCTGTGGTAGAGGGCGGCACAGGCGGCTTCTGCCCGGTAGCGTTCTATGTGGACGGCGCGGAGGTGCTGAACCCCATGGCACCTATCGGTTTTGGTGCGTCCAGGCCCATCAACTACGCGGACATCCCCCAGCCGGATCGGGATTTCTTCCTATACCGGGAGGAGGTGCCACACGGCTCTGTGACCCAGGAATACTACCCCTCCAAGGTGGCCGGCTGTGTCAGAAGCTGTCTGGTCTATACGCCCCCTGGCTACATGAAAGGCGGCCGGGAGGAATACCCGGTATTGTATTTGCAGCATGGCCACGGCGAGAACGAGCAGTGCTGGGTGCACCAGGGCCGAGCCAACTTCATCCTGGATAACCTGATTGCCCAAGGGAAAGCGGCGCCTTGCATTGTGGTGATGAATAACGGCATGGTGCAAAAGGTAGAGGACGGATTGCGGGTGCTGGATATTGAAAAGCTGACCGATGTACTCCTTCAGGACTGCCTTCCCTTTATCGAGTCCCGCTACCGTGTGCGTACGAGCAAATGGGACCGGGCCATGGCCGGACTTTCCATGGGTTCCATGCAGACCAGCGTTACCACGCTCAGCCATCCGGAGCTGTTTGGCTACGCAGGCGTGTTCAGCGGTTTTGTCGCTTCGCATAAGGGACGCTATCAGAACAGCCCCCACCTGGCGGAGTTGGACAATAAGGAGAAGTTTGAGCAAGATTTCAAGGTGTTCTTCCGGGCTTGCGGCGATACGGATTTTGTAGCGCTGGACAGCTTTAAGCGTGACGGGGAGTTGTTTGCAGAGAAAGGTCTGGCACCCGGTGAGAGTAAGGCCCATATCGAGAAGATTTATATTGGGGAACACGAGTGGAACGTGTGGCGGGAGTGCCTGCGGGACTTCGCGCAGCTGATCTTTAAATAAAGGGAAAAAGGGGCGGTGTATCGTCCCTTTTTCAGAGCCTGTTCATGCAAGTGGGATATTCAGATTTTCAAAGAGGATTTATCGGGTTTCAGACAAAAAGTGCAGGAATCGGGAGGTTTTATGGTCTCGTGATTCTTGAAGTTCTTTTTCATGCGGAACCAGGCAAAATCCGCTGAAAAGATGGGTAGAATTACTTTGTGTGGGCAGGCTCTAGTCTTCGAGGTTTTAGGCGATTGACAAATTTAAAGATGTGTATTATTATATAATTAGGATTTTCGGTCTGGGACATTTTGGCGCGGGCCGTTTTTGGGGTGATAATTGTTGGCTACCTTAAAAGATGTGGCAACCAAAGTGGGCGTATCTGTGACAACGGTATCCCGGGTGCTGAACAACCGGGGCGCGATCAGTCAGGAGACTCGAGACAAGGTGTTCCAGGCGGTGAAAGAGCTGAACTATTTTCCCAACGAGATGGCCCGGTCGCTCTCCAACAAAAACAGCCATCTGCTGGGGCTTATTGTGCCGTATATCGCCCATCCGTTCTTCAGCAAGCTGACGGATTCCATTGAGCAGGCCAGCTACCGCGCAGGCTATAAGCTAATGCTCTGCACTTCGGGACAGGACCCTCAGCGGGAGATGGAGAGCTTTTCCATGTTATGCGCCAATAATGTGGCGGGCGTGATGATATGCAGCCGGATCGAGGAGGCGGCCAGCTATTTTAAAAACGATTTCCCTATTGTGAGCATTGAGCGGACCATTCCGGACATCCCGTCGGTTTCCTGCGACAACTACAAGGGCGGGGCGCTGGTTGCCCGAGAGATGGCAGAAAGCGGCTGTCGGCGCGTGCTGCTGTTTGGCAACCAAGTTTCAGAATATCTGCCGTCTTATCTGCGCTATCAGGGGTTTTTGGAGGAGTGCGGCCGGTTGGGGCTGGACGCCGGGACCTATTTTATCGGCGCGGAGGACTTGTTCGCGGAGGGGCTAAGCGATGATATCGCTGCGGTTTTCCAGGGAGGGCCGCAGCCGGACGGCATTTTTGCCACTAGTGACGTGCTTGCCGCCCGGCTTATCAACTGCCTGGGCAGCGTGCGGGAAAAGCTGCGGCGGCTGGTGGTGGTGGGGTTTGACGGAATCGATCTTTCCGACTACTGCGGAATTAGCACGGTGGTGCAGCCTATCCGTGAGATGGGCAGCTTGGCAGTGGATATTCTGCTGCAGCGTATTGAGGGCAAAATGGTGCCGGATCGTTCGGTGCTGCCGGTGGCTTTCCTGCGGCGGAACAGCTCCGGGCCGGGGGCAAGCGTTATTAGATAGATGCAGCGAAATTTGCGGGACAGCCTCGGCTGTCCCGCTTTTTTGCGCCAAATTTCCGCGAGATACGACAATCGGTTGCGCGATTCGACGTGAATCTTACAGCGTATTTCTATATCGATTCCCATTTTTTTCACATTTAAAGGAGAATAGATACTAAAAGTTGGTCGAAAAAGCAAAAAACCTATTGACATTTTGCTAGTGCCGTGCTATATTTATCTTGCGCATTAAGTTTAACGTTTGCGCAAATGGTACCAGGAAAGAGCGCTCTTTCCTGTCTCCTCCCAAATGGGAGGAGACAATTGCGGCTTGAAAATAAAAAGCAGGCCGTAAAACATACTTTAGGAGGTAAAATTATGACGAAACGCATTTTCGCACTCCTGCTGGCTCTGACTCTTGTTGTTACCCTGTTCGCAGCTTGTGGTGGCAACAATGAAAGCTCCACCGCCGGCGGAGACAACAGCACTTCCAGCAAGAACGACAGCTCAGAAGCTTCTGGCGAAGATTCCAAGACCAGCACGGACGACGGGGACGTTCCCACCATCAGCCTGATGGTTACCTGCGGCGCCACCCCCGCCGACACTGCCGACATTGAGGCCGCTCTCAGCAAGATTACCCGCGAGAAGATCGGCTGCAATGTGGAGATCATCACCATTGAGATCGGCAACGCGACTCAGCAGATGAACCTGCTGCTGGCTGGCGGCGACGACACCCTGGACGTTTTCTATGCCGGCATTGGCACCAGCTTTGTAAACGTAGCCAGCCAGGGCCAGGCCATGGAGCTGGACAGCCTTATGGAGCCCTATGCCGAGGAGATGAAGAAGGCTCTGGGCGAGAACGTGTACGAGTCCGGCCGCATTAACGGCAAGCTGTACGGCGTGGGCCGTCTGCTGGACCAGGCTTCTGTGCCCTGCTTCACCATCCGCGCCGACATAGCCGAGGAGTTCGACTATAAGAATGGCGACAAGATCAACCTGGAAAAGCTGACCGAGCTGTTCCAGAAGGTTCATGACAAATATCCCGACACCCCCATCATCGGGCCGAACAACGGCGCGCCCAACATCGGCGACAGCCGCGTGGACAGTTTGGGCGATGGCAACAAGCTGGGCGTGCTGGGCAATATGGGCCAGGATGAGACGGTCATAAACTACTATGAGAGCGAGTATTACACCGAGCTGGTAAGCTACTTCAAGAAGTGGAAAGAGATGGGCATCTATATGCCTGACCTGCTGAACTCCACCGAAGCCCCCGTGGACTTCATCCCCACCGGCAAGTGCTTCGGCTGCTTCGCGGGCCACTTCAGTGCCGAGATGAACGGCATCTGGTCCAGCAGCAACTTTGGTGTGGACTGCGCTTCCCTGCAGATCTATGAGGACACTGTCGCGGTAACACCCGGCGCTTATGGCTGCATTAACCCCGCCACCAAGAATCCTGAGAAAGCCGCCGGCCTGCTGTACCTGCTTTCTACCGACGCCGACGTGGAGAACCTGCTGATCAACGGCATTGAGGGCCAGCACTATCAGGTGCTGGAGGATGGCACCGCCACCTATGTGGACGGTCAGGACATCACCACGGTAGGCTGGTGCTTGGGCTACTCCTGGGCGAACCAGAACTCCACCCTCTCCATTCCCTTTGAGTATCCCGCCGACTACTTTGACCAGCTGCTGAACGCCAATGCCAGCGCCAAGCAGTCAAAAGCTTTTGGCTGTCAGTTTGACCTGACCGGTGTTTCCGACGCGGTTTCCGCTTGCACCAACGTGGTCAATCAGTATGCCAACCCCTTGGCCGCCGGTTCTGTGGAGGACTTCGACGCCACCCTGGCGAAGTTCCAGGAGGACCTGAAAGCCGCCGGCATTGACGAGATTATCGCCGCCCGTCAGGAGCAGCTGGACGAGTTCCTGGGCAAATGATTTATATTTCATGGATTGCCGAAAATGAGATAAAGTGAACCTTGCGATATAGGCAGATAAGCATCGCTTTATCTGCCTATACGTATCATAAGGCCCGGTTTTGCGCCCATCAGAGCGTTTTTCCGGGATGAAGAAAGGAACCGTGAAAAGAAAATGGCAAAACCCGCCTCCTCCTTAAAAAATAGGGCAAAACGGCAAGGCTTTTTCGCAAAATACCTGCCTCTTTACGCACTCATGCTGCCTGGGCTGGCTTATCTGGTGATAAACAACTACATGCCCATGATTGGCCTTACATTCGCTTTCAAAAAGATCAATTACAATGTGGGCGTATTTAACAGCCCCTGGTGTGGGCTGAGCAACTTCTCCTTCCTATTTAAAACGGACGACGCGTTCATTATTTTCCGCAACACCATCTGCTACAACCTGGTGTTTATCATTTTGGGAAATGTGGTCGCCATTATAATCGCCATTTTGCTGGAGCAGATCCGAACCAAGGCGCTCAAGCTCTACCAGACCTGCATCTTGATCCCCTACCTGCTCTCTATCACTGTGGTGAGCTACCTGGCCTTTGCGTTTTTAAGCTCAGACAGCGGCTTTATCAATAACTCCATTTTGGAGCCTTTGGGTATAGAGCCCATCAGCTGGTACTCTACGCCCAGATACTGGCCGTTTATTTTGGTGTTTATCAATCTGTGGAAAGGCTTCGGCTATTCCTCCATTCTATACTTCGCCACCCTCATTGGCATAGACGGCTCCTACTATGAGGCCGCGGTGATCGACGGGGCTTCCACTTGGCAGCAGATTAAATATGTGACCCTGCCTTGCCTAAAGACCACTATCATCACACTGGTCATCATGGCCATTGGCCGTATGTTCTATTCAGACTTCGGCCTGTTCTACCAGGTGCCCATGAACAATGGTATGCTCTTTGATGTGACGAATACTATCGATACATATGTGTACCGGGGGCTTTTACAGCTCAACGACGTGGGCAGGTCCTCTGCGGCGGGCTTCCTGCAGTCTTTGCTGGGCTTCATTTTGGTCATGGGGACTAACCTGGTTACCCGCAAGGTAGACCCGGACAGCGCGCTATTCTAAGAGGAAGGAGGAAAAATAGAGATGATTACTTCTAGCAAGGCCGCAAAACTGATTCCAAATATTGTTTTGGCGATCCTTACCCTGATCTGCGTCATTCCACTTTTGCTGCTGCTCACGGCGTCCTTTACGGACGAGCAGGCGCTGATCACCAATGGCTATTCGTTCTTCCCCCAGAAGTTTAGCCTGGCGTCCTACCAGTACATTTTTAAGGCAAGTCAAACCGTGTTCCGTGCTTATGGGATAACGTTCTTTATCACCCTTGTAGGCACGGCCTGCAATGTAATGATGACCGTCTGCCTTTCCTACCCGCTGGCCCGGCCCGGCCTGCCTGCCAGGAATATTATTGCGTTTTTGGTATTCTTCACCATGCTGTTCAATGGGGGCTTGGTGCCTACCTATATCATGTATTCTCAAGTCTTCCATATCCGCGACACAATCTTCGCCCTGCTGATCCCGTCTTTCCTTATGAGTCCCTTTAACGTTATCCTTATGCGCAACTACTTTAAGACGAACATTCCGGATGCCATCATCGAAGCCGCCAAGCTGGACGGCGCCAGCGAGATGAAGACTCTCCTCGAGGTAGTGCTGCCCATGTCCACACCCATTATCGGTACGGTAGGACTCATGGCCGGTCTGGCTTATTGGAACGACTGGACCAACGGCCTATACTATCTGGTAAAACGCACGGACTTGTATAGCATTCAGAATGTGCTTACCAATATGCTGAACAATATCCAGTTCCTCAAGTCCTCGGCCCAGCAGCTGCAGGGTGTGAATCTGGAGATGGGTGCCATTCCCAGCGTAGGTGTACGTATGGCCATTGCCGTAATCGCGGTGCTGCCTGTTATGGTGGTGTATCCCTTTATCCAGAAATCCTTTGTAAAGGGTATTGTAATCGGCGGTGTTAAGGGCTGATCCCGCGGCTGTGGGAATTATGCTGCTGGATAACAGCACGGAGGTATGCTCTTTAGCGGTCCCTGGCGGTGTATTCGCCGGACCGGGTATTTGTAATCGTGAAAGAGGGAGAAACATGAAGAAACTAGAAAATAAAATTATGCTCATTACCTATAGCGACTCCATGGGCAAGGACATCCCCCAGCTCCACAAGATTTTAAAGGAGCAGATCGGCGGGGCGGTGGGCGGAGTGCATCTGCTGCCGTTCTTCCCCTCCTCTGGAGACAGGGGGTTCGCGCCCATGACATATCGGGAGGTGGACCCGGCCTTTGGCAGTTGGGAGGACGTGGAGGCCCTCTCTAAGGACTACTATCTAATGGCTGACTATATGATCAACCATATCTCTGCTCAAAGCGAGTATTACAAGGACTTTCTGGAAAAGAAAGACGGCTCGGAATATAAGGATTTGTTCCTCCGCTATAAGGACTTCTGGGAGGGCGGCGAGCCGACAGACCACCAGGTGGACCTGATTTATAAGCGCAAGCCCCGTGCACCCTATGTGGACGCCCGCTTTGCAGACGGTACACAGGAGAAGGTTTGGTGTACCTTTGGCGAGGAGCAGATTGACATAAACTGTCCCTCTGAGACAGGAAAGAAGTTTTTGCGGGAGAATTTGGAGGGCTTGGCCCGCCACGGCATTGCCATTGTCCGGCTGGACGCTTTCGCCTATGCTACCAAGAAAGCGGACACTAATTGCTTCTTCGTGGAGCCGGAGGTATGGGAGCTGCTAGAGGAGACCGCCGGAATTATGAAGCCGTTTGGGGTCACCATTTTGCCGGAGATCCACGAGCACTATTCCATGCAGATGAAGATTGCGGAAAAGGATTATTATGTGTACGACTTTGCCCTGCCCATGCTGCTGCTGAACGCCTTATACTATGGGAACTCTCAATATCTGAAGCATTGGCTGGAGATCTGCCCCAGAAAGCAGTTCACCACCCTGGATACCCACGACGGCATTGGCGTGGTGGACGTAAAAGACCTGCTGCCTGACGAGGAGATCGAGCGTACGAAAGAGGATATCTTCCAATTCGGAGCCAACGTAAAAAAAGTATATAACACCGCGAAATATAACAATTTGGACATCTATCAGGTGAACTGCACCTATTACTCTGCTTTGGGCGACGACGACGCGGCATATTTGGTGGCCAGGACCGTACAGTTCTTTGCGCCTGGGATTCCTCAGGTGTATTATGTGGGTATGCTGGCAGGCAAGAACGACATTGAGCTGCTGGAAAAAACCAAGGAGGGCCGCAATATCAACCGCCACTATTATACAGAGGAGGAGGTTCGGCAGGAAGTCCAGCGCCCGGTGGTGAAGAAGCTGCTGGAGCTGATGAAGTTCCGCAACACCTGCCCGGCCTTTGACGGCTCTTTCGAGTTGCTGCCTTGCGGTGAAAATCAGCTGCATATCCGCCGCCAAAAGGGGGAGGAGGCCGCTGAGCTGCGGGTGGATTTTGCCAAAAAGAGCTACCAGGTGTTTGCCGGGAAAGCAGGTGCCCTAGAGCTGGTAGACGAAAACAACGTATAAGCGCGGCGGGAAAGGAACGATTGAGATGGCAAGAATAATGTGCAATTTTTTCTCCTATTCCCTGGGGCATGGGGTGGATATTGAGGTGACCTTGCCCTCGTTTACCTCCTGCAATATGGAGGGAGAGCGCAGCCACAAGCTGCCGGGCAGGTTCCCGGTGCTGTACCTGCTCCATGGCCATGGCAACGACTATGCTGTTTGGCACCGCTACACCAGCGTGGACCGCTATGCCGAGGAGAAGCGGATCGCCATTGTCACGTTCTCGGTGGGAAACAAGCCCTATTCCAATGAACCGGGCGGCGACAATTTCTACGACTTCTTGGAGCAAGAGCTGCCGGACTTTTTAGAGAACTATTTTCCCATTTCCGGCGATCCGAAAGATCGCTATATTGCGGGACTGTCCATGGGAGGCTATGGAGCGCTGCTGCACGGCCTGGAGAACCCAGAAAGATACCGGGCGATTGGCGCTTTTTCTCCGGCGGTATTTAGCCAAAAGCAGCTGGAAGAAAACCCCAGGGGCCTACGGCTGAAGGACCTCTATGCGGTGACGGAAAAGGCTCTGGCAGGTAGGAAGGTGCCGGACTTGTTCCTGTGTATTGGAGATAAGGATTTTCTCTATGGCCCAGTAACGGAATATCACGACTTTTTAAAGCGAGTGTGGACCGGCGCCAGACTGCGGTACGACGATATGCCCGGCTATGAGCACGAGTTCGCCATATGGGATCTGGAGGTTAGCAGCTTCCTGGACTGGATTCCCCGGGAAGACGTTTTTAAGCAGATGGGACCCAACAAGGTTTAATTCTATATAGGAAAGGAGGAACGCAAATGCGACGGACAGAGTTTTCCCGGGTGGCGCCGGAAGCGGTGGGGATCCCCAGCGCGGCGGTGGAACGCTTGCTGGACAAGCTGGAAAGCGGCTTTACCGAACCACACGGTCTGATGATCATGCGCCATGGCAAGGTCTGCGCTGAAGGCTGGTGGTCGCCCTATGCGCCAGGACTGAGGCATGGTTTGCAGTCCCTGACCAAGACCTATGCGGCCACGGCGGTAGGCATCGCCTATACCGAGGGGCTGCTGAAGCTGGAGGACCGGCTCATTGATATTTTCCCGGAGGAGTCTCCGGCGGAGCCTAGCGAGAACCTGAAAAAGCTGACCGTGCGGGAGGTGCTGTGCATGGGCTGCGGTATGGAGACCATGCCCGCGCCCAGCGTGGACTGGCTCAAGGAGTTTCTTGCCACGCCGGTGGTCCATACTCCGGGCACAACCTATATGTATAATAGCGTAGGTTCTACAGTGCTGGGAGCCATCGTTCGCAAGCTGACCGGCCAGGGCCTACAGGAATATCTAACCCCCCGGCTGTTTGAGAAAATTGGCATAGCCCCAGAGGGCGTCAGCTGGATGCGTATGCCGGACGGCATGGAGGTAGGGGGCGGAGGGCTGTTTTCCACCACGGAGGACAATCTGCGCCTGATGAAGCTTTATGCGGACGGCGGCGTGTGGGAGGGCCAGCGGATCTTAGCAGACGATTATGTGGCAAAGGCCATCAGCCTGCAAAATGAATCCGCTACCGAAGCCCTTGGCAACCCGGAGGCTGCGGATAACTTTGTGGGCTATGGCTTCCAGATCTGGCTGTGCCGCCCTGCCGGGGTCTACCGGGCGGACGGCGCGATGGGGCAGTTTTCCATTGTGGCGCCGGATAAGGACATGATCATTTCCATCAACGAGACCGCCACGGGCGCCCATTGGGCGCAGAAGAGCCTGGACATTATTTGGGAGTTTCTGGAGGAGGTTTCGGAGGAGGGCGCGCTGCCGGAGGACGCGGAGGCCAGCAGCTGCCTAAAGAACAGAATGTCCCGGCTGGCGCTGCCCGCTCCGGTGTTCGCACCCCACAGCGACATGGAGGACGCTATCAACAGGGCTTGGTGGAAGATCGAAAGCGGAGAGCTTCGCTGGGAGCAGAACGCTGTGCATTGGATGAGCGGCTGGCAAGGCCCCGGTGGCTTTGAACGTTTCCGGCTGGACTTCCAGCCAGGCCGCTGCCGGATGAGCTATGTACAGGAGGGCCGGGACCGGGCGGTAGATATTGCCACGGACGGTACCCGGGCGCTCAATTACGTAGAAGAGGAGGGTTCACCCATTAGTCGCCTGTGCCTGAACGGCTGGTGGAGCGCCCCGGAGGTCTTTTCTCTGGCAGTGCGCTGGGTGGAGACCTGCTTTGAAGATACCTATCGATTTGCTTTTTCTGACAGTGGGGTAGTAATCACACGGGAAAATACGGTGGGCGGGTTCGGCCCGGCCAACGGCAAGGAGCGGATTATAGCCAAAAGAGCTTAAGAATAGGGAAACGGAAAAGAAGAAGCTTCCTGGGTAAATGGCGGAAAGCCATATCTTCCCAAGGAGGCTTCTTGTATTAGAGGGGTCCTCGGGTGACGGCAGTTTTCCACAAAGCGTCCCGAACCGGGGATGTGCGTTTTATCGCCGCCAATGACATAGCGGTCTGTGAACGTGCCGAAAAAGCGCTCCACCGTTGCATTGGGGGAAGCGTCCCGCACAATGAAGGATATAACCTTATTGGAGCGCGCGTCATTATAGATTTTTGGGCCTTCCCGGTAGTACAGAATGGCATACCGGGGTATCTTCCTGACCCTGCGCTCAAAGGACGAAACAGAAGGAATATCGGGATATATCAGCTTGACGAGGTCATAGCAGAGCTTGATTTTTCGCTTCTGCTGGGTCATGTACAGGGAGTAGAACAAATCCCGCGCCTCCGGCGGGCTGCCTGTTGATTTCGCCCTGGCCGTACTCTTGCAATGCACCCTAACGCAAAAAAGGATTGCGGGATAAAGTCATCTACGCGTCATCAAAACCAGCGGTCACATGGGTGAACCTTACTGAAGACTGTGCGCCTTTGCTGTCCGGGGGCTTTCGTGAACACGCCAGCCTCTGCGGCGGCCATCATCAAAAACCTGGCAAAGCTGCATAAAGGGATCCACCCGCCTGGCGAGTGGATCCCCTATAATGCGTACACCGGCCTGCCAAAAGTTTCATGAATATTGGTTTGAGTTCGTCAGATGAGTTGCATATGCTTTTTTGCCGTAATAAGCCGGGAGGTGTCCAAAGACTTCTTTACGTTCTCATAGTTTCGGCTCGCGGTGCAGGTGTAGAGAATGTCCACCACCGCAAGCAGGGCAATGCGTGAGCCCATGGCTCCGCTGCGCATCATGGTTTCCGGCGAGGCAGTGTAGAGCTGCAGGTCGGACTGCTGGGCTAAGGGGTTCTTGTTATAGCGGGTGATGGAAATTAGAGAGGCGCCGGTGCGCTTGACAATGCCCACTGTCTCTAAGATATCTTTTGTGTCCCCGGTATAGGAGATGGCCACAGCCACGTCTTCGGGCTTTAGGGTCGCGGCGCATAAAATTTGGTCGTGGGGGTCAAAGCAGGGCATGGATATCTTGTTTATCCGCAGAAATTTGTTGCGCGCGTCCATGGCCACATATCCGGAGGAACCCACTCCGTAGAAGTCTACCCGCTGGGCCCTGGAAATCAAATCTACCACCTGTTCCAAATCTGCCACGTTAATAAGCGACATTGTGTTTTCTATCGCCTTTATATCCGCCATGCACACATTGCGCATGATAGCCTCAATGGAGTCCCCGGGACGCACGTCCTCATAGGTTACGGCCTCCTGCTGGTTCATCAGCAGCTCCGTTGAGAGCATCCGGCAAAGCTCCTTATACCCGGAATAGCCAATGGACTTACAGAGCCGCACCACCGATGACACGCTGACCCCGCAGGAGTCGGCAAGGTCATTGATGGACATTTTTATGACCTCCTCCGGGTAATCCAAGATAAAGGTTGCGACCTGCTGCTCCTTAATTGTCAAAGACCCCATCCGCTCTTTTAGCTTTATACAGCAATCGGCCATAGTACAGCTCCCTTCCGTTGTTTTCGTTCAGCTTTTTGCGGCGCCAAGAAGCGGCGCCAAATCTATATCCCCGGCTGGGCGTATCTCTGCGTTCAGGCCCGGGAGGGCGTCACGCAGCTGGGGGATAAACAGCTCTAATGATTTGGATATGGCCCCGCCCAACAGCACCAGCGTGAACTGCTCCTTCTCAATAATGTCCCGCAGCACCTGCCCAAGACACCGTCCCATATCCTTGAAACAGTCTGCCGCCACGGGGTCGCCCGCCATAGCCAAGCCCGCGATATCCTTGACCGACGGCACAGTCCTTTGGGGGTGTTTTTTGGAGTAAGCGCGCTCTATCGCCCGGCGGGAGACATAGTCCTCGGCGGTGCCCGCCCCAAAGGGCCGGGCGAAAATGCTGATACCCGGCCCGCCCTGAGGGTTAAGGTTCATCTGTCCGTCGTACATAGACGCAAAGCCAAGGCCTGTGCCAATGATGACCCCGCATATGCGCCGGTGGCGCGCCAGCTCTTCAGCTTTAACTGCGCCCAGCAGAAACGCAGTGGAGTCATGGAGAAAGGTGACGGGAATATTTCCCAGCGTCTTTATAAACCAGGGCCGCAGGGGCACACCGAACACGCTTTGGTATTTGTGCTTCATGAGACTGACGCCCCCGGCATAGTCAAATGGCCCGGGGATACATACGCTGGCCCTGACGATTTCGAGCCCGAGCTTACCGGCGAGCTTTCCTGCATCACGGGCTAAAGCGCTGTATGCGCCGGCAATTTCCTCCGCGCTGCCCCGGGAATCGACCGGCACCTGCAAAAAGCTGTCTGGGACGATCCTGCCGCCGGGCTGTACCAGGGCGGCTTTCAGCGATGTGCCCCCGGCGTCCACCGCTAAAACGCAGGGCTCACTCATTTTCAAAGCCGTCCTTCAACAGGGTCTTGTGCATGGTGATCACGCCGACTCCCTCGTTTATGACCTCATAGGGCCCGAAGCCCGCCGGGACTATTACCATGTCCAGATAGTTCTGGGCAAAATACTTGCTGGGGTCGGTAAGGGAGCGTATCAGGCACTTTTCGCCCTCCACAAGCACCAGCACGTGGAAGCGGTCGGTGGCTTCGTCTGTATAGCGCTCGGGGAAGCGCACGTTGTGCAGGCTGAAATACAGCAGATCGTGCTCGCCCACGACTGTCTCCACAAAGCCGTCTCCCTCCCGGAGAACCCTCGGCTGCTGGAGGAGATTCTCCTTTACCCAGGGCTCCCGGAAATCCCGGCGCAGCACCTTGTCGCCGTGATAGGTATGTATGGGACGAAGGTTGCCGTCCAGATCCTTGCGCATATAGTCGTACATCTTATAGGTATAGGAGCCTATTGTCAGACTGCCGATCTCCAAAATAACCTGGTTTCGGCCGGAGGCGTGTATAGTGCCGGCGGGGATCAGGAATTGCATTCCCGGACGGGAGGGTTCGGAGTAGACGTACTGGTCGTGGTCAAATCCCTCGCCGTATTTCTCGGCCCGGCGGGCCTTTTCAATGAACTCTTCAACGTCCGCGTCCCTCCTGAAGCCGCAGTAGGTCTTGGCCTCCTGGCCGGCCACTACCATATAGTAGCTCTCGTCCTGCCGCCCCAGCTCGCCGTTATTCTTGCGGACATAATCTCCGTCGGGGTGGCACTGTATGGACATATTCCCGCTCGCGTGATAGGTGTCGTCATAGTTAAACCGAATGGGGAAGTAGCCGCCAAACTTCTCATGGGCCTTTTTGCCCATGAGCTGCTCGCCGATGAGCTGTACGAAGAAATAGAAAGGGAACTCCAGCGAGAGCCCGCTGTCCTCCGCCACTATAGAGACCTCCATGGGTATCAAATCGAACACCCAGGCGCAGTTTTTCATCTCCTCGGGCAGGTTCCGCAGGCGCTTAACATAAAATCCGCCCCATACTCCCTCGATGTACACGGGCTTGCAGCGCAGCGGCTGCTGTACCATGGCGCCGAAGAGCGCCTTTAGCGCGGGTATTGAAAGAGACTGGATATGCTCAGGGTCGTCGCCGGTAAGATAGTAGTCTATTTTCCCCTCGCGGGCAAGGCGCCCTCTATGGGGCATCAGGGCCTCGAAGTCCACATAATAGCTGTGGCGTATCATCTCGGTGGGGGAGCGGCGCTCGGTATAGCCAAGGTTTCCGGCGGAACCGTTCTTTATGTTCAGGATGGTGCGCTTCTGGGTCATGTCAATAAACAGCCGCAGGTCGCACAGGGGAAGCAGGGCGTCGATAAGCGCTCCGCTGCCCCAAAGAAGGAGCAGCCCTTTACTGGACTCGGAAAAATTCCTAAGGCTTTTTGCCGTCTGCTCAATTTTCTCCGGATCCATCAGCCCCTCTATGCCTTTATCGTAGAGGCGTCCGTAGAGCAGGGGTGGGTCGGTCTCCCGGTCCTCCGGCAGATATGGGAGCAGCTTGTCGTGCAGCTCCTCCTCGGGCAGATACAGCCCGGCAGCGGATATGCACCGTACTGTCACGCCCTCGGCAGCGCCCAAAAGCTCCACCATGCCGCGGAAACGGTCTATGGGGGCGCTGACATAGCCGTCTATGCCAAGTACGCAGCGGCCCTTTTCGGCTATGATCTTCTGCGCGTCCTTCAACACCCGGCGGGCAGTGGCCCCGGTGTCCCGTGTAACAGACTCACGTATATCGGGGGAAATGGACACATGATTTATGGCGTTCGGGTCGTCATAAGGATAGGGATTGAACATGAAACTCATAAAACTGACCTCCAACTCAAATATATTATATATGAAAATCTGACAAAAATAAAGTCCGAAAGGGCAAAATTGGAAAAATATACCTACAGCCGGACAAACGAGAAGCCCATCAGCCCCGCTAGCGCCTCCAGCTCCGCTATATGTTCGCCGTCTGCGACCGCGTAATGCTGGGTCACTCCCTCGTTGATAAGCTTATGGAAGAACGAGGGCATATCCTGCCCCACAGGCCGGAACAGCCCGTGGGAATAGGAGGTGATAAAATGCTTCGCGGGCAGAGCGTCCACCAGCGCGCAGACCATCTTGAAGCCGCCGTCCTTTTGGGAGATATGCAGCAGGGTCTTGCGCCCGGGAGGGAGGAGATACCAGGCAAAGGGCGCGCCCGCGTGCTTATAGGAGGTCTTTGCGAAGCGAACATCCCGGGCGATCATCACAGAGCCCGCCGGGTCGGTGTAGTCGTTGGGCCCGGCATGGCCACCTGCAAAGCAGTTATTGGGCAGATCCATATGGAAGGGCTCGATAAAGCTTACCGGCTTTCCTGTGAGCTCCCGCAGAATATACACCGCCAGACCTCCGCCAATGTCTCCCTCGGGCACCACTGGAATATCCCCGCCTGCGGGAGTGGGTATAAATCCGGGCCGCAGGCCAACCTTCGTGAGCAGCACCGGGTCCACGTCGTTGAGCACCACCATATCCACGCCCGCACTGCGCCCGGTATTCTCTAAGGCTATGGACGCCCGCACAGAGGCTTTGAACTTCTCCTGGTATACGTCGGGCAGAACCGTATAGCGCTCGCTAAGTGTCTTGCAAGCCTGTTCTACCTGCTCCGCGGGCACCTTTTCCACCTCCTGAACCAGCGTGACCACAGAGAGGAACCGCAATTCCGGCCCGGCCTTCTGGAACAGGGTGTATGGATCCACATAGGTAGACCACATCACCTCGTTATAGGAGGCGAGCAGGCCGAACACCGACTGCCGCAGCCGCGAGCGCATGGCCGCCGCCGCGCAGAAGACCTTCGCCCTCTCCATGAGCTGGGGGAGAGTCCCCACGGCGGTTTCGAACATCTCGGGCTTAAAGCGGGCCACGCTGCCCGAGCCCTCGAGCGTTCCAACAAGCCCGCCGGCAGACAGAAACTCTGTAAAATCGCTTTCATCAGCGGTGTCTGCAAAATCAATAGACTCCCTTACCCGCAGGGCGTACAGCACCGGCACGGAGCCCACGTCCCGCAAAAAACGCACCCACAGGAAATCCTCTGTCCAGGAGAGAAACGCCGCGAAAATGCAGTCGGCCTTTTCGCGCTGGAACAGAGCCAGAGCCTCCGCCAGATCCTCCCGGGTATAGGCCGGGCGGCCAAGACCTATGGGGTCGCAAAAATCTTCCAGGGCCTCCATATACTCATGAACCTCTCTCATTTTGCGCTGATGATAGCTGCCTTTGGGCGTATCCTCACCCAGGTGGTAAAATCGGTTTGTGGCAATAAGTAAAACACCCATTCTTGCCTTCTGCATAGAAAAACTCCACCTTTCCTCTGAAATCACATAGTGCCGCTATGTCTCTTATAGAAAATACTATAAATGAATTTGCCGAGGAAGTCAATAGTTTTTCGGGAAAAATTTTTATTTTCGAAAATTTTTATCTTTGGAAGGATTAAAATAAACAGCACATGATTAACGAAATAGTTTGAAGGTTTCCCAAAGATATTTGAAAATTCCCCTTTTTGTTGCCATGTGAGAAAATAAGTTTCAAAAATTATTTTTATTTTTCAAAAAATTATCTTGACAAGTGAGTGTACAGCCATTATAATACATCTATAAACTGACAAAGAAAATCTTGAAAGGTGGAAGAAAATGAATAATTTGACGAAACCCTCAGTGGGCGCTGTCCCTAAGCCGCCGCTAAAATCCAGGTTCCTGTCCACCATGAGAAGGGATTGGATGCTCTATCTCATGTTCCTGCCGGGCTTGGTCTATATTCTGGTTTTTAAATACGCGCCAATGTACGGCGTCACCATCGCCTTCAAGGATTTTAAGATCGGCATGGACGTTATGAACGCTCCCTGGGTGGG
The DNA here is from genome assembly GCF_002201475.1 of Acutalibacter muris. Lineage (NCBI taxonomy): Bacteria > Bacillati > Bacillota > Clostridia > Eubacteriales > Acutalibacteraceae > Acutalibacter > Acutalibacter muris. The sequence goes on along the minus strand of NZ_CP021422.1, from coordinate 3,150,798 downwards.
GTGGAAGCACTTTATAGATCTGTTTGGGCGCACGGCTTTTCTCCGGGCCCTGCAGAATAACATAATAATCAGCTTTGCCAAGCTGGTCTTCGGCTTCCCGTTCCCCATAATACTTTCCCTGATGATAAACGAGGTGCGCTCCTCAAAAATGAAGAAGCTGGTGCAGACCTCGGTCATTTTGCCAAACTTTGTCTCCTGGGTTGTGGTGTACGGCCTGTTTTACGCTATCCTGTCGCCAAACGCCGGGGCGCTCAAGGAGGTTCTGGCCCTCTTTGGCTATGAGGGGGCCCTGCCGAACCTGTTGGCAAGCCAGTCCGCCGCCCGCACGATGATCGTAATCTCCCATGTGTGGAAGGGCGCGGGCATGGGAACCATAGTTTACCTGGCGGCCATAACGGGCATAGACCAGGGGCTCTATGAGGCGGCGACAATAGACGGGGCGGGGCGCCTCAAGCAGATGTGGCATATCACCCTGCCGTGTATCCGCACCACTATCATCGTGCTGCTGATTTTCCGTGTGGGCGAAATGATGTACGCGGGCTTCGACCAGATATTTGTATTCAGCAACGATGCCATTATCTCTAAAATCGACATTATCGACACCTATGTCTATAAGCTGGGCCTTCAGGAGCGGAAATACGGCATATCGACGGCGGCCGGGCTTTTCCAGTCCTTCACGGGACTGATCCTGGTTATTATTACCAACTGGATCGCGAAGCGGGTCGACCCCGAAAGCGGACTTATATAAAGAGGGAGGACTGTAAATGGCAAGTAAAAGGTATCGTAAGCTTGGAGCCGCAACCGGCGGCGAGCGTGTGGGACAGATTATCAACGGTATATTTTTAGGCCTGATGGTCGTTATCACTATTTACCCCTTTTGGCACGTGGTGATGTACTCTCTTTCGGATTCTCATGCCTCTATGAGCGGCGGCATCTTTCTATGGCCCAGAGAATTTTCCCTGCTGTCATATCAGCAGCTGCTGAGCACAAAGCAGCTCTACATATGCTACCGCAACAGCCTCCTCAAAACGCTCATAGGCACCGGCGTCTCCCTGCTGCTCACGGCGCTCACAGCGTATCCGCTGTCGCTGCCAAGATTTAAGGGGCGGGGGTTCTTCTCGCTGATGATATTCTTCACAATGCTCTTTAACGGAGGTATGATACCCACATACCTTTTAATAAGAGACCTGCATATGCTGGACACCTTCTGGGTGTATGTGCTTCCGGCGGCAATGAGCGCTTATAATATGTTTATCCTGCGCAACTTCTTCCAGTCCATACCGCCCTCCCTTGAGGAGTCAGCCCTGTTAGACGGGGCAAACCCGTTCCAGGTGCTGTTCCACCTTGTGCTCCCCCTTTCCGGCCCGGCACTGGCGGCCCTGGCCATGTTCTACGGCGTAGCGCTGTGGAACGGATATATGGACAATGTGCTGTATGTGAACGACTCAAACCTGCAGCTGCTGCAAAACTTCCTTCGCCAGCTCATAGCCGCGGCGGGAGCCAAGAGCGGCACCGTCAGCGAGATGGCGGATGTAAGCGCGGCCTCGCGGCTGACAGAGGAGACCGTGAAGATGACAGTCATCACAGTCTCGGTTATCCCTGTACTAATCGTTTATCCGTTCCTGCAAAAGTATTACACCAAGGGTGTGATGGTGGGTTCGGTTAAAGGATAAAGGCTAGACGCAAATATTTCCATTAAGGAGGCAAAACATGAAAGCGAAGAAATTCTTATCTATCCTGTTGGCGGTCCTGATGCTGATGGCGGCCTTCACCGCCTGCGGCGGCAAGGAGGACAAAAACTCTTCATCTGCGGCTGACAGCACAAAGAGCTCCAAGACCGAGAGCTCAGCTCCTGACGCCTCTGACGCGGGCGAGGGTCCCGAAGAGGCGGCGGAGATCACCATCATGATGGACGGCGACAATACCCCTAACGCCACAAACCTGGTGCTGGACAAGCTGGGCGAGATGACTAACACCAAAATCAACATGATCTATACACCTACTGACGACGCCGCCACAAAACGCAGCACAATGGCAGCGTCAGACACCCTGCCGGATATGTTCCGCGTCATAAATGTAGTGACAGAGGCACAGGAATATGCAGACGCCGGCCTTATCTACAATCTGGCAGGTCTTGAGGACAAGGCGCCCAACTGGTTTAAGAACGCCGGGGAGCTGCTAAACCAGGTGCCCGCAAACAAGGACGGCGCGATATATTATGTGCCGGACGGTCAGCTGGGATATGCCTATAACCTGAATATCCGCACCGATTGGCTCAATAACCTGAATATGGAAATGCCCACCAATCTGGACGAGCTCTATGACGTGTACTACGCGTTTACCAACAACGACCCCGACGGCAACGGCAAGAAGGACACATTCGGTCTTGCGACGGACTCCGACCCGCGCTCCTTTGACTCCATCTTCGGCGCCTACGGTATTCCCGCCAACAAGAACAACATTGTGCTTGATGACGGCACGGTCTCTATTTACACCAAGCACCCCAATTATCTCGAGGCCATCAAGTATATCCGTAGGCTTATAAACGACGGCCTGGTTGAGCCCGATTGGCTGACCATTCCGCCTATGGACAAGTTTGGCAAAATGTGGAACGGCGTTGCCGGCGCTATGGAGTTCCAGTGCGTTGGTCCCACCAACAACTGGATGCCCGGCCGCTATACCGAGGAGGTTACCCCCACCTTTGGCTTTGCCGTTATCGAGGGGCCTGACGGAAGCAAGGGCGTGTCTCCTCAGTTTGCCAATATAACCGGCGGCTGGTGCATTGCCGCCAGAACCGAGAACATAGACGCCTGCCTGCGTGTCGCGGACTTCTGCTGCACCGACGAGGGCAACGACCTGCTGTATCTTGGCGTTGAGGATGTTATGTTCAAGTGGATAGACAGGGACAACGGCGAGTATGAGTACCTGGGTGAGTACACCGACGGCACCAAGCAGCGCGCCGAGGGCGGTTTCTGCTATAGCTGGCTCTGCCCGCCCGCCGTCAACTGTGAGATGCGCTGCTTTAACGCCCAGACCCGCGAGGGCGTTGACCTGGCCCATGAGAATATGATCACAGAAGGCGGTTTCAGACCTGCGCCGCCGTTATTGGCAGCTGCTGGGCCGGGGCGAGTTCCGTGATACAGACCCTCTGGATATCCCCAGCCCCGGCCTGCTCGCGAAAGCTTTTGTAAACGGCAGCCAGCTTGCCGCGGCCCTTTGGAACGACAGCGGAGAGCCTATTTCGCTGGAGGGGTTTGACGCCCCGGGCTGGACGTTTGAAAAAGCTGCCGCTCTCACCGGGGAGCTTTCCGATATGCCAAAAGAGATTGCCCCGGAGGAGATCATGGTGATTCTGTATAATAAGAAAGAGGTGGACTGAATGTATAGGCTGGAAAGCCAAAATATGAGAATTGGGTTTGACGCCCAGGCGCGGCTTGTTATGCTGGCTATAGCAGAGGGAAATATCATTTCCACTGCGCCGGAGACAAGCTTTAGAATGATATTTAAGAGGGGGGAGAACTGGGAAAATACCGTGGTGAGCGCCGGCCAGGAGTTCACCGTAACCGCTGAGAAAAACGCCCTGCTTTTCCATACCGACACTCTGATACACTCCGGCGGCACGGTGGATATAGGCCTGACCCTTACGGCGCGGCTGGACGGAGACACTGTGCGCTTCTCCGCGGAGATAGACAACCGCGAGCCGGATGCCTGGGTGACGGACTTCGAGTATCCATATATCGGTGTGGTGCGGACGCTCAGCGAGGGGCCCCGGGGCAAGGGCCCGGATCTGCTGTTCCCGATTCAGAGCGGTATGCGGGTGCAGGATATCGGGCAGTTTCTCTCCGGGCACAAGAGCCGCAAGGTGGGTTTGTCCAACTTTGGCAGCGGCCCTTGCCGCGAGATAACCAACTGTTCCTTCGGGACCACATACCCGGGCTACGCCTCCATGCAGTGGATGGCCCTGGAGGGAGACGGCCGCAGCCTGTTTCTGCAAAGCCACGACGCCGACCACCATGTGACAGACCTGCGGGTACTGGGAGCGCCCGGTGATGATGGGGACGTCACCCTGGTGATGGACAAACTGGCCTTTGTGCGCTCGGGCGAGGTGTGGCAGGCTCCCGACGCCGTGCTGAGCCTCTATGAGGGGACTTGGCATAGGGGGGCTGACATCTACTCTCAGTGGGCCAAAACATGGCGGCCCACACATGAGAAGCCGGAGTGGGTCAAAAATATGAACGGCTACTATCTGGTCATTATGAAGCAGCAGTTCGGCGTGGAGATGTGGCCCTACAACACTATTCCGAAGCTCTATGAGCTGGCGAAAGATACCGGCTGCGACACAGTGGGGCTCTTCGGCTGGTATGACTCAGGGCATGACAACCAGTATCCCGACCTGAAGGTCAGCGAGAGCTTGGGAGGCGCCCGGGCCCTGACAGACGGAATCAGGGAGGTGCAGCAGGCGGGAGGCAGCGTGACGCTGTACTATCAGGGGCATCTCATAGATACTACCACTGATTTTTATAAAAACGGCGGCGACCGGTATGTGTGCCGCAGCAAGGACGGCATACCGTATTTGGAATGGTACAATAAGGCCCACAACAGCAGCTATCTGAAATATTATACAAATAAATCCTTTGCCACTTCATGCCCGAGCTGTCCCGAATGGCAGGAGCTGATGAAAGAAAAGGCAGACTGGGTGCAGTCCTTTGGCCCCGACGGAATACTTTATGACCAGATTGGCGGTATGCCTCCGCGCCCGTGCTTTGACGAGCGCCATCCACACCCAAAGGGGAAGCCCTCCCTGTCTATGCCCGGAGGGCGCAAGCTGCTTATGGACGGCATACAGCGACGCACCAAGGAGCTGGACTCTCAGTTTGGCTTCTTCTCCGAGCATATCACGGACGTGTACTCGGCCTATCTTGACGGTGTGCACGGCATCTCCTCTTATCCCAGCGGCGAGGGCGATTGGGGCAGCGGCACAGAAAGTATCCACAATTACCCGGAGCTCTTCCGCTACTGTTTCCCCGAGACTATCATCACCATACGCAATCCCCGCCCGTATATTGAAAAGCGCGCGGTAAACTATGCCTGTGTGTATGGCTTCCGCTTTGAGATGGAGATCCGCTATGACGCCGACTGTGAGGACGTGCTCACGAGGAGATATGAGCGGGAGAACACTTATGCCAAAAAGGCCGGAGACCTGCGCCGCCGCCACTGGGAGCTGTTGGGGCTTGGCCGCTTTGTGGACAGCCTGCCGCTAAAACAGGATAACGTCGCCGTGCTCGCTAAAGCTTTTGAGAGCGCAGACAAGCTGGCGGTGGTTATGTGGAACGACACAGAGCTGCCCCAGAAGGTGAACTTAGAGGTTCCCGGCTGGAGTCTGGAGGCGGTTGATTCCCCCGAGGGCCCAAGGGAGGGGCCTCCAAGGACAATGGAACCCCAGCAGCTTATTGTACAGCTGTTCGGCAGGGATAAGGCATGATAGAATTGAGAAAAGGCCACTGGTTCGCGGCGATAGACCCGGACTGTGGGGCCCGGGTGCTGAGCCTGAGGTATAAAAACGAGCCCGTCCTGCGTGAGCCGGAAAATACGGACGAGCTCAGCTCCGAGCCCTTGCTGTATGGAATGCCGTTCCTCTTTCCCCCAAACCGGGTTGCGGACGGACATTTCACCTTTGACGGCAAAGATTACCGGCTGCCCATTAACGAGCCGGCCCGCAATAACCATATTCATGGACTTTTCGCGGGCGCTTCATTTATGGTGCTCGGGAGCGGGCCCGACCGGGTGATCACACATATGGAAAACAAAGGGGAATACTTTCCGTTTCCGTGCGAGGTGGCTATGACCGACAGCCTGGATAAGGAGGGCTTTTGCCGTAAGACGCAGGTCACAAATACCGGCGCGGGAGATATGCCCGTTGAGATCGGCTTCCACACGGCCTTTGCCGCTCCGGGAGAATTTATGGCCCCAATAAGCCGACGCCGGGAGACTGACGACAGCTTTATCCCAACAGGAGACCTGCTCCCTCTGGACGGCACGGAGCAGGAGATAGCGGCGGGCCGCGGGCCCAGGGGGGTGCGGGTCTCGGGGTTTTACACGGCCAAGGAGGGCAGCGCAGGCCGTATGGCGCAAATTGGGGAGTTTACTTATGAGGTGTCGGAGAAATTTACAGATTGGGTGCTTTTTTCCAGGGCGGGTGAAGGCTGGGTCTGTGTGGAGCCTCAGACCGGCCCAGTGAATGAATTGAGCCGTTATGGCTGCCGGAGGCTGCGCCCGGGTGAGAGCCTGTGCCTTTGGCAGAAAATCAGCCTTTTAAAGAAGAGAAAGAAGGGGGACAATGAAGAGTACAGTCCATGACCCCCTCCGTGAGACCGTGGTCTATGATCGGTGCGATGTGCTGGTGGTGGGCGGCGGCCCGGCTGGGGTGACGGCGGCGGTGGCAGCAAAGAATTCCGGTGCGGAGCGGGTGGTGCTGATGGAGCGCTGCGCCTATTTGGGCGGTATGGCTACCGGGGGGCAGGTATTGCTGATACCCTTCCTCAGCGACCCAATACTGAACGGCGGCAGGGAGCAGCTTGTGGCCGGCCTAATGAATGAGTGGGTAGACAGGCTACGGGCCTGCCCTAACGGCGCGTTTGGACCGCAAAAATGGGAGATCGGCTCGAAGGACCCGGAGGTATTGGCAAAATACCGCAGCCATGGGCTTTTTATCCGCAAGGAACGGGTCATGTATGGCGTGAACTGCGACCCGGAAATGCTGAAGGCCGTGCTGAACGACATGACAGAGGCGGCGGGAGTGGTGGTGTACTGTAACTGTTTAGGCTGCCAGGCTGTTGTTGAGGACGTCAAAGCGACCGGCGTAATATTTGAGAGCAAAGAGGGCCGGAAAGCGGTGATGGCTCAGGTTATAGTTGACTGCACCGGCGACGGGGACATTTTCGCCACAGCAGGAGCGGGGTACGAGAGCGCCAGCCTGACCACCTCCCGCACAGCCAATACCTCGCTGGTGTTCCGGCTTGGGGGTGTAAGCTATGAGCGCTATACCAAAGGGCTCAGGGAAACGCCAAGCGCCAGGGAGAAGCTGCGGGAAGCCGTTCGGATAGCGGGCTATGATATGCAGATCATCTCCTCAAACAGAGACGATGTCGTCTGGATAGACAGTCTTATACCAAGAGACTGCATGACCATAACGGGCCTTACAGACACAGCCTTCATTACCACACGGACTATAAACCCGCTGATAAGATATCTGCGGGAGAATTTCCCTGGGCTCGAGGGCGCTTATCTATATGATTTCGCCTCTCAGGTAGGCACCAGGGGCAGCAGGCGGCTGAAGGGCGTAGAACGCTTTACAATGGACGATATTGGGAAGCATACAGGACGCGAGGATATTATTGCGGTGCTTCCCACGGTGAGTGGGCTTCAGGCTTACCCCCGCATGGAAATGCCATATGGCGTTCTGGTGCCTGAGAAGCTGGACGGCCTTCTTGTGGCGGGCCGCTGCTTTTCCTCTAGCGAGGAGGCAAACCAAGAGGCCAACTGGATACCTCATTGTATCGCCTTGGGCCAAGCGGCAGGTACAGCCGCGGCCATGGCGGTAAAAGAGGGGATCCAGCCGCGTGAGGTCGAGCCAAAATCACTACGCGGCATACTGCTGGAGCAGGGAGTGTATTTATAAGTGCGCTTGTGAAGAAAAATAAGCTGCTCAGATAAGCCGCACCCTCAGAGCAAGAGGCTTTGAGGGTGCGGCTTTCGCTTTAAAAATTTAACTGCCCTTCGGTAATACAATTTATGATATGCAAAGCCTTCTCTCCCGCAACACATTTTTCTAGTATGGCAGCACATCTGTGCACCCAAAAAATATCCCAAAGACTTCACCGCTATGGACACCATAACCTCATGCGCCAAGTTTCAGGAGCTTGATAAAAGGCTCTGCAACAAGATGCTGTCAGTCTTCGCTCTCAAACCCTGCCTCGGGCCCCTCCCACTGGCAAACCCGCAAATCGGCCCTTCCGTCCGGCAGAAAAGGGACACCCTCCGCCTCCAGCATTTGCTGCTGAATTTCCTTGCCCCCAAAAGCTTTGTCACAGCACAGGGTACCGTCCCGATAAATCACCCGGTGGCAGGGCAGCCCCTCCGGGGCGTGGAGCAGGGCCGCGCCTACTATGCGCGAGGCCCTGGGCCTGCCGCACAGCGCCGCCAGCTGCCCGTATGTAGCCAGCTTCCCGGCAGGGAGGCGGCTTACCAGCTCATATACCTCGTCCCTGAAGCTCATACCTTGCCGCCTCCCGCCAAGGGGGATTTTTTCTTTTCCAGGGTGCGGAAGATCCGCAGCAACATGATGACCGCCGCCGCCGACAGGAGGGCCTCTGCCACCAGCTGGGAATAGGCCAGCCCGTAGGGCGGGAAGAGCTTATCCAGCAGGAGCAGCGCGGGGATCTCCAGCACGATCTTCCTCAGCACCGCGAACAGCAGGGCCCGCCTGCCCATGCCGCAGGACTGGAACACCCCCACGGCGGTGAAGTCAATGCACAAAAAGGGCTGGGCCAGACAGAGCCCCCGAAGGAAGGCCGCGCCGAAGGTGACTACCGACTGGTTCTGGATGAACAGCAGGGTAAACCACCTGGCCCCAAAGAACATGGCCCCCGTGGCCACTGCCATAAAGCCCAGAGCGATCGCTGTCAAAAAGATGACGGTCTCCTTCATGCGCTTTATGTTGCCGCTGGCGTAGTTATAACCAATCAGGGGCATGATTCCCTGAGAGCCGCCCATGGCAATTTGCATGGCCACGGAGCTGATGGTGCTGGCAATGCCCATGGCCGCCACCGCATCCGGGCCGTAGGCGGCGGTGAAGTTGTTAAGCACCATGCGGCTGGTCACGTTCAGCAGATTTTGGATAGAGGCCGGCACGCCCACCCCGAGGAGGCCCAGCACAATAGCCCGGCGGAACCCGAACATGGAGGGCTTCACGCACACGAAGGTCTTCCCCCGGCGCAGGAACAGCAGCACGAAGAAGTACAGGCAGGCCGCGCAGTTGGAGAGGAAGGTGGCAAGGCCCGCGCCCGCCGCGCCCATATTCAGCCCCCAGGGCAAAATAAATACAGGGTCTAAGAGTATGTTCAGGAGACACCCGCTCATGGTGCCGATGCTGGCGTGGAGGGACGCCCCCTCTGAGCGCACCAGATAGGCCAGCACTACGTTGAGGATGGCGGGAGCGGCCCCAAAGGTCACGGTCCAGAGCAGGTAATCGCTGGTGGCGGAGAGGGTGCTCTGCTGTGTGCCCATAACTTGGAGCAGCGGCCCTCGGAAGGCAGTGAAGGCCGCGGAAAACAGCACCCCGCTTATGAGGGAGCCGTAAAACCCAAAGGCGGAGCTTCTGTATACGGTATCGTAGTCTTTCGTTCCCAGGGCCCGACTCATCATGGAGGAGGTGCCCACGCCGAACAGGTTGTTCACCGCGTTAAAGGCCAGCAGTACGGGTCCGGAGAGGGTGAGGGCCGCGTTTTGGAGGGGGTCGTCCAGCATCCCCACAAAGAAGGTATCCGCCAGGTGGTAGAGCACCATCACCAGGGAGCTGAGGACGGTGGGGAGGGCCAGGGTCATAACGGCCTTGGGAATGGGAGTGCGTTCAAATAATTCGGTCTTTTCGTTTTCTGCAGGCATGGAGGGCTCCTTTCCTTAGAACCTGTACTTTTTTCGGTTTGGTTTCGACCCTTTCAGAAAATAGGAGGGAAGTCTAATTGATGTATAGTATATCATAAGCTGCCTGGTTGTTCAACCGCCAATTTCATAACTTATCTACAAATTGAACGACCCGACATGGTACGCATCGTTGAGAGGCGTGCCACGAATGTTACTTGCATTATATTGCAGTTCAGAAGAAAAGAGCATTGGGCACGTTGTATCCCGTCTGCTGAAGGGGCCTTCAGCTTCTCGGGGGTAAAAGGGTTTACCTTTCCAAAGATCGGGCTGAGCTTGCCGTGTTTATCCGTGGAAAAGCTGGAATATCTGGTAGTCCAGGATACAGTGCCGGCTATCATGGCTGGAGCCGGCTATCTGATAGGTGCGGAACTTATACCCCGGTTCGTCAAAGTCTCCCAGTGGGCCCAGTAAACTCTGCGGTTATCACCACGTCCAGGAAGGGGTTTTCCGCTTCAAGGCCGCTTATCGCCTCCTTTGACAGCACCGGCTGCACCAGGGACATCTTCTCGTTTACCCAGTTCTGCCAGTTTTCGTGCAGATCCCCTTCCTTATATAACTTAACATCTCTTAAGCAAGAGGTAAGCTAAGATTTATTTGACAAATCTGCCCCTTCTGGCTATAATAAAAGAAAAATGCTTTATTTAGGGAGAACTTGTAAATGGAAACCACCAGCATAGTATTTCAGCAAACCCTGACCATGGCGATATATATGCTCGTGGGATTCGCTCTGTTCAAGGGTGGAAAAATCACGAAGGAGGGCAGCAAGTCCCTGGCGAACCTGCTGGTATGGCTCATTATCCCGGCCGTAATCATCAACAGCTTTTGCGTGGAGCTCTCCTTGGAAAAGTTGAGGGCCCTGGGGCTCAGCGCCTTGCTTGCGGCTGTGGCCCTGGCGGTTTCGGCGGCCATATCCCATTTCGCCTTTAAGAAGAGCCCCGTCGACAACTTTGCCGCCGCCTTTTCTAACTGCGGCTTTATGGGCATCCCTCTGGTGCGGGCCGGCTTTGGAGACGAGGCTGTCTTTCTTCTGGTAGGCTTTGTGGTGCTGCTGAACCTTTTGCAGTGGACATATGGCGCGGCGCTGCTCAAGGGCGATAAGGGGGCGGTCTCCCTAAAGGGGGTGCTGCTGAATCCCATCACCGTGGGCACTGCCGCAGGGGTGGTGCTGTTCGTCACGGGGCTGGGCTCACGGCTGCCCGGGGTCCTGGGCGGAGCAATAGGCGGTCTGGCAGCCTTGAACTCCCCTGTAGCCATGCTGGTGCTGGGGATCTATATGGCACAGACCAGCTTGAAGGAGACCGTTATGTCCCCAAGGCTGTATGTGCTCAGCGCGGTTCGTCTGCTGCTCATTCCCGCTGTAACATTGGCCCTGCTCACGCCGCTGCCGGTGGACTTGACGATGAAATACGTGATCCTTTTAGGCGCCTCCGCGCCGGTGGGGGCCAATGTGGCGGTATATGCCCAACTGTATGGGAAGGACTACTCGTATGCGTGCAGAACAGTGGTGCTCAGCACGGTGCTGTCTATTCTGACGCTGCCTGTGTTGGTGGCAGCGGCGGGAATTTTATGGTGATAGATATAGGAAAGTAATTTGAGGCAAAATAGAAGTTGAAATCCCTGGGCATACAGAAAGGATCTGTTTGCACAGGGATTTTAGTTGCGCTTATAGCAAAAATATATCTTAGTAAAAGGGGAGAAAGGGAATAGGTGGTTGTGAAATCTCACGCAAATTATTACCAGGCTCTGTGCAAAAAATAAATATTGCACAAATTGAGAGATAGTGCAAAATTAGGGATATAGAACGATATGAATTGACAAAAGAACAATGGGAGCGCATAAAAGGACTGTTGCCGCTGGAGAGGGCGGGGAAGTGAGGCCGACCTTATGGGGCAACCGCTAAGCAAAAACCTCACCTTCCACAACACATTTTTATAGCAGGGCCGTATATCAGGATATCCGCAAAACTGCCAGCCCCGGGGCTCTTTATTTCCCTCCTGACCGCAATTTTCGCAAATAACCCCGCAAAAATCCAGCTTGTAATTATACCCCCAATAGGCTATGCTGTACTCATATCCCACACCTAATCACGGAGGTACAAAAATGACACACTCACTATCAGGCCCCTGGACTGCCGACATTGGCGATGGCAGAAAGTACACAATGACCCTGCCCGGCACCCTGGACGAAAATAATATCGGCGGGCCGGATACCGGCGGGAATTTATGGAACCCTGACAGCCCTGTAGGCAAGGCCGCAAAATTTGGCCCGATCCTCACCCGGCTGACCCGAAAGCACAGCTTCGAGGGCCCTGCAAGGCTCACCCGCCGGGTGCGCTTCACCCCGCCCGAGGGTAAGCGCGTCTTTTTGGAGGCCGAGCGGGCAAGGGTATTGACCCTATTGGTAGACGGGCAGGAGATACCTGATTTTGTGCCGCCATCCATAGTTACGCACCATATATTTGAGCTTACCAGCGTCTGGCGGGGCGAGCACGATATTACGCTCATCTACGACAACAGCTACCCCGGCCTGCCCCGGGAGAATATCGTCTACTCCTCCGCCGCCACCGACGAGACCCAGACCAACTGGAACGGTGTGCTGGGCTTTCTGCGCCTGAGGAGGGAGGAGCCGGTGTTCATGTCCGGCCTGCGGGTCTACCCCCGGGGCGGGCTTCTGGAGGTGCGCATTACCATAGAGTCAGACCGGGAGTGGAGCGGCGTCCTGGAGGTCAGCTCTCTAGCGTTGAGCGCCTCCGCTGAAAGGCAGATAAGCGTCAAACAGGGCCGAAACGAGATAGCCTTCACTGAACTGAACATAGAAAAAAGCGCCCTTCGCTGGGACGAGTATGAGGGCAATTTATATGAGCTGACAACCACCCTAACCGGGGAGGGTCTACCCTCCCAGAGCAAAACCGTCACCTTCGGCGTGCGTGACTTCGGCCCCGATGTAAACGGCAGACTGGCCCTGAACGGCCGCACGATTTTCCTCCGGGGCGAGGCAAACTGCGGAGAGTTCCCCGAGACCGGGCACTGGCCCATGACCGTGGAGGAGTGGACGAATATCCTTGAGACCTACAAGTCCTACGGTGTGAACTGTATGCGCTTTCACTCCCACACCCCGCCGGAGGCCGCCTTTACCGCCGCCGACAGGCTGGGTATGCTCATGGAGCCGGAGCTCTCCCACTGGAACCCCACGGAGGCCTTCAGCTCCCGGAAGAGTTGGGACTACTACCGGGTAGAGCTCCTTGAGACCTTGCGGCTCCTTGCGAACCCCCCCTCCTTTGTGATGCTCACCTTCGGCAATGAGCTGGTGGCTGATGAGCTGGGCCACAGCCGCATGGAGGAGCTTTTGGATATGGCCCATAAGGAGGACTCCACCCGGCTCTTTGCCAACGGCTCCAACGTCCACTACGGCTGGCTGGGTTGCGACCCCAAGAGCGATTTCTACACCTCCAACCGTTTCCGCGAGCACTACCTTCGGGGCACTGACGCCAATATGCTGGGCTACATAAACCACAGCTACCCCAGCGCCCGGGAGAATTTCGACAGGTCCATGGACCTGCTCCGGGAGAGCTGTGATAAGCCGGTGTTCAGCTTCGAGGTGGGCCAGTTTGAAGTCCTGCCGGACTTTAGAGAGCTGGACGATTTCAAGGGCGTCACCGACCCGGCGAACCTACGGTGGATAAAGGAGCGTGTGGAGAAAGCAGGGCTCCTGCCCCAGTGGGAGCGATATGTGGAGGCCACTGGCGAGCTGTCCCGGATAGGCTACCGGGAGGAGATAGAGGCCGCCATGCGCACGGAGAAGATGTCCGGCATATCCCTGCTGGGATTGCAGGACTTCCCTGGACAGGGCACGGCCCTTGTGGGTATGCTAAACTCTCATCTGAAGCCCAAGCCCTACAGTTTCGCCCGGCCCGAGCGCTTCCGGGAGTTCTTCACCGACCGGCTGTCACTGGCCCTGCTGCCCAAGTATACATATGAGAATACCGAGACGCTGGAAACGGAGATAAAGATAGCAAACTTCGGCAAGGGGGAGATTGCCGGGGAGGTCTACTGCCGACTGGAGGGGCGCGGCCTTCTGCTGGAGGCAGTGCTCCCCCGGGTGAGCTGTCCGGCGGGACGGCTCACCCTTGCGGGCAGACTCAGCCTGCCGTTGTCTGAGATAGAGGAGCCCACCCGCCTGGAGCTGACTGTCGCTATAGGGGACATTGAGAACCGCTATCCCCTATGGGTCTACCCAGCCGTAAAGCCGGTCTGCCCTGAGAGCGTGCACGAGACGGCGGCGCTGGACGAAGAAGCTCTGGCGGTGCTGGAAAAGGGCGGCACGGTCTACCTGACCCCGCCCTCTACCCCCGAGGCTTTGCCCAATTCCCTCCAGGCCCAGTTCACCACTGACTTCTGGTCCGTGGGCACCTTCCCCAAGCAGGAGGGCGGCATGGGCCAGCTGATAAACACGGAGCACCCCCTCTTCCGGGATTTCCCCACCGAGTCTCACAGCAACTGGCAGTGGTGGCCTATGGCTTCACAGAGAGCCATGATACTGCCAAGGCCAATCGAATGTATCGTTACGGAAATGGACAGCTATGCCTTTTTGCGGCCTATGGCCAAGCTGTTTGAGTGCCGGTGCGCAGGCGGCAAGGTACTGGTCTCGTCCATGGCATTGCAGGATTTACAGCAGTACCCCGAGGCAAGAGCCCTGGCTGGATTCCGACGCGATACGGTTACCATCCCGGAAAGCGACCTGAATGGCAAGAACATAAACGAGATGGCCCTTATAGACGAGGAGGGCGTTCTGGCGGCAATAAAGACCTTTCTCAGCAAGGGGAAGGACGAGGACGTGAAATTCACCTTCCAGTTTGACGACGAATTCTAAGGGAGGGCAGTATGGCAGATGAAAAGTATACTATTCCCGAAAACCCACAGTACAAAATTGCAGATATCCGCAAGCTAAAGGACACCGATCCGGCCAGCGCTACAGAAACCTTTAACCCGGTATTTGAGCCCATTTTGGAGAGTGTCGATTATCTCAATAAACACAAGGCAGCCCTGGACACCGCCGGCAAAGTCCCGGAGAGCCAGCTGCCCGCCCTGGGCGGGCACATAGCCCAGGCGGAGGCGCCAGGCAACACGAATCTGCTGTGGATAGACACCGCGAACGGAAACATCATCAAGTTTTACGACTCCGTTGCCAAGAGCTGGAAACCGGCCGCGGCGGTATGGTCATAACATGGAGGTGAATATATGAGACAAGCGAAAATCCGGGACGTGAAGGGCTGGTATAACCGTCTCAACACGATACTGACCGGGCATGGGCTCGGAGGTATTGCTGTCCCGGAGATCTCCGGGGCGGCAAAGGCGGCCCAGGTGACGCCGCTGACAGACAGGCTGGAGAGCATGAAAACAGATACCTACTACAAGCTCGCCACATACTCCGACTGGGGCCAGGTGGTGAAGGGCGCCGTTATGCGGGAGCAGACGGTCCTGGGCGTGGAGGCCACACTTTCCAGTATAGAGGCCGCCATCGTCTGCCGGAACAGGGCGGGGAACTCCTATGGGACGTGCTCCAATGGGGTCAATACCAATGGAACCAATTCCAATGGCACTCTTTCCAACGGCAGCCATTCGGATGGGAGCAACTCTGATGGCACAAAATCTAATGGTACGCGCTCCACCAGCATCCATTCTAATCTTAGTAAAGCCAACGGTAGCTATACAAACGGCACCAGAGCCTACGGTGGTAATTCTGATGGCCTTCACACAAATCTGAACGATTTGAACGGTACAAACTCCAACGGATATGATTCGCGTGGCAGCAATTCCAACGGTAAAAATTCCAATGGTACACGTATCCACGGAACCAAATCCAACGAAAACAACGCCCACGGTACTCACTCCAACGGCACGAACAGCAACGGCAAAAACAGCGACGGCAGCGAAATAGACGCGGGCAATTCCAACAGCGCCCACAACAATTAGGAGGGCTTTCATGGGACGAACAACAGCGGTTCTATACTCAACGGCGGTGTGCAATCTCGACTGCACCTACTGCTACATCAACAAAAACAAGGGGCTAAAAGCCATCGACAGGCTCCTTGCGGACAGCTTCGCGGACCCGGATTATTACTTCGGCTTTATCCGCGACTACTTCCCCCACAAGGGCGACCTGCAAAAGCTGGAGGTCTGGGGGGCCGAGACCTTTCTGCACATGGAGCGGGTACACCCGGTGCTCCATAAGCTCATCGGCCACTACCCCTTTTTCAGAAGTTTCTTTGCCTCCACCAACTTCTCCTACCCCGAGTGGACGGACAAGGTTTTTGACCTGCTGGGGCAGTTCGCCGGGTACGCGCCCAGGCGGTTCGACGTTACCCTCCAGCTCTCCCTGGATGGCCCCAAGGAGATAACCGACAGCACCAGGGGGACCGGGGTCACGGAAAAATGCCTTGAGAATTTCGGGCGGCTGCTTTCAAGAGCCAGGGAGATACCGGGGAATGTGAGCGTGTTCCTGGCCTTCAAGCCCACCCTCTCGGTGGACTCCATGTACCGGCTGGACACGAAGGAGAAGATCATTGAATACTATCGGTTCTTTGAGGAGCTAATTCAGAAGGTCAGAAACCTGAATCTGCCCAATCTCAGCGTGAATCACCCGGTACCGAACATCGGGGTACCCGCCCCGGCGGGGAAGAAGGACGGCGAGTTCTTCGCAGGGCTTGTCAAAAACTGTCGGAAGCTGGAAAGAGAGGGAGGGCATTTTAGGTTCTACCGGGAGATAACCCCCTTTGCCACCAACATCAGGCCAAAGGATGAAGCCACCTACAATTACCCCTGCTTCAACTGCGGCACCGGGAGCACAAATGTCGGTTTCCTGCCGAACCGCATTATCTCCTCCTGCCACAACGGCTTTGTGGACGTGCTGGAGGACTACGAGGAAAACTTCCTGGAGAATCCTGATTCCAGCATCGACCCCAAGCTGTTCCAGCCCACCCACAACAAATTCACCCACACTGAGAAGGATTACCCGGCCTACGAGCGGCAGATATCCCACTACAACGCGGCGGGCTCCATGTGCCGCATAGCACACACATTTTGTTGGAGTGGTAGAAAGTAAATTCGCCGCTGGACTTCCGCATGAGGGTGTGGTATTGTGAGGTTGCCTCAACAGGGCAAATCACAACAGGAAAGAGGTTATTACAGTGGCGAGCATCCGTAAACGAGGGAACAGCTACTTGCTGGTCGTATCCATGGGCTATGATTTCGATGGCAAACGCCGCAAGCCCCAGCAGAAAACCGTACATCCACCCGATGGTCTAACGCCGAAGGCCAAGGAAAAGTGGCTCGAAGAAGAAGCCGCACTCTTCGAGCGACAGTGCCGTAATGAGCCACTCAAGGCGGTGGATAAAACCATCACTCTCGCAGCTTATACCGAGATGTGGCTGCGGGAAATTGCTCCAAATAAGCTGGCAAAATCCACCTTGGCCCGCGACAAGCAAGATATTGACCGCTTCATGCCGCGCCTGGGCGGCTACAAGCTGACCGACCTCAAGCCCGAACATTTCCGAAACCTTTACGCTGAACTTCGTAAGCAAAAGAATTCTGTGACCGGAAAGCCGCTCTCCGAATGCACCATTGAAGGTGTCCACGCTTGCTTGTGTGGTATCCTCTCTGATGCGATGGAGGGCGGCTTTTTGTCGCATAATCCGGCGTGGAGAACATACAAGTATACAGGCAAAAAGAAGAAAAAGCAGAATGTTGCTGACGAGGAAACTACGCAGAAACTCATTGCCGCGCTGGAGGAAGAAAGCATCAAATACGAAACTTACTTCAAACTAATCATTGCCACTGGTATGCGCCGAGGCGAGTGCTGTGGGCTGAAGTGGCGCGATGTAAACTTCAAGGAGAAGTCCATCCACATCTGCCGGAACGTGGTTAAAGTTACAGGCGAGGATATTATCGTCAAGGAACCGAAGACTGCTTCGGGTGACCGTTACGTTTATTTCTCGGCTGAGATGGCGAGTCTTCTCAAAGAGTACCGCAAGTTCTGTGAGCAGGAAACGGAAACCTATGATGAGCGAAAACTGTCTGCTGATGACTATATTTTCCGCAGGCATGGCATGGAACTGCCTATGACCCCCAGCAGTTTTACTTGGCGGTTCAAGCTGATTCTCAAGAAACATGGCCTACCATCCAACCTTAATGTCCACAGCCTCAGACACACTGCGGCGAGTCTTATGATTGCAGGCGGGGCCGATGTAGCTACGGTGTCTGGTTTACTCGGACACTCTCAGGTGTCCACTACGCTGGACATCTACACCCACGCCTTCGATGACAAGAAGAAAGCAGCCAGCGCGGTTTTGCAGGAGAGCCTGGACATCTGACAGAAGAAAAAGAGTTCAAGTCCTCGTAAAGAGGGCTTACTCTTTCTCTGTGTTGGCATCCAGTAGTCGCTGGATGCCTTCGTCAGTGTACGAGAGCAGCTTGCCATATTGATGGGCAATATTTTCGCGGCACTCTGCATAAGTACCAGTAGAGATAGCCTTTTCTTTCTCTGCCTTCAAGTCAAGATACTCCTGCAAGGCCGATTCATCCTGATAAAAAATCACGTTGAACTTGCCCTGATTCAGCGACAGGGGAAAGAGGTCGGTAAGAAATGCTGCATTTTCAACGTAGTAATGAACGCCGTACTTATCACACAGCTTATCGAACTCCGGCAGAAAGCTGTCCCGCTCCTCTCGAGAATCACAGGGATGGGACAGCGCTATGCGCTTTACACCAGCCCGAACCATCTCGCAAAAACAGTCAGCCGCACCAAGATGATATGAGAATTTGTCAATTTTTATAAGCGTTACATCGTCACAATTCTCTTTCGAATTGAAAACCTTTGTTTCCATGATAGCTATTCCTCTTGTTACAACAGCGTAGGTGGTGGCCAGCTACAGGCAAAGGACATCTCATTGCCAAAGCTATTTAGCTTAAAGGCGCAAGCGTCTGACATATTCCTCCAAGAGCGAAGCACTCACATCCTTATGTAGGGGATCCACGTTATGCCATAATGATATCACTGTAATTGTGGAGGCTCAATATCAACAATTCTAGTAATCTGTGGAAGAACAATATTAACTAAAAATTTTTGTGCCTCAATTGAATACGTGTTCGTCACATATTTTTCTCCAGCAGCATTCTTTTTATAAATAGCATGAATGCCTATAGACTCTCCTAATTCCGTAGAAACCTTGTATACTGTTTCGCTATGTGATTCAATTTCCTCCAAATAATTGTGATCAACCAACCAAGACGTTAACTGTGTAGCACGAAGCTTTCTCATCCCTTCGCGATGTATCAATTCATTTACCCCAAAAGTAAAACGACTGATAGTAACCTCATCTCTGACTATGGGTATTAACTCCAGTTCTTGTCTAAGAAAAAAGAATGGTACTTTTCTGCCTTTAGAATTAAAGACAAAATAGATTTCATCATCCTCACCGATTGAATCTGACATCACTTTAAACACATTTGCTGCTTCAGCAAATGCCCCCTGTAACACTTTTGATGTCAACATCATGTCGTTGGAAATCTGTAAATTGGTTATTGGATCTATTCCTCTTGAGAGATTGTCCATGATATAATATAAAGACATCATCAGTCTACCGTCCATTTTCATGCTTCAATACTCCCATGCAATATTATCCAACGCTTCAAGAAAAGCATTACCCACCTCGGGCTCTACCATGCTAACAAAATAAGCTTTACCATAGAGATGTTCTTTGAAAAATTGGAAATTTTCATTACAATATTTCTGGTGGTCAGATACTCCAAATTTTTGACAAAAATATATTTCTTGACGCAATCTTCTTTTGTATTTCTGCGAAACCCTGACTTTCCCTTCATTAACTAGGAGCCCAGTAACTTTTTGGCGTTCATGAGCATACGCAATATGTGTCTTTTGTGCGTTTACACAAAACCCCTCTTCTTCCACGATTGCGATTACGGTAGGAATCAGTTGAGTTATATTCTTTGTACCAGATAAAGTTAAGTCATCGGCATATCTTGAATAGACTCCATTATAGGATTCTGCAAGCTTACTTAGTCTTTTATCCAGTTTGAGACATATAACATTAGAAATAGCCGGACTTGCAGGGGAACCCTGTGGTAATATCCCCCGGTAAGTACATAATTTTGCAAGAGCAAAAGAAACTTCCTTTGTGTACCCGTAATATTTAAATAGCATAAAGACACGATCTATGCCTACCGAAGGGAAGAAATCTTTAATATCAAGATTGATGACGCACTCTTGGTCAATATGAGATAATGCGTTGGTTAAAATAGACTTTCCTTTGCAAAATCCATTTGCAAATTCTGAAATATGCATTTTGGAAATAATATTATCCAAAATCCATCTTTGAATATCTTTCAAATCTACAGAGGGAATATTTATCACCCGCATGCCACCAGACTTTTTTGCTAAATGGAATTCATGATAGCAGTATGAATCAATTGAGTAAATCAGAGCCGAAAGATCACTAGGCTTAATTCCTAGGAGATGCGCTAAATGTGTGCGGTCGAAAATTACCGGAAAGTCAAACGTTAATAGGTTTGAAGCGTACCTAATACAAGCAAGTGATTCTGGAATAGAAGAACTGGATTCTGATAGTGCCTCCTCAAGTTTCTTTAAATATCTTTCTTTGTCCATAGCCGCACCTCTCATAATATGATAAAGCCCATCGTACCTATTACCCATTCTGTTTCTGAACAAGCAGTGGTATTGCGGCATACCGCAATACCATTGCAAAGCGCTTTATTCCAAGCGCTTTGCAATGTGTATGTTACTGGGAACATACACATTGATAAAGTAAGCACCGTTGGCACTTAGAGAAGCGACTCGCTTCTCGCATTCTAACAGACACAATGGGCTATTATCCTAACTCTAAAGCTTTGATAAGAAGTTGCTTGGAACATAAATTTTATCGAAAGGCCATGCAGTTTTCGGGTCAATAATTCTTCCGGTTTTGGGCGAACGAGTATCTGAATTAAATCTTCCCACCTTTTCCCGAATAAAAAGCTGCCCTAATTCAGTGACTGACAGCATTGTGTCCTCATTATATTCTAAAAAGCCTTCTTTGATAAGCTGATCTACCATATCATCTATGACATCTATTGAAATACCCAAACTATTTGCCAGATCGCAGAAAGAGTATAGATTGCTGTTTTCCTGGAAATATGCGATAATGTACTCTTTTATAAAATTATCCATTCAATGCACTCCGCTTATGCGCAATATAATTTTGATTATTACGTTCAGTTTTTTGTTTTTTCATTGAGCGCGGTGTAGGACGCTTATTATTTTCACCACACGCATTTTCTCGGGGGAATATTGAAAAATAGTTGGGCGAGTCATGCCAAAATAGGCCAAGAGTATTATTAGGGGTATCATTATAGAAAGAAACCAAGGATTCACTTCCAGAGTATCCCCAAATCGAGTCTTCTTTTACACCTGTCTCCAATGAAGCCTGATAGAATTTTTCACGTGCCACCTCTGTCTTTTCAGGGAACAAATGCTTATCAAAAGCTTTATCAGACTGATTGCAGAAAAGTATCTTTACTTGTAATGATCTTTCTGTGGCTTCGTTTTGGATATTCTTAATAGCTTCTGTCATTATATAGGTGATAACATAATATATTGTCTTTCCAGTCAATATATCTAGGTGGCCCTTTATAAAATCAATAAATGTTCTGCCAGATCCGCAAAAATCATCTATAAAAACAATATGTTTTTTGTTTTTGAACACTTCTTTGTTCACTATGGTGTATGTTTCCAGGTTTGTGGCCACATCAAACTTGCTTATGCTGTGTATTTTTTTATAATTTAAAAGATATTCTATGGAGCTATTATCAATTCCCCGTTTTGAGGGAAGATAAGTGAAAATAGCTTTATGAACATCAAAATCCTGTATTGATATAAGCATGTTATGTAATTTCTTCAAAAATTGATTTACTTTTGGCTGAGAGAAATACTCAAAATCTTTTAGCAATTCGATTACAATGGGCTGTGCTTCTGCAGAAATTTGCTCAATCCATTCATCGAAATTTTCTTCAAAAGAAGTTGTCTTTTCATCATCAGCAGGAGCCCAACTCATTAAGCACCTAGAAACTATATCATATCTCTGGTCAGCAGTAAGCATCTTTATACATTCCTTTTTGGGGGAAATATGTTGATAATCCTTCACAAAAATGGAAATAAAATTACAACCTTACCCAACCCAAACAATTAACAATAATCTGTTCGGATTGGGTAAGGTTATGTTAAGGTTGGCGCGCTTGACTGGATTCGAACCAGCGGCCCTCAGAGTCGGAGTCTGATACTCTATCCAACTGAGCTACAAGCGCATATTTATGGCAACCGCAGAACCCGCGGTAGTCAACTTTGTAAAAATAGTGGTCAAACAGTAGTCAAAGGCGAAATTTTTTCTTTCCGAAAACCCCGGATCCCCTAGAAAACACTGGGTTTCCCGGCTCCTCTCAACCGAACCGGCCTGAAACGTCGGAGTTATCAGGCCGTCAATGAGAAAAGCCCATGATACCGGGCTTTTTGGTGGCACAGCACAAAATACCAAGGCGTTTACGAGAACTTGGGAGCCTTAGAAACGCCTCGATTTTTTGCAATTTTTGAGTTTTCTGAAAATAGTAGTCAAACAGTAGTCAGCGGACAAAAGAGGGGCGAAATCCTGACGGCGGCAGTCCCAATCGAATGGCTTTGTCGCGCTCATACGTTACGCGAGCGACCTCTTCAATGAACTCACGTTCCTTTTCATCAGCGCTGGCCCAGCGGATATTGTACTTGCGACACAAGTCAAAAAATATGTTGTAGAACCTTTCCTCCTCTGGATCGTGACGGCAGTACCACTCTACATCGGATTCATATTTTTGGGGATGTTGATATTCCATTTATTGTCCCTCGCTTTCACTGAAGATAACGGAAGAAAATGCGCTTTGTAGCATCGTCAGCTATTATGAATCGTGGTCCTGGTTGGCGTCTGGGTACTATGTCATTTCAAGTTCGCGAGTCCAATGACGATGTGTCAGGCAGTTCCGACCTGTCCGAATACGACTTTGACGATGAGGACGAAATCGACGAAGAATGATTGGGTTTGTTAAAAATTAAGCGTTTTTATGTAGTGCGTTGATTGAGAACCTGTTTAGTATCTAGCCAACCATCCGGTCCAGTGATAAAATAGAGGGGATGAGGGGGGAAGACAGGTGAGGAAAAGCTATCCAAGTGACATCAGTCGGAAACAATTTGAAGAAATACGCGAGGAATTGTCCAGAGTCAAAAAGCTAACACATCCCAGAAGCTACGACCTGTATGACATATTTTGTGCAGTTTTGTATCTGTTGAAAGAAGGATGCACATGGCGAGCCATCCCACATGATTTCCCTAAATGGCAAAATGTGCGGTATCATTACGACATATGGTCAAATCCAGATGAAAATGGAGTCAGTGTTCTTGACAGGGTTTTACGCAAACTGGTGGAAGCAGAGCGGGAAAAAAACGGACGCAAGGCACAAACAACAATGATAATTGTCGATTCCAAAAGCATTCAAAATGCTGATACCGCAGAAGAAAAGGGCTATGACGCGGGGAAAAAGTATCTGGGATAAAACTACATATTGGCGTGGACATTTTGGGGCTACCCCACGCAATTATGGTGACGACCGCCAATGTAACAGATCGAACCGGCGCAATTGATATGGTTGATTATTATTGTGATGTAACCGACCATCTGTCTGCGCTCAAAAAGATTATGGCAGATGGAGGCTACACCGGAGAAACATTTGCAAACTCAATCAAGGATCTTTCTGGTGCGGAGGTTGAGGTCGTTAAGCGCAACGAGCTCCATACTTTTGCTGTCCTGCCAAAGCGCTGGATTGTGGAGCGCTCTTTTGCCTGGCTCGACAAATGTCGGAGACTCTGGAAAAACTGCGAACGTAAATTACAGAACTCTTTTCAAATGTTTTCTCTTGCCTTTATTCGTCTGCTCTTAAATAGATGCTAAACAGGTTCTGAGAGTTGGTAAATGCCTTTTTATTGATTAGCTTTTGCTTTAACCCATAATCAATGAGATATTGAAAGCTACACTGTGTTCCTTGCTGACGGGAAAAATGATATAGGTTCCACAAATAGCATTGAACTGCATGAGAAGAACAGGCCCTATTGATTTCGTATTTTAGAATACAAAATTCTTTAGCGCTAATTTTTCGTTCTTTCTGCAAATAGCAAATATACGAAAGATAGGACATTAACTTATCCATTTGGTATTCAAAATCATCTTCACGGTCATGAAAGTTACCATCATACCAATCATCCTCATAATCAATTAAGTATGTGGTAGTTACTAACTCTTTATCAAACCGCAACTTTTCTAAAATTTGGTTGATAAGTTCTGTCCGTCTCGTAGTATTTGCAAATTTCCACTGCCTGTATGCAAAGAGTCCGCCAACTATCACAAGAACAATCGAAGTTGCTGACAGTACATCATCCACAGACCAATTCTCAACATTAGATATTAACGCGAATAACGATTTAATGAACTCCATATCTACCCTTCTCCCTATTATTGCTTCTTTAATTATAGCGCACATCAATAATTTATCAAGGAGAGAAATAACCTAATGAAATTAGTAATCGCGGAATAGCCCAGCGTGGCCCGGAGCATCGCCGCCGTGATCGAGGCGACCGACCGGCAAGAGGGCTACTTGCAGGGCAACGGCTGCCTGGTGCATCGGGCATCTGGTGTCCTTTGCCGACGCCGGGATGTACGACGAGCGTTTCAAGAAGTAGCGCTATGAGGATTTGCTCATCATCCAGGAGAGTTGGCGGCTGGCCGCCCCCCAGACAAGAGGGAGCGGCTCAACTCCCTGCGGGCATTACTTCACTCCGCTGTACCAAGCCCATAAAGCTGCTGTGGGCCCTGGCCTCGGCCCATGAGTACAAAACTATCACCGTCACATTTCCCTGTGCAGTTATTGCCTGATGCAAGATAATTCGTGTTCATCACTAATCTTGGGACGGGTTCTTAGTCCAATTTGTGATTATATATCCATACAAGGATGTCATCAAACTTTGCTTGCCCATTCGCCACGGCAAGTCCAAGCTCTATCAACTCGGTTTGGCTATATTGCAGAGCCACATCATTCAAATCCAGTGTGACAAGCAAGGCAAGAATACCAATACGCTTGTTACCATCCACAAAGGCGTGGTTACTTATAAGTGCATATGATAAGCGGGCAGCCTTCTCTTCTATGCTTGGATACCGTTCTACATTGCCGAACGCCGCATCTGCACTCCACACGGCAGATTCTAAAAGGCCTTGATCCCGCAAGCCAGGACTGCCGCCGGTAGCTGAAAGCAGTTTTTCGTGTAGACGGATCACTTCATCGGTTGTCAGACAAATCATTTTGCAAGCTCCTGAAATGTCTCCAGATTCTCTGCGATAAGACGATCAGCGGCAGCGCCCACTCTTTCCCAGCGCTGCACTTGAAAACTCTGGATTTGGTCGTATTCCGCAAAATCTACTACAACATAGCGGGGCTTATTGTTTTTGAGTATAACAGCCATACCGGATTCGTCTACCAGCCGGGCCACCTTGGAAAAATTCTGATTTGCCTCGGTCATTGGGACAAGAATATCTGTATTAACAGTCATTTAGAATCACCTCGCTATTATTATACGCTATTTATAGGATAAAATCAACCTATTTTTTGAAGCGAAATAAAACGGTACCTCATACAATCTGCACTCCCTCGGCAAAAATCCTATTGTGGAAATCTGAACCAGTATTGATTTCACATAACTCGTATACGTCTACACTTTTGTCTAGGGTACGGTAAAGTTCGTCAGCAATACAAAAGACATCAGTGGGAATAAAATCCTCACCGCCTATGATGAGGAGGTCTATGTCTGACTTGGCATCAGCCTCGTTTCTAGCATATGAGCCAAACAGAATCGCTTTCTCAGCTCGGTATTTCTTGAGCAAAGGGAGAATCGCTAGACGAATCTCCTCGGCTGTAAGAATCTTATCGGACATAATATTTCGCCTCAATTTAGGGGAAATGGAAAGTTTCGGTAAATGAAGTAAACTATAAGCTGACCAAATAATCATCTGCGCACCGGATCGTCGGCTCCCGTAGTATAGCGTATTCCTTCGGTCAACACATTTTTGTAAAATGGAAGTGTTGTGGAATACCGATGAAAGTAATCAAACGACTTCACGGTGATTGAGACGGTGACTTCATGTGCCAAACTCAGGTCACTAGAAATAGCGGAAATCTGATTCCGATAGCGCGAAACTTCTGCAGGTTCTAGGTCTACAGTCAGGAGAATATCAACACCAGATTCGTTGTTATAATCACCTCTGGCATATGAACCATAGAGGTAGGCATCCCGGATTTCGCAAGGAAATATATTCTGGCATTGGCGGAATACTTCATTCAAAATCTCAACGGCTTCTGGTTGGCACATGAGTGCTCCTTTTTCTGTGAAAACCAAGAAAATTTCTCTGGACTTTTGGAAAGGTTTGTGGTAGTGTCGTGTTGAAAGGAAGGGAAAGAAAATGAAGATTTTAGAAGAATTCTGGTACGGTAACATACAACCCAACGAGCGGGACATTGTACCAAACAGCCGGTTTGCTAAGCTGCTTAATCTCATCGCTAAGAACGAGGAGAGCTTGGCCCCCATGCTATCCGAGGACGCAAAGGCCGTGTTTGAAAAACTAAGAAACTGCCAAGACGAACTGTCCAGTGTGAGCGAACGCGATTCGTTTGTGCTGGGTTTTCGTTTGGGGGCAAGGTTTATGCTGGAGGTTATGGAGGATATGGATGTACCGTTTATTGATGGATAAACCTTTTCTCTCTAAGAAATTTTGTGCCATTAATTACCATAATAAATAGCAATTGGATGCAGAACACAAAGATTTTCCGATTGGGTAGGCAACAAATTTCTCAATAGCTCATTAACTTGGAATTGTAGAGTGGCAAAAATATTTTTATTATCACATGGGTCCGTGTCGGCTCCAATAATATTTGTGACCATGCCAAAACAGGTTATTTCGCCTCCATATCTAAAGCCCATACTATCCGGGGCAATTCTGAAATGCCTATCGTCCAAAGGAATAAGGTATCCATCAGATGAAAGCATCATCCGTCTATATGGTAGCACGCTTCGTAATGCTTTAAGTGCAGTAGCAGCGTCATCGTATTGCTGGTTAGATAAGCTAACCGTTCTTTTTAACTCTGCATTAAATTTAGCGTTTGCTTTACGTAGCTGCTCTCTACCTAAACCTTCAGTCGCTTTTTCAGCAGATTCATGAATCTGTTTTGCCACGCTTTTTTTGGCCAAATCAATAATGCCGTTATCGCAGAAAAGTTTGTCAAGATACTCGAAATCAATAAATTCAAATACTCTGTATAATTGGAGATAATTACCTACATCATCATAACTTTGATCGTTAAGTTCAGGATTATACGGGTTGATATAACTACGGGCAATATCAAACGCGGCATCGTGTATCACCTTTGTTACGACATCTTTTGACGATGAACTGTCACTAGTGCGAAGAAGTTCTTCCTGAGAGTGGTTCATGTTTCCTACAAATTTAAGGAGTTTGCTTACACCTGCTGACAGTCCAAGCTGAACTTCTGAGTGTGTTTTGTCCTCCTCACTTTTTTGAGTCGACTGATCACTTTCTGCGGATTTTTGTGTTACCAGTCCCTGCTCTGTCTGAGCAATGATAGAATTGATAATCTCCATATCCAGATATAAGAATTGTTTCATGCAATTTTCCTCAATTTCATCAATTTAGTCGATCGTTGCTTTGATACGGTTGCAGAGTTTCTCCGGGATATCGTCCTCTACTTCCCACAAAATCGTGTTCTTCTGTGCAATATCGAAATGGAGCGTGACACCCGTTTTGCACAACTGAATAACTGGCTTTCCTAATCCCATCGCATAGCCTTCTTCAAAGTAAGCACCGTTGTTTCGGTGAGTTAAATCGACTACCACAAATTTGCTGTCACGGATATATTTTAGTAACTCAGGGGTAATAAAGTCGTTGTGCTGGACTTCATCAATGAAAATAGCATTATATTGTGCATCCTTTATACCTTTTCGTATTGCCTCCCTCAACGGTTTTGTCTCGTCGCCAAACTTCATTGCCACTAAAACATTGTGGCCAGCAGCCCTATACTTTTGAAGTTCATCAATTCTATTATAGCCTTTAGGTCTCAAACGCAACTCAAGCTGTTTGCTTTCGGAAGAAGAGAGGCTATAGGAAATATATGAGTCCTCAGCAAGACAGTCCAGCATAAAGCGGAGATCGTTTTCACAATCACTTTCTTTGCGCCATTCTTCCTGTAAATTAACGATTCCATTTGATGCCTTTTCTTTTCGGTCAATAAACATCAAGCTGAGTGACTCTTGATAAGAGAACGAAAAAAGCTGCCCCATATGAGCTGTGTGCTCAGACAAATACATGAGAATATAGTTCACGCGTTCTGAGAAAGTATTAGGATACCAGTTTTCAATCAAATCTGCATCCATATGAACAGGATGCCCATGCGTGTTTCTACCCTCTTTAAACTCGGCCTTATACTTATCGCAGAGTTCTCTTTTAAGTACAGTATGGTAGCGATATTCATCGAGATTTTTATGACTAAAGCAATGATGAAACAGATATGGAGCTAAATGATTATAATTTAGCTGAGAATTACTATTATGCGTGCCTAACTGAAATCGACCGCACACTGGACACTCATAGAATACCAGCATTACAGAATAATTCGCTTGAGAAAATGCATTTGAACCACAAATTGGACACTTTATTTGCTCTGACATGACATCATACTCTCCTCTATTTTTATCTCTCATACATCATTAAGCTCCTACAAATTAGTAACAAAACAGCGCGATTGTGCTCTACCAAAAGTAGAAAGGGAAGTGGCTTTCCTTGGGAATCTTTGTACCATTAGGTTTTCTATAGTTGCCGAATAACTTCCAGAAACTGTTTCATACTAACCGCCCCATGGAGCAAATTCTCCTCATCCCGAAAAACCATATAGTACCGGTACATACTCCCCGCCGCATACTGCCAAGCCTTTCCAAGTTCAATTTTATCCTGGCTGTCATCATTTTTCAGATGCCCGCCCTTTGTCTCTACAAGAATCACTTTCCCGCTCTCTGTCATAACCATAATATCCGGGTAATGATGGATAAAGCCGTTGATACAGAACCCCTGCCGGGAGATATTTCTATGCCACCAGCGGACATTAGACAGCGCAGTCAGCTCCATAACCAAATCCTGCTCCAACTCGTTCATATCCGCCTCAGCTTGATATAGGGAACCGCCCAGGAAACTGGTGCTGTTGGCGGGATGGATCACCGAGGGCAGCTGATAGTGGGGGCTGCAAATGACTTTCTCCGTTTCGATCCACTGATGGAAGGTGTCCATATAATGCTGGGTTAAAAGTGTATCAATCTTATTCCGAATTTTCGCCGCATACCCTAATGGGGACTTTTCCATGGCGGCCAACTGTGGCTTGTCCATATCGTTAACGATTCGCTCTAAATACTCCCGCAACTCCGCAGCATCCACGATGTCCAGCTTGTTCAGCTGACGGAACATGATGTCCTTGCACATCCGCACCCGGTTCTCCGCCGGTTTGGAGTTAAAGTATTCCTTGAAATAGCGCTGGTCGGCATCCGACATCTTGAAAACCTTTGGGACGCTGCCCTCTTTTGTGCGCACATCTACCTGCACCAGCTCATCGTCCGCCGAGCCAAAATCAATATCATACGCCTTCCCTTTCAGCGTAAAACCGCTGGCAAGCTGCTCCTTTTCCAGCAATTCCAGCGTTCCCTCGTGGAACAGCGATTGGGGAACCACCTGAAAGAACTGAGGAATCCGCAGGTTTTTAATATCCTCCGCAAATTCTGGTTTCACCGGGAAAGTGTTCACTTTTTCCTGCACCTCCCACGCGAAATTTTGGGTGAACAAATCCCCGGCATTTTCCTCTATGGTACGGTTATATGTTTCGCCAACTTTTTCCGCCTCCTCAAGCATAGTATTCTGATAAGAAGCGGGCTCTGGTCCCTTATTATTCTCCCGGTTAGCCAACTCTGCCGCTATCTGAGTACCGTCAAAGGCCAAAAACTCATCTTCCGCAGAGGGGCTATCCTCCTGCAAAGGTGGAGGAGGAAGTTCCGTCTGAACGGGCGGCGGTGCGGTAGGTTTGGGCGGCTCGGCCATGCGGTAGTCTCTATCCGTAAACCCGGCATGGTTCAGCCCCCGGACGATTTGCTTCACCGTCTGGTCAAAGTCGCTGGAGGAAGTGAGCACATAGGACATATTTAAGGACGGCTGGCTGTGCTGACAGGTGTGGGGCAGGCGCAGGACGCGCCCCAAAATCTGCTCCACGTCCACCGGGCTGGTCTTGTTGGCGATGGAGGCGAGAATGTAGGCAAAGGGGCAGTCCCAGCCCTCTTTCAGCGCGTTGATGGTGATGATATAGCGAATGGGGCAGCTCTCCGACAGCAGGTCAACATTCTTTAGTTCATTGATATCGGCAGTACGGATAGCAATCTCCTCTTGGGGAATCCCCGCGTCCACCAGCTTGTCCCGCAGCTTTTCAAAGGTAGTGCTGTTCTCTTTGCCTTTCGGCTGGGCCTGGAACAGCACGATAGGGCGGATATACTTGCCAGTTTTGCTTTGCTCCGCCTCCGCCAGCCGTTCCAGGTTTCGCCGCAGGTCGATGGCGTCCGTGATAACCTCCTGCTGGCTGTCCCGGTTGTAGACAATCACCGGCAGCTTGACCATGTTGGCGGCCTTTAACTGCGCCGCGTCCACATAGGACAGAATATTGCTGTTCTTTTTGGGCGTGGCGGTCAGCTCCAGCACGAAGCAGGGGTTGAAGTCCTTGAGCATATCCAGGCTCAGCTCCGAGCGGGCGTGGTGGCTCTCGTCCACGATCACCAGGGGCGAAAGCTGGTTGATAACCTGGAAAAGAGCAGTGTCGTCCGCCTTTTCGATGGGCTGCTGGGGCTTGCCCAGAGCCTTTGCCATGGGCGCGAGACTGCTGTTCTCCCGGTAGGCTTTCAGCGCCTCGTTGCTGCGGCCCCGGAAAGAATCGTAGGACAGCACCATGATGGAGAGCTGCTCCATCACGGCGGTGATGTTGAAATTCTGGCCGCTCAAAAGCTCCTGCTTGGAGTAGACCGTCACCCGCCCGCCAAAGGCCACGTCAATGGCCTGCCGGTAGGGATGGCTGGAATCCTGTAGGTTCTTGAGAGTCTGGCTGAGGATAGCGTCGGAGGGGACCAGCCAGACCACGGCCTTCATCTTCGTCATGGGCAGCGCGTCAAAAACCGGGCGGAGGGCGTTGCAGGCCAGGAAGGTCTTTCCGCCGCCGGTGGGCACCTTAAAGCAGAGGTTGGGCACGCCGGGCAGAATATCCTGGTAATGCCCCAGGGCGGGCGCGCTTTTCTCCTGCCAAAACTGAGAAAACGCCGCCGCATAGTCCTGGGCCTGGTTCAGCAGCTCCATATAGCGGGACAGGTCGTCGATTGCCCGCCGCTGGTAGGACTTCATCTCCACAGCAAACCCTCCTTACAGCCGGGAAATGTCCCGGGGTATCTTCTTGAAAACAATGCCCAGCTCCCGGAGCTTTTCCGGGCTGATGGCGCAGCGGTCGGCGTAGATCACGGTGATCTCGCCCCGCTCGCGGAGACCGGACAAAAACTCATGGTCCAGCACGGTGACGCGCTGGGGCTCATAGTAGAAATAGTAGGCGGCGCCCTTGTTCGCGCCCAAATAATAGGGATTCTCACTCTCTGTCGGGGCATAGGGCAGCTTGGTCTCGGTGAACCAGACATACTCCCGAATCTTCTCCGAGCCCACCGCCTCGTTGAGGTTTTCGCCAATCAGCAAAGGCTCGCCCAGCTCATAAAAGCTGAAGCTGCCGCCGGTGCCCTCTACCGCGTTTTTGTCCTGACCGTAGCCCTTGATAACCCGCCGAACCCGCTCGGCGGTGATGGTTTCGGCGTAGTCCATCATCTCCACCAAAATGAATTTGCGGTGCCCACCGTCGGCCTTGTTCATGTTCAGAACGGCGTGGGCGGTGGTGCCGGAACCGGCGAAGCTGTCGAGGATGATGGAATCTTTTTTTGTGGCAATTTGGATGATGCGCTGAATTAAACGCACGGGTTTTGGGTAATCAAAAGTTGCAGTCTTCTCGAAAATAGTAGTAATCTCTTTTGTAGCCTCTTGAGTATGTCCCACCTCGCTATTAGGCCACCACGTCCACAAATTGCGGCCTTCTCTTTCCGAAAGATATGTTTTCTTTCTGGGAACACCCTTTCCATCAGAACCAAACCAAATGCGGCCTGCCGCAATTTCTTCATCCATACGCGGCTTTGTGAATCTCCAACACAAATTATCTGGAAGTTCTATTACACGACCACTGGGAGTTATCATGGTATAGAATTGCTCTTTGGTTCCATGCCCCGCCTGTGCGGTGCAGTCGGTAGACACCCACGGGCCTCTAGGGTCGTTATCGGGATTCTTATATTTTGACTTATCTGATTCGCTAAAGTTCAAAAGATTAATCGAACTATCAGCACAATCCACATTCTTAAAGTATGCACAGACATACTCATGTCCTGCACTCACTTTTCTTCTGGCATCAGGAGATGTGCGTTTCTGCCATACTATTTGCGCTAAAAAATTTCTAACTCCAAAAATCTCATCACAAATCATTCGCAAAAGTGTTTGAGCGTTATCATCAATACTAATAAAAATAACCCCCTCCTCCGCCAGCAGCTTTTGCAGCAGCTTGAGCCGGGGGTACATCATGCACAGCCACTTGTCGTGCCGGGTCAGGTCCTCGCCCTCTTTGCCCACCACCTCGCCCAGCCACTTCCTGATTTTGGGGTCGTTCACATTGTCGTTGTACACCCAGCCCTCGTTGCCCGTATTGTAGGGCGGGTCGATGTAAATACACTTCACCCGGCCCTCATACCGGGGCAGCAGGGCCTTGAGCGCCTCCAGGTTGTCGCCCCGGATAATCATGTTCTCGCTGCCGTTATCCGAGGCGGTCTGACCATTTTCGTCAAAGCTGTATTGGCGCTCCAGCACCCGGAAGGGGACCTCCTGGTGGTGGTTTATCACTTTTTCTTTTCCGATCCATTCAAGGGTGGGCATGGTTTTCTCCCCCATATGCGTAGAATGTTATCCGCTTCTTTTTGGGTTTCGGTATTGACGGTTTCAAACGTGGAGCCCTTTAGTTGAAGTAATGGGCGGTAAACGTTGTGATAAATTGAGATTATTTCTCCATTGAGTTTGTTGATTGCTTCAACGATATCGTCGAGTTGAACGCCATTGGTATTCTCAATAATCTTATTTGAGAAATCCAAGTTCTCTCTTGGAAATACATGGGGATTTTGAAGTGCCATGGCAAGAACTTTTTCCGCATTGTCCCTACCGGCCAAATCGCGAGTTTTTGTGTATTCTTTCACTTCCTCTTGAAGAATAGGTTCAATCTGCTCAGTAAGAGCGGCTATGGCATCTATCAAACCTTTTACTTTGGGGTAGTCCTTTGTATTTAGATACGCATTTACCTGGTCTGCTGCAGTTTTGCAAGAGATGATGTGTTTTTGAAGAGTAAATATAGCAGCAGAGGGATCGGTATGCCCCGTGCCCATTGTTAAGGTAAGAGGCCGCATAGGGTTGATAGTATCAAGAGCAGCCGCAAAAACAGATTCGATTTTTGCCCACTTTTCATCTTCTGATTTAAGATAGCTTTCTCTGATAATCTGTTTGCGTGTAAAGGCAATTGTGATAACAAGAGCAAGAATTGTTGCGCCAGTCCCCAACATTGTGCCGTAAAACGACAGCATATCCGCCCCATCCCATACAGTGATGTATCCAGGACCTTTTTTGTAGAGTTCGTTAATGATCAAAGGAATACCAAACACTAATGTCAGTATAATAACGATTATTACAAGCGTAGCAATCCACTTCTTCTTTCTCAAAATACGTCCTGCCCTCCCCTTAGAACCTGTTTAGCATCTATTTAAGAGCAGACGAATAAAGGCAAGAGAAAACATTTGAAAAGAGTTCTGTAATTTACGTTCGCAGTTTTTCCAGAGTCTCCGACATTTGTCGAGCCAGGCAAAAGAGCGCTCCACAATCCAGCGCTTTGGCAGGACAGCAAAAGTATGGAGCTCGTTGCGCTTAACGACCTCAACCTCCGCACCAGAAAGATCCTTGATTGAGTTTGCAAATGTTTCTCCGGTGTAGCCTCCATCTGCCATAATCTTTTTGAGCGCAGACAGATGGTCGGTTACATCACAATAATAATCAACCATATCAATTGCGCCGGTTCGATCTGTTACATTGGCGGTCGTCACCATAATTGCGTGGGGTAGCCCCAAAATGTCCACGCCAATATGTAGTTTTATCCCAGATACTTTTTCCCCGCGTCATAGCCCTTTTCTTCTGCGGTATCAGCATTTTGAATGCTTTTGGAATCGACAATTATCATTGTTGTTTGTGCCTTGCGTCCGTTTTTTTCCCGCTCTGCTTCCACCAGTTTGCGTAAAACCCTGTCAAGAACACTGACTCCATTTTCATCTGGATTTGACCATATGTCGTAATGATACCGCACATTTTGCCATTTAGGGAAATCATGTGGGATGGCTCGCCATGTGCATCCTTCTTTCAACAGATACAAAACTGCACAAAATATGTCATACAGGTCGTAGCTTCTGGGATGTGTTAGCTTTTTGACTCTGGACAATTCCTCGCGTATTTCTTCAAATTGTTTCCGACTGATGTCACTTGGATAGCTTTTCCTCACCTGTCTTCCCCCCTCATCCCCTCTATTTTATCACTGGACCGGATGGTTGGCTAGATACTAAACAGGTTCTTAGAATGCGCTACAAGTGTATGTCTCGCAACTGGTTTATAAATTATACCATATTTCAGCAAACTTATCAATCAAAACTCCATTTTTGTGTTAAATTCCGTCCAGCCGCTAAAAAAAACTCTGGACTTCCGCAAGGTTTTGTGGTAGTGTCGTGTTGAAGAGTCCGCATGGCGAACTCTCAGAAAGGCAGGAAAAGGAAGATGAAAATCTTAGAAGAATTCTGGTACGGCAACATACACCCTACAGAACGAAATATCGTTCCCAACAGCGGAGTGGACAAGCTGCTTGAGCTTGTCGTGAAAAACGAGCAACAGCTCATCGACTTACTCTCTGAGCAAGAACAGGCAGCATTTCAAGAATTCAGAAACGTCCAAGATGAACTGTCCGGCGTGAACGAATGCAAATCGTTTACGCTGGGCTTTCGTTTAGGCGCACGGTTCATGCTGGAGATCATGGAGGATATGAACTTACCATTCATTGAGAGCTAATCAATATGGCCTTAACATACGCTCGGCTTTTGTAATATCCCGTCTTGCCCGGAGATACTTCTTATACTCTTTTGAGCGAAGGGTTTCCTTTAATGTTTCAACTGCTTGTTTATAAGCTTTTTCCGCTGCACTGTGCCCATTGAAGTTGAGTCGAATTGCCAACTCCCGGAACGTCATGCCATTCTCATCATCGGCGCCCAAGCCGAGGTGTTGCTGGAAGTGAACCAAATCAGCAGCATATAAAAATAGGCTATATTTGTTTTCCATGCGGGTATCCATCTTGGAGGTAAGTTCTACATCCGGGATGGGCAGGATATGGATTAGATGTTGCGCCCAGAGAAATTATTTTGCCATCTCAATACCTCAATCTCTCCGTCGTGATCTCAAAGAGCAGCGGCACATTGGACACCGTATGCACACACCAGTCACTGAAACGGTGCAGACTGAAAATCATTAACTGAGTATTGCCAGCTGTGCCATGGTGGTTTGCAGCTTTCAGATAGTGCTCCAAGTCATTTTTAGTGAATCTGGCATCCAAATCTTTCGGAAATACACAAAGCAAGGCGTCCTTGTCATTTGAGAGTACGCAATCAAACTGTCCCCTGAACCCGTCTCTGAATCTGAAAGAGACGGGTTTGTTTTTTGCCCTGTCAAATTGGGCAAACAGGCGGTAGTTATCTCCTTTTTGGCCGCGCCGCATATAGCGGATGCAGCTTTCATGT
Organism: Acutalibacter muris; assembly: GCF_002201475.1. Taxonomy (NCBI): domain Bacteria; kingdom Bacillati; phylum Bacillota; class Clostridia; order Eubacteriales; family Acutalibacteraceae; genus Acutalibacter; species Acutalibacter muris. The sequence continues at coordinate 3,114,924 of NZ_CP021422.1, read as the reverse complement.
ACCGCAGGCAGTACGATGCGCTCATCCAAATCTTTAAAAACAATTTCCAGCAGCCGCTCTGTGTCACTAACTAACAGAGAGTGATTTCGATAGAGATAGTTGAACCAAAAACTTAGGTAACTGTTTTTGAGATAGTAGGTTGAGTGCTTTCCCATGGGAGATCTTTCAGCAACCACAAACCCGGCATCGATAAGTGCCTCCAGGTATTTGCCGCACTTGTTATTGGGAAAACCTATGTCGGCAGCAATTCACTGAGCCTGTGCTTACCCTGTGAGATGCTGTAAAGGATAGGATAATAGCTTGCCGGTGTACGGAATGTTTCCCAGAGTAACGCTGGAACAAACTGTGAAAAGGACGAGTCATGCTGCAACAGCCGCCGAAGATTCTCCTCAAAGCTGATGTCCTCATCTAACTCCTTCATAACGGGCAGTACGCCGCCCGTCACGGCATATAGGCGGGCAATGTCTTGTTTCGAGTAACCAGGCAACACCTTGCAAAAGTCAGCCAAGCTGCGCGGTGAAATAGAAACCTCCTTCGTTCTCTCAGTCTTTATGTGAGAACCAACAGTTACCAGTAAAATATTCCGTTGAGATAAGGAAAACTTTTGGAAAGCGTTCAATAATTCAGCGTCTGACCCTAAATCGGCAAAGTCATCCAGGAAGATCATCACAGGTTTTCCCTTAAACGTCGTCGCTACCTTTGAGAACGCATCGTCCCAATCTTGTGCTGAGCCTGCATTTGGAAAGCAAGCTGTCCGAAAGTTTTCCAGAGCTACTGCTTTATTCCCCCTGGAAAACGAGACATAGTAAGCATTCGGATTCTTCTGCAGGTATGTTTTAATGAGATTGGTCTTCCCACAGCCCTTATCTCCATGAAGTGAACAGGCATAAAACTCTGGGCTAGAAGTGAGTAAGTGTAGATGACTCCTCCATGTCCGATTTAACTCTGCAAGCTCATGGTTAAAATCAAAAAGCAGCATTTCTCAAAGTCCTATCATCTTATGATTTTTATTCAAGTATACTACAGCAACATAGAAAAATCAATAGAACACTCCTCCTTGCTATGTGCCAAAGTAATAATTCCGCACTATATATTGTATAAAATACAGAATTTTGAAAAAATTACAAAAAGGGGTAATAATTCTTAACGTAAACCAAGCCAAGAAAGTAAGGGGTAAAGATCTCCCTGCAATATGGAAAGAAGAACACTGGTCAGATTGGAGGTGCAGAATTTCTCACATCGCTGAACCCGCATCTATCCCGGGTCAGATCTCTATGAGTTGAAAGGAGAACTTATTGAAAAACGAAAGACAAACTAGACTCAAAACCCTCAACGGGTCTGAACTGTTACAGATGGACTTGCCTCCCACAAAATTTGTGGTGCAGAGTTTCTTGCCACAGGGTCTGCATCTCGTAGCAGGTCTGCCCAAGGCAGGCAAGTCATGGCTGCTGCTCTTTCTCTGCTTAAAAGTCGCCAAGGGTGAAGCGTTCTGGAATTACCAGACAGAGAAAGGAACGGTACTCTATCTATGCCTTGAGGACAGCTTTAATCGAATCTGCCAGCGCCTCAGTGATCTGACTGAGGATGCCCCTGACAATCTGCATTTTGCTGTCATGGCCAACTCACTGGCAGATGGACTTCTTTCTCAAATTGAAATGTTTATCACTGAGCACGCGGATACAAATCTTATTGTCATCGATACGCTCCAAAAGGTACGGGCGGGGTCTGTCGACAGTTACTATGCCAGCGACTACAAGGACATTGGTTTACTCAAATCCGTTGCAGATCAAAACGGCATTACCATTCTCTGCGTTCAACATCTTCGTAAGCAGCATGATAGTGATCCACACCTTATGGTCAGCGGCTCCACAGGTCTAACTGGAGCGGCGGACGGGAGTTATGTTTTGCAGAAAGAGGACGTCAACTCCACCGAGGGGAAGCTCTTCATCAGAGGACGCGACATCGAGGAAAAAGTTCTCACTGTCCACTTCAACCGTGAAACATGCGAATGGGAGTATGTCAGTGGGGATACTCCCGCCGAAGATGCGATGAAAGGTGATTTGGTGATGCGTACGCTTATTTCATTTCTGCAAAGCGAGAAAGAGTTCCAGGGACAAGCCTCTGAGTTAGCTGAACGTCTCCAACTAACCGTTAAGGGCAATGTCCTCTCTCGAAAACTGAACCGATATGAAAAAGAACTGCGGGATATAGGAATCGAGTTTATCAAAAGCCGCACAGGACAGAAACGCGAACTGCTCCTGATATACTCTCCGCCCGAGGTGGCATGACGATATGACGGTAATGACGATTGCATTTGAAGATACCCTGAAAGTCCGCAAGCCCTTATAAACACTGGATTTTTCCTCTATGGGGATCGTCACGGAGGTATTTGCGTCATTATCGTCATTTGCGTCACAGGCAAACGGTACGTCCTAGTTACCACCAGCCCGTGTTTCGCCCGTGTCGGCCCGCTGTGGCGATTTTGAGAGCAGGGTGGAGTAGGAACCGCAGCCCGCCCGGTGAGGGGCCGTGTTGGGCCACACAAGGCCGCTGTTGGGAAAACAGGGTCGGAGCAGGTTGAGAGAACCCCTTTTTTCTCTGTATATCCTTAAAGCAGCAGTTGCAGAGATAGAGCCGCCCAGCCTACAGTGTCCTACAAAAATCCTCCCCCTTGGGGGAGGGCAAGCAGAGCGCTCGTCCGACGTTGTCGGACGGCACGTTTAGCGGGCAGCAGCCCGCACCCACTTTAGTACAAGACCGCTATATGATTGGAGGGATCGCATGAGCAATAAAAAGGACAGAGCCTTTACGGTTCGGTTCACGGAGGAACAGTTTCAGCACATCGCGGAACAGGCTGAGCGAGCCATGATGTCTCCCAGTAACTATATCCGCGCGGCGGCGATGCGCGGTAAGGTCAACGTCATTCTTGACGGTAAATTGGTGGCTCGGGAACTGAACGCCATCGGCAACAACCTCAATCAGCTTACCGTGTTGGCGAACATGGGGCAGATCAGTGCGGTATATTTGGAGCATGTGCATGAGGATTTAAGCAGGCTCTACGATAAATTTTTTGCTCTGGCAGACAAGGAGGTACGCTAATAGCTACCGTAAAATTCATCAGGTACCAAAAGCAATCTACCACTGCGCTGAATAGGGTTGCCGCCTATATTTCACAAGAGCAGAAGACCAAAGACGATTTTTCCGGGCAGAAATTCGTCAGCGGCATTCACTGCTCCCCTCAATTTGCGGTGCAGGAATTCAAGGCGACCCGTGCGATTTATCGTAAGGACAGCCCAATCTGGTTCTATCATTACACGCAATCTTTCTCGCCGGACGAGCTTATCACTGGGCAGCAGGCTCACGAATTGGCGAAAGAATTTGCAGATAAAGCTTGGCCCGACAGTCAGATTTTAGTGGCAACCCATGTGGATCGGGAGCATATTCATTCCCACTTTTTAATCAACTCTGTCTGTTTTGAAAGCGGCTATATGCTTCGTCAAGGGCCGACCACGCTGAAGAAACTGCGTAAATTATCCGATGAAATTTGTTTGGCGCATGGATTTTCTGTACTGTCTCCCGACCCACCCAAGCATCATAAAGAGCCGGGCGACCGTGAATATCGCTCCATGGATAAGAACCAGAGTTGGAAACTTCAGCTTATGATTGTCATAGAGGATGCGATGACGCTGGCTCGTTCCCGTGAGCATTTCATCAAGCTGCTTGGGCGAAAAGGGTACAAAGTTAGATGGGCGGATGAGCGAAAGAGCATCACTTACACAACTCCCACAGGTATGAAATGCAGGGACGTCAAGCTCTACGAACTAAAGTTTTTGAAGGAGATGATGGAATATGAGTTCAAACTTCGAGCGCAAATCATTGGACAGATTGAAGGAGCAGTCCCGCCAGCAACTTCAGACCGCGGCAGAGGTGGTGCCATGCGTTACAGTGACGGAGAAGAACTGGTCAGGAATGATTGGCCTTCAGCAGGCACAGATTCAGCTACTGGTAGAAATTCAGACAGCGGCGGCGCAGCTGGTGACCAGGGAGGAACTGGTGGAGTATTTCGACCAGAGGGTGCAGCAGTTGGAGAATCACTCAATGGAAATGCAGTCGGTGGCACAGAATTTTCGGCAAAGGATGGAGCAGTCAGCGGACGAGATAACGAAGAACCTGTCGTCACAGGCTGGGAGGATCAGCGAAAACTTTTCACAGAATCTCTCTTTGGAGCAGGAGAGAATGAGCAAATACACGGACAGGCTGTTCTGGGTAGCCCTGATTCCTTCGGCAGTGCTGGTGATATTGGAATTGATCTCGCATATCTTTCGGCTGATGTAGCTGGGATTATTAATGAGGACTATCGCCCACAGGACAGTACCATAATGAAGAAACAGAAGAGGAAAAAGCGCGCGCTGGGTCAGAAACCAGACGAGCAAGACCACGAACAGCATATGTAGGGGAGGAATACAAATGGCGAGTATTAAGCAGTTAGATGAACGCAAATTCAAGATTACTGTCAGCAACGGTTACCGCCCGGACGGTAGAAAAATTTCAAGGGCAAAGACGATTTCTGTGCCAGACAGCATAGGCAAGCGTGGCATCCGGCAGTACGTTTCTCACGCCGCAGAGGAAATGGAGAGGACCGTCAAGCAAGGTTTCTCTGAGGATGCCGAGATGACCTTTGAGGAATTTTCTCTCCGCTGGCTGGACAGGCAGGTGAAGTATGCGGCGGGCACCATTGCCAGTTACCGGCGTATGCTGAAAGTTGTGTACCCATACATTGGCGCTATTCAGTTGTGTAAGTTGCGCCCTATGGCATTGGAAAATATGCTGGTGGAACTCCGTAAGCGCAGCAACCACGGCAAGCCCGTGCAGGAGGCTACCGTGCAGAAATACCTCACCGTGGTGTCGGCTGTGCTGAGCGATGCCAAGCGGAACGAGATCATTCAGAAGAATCCAGCACGGATGATTGACCTGCCTGGTACTGAGAAGCGCCAACAATTCATCCCCACCGAGGAACAGGCGCAGCAGTTTATTCTTGCTCTATTGGACGAACCCGAAGTGTATAAGACCTTCTATCTGCTGGCAATTTATACCGGATGCCGCCGGGGTGAACTGTGTGCTTTACGCTGGGACGATTTCATTCTGGATGGTTACCGTTCCATCTTGACTGTGAGCCGCTCCAGAAGTATCGTCGCTGGTGGCGGTGTACAGGAAGGGCCAACGAAAAACGGACGCAGCCGCACCATTTCCATTGATGAGGATATCACATCATTTCTGCAAACCTACTACTACATCAAGCGACATGATGAAAACTCCGCTGGTACAGAACATAGCCCATATCTGTTTACGGATGAGCATGGGGCGTTCATCCATCCTGATACGTTTACAAAACATCTGAGGAAGATTTTCAAGCGGAATGGCTTCCCTGATAATTTCCACTTGCACACTTTGCGACACCTTTTTGTCAGCACACTGCTCCACCATGGCGTAGACAAGCAAACTGTCGCGGAGTTAGCTGGCCACGCTGATACATCATTCCTGGAGCGAACCTACTGCCACCCGCAGATGGAACTGAAAAATCAGGCCGCAAATGTCATGACTGACGTACTCTTACACAGTGCCTAACAACAAATTGATGGACATACAACCGGGCATAGCACACACATTTTGTCCGTGTAGTAGAAAGTAAATTCGCCGCTGGACTTCCGCATGAGGGTGTGGTATTGTGAGGTTGCCTCAACAGGGCAAATCACAACAGGAAAGAGGTTATTACAGTGGCGAGCATCCGTAAACGAGGGAACAGCTACTTGCTGGTCGTATCCATGGGCTATGATTTCGATGGCAAACGCCGCAAGCCCCAGCAGAAAACCGTACATCCACCCGATGGTCTAACGCCGAAGGCCAAGGAAAAGTGGCTCGAAGAAGAAGCCGCACTCTTCGAGCGACAGTGCCGTAATGAGCCACTCAAGGCGGTGGATAAAACCATCACTCTCGCAGCTTATACCGAGATGTGGCTGCGGGAAATTGCTCCAAATAAGCTGGCAAAATCCACCTTGGCCCGCGACAAGCAAGATATTGACCGCTTCATGCCGCGCCTGGGCGGCTACAAGCTGACCGACCTCAAGCCCGAACATTTCCGAAACCTTTACGCTGAACTTCGTAAGCAAAAGAATTCTGTGACCGGAAAGCCGCTCTCCGAATGCACCATTGAAGGTGTCCACGCTTGCTTGTGTGGTATCCTCTCTGATGCGATGGAGGGCGGCTTTTTGTCGCATAATCCGGCGTGGAGAACATACAAGTATACAGGCAAAAAGAAGAAAAAGCAGAATGTTGCTGACGAGGAAACTACGCAGAAACTCATAGCTGCGCTGGACGAAGAAAGTATCAAATATGAAACTTACTTTAAGTTGATTATTGCCACTGGTATGCGCCGGGGCGAGTGCTGCGGGCTGAAGTGGTGCGATGTGAACTTCAAAGAGAAGTCCATACACATATGCCGGAATGTGGTCAAGGTTACAGGCGAGGAAATCATCGTCAAGGAACCTAAAACCGCCTCGGGCGAGCGCTATGTTTACTTCTCCGCTGAGATGGCAAGCCTGCTCAAAGAGTACCGCAAATTCTGTCAGCAGGAAACTGAAACCTATGATGAACGCGAGCTGACTCCCGATGATTACATCTTCCGTAGGCACGGTATGGAACTACCGATGATGCCCAGCAGCTTTACTTGGCGGTTTAAGTTGATATTGAAAAAACATGGGTTACCAGAAAATTTGAACGTGCATTCCTTACGTCACACGGCGGCGAGCCTTATGATAGCTGGTGGTGCTGATGTAGCAACCGTATCAGGGCTACTCGGTCACTCGCAGGTGTCCACTACACTGGATATTTACACTCATGCTTTTGACGATAAGAAGAAAGCGGCAAGCGCAGTTTTGCAGGAGAGCCTGGATATCTAGCCACACACCCGATTCAACAAAAAGTCCCTGACATCCGCTAAATGCAAAAAGCATGGGACTTTTTCTCTTTCAGCCAAGTCCCAGAGCATATTTGCACCGAAGTCGTGTATGCAAACAGCGTCCAATATCCGCTCTACAAATGTCTCCGAATCGGTGTCCACAAACAACCGCAACAAATCTTTCCGACAGTGAAATAGCTCAAATACCAGCGGACCCAGCTCATACCACCAAGGCGCAAGGCAGGCATCAGCGCAGTCAATAATAACCGGGCTACTCTCCGAGTCAACCAGAATATTCTCCCCGGTCAAATCACCGTGTACCAGCACCGTATCCGTCAAATCAAGGTTTGCCGCACGCGCTGCCATTTCAGCACGTAGGCTGTCTGGCAGACGCTCCAATCTTGAGTTTCCCAACGCTCGACTCAGCAAATCAACAGGTGGGATCAGTCCCTGTGCCGAACGATTGAGCTTTTGGAGCAACTCGCGCAAACGCTCGATGAATATTTTCTTCTGGCCAAGAGTAGCCTTTTCAAGCCATGCTCCGGCCTCTACGCCGGAATAATACTCCGTGATGATGTAGTAAAATAGATACTTATCCTGCACCGAGCCGCAGGCAATCATCCGGGGCGTGGGAATCCCCCGTTCAGTCAAAGCACCACAGACTGCCGATTCATTGAGATAATCAGCCTGCGAGTCCAAACCCAATTCCTTTGGTGCAAATATTTTCACTACATAATTCCCCGCCCGGAACACGGCATTTGTCCCGGGAGTGAGGTTTTCCAGATTGGTAAACTCTAACTTCTCCCGGCGAAAAATCTCTTGCGCCAGAGGCGTGAATTCCTCGATTGACTGGAACACTTTGCCCCAATCAGCCCAATTCTTAATTGTATAGTTAAACAGCATATTTATACCTCAATCTCGCTATTTGCGTCCAGCAAACGCTGGATACCCTCGTCCGTATACGAGAGCAATTTGCCGTACCGCCGAGCAATATCCTTGCGGCAATCATCGTAATTACCCGCCGCGATTGCCTTTTCTTTCTCTGCTTTTAGAGCAAGATATTCCTGCAAGGCCGATTCATCCTGATAAAAAATCACGTTGAACTTGCCCTGATTCAGCGACAGAGAAAAGAGGTCGGTTAAAAGTGCCTCATCCTCCGCATAGTAACGAACGCCGTATTTCTTGCACAGCTTATCAAACTCCGGCAGAAAGCTATCACGCTCATCTTTGGTATCACAAGGATGTGACAGCGCGATACGTTTCACACCCGCGCGAACCATCTCGCAAAAGCAATCGGCAGCGCCTAAGTGGTAGGAAAACTTATCAATTTTCATGAGATCAACTCCTATTAGCAATCATAATATCTTCAATAATCTTATCGAGAACACGATCTCGCTCTGACGATGTATCGTAAATTGTGAATCTATATTTTGCCAGATGATCCATCATGACCCGGTTAAATGGAATAGCGTCTTGGGTAACATAATCTCTCAATTCGTCCTCGCACAAATTGTATGTCCAATCGTCTTCTGTGTCGTACTTTTTGAAGTCGCTTACATACTCATCAACCGTCTTTTGGCCCTGCACTAATCCAATCAAAATAAAGCGGTCTTTCAATTCATTCACCCCATATTCTTTCAGGATAGAGGTGATTTTCTCAAAATCAAAGTACCCGCCTTCCAGCACAAAATGATTCCCTTCAACATGATGTGCGCGGAGGTTCAAGTCATCTTTGATTCCGTCATCTGAGGAAAATAGCCCCAGGAAATGCCCAATAAACGGCGCTACATTTTCCGTTGTCTTATCCCTATTCCAGTTGAGCCGAATGTCAAGCTGGGGATATGCCGCTTGGAATGTAGCGACCAGCTTATCAAGGCTGATGACAAAATAATTGAATTTTTCGTGGAGTCGTTTTGCCAAAGTTGTCTTCCCGGCCCTGGACGGTCCGACAATAATTATATTTTTCATAGCACACCTCATGCCAGATAATTTGAAAAAAGCGGAAAAGTTCACACTGAACTTTTCCGCTCTCTGGCGCGCTTGACTGGATTCGAACCAGCGGCCCTCAGAGTCGGAGTTATCAGGCCGTCAATGGGAAAAGCCCGAAAATGCTGGGTTTTGTCCAGAGCGCACAAAAAAGTTACTTTTTGTCCCGGGGCCGGGAGCCCTAGAAATGGCCGGGTCCCCGGCCATTTTATTGATTTTTCAAAATAGTAGTCAAACAGTAGTCAAGCCAAAGAACGTCCCGGGAATCGAGCCCTGTAACACCACCGTTTTACTATTATTGTAGTATTATACCATGCAGATTCCCAATATGCAACGACAAAATTTTTCTGGCCTTTCGAAAGGTTTTGCGGCAGTGTCGTGTTAACGAGTTCGCAAAGCGAACACCCAGAAGATCAGGGTGTAAAGATAAAGGCAATACCGCACAAAGCCCGCAGGGCGGTCTTTGTGCGGTATTGCCTAAATATTTTCAGAAAAGTTTTAAAACGGTCGTAACCATCTCAACGAAAAGCAAACCCACGGGACAGTAGGCACACTAAACTGCTCAGGCGGTGCAATATGAAGACGGGCTTGCGCCCCAAAGGTCAAACATAACCATATTTAAGTGTAGCTGCCATGAGAGTAAATGCAATAGCGTTTTCCGTTACCCGTCCGGCCTTTTTAGCGTTCCAACGTCCAATTATTCGGGAAACAACCGGGTTCATTCCAACTCCTTTTCCATTGGCCCTTATGAATGAAGATCAGGACGGTTTGGAATCACAATCTCTACCACTGAGCTTTCGCCCCGATTGGAGAAGTGCAGCTGGAACTCCACCCCGTACATGAGCGACAGCCGCTTACGCACATTCTCCACGCCCACATGCAGGCCATCGCTACTGGGCAGATTCTGCTCAGGCGCGTTCAGTTCCGCCAGGTCCTCCTGGGAAAAGCCCGAGCAGTTCCCCGACACGGTGAGCCGGATGGAATCCCCGTCTTCCTGGTGGACCGGCTGGGCCTGGATAAAAATGGCCAGCATGGACAGGTCCTCCACTGAGTGTTTCACCGCGTTCTCCACGAAAGTGAGCAGCAGGAGGGGCGGGATGTTGACCGAGAGAAGCTCCGGAGGGATATCTTCACCCAAAGCGCTCTGGGCGCGGTAGCGGATGTTCTGGATATCCAGGTAATCCCTGACCACCTTTAGCTCGTCCTCCAGGGACACCATGCTGAGTCCATCCCGGAACAGGTACCGCACATAATCGGACAGCGTGATGCAGAACTGCTGGATCCGGGCATACTCTTTCTTCTGCGCCATGCCATGCAGGATGCTGAAAGCATTTACAAAGAAGTGGGGCTTGATTTGCAGTTGGAAAAATTCCAGCTGGGTTTTTGCCAGATAAATCTTTTCCTCATACTGCTCGATTTTCAATTCGTTCAGCTGGTCCACCAGGGAATCAAAGGCTGCCATAGCCATGTTGAGTTCGGCGAAGCCCTTGCGTTTCGCCTCTTTTCTTGTGGAGGCGAAGTCGTTCACATGGTCCTGCAGGCGCTGGAAGGGCTGCTGGATATACCGCTGGAAGTAGGTGAGGGTATATACGGCAAACCCCGCCACAATACCCAGGGTCACCAGGAAGAAGATGGTAAACAGCATCAGCATCTCCTGGTAGCCGCTGGGGCGGTCCACTACCAGCAGGGTCAGATCCCCATAGCGCATGGTGAACTCCCGGGAATAGCTCCCCCACTTGTCCCGCTCTCCGGACATAAAGATCTCCTCGCTCTCCTTGGGGAAGACTAGAGTCCCATCCTTGTCCAGCACCGTATAAAAGCTTTCCTCGGAAGGGACCGTCCCGGAGAGGAAGGAAAAAGCCAAGTTGCAGGGTGTCCAGCAGGCGATCATGGCACTGCCCAGCTGGTTGCACTGGAGCAGGTAGGCCTCCTTCCCCGCGGATACAGGCTCCCAAAGGAAATTAGAGGAAATCTTTGCGCCCGCCTGGGCTTGCTCCCGGATCCAGCCGCGCAGGCGGGTGCAAGCGTTGTAGTCGGAAACGCTGTCGTAGCAGAACACCTCCACACCACTTTGCGAATCGTAAAAGAAAAAGTTGTAATAACCAGGGATCAGTTCCCCATGCGCCACCAGGTTTGCCTGGAGCTGGCGGGCGGCGGCATTGCGTTTTTGGCTGTCCTGCTGGGTGAGGATGTCCTGGACATCCGTGCTGGTAAGCATCAGGTCGGCCAGGTACAGGTTGAGACTGGAAAGGGAATTGTCCAGGCTTTTCAAGCGCTCCTCAATGGCCTGGCAGGAGCGCTCCCACTCCGACTCCCTGGATTCCCGGCCGACAGCCGTCAGGGCCGCTACCCCCGCCGCCAAAATCAGCAGAAACAGCACCAGGAGCCAGAGCATGATTTTCCGTAGCGCTGGCCCTGGCAGCTTGCTCTTTGTGCTCATACAACTCCCTCCCTTGCGCTATTTTCTCCATTATACAAGGGGAAAAAACAGGTTTCGAGGGGCAAATGGCAAAATGTCTGATTTTTGATAATTTGTCTACCATTTTCTTATGTTATTACCCAAGGGATTTTTGGTATGCTTAGGGTGCAAAACAAACGGCGCGCAAAGCGCCAGAATATGGAGGAATCAAACATGAAAGCAAAAAAGATCATCAGCCTGTTGTTGGCTCTGGCGCTGGTTGTGTCCTTGTTCGCGGCCTGCGGCGGGGACGGAAAGGGCAGTTCCAGTCAGGCAGAAAACAGCTCCGACGAGAGTAACCAGACAGAAAGTACTGGCGGCGAAAGCTCCGAGGGCGAGGCCGAAAGCACCGGCAAGGTGGATGGCGGCGGGTACGAGGTCAACTACATGTACCTGGTGGCCCAGGAGGGCACCAACCAGAACAAAGTCAACGAGGCTGTTGCCGCGCTGGCGGAGAAAGAGCTGAATATGAAAGTCAATATGATCCCGATGACTTTCGGTACCCTGAACTCTCAGCTTTCTATGATGCTAGCAGCTGGTGAGCCGTTGGATATCTTTCCGGCGTTCTCTAGTAACTTTTCTACTTATATTGAATCTCAATATGTGGTGAACCTGGCTCCGTATCTGGATGACCTGCAGGGGGCCAAAGAGGTTTTGGGTAGCGACTTTGATTGCGGCTACTTAGGCGATTTCTTCATTGGCTTGGGCCAGATGAAGGAGCGTGGCTATCCCGCTGGCCTGGTGGTGCGCAAAGACATCTTTGAGGAACTGGGATACAAGGTGGAGGACTTCAATATCACCACCGATGACTATAGCAGCTTTGATCAGATTGGCGATATGTTTGCCAAGGTGAAGGAAAAGCATCCTGACATGATCTGCTTGGACGGAACCTCTATCATGGGCACGCAGGACCTGAGCTATATGGACAACATGGGCAGCAACTTCGGTGTGCTGGAAAACTACGGCCAGACTACGGAAATCACCAACTGGTTCGAGGGCGAGCAGTGGCGCACCTTTTGCGAGATCGCCCAGGAATGGTTTAAAGCGGGGTACCTTTCCCAAGATATCGCGGTGAATCAGGATGGCGGTGAAACCAAATTGAAGGCCGGCAACTGTTTCTCTTTCATCACCAATGTAAAGCCGAACACCGATATTGAAAAGCTGGCGCAGACTGGGTATGAGGTTTCCGTTATTCAGATGGGCGAGGCCATGAAGAACACCAACGCCGTCAACTCCATGCTCTTTGCGGTGGCAAACGCCGCCGAGGATCCTCAGAAAGCCGCCCAGTTCCTGAATTGGACCTATACCAGTCAGGAATTCAACGACCTGATCAACTGGGGCATCGAGGGCGAGGATTGGGTCCTGACTGATGATGGGCTGGCATCCTATCCCGATGGCGTAGATGCTACCAGCGTGGGTTACCACAATGACTTTGGCTTTGTATATCCCAACCAGTTTGCCGGACACCCCTGGGCGGGCAACCCCACCGATATCTGGGAGCAGTACGATGTATATAACGAGGGCATCACCACCTCCAAAGCGTATGGCTTTACCTTTGATTCCACTCCCGTTGCCAATGAAGAAGCGCAGCTGAATTCCGTGGTGGAACAGTACCGCAAGGATCTGGCCTTTGGCGTGGTGGATGATCTGGACGCTAAAATAAAGGAATTCAACGACGCCTTGTATGCCGCCGGCCTGCAGACTGTCATGGATGAGAAGCAGAAGCAGTTCAACGAATGGCTGGAGAAACAATAACCCCTCTTGAGGGAAACCGAGGAGGACGGATATGGACAAAAAGAAACTAACCTTGGCCCGGTTTAAGCAGTATATCCCCCTGTACCTGATGTTGTTGCCCGGTGCGGTCTACCTGTTTATCAACAATTATATTCCTATGACCGGCATTGTGGTGGCTTTTAAGACCTACAATGTGAACGACGGTATTTATGGCAGCCCTTGGGCAGGTCTGAAGAACTTCGAGTTTCTGTTCGGCACCAACGAGGCGGCCATTATCGTCCGCAACACCCTGCTGTACAATGTGGCCTTTATCATTGTGAACATGGTTGTGGGTATCATTCTGGCCATCTTTATTTCAGATGTGGTCAACAACCGCATGAAGAAG